>CANMCY010000018.1 GCA_947496375.1 Flavobacteriales bacterium
GTAAAGACTTGCACGGTATCCACCCACACTTCTATGGCCTTTGATTCCGCTGATTCCCGCCTCTTTACATGCAGAGTTAAACTTCAATTCCAGTTCGGGTGACGGCTCGTTGAATACAAAGCAAACATTCATTCGGCTTCTGTCTTCTGCATGCACCGTACCCTTAAAATAGGGGCTGTTATCTATAGCGTTGTATAGCAGCTGCGCTTTTTCCTCATTGCGTTTCTGCATTCCCTCACAGCCCCCGTTTTCTTTCACCCATTCCAGATTGAATTTACTTACCAATATGGGAAATACAGGCGGGGTATTATACATACTTTCCTTTTCACCATGAAGTTTGTAATCCAGCATAGACGGAATTGCTCTGCCCTCGGGGCGTCGGTTATAGATTGACTTTTTAATAATAACAAGGGTAACGCCTGCAGGACCCATGTTTTTCTGTGCTCCGGCATAAATCAGATCAAAACCGGCAGTATCAACCGGGCGACTGAAAATATCTGAGCTCATGTCGCAAAACATTGGCACCGGACTCTTAGGGAAAGATTGCATTTGGGTGCCATAAATAGTGTTGTTGCTGGTACAGTGAAAATAATCAGCATCAGCAGGTATGGTATAGTCTTTAGGAATGTAGGAATAGTTTTCAGACTCACTGCTGCCAACCACTTTTACTTCACCGTATAGTTTGGCTTCTTTAATAGCACCTGCAGCCCACACTCCGGTTTTCAAATAGGCAGCGGAAGTTCTCAGAAAATTATGGGGAATCTGAAAAAACTGCGTTGATGCGCCCCCCTGTAGAAACAGGATATCGTAATCATCTGGCACCGACATAATCGTTTTTACCAACTGACGGGACTCCTCCATTACGGCTTCAAATTCTTTGGTCCTGTGGCTGATTTCCAAAATGCTTAAGCCGGTACCTGCAAAATTTCGGATGGCCTCCATGCTTTTCTCGATTGCTACGGGTGCCAAAATGGAAGGCCCGGCGGAAAAATTGTGTATTTTAGACATTGGGTCTGATTCTTGGTACAATTTTAGCGCTATAATTGCGGGTAATCAAGTATCTTAATCTTATGTGCAAAAAAGCTTTGTTATGGATTGTGGCTGTTAATATGATTAACATTACCTCAGCGCAATATGAAGATGATGCACCCCGAAAAACATTTGATACCGGCTCACAAAAAAGAATGTTTTTCAAATCTCCTTCTCATGAAAATTTCATTAAAGGAACTGAGTTTATGTTTTCCCTTAGCAATGGCTATGTTTTTGGCGAAATATCCCCTTTTGTGGGATATGATATTGCCAAACCTTTGAGGGTAGGTGCCGGAATCAATGGTGCTTTTTACGCAGGAAATGGGCAGGGAAACACGGGTTTCACCTATGGCGCGCACGGATTTCTGAGATTAAATCTGGGACAGGTGGCCTTTCTGCACGGAGAAATGAGGGCTGTGAATGCAATAATGCCAGGAAATGGTGTGTTATCTTCCAGTGAAAGAAAATGGGTGGCTTCCCCCATCCTGGGGCTGGGCATGGCACAAAGTTCAAATATGAGTTCGTGGTTTTTAATAGGTTACGCACCCAATACTGAATTTGCTTCTACTCAACCCCTAGGGTCCATAGTTTACAGAATTGGAATTACTTTTTAACTATGTAATTACTTACATAGGGTAATAACGGCAGGCCAACATCCCACCAATAAGGTTATTGTGAGGGATAAGGCAAGGAATATCCATTCCATAGTACCGATTTTCCATGCTACCAGCGTACCGTCTTCTGAGAAAAAGGCATGTTTGAAGACCCGGAAATAGTATGCGATGCTGATGGCAGATCCGATGAGCGCTGCATACAACAACCAGGGATAGGAAGTAATGATGCTGCTAAAAAGTCCATATTTACCTGCAAAACCGGCTGTCATAGGTATTCCGGCCATCGAAAACATGGAAACAATTAATATTAGCGATAGCCATTTACTTTGTTTACCCAGACCATTGAAATTGTCGAATGAAAAATTACTGTTTTCGCCGGAAGTTCTATCCAACAGATAGAAAACAGAAACCGCACTGCTGGTGTAGGCGATCAGGTAAACAAGTAACGCCCAGAATCCATTTTGAGGAAGCGCAAGTATGGCCATGAGCATGTATCCTGCATGCGCAACACTGGAATAGGCCAACATTCTCTTGAAGGAACTTTGCCTGATGGCAGCAATATTTCCGAACAGTATGGTGGCCCCCGCAGAAACTGCCAGGGTTACCCCCCACCAATTTTTGACATCTCCTAAACCTTCGTTGAATAACCTGTAAAAAGCAGCAAAAGCGGCAATCTTCACCACGGTTGCCATAAAGACGGTGGTGCGGTTTGGGCTGCCATCGTACACATCCGGACTCCAAAAATGGAAAGGAAAAGCCGATATTTTGAACAACATTCCCGCCATAAGTAATATGATGCCCGAAAATATAAGGTTACTCTTAATACCCAGGTGAGTAATCATGGATGTAGCACGGCTAATACTCTCCAATTCTAGACTTCCTGTACCCCCGTAAAGAAAAGCACAACCCATCAGAAAAATAGCGGTACTGAATGCTCCCATGAGAAAGTATTTAACCGCAGACTCATTGGAGGCCAGATCAGATTTTTTGCTTCCCGCAAGCACATACAAGGGTATTGAAAGACACTCAATGCCAAGAAAAAGCATTATCAGGTTACTGAAAGAGGTCATCAGCATTCCACCGCAAACACTGAATAGCATTAAGCCAAGTAAATCTGCACCTATGTAGTTGTTCCGGGAAAACAATCCCAATACCAATAAAAACGCCAAAACCAACACTATGGAAAATGCAATCGAATTGAAATTCCATATTAGCATGTTCTCAGGTACATATTCGGTAAGCCAACCCAAAACGTTACGATTTTTAACCGTAAGCAGGTCATAAACGAGTGATGACAATGCTGCCAGCAAAAGGATGACCGTCATCAGCAGCGATTTGCCCTCCGGCTTATTGATGCCATAATACAAGACTACAATGGCACCCAAAAACAGGATTAATAATGAAGTCATGATATTACCCCCTTGGTATTTTGAATTAACATTAACAATTGCTTCACTGCCGGTGCACTGATATCCATGATGAGTTGAGGAAATAAACCAAAAAATACAATCAATAGCACTATGCCTGACAAAGAAACCCATTCATGCCAGGACAAAGAATTAAACACAGTGCCTTTGCTTTCACCGAGCATGCTAAACTGATACATTCTCAGCATATATACAGCGCACAGTATGATGGTGATACCTGCCATAACGCCCCAAACAGGATGATAGGAAAATACGGTTTTCAGCAACAACAGCTCACCCGGAAATCCATTGGTAAAAGGCACTGCAGTTGCACCCAAAACTATGACCAAAAAGAAAACCGCAAAAGCCCTCGATTGCGCAGCCATACCGCCCAAAGCGTCAAGGAATCGGGTTTGGTTTCTTCTCTCAATGATATCGATGGCCAAAAACAAGCCCACGGCATTAACACCGTGACTGAACATTTGCAAAATTCCACCCTGAACTCCCGTTTCACCTGCTACAGCTATACCTGCGGCGATGAGGCCTACATGGGAAAGTGATGAATAAGCAACGATACGTTTCATATCATTTTGCCTGATTGCAATAAGGGCTGCGTAAAGAATGCCTATGATACCTGCGCCAACAATAAAGGGCACAAACGTGGGAAGCGATTCCGGCACCAGGGGCATGAACCAGCGAAGCAAGCCATACAATCCCATTTTCAGCATGATGCCTGATAACAGCATTGATCCTACAGCGGGAGCTTCAGTATAGGTAGCAGGTTGCCATCCGTGAAAAGGCATGATAGGTATTTTAACGGCAAATGCCAGCAACAGTCCCGCACCCACCCAGAATGCCTCATTGGGATTCAATTGAACAGCAACAAGTGTTTCGTAGGAGAAAGATGAACTATCTGGGGTTTTACTAAACAAATAAATCAGCGATGCCAACATGGCAAGACTACCAATGAATGTATAGATAAAAAAGCGTAATGTTGTTTTAAAACGGTTTCCTTCTCCCCATAATCCGGCGATGAAATACACGGGAATTAGGGCCAGTTCCCAGAAGATGTAAAACATGAGTCCGTCACGTGCTACAAAAACCCCATTAAGCGCGCCCTGCATTCCTACAATCAGCGCGAACAGCAGTGCATTATCTTCTTTTTTGTGAAACGCCGAAAGTAAAATCAACGGGCAAAGTACATTCGTTAGAATTAGCAAAACCATGCTTATTCCGTCTATGCCGCTATGAAAATGAATGGCTGATGAAAACCAGGGTTTATTCCATTGCCACTGAACCCCGGCATCGGGATTGAAATGCATAAAAAAGTACAACAGAAATACGCCTGAAATGATTGAACCCAGCAGTGATATCCAGCGAGACCACTTCCCTGTCCAGGCGGCTATAAATGCGGCAACGATGGGTATAAAGATCAACTCCACGATTATTTGAAAATATTGATGACCAACATGAGAATAACACCGATAACCATATACAGCAGGTAATATTGAATTCTGCCGTTTTGAACCTTTGAAAACAGTCCTGACATATAGGAAATTCCTGAGGACACCCAACCCATAAGTCCGGCAAAAATCCCACCATCGGCTTTATCCATGGTTGATCCTAAACGCTCGGTACTTCTCACAAAAACTTTATCGTACAATTCATCTACATAGAATTTGTGGGCAGACCATTTGGCCGCACCGGTCATTTCCGCATCCTCCTCAGGTACCGAAGCATGTGAAATGTACTTGTTTCGGGTATACAAAAATGCGGCTATAAACACTGAAACGGCTATTCCCATGAGCATCCATTCTGTGCTGTGAGACGGATGATGCAAAGCATCCTGAGCATTGCCCAAAACCGGACTCAGCCAGTGTTTTAACCACTGCGCATGGTCATGGGTAAACAACTCAGGTAAATTTAGGAGCCCTCCCACCAAGCTTAATATGGCTAAAATAATAAGCGGAACTGTAATCAACGCTGGTGATTCATGTAAGTGGTGTTTTTGAGTTTCAGTACCTCTGAAGCCACCCATAAAAGTAACCAGGAATACCCTGAACATGTAGACTCCGGTAATGAGTGCACTTACCACTGCCAAAAACCAAACAACGGGCTGCTGGGTAAACACCGTAGCCAGAATTTCGTCCTTACTGAAAAAGCCGCTAAACAAAGGCATACCGCTGATGGCCAGGGTGCCGATGAGAAAAGTATAATAGGTAACCGGCATGTAGGACTTCAGACCACCCATTTTGCGAATATCCTGTTCCCCTCCCATACCATGAATGACGCTGCCAGAACCCAAAAACAACAGGGCCTTGAAAAACGCATGGGTTATGAGGTGAAACATTGCAGCCGAATAAGCTCCTACTCCTAAAGCAATAAACATAAGCCCCAATTGACTTACCGTACTATATGCCAAAACCTTCTTGATATCATTTTGCTTTAAACCTATCAGCGCAGCCAGAATGCTGGTAGAAAGGCCTATCCATAGAATGAGCTGTTGAGCAGCCGGTGCCATTTCAAAAAGTACATTGCAGCGTACCACCAGGTATACTCCGGCTGTTACCATGGTTGCAGCATGGATCAGCGCTGAAACAGGTGTTGGGCCAGCCATGGCATCCGGAAGCCATGTATAAAGAGGAATTTGTGCACTTTTGCCCATGGCGCCAATAAAAAACGAAATGCAAATGGCAGTAACCATTTCGGTGGATAAACTTCCTGACTTAGCTGCTGCAAACACGTCTGAATAATTTAACGACTTGCAACTGCTTATCACCAGAAACAAACCAACCAATAAACCCAAATCACCAATTCTGTTCATGATAAACGCTTTTCTGGCAGCTTTGCCATATTCTGCGTTTCGATACCAAAATCCTATCAACAAATAAGAACAGAGACCAACCCCTTCCCACCCGAAGAATAACATGAGGAAATTACTGCCCATAACCAAAACAAGCATGTTAAAAACAAACAGGTTGAGGTAAGCAAAGAATTTATAAAACCCTTTATCTCCATGCATGTAAGAAATGGAATACAGGTGTATTAGAAATCCGATTCCGGTAATTACCAGCATCATTAAGGAAGTAAGACGATCGGCCTGGATGGCAAAATCCACAAAGACATCTCCCACAGACAAAAAAGTAAATCCAATGGCCTCAAAAGCGGGTCCTCCAGCCGGTTCGGCAACGTTTGGCATTAAATCCAGAAAAACCTGCAATGAAAAGATGAAAGAGACCAAAATACTTAAGGAGGAAATCCAACCTGTAATCTTCTCAGGTAAATACTTTCCAATTATTCCGGAGAATAAAAATCCAATTAAAGGTGACAGTAATATAACAAATAGCATTCCCATTACCCCTTTAGCTTATCAAATAGACCAACATCAGTACTACGGGTATTGCGGTAAATCATGACAATGATTGCAAGGCCAACAGCTGCTTCGGCGGCTGCTACTACCATGATAAAGAAAACAAACAGCTGTCCTGCCGAATCGCCCATGTAGGATGAAAATGCAACGAACAGCAAATTCACGGCATTCAGCATGAGTTCAATACACATTAGCAAAACAATGGCATTGCGACGGGTAAGAACCCCAAAAAGCCCTATGCAGAACAATACACTACTTAAATAGATGTAGTGGCTAATGTCTAATGTGTTAAATACGGAATCCGGGTTCATTGAGAGGATGTTTCTGAATAATTGTTATTTTCTTTGCTATTTGTTTGCTTTTTGCCCAAAAGCACTGCTCCTACCATTGCAGCCAGAAATAGAATACCTGACAATTCGAAAGGAACCAGATAATCTGTAAAAAGTACCTTACCTAGATTTTTTACCAGGCCAATATCTTCTGCAGGATTACGCATTATTTGCTCGGAAGACTTGTGCAGCGCGGCTGCCAAGGTAACGAGCAGCAAACCGGCAGTTACAGCAGCTCCAATATGCCAACCCATTTTGACAATGGGCTCACTTTCTTTGTTCAGGTTCAATAACATTAGCACAAACAGGAACAAAACCATGATAGCCCCTGCATATACAATCAGATTTACGACGGCAAGAAATTGTGCATTCAGCAGCACATAATGTGCTGAAATACTAAAGAATGCCAAAATCAATGCCAAAACACTGTATACCGGATTGGTATTGGTTACTACATATAAGGCACACAGAATCGTAATAAACGACAACAACAGAAACGCAGGGGGTAATCCTAAAATAGTCAATAGCATATTTTACTGATTTTGATACGTCCAAACCTGACGTTTTGAAACATCGACTCTTTCATCAGTGGGTTCCACCAACTTATCTTTTCCATATATGAAACTTCCCCTGTTGTATTCTGCATCAACCAGTCGGTCAGTGAGGAAAATTGCCTCTTTAGGACATGCTTCCTCACACAAACCACAGAATATGCAGCGCAGCATATTTATTTCATAGGTTGCTGCATATTTTTCTTCGCGGTACAAATGAGCTTCTTCCGGTTTAGCTTCGGCAGCAACCATGGTAATTGCTTCAGCCGGACAGGCAACTGCACAGAGGCCACAGGCCGTGCAACGCTCCTTGCCTTCCTCATCACGCTTCAGAACATGCTGACCTCTGTAAACCGGCGCTATGGGCCTTAATACGTCAGGATAGCTTACCGTACTTTTCTTTTTGAAAAAATGGCTGAAAGTGATCCACATACCATGTAATATGGCGGGCAGGTAAATCCTTTCCATAAAGGTCATCTTCTTATTGACAACCTTTCTGCTCCTTTGGGTTAATGGTTCCATACTACAACTCCGAACTACACCAGTTTAACCGTGTTAACGCTTGATATGTTTGGCTTTTATTTTATATTTCTTCCTCAGTTCGCCGGGTGATTTAGACTTGCGAATACTGTTAAGTTCAATATCTTTTATTACCGTTTCACCATCGTTGAGGGTAACGTACAGTTTTCCATTCTGAACAGAGCCATAATTAACGTACCACTTACTCCCTTTTTTGGTAGCAGGAATTATGGTAGGCGGTTCGTAGCTGACAACATAGATGTCCTTAATTTTGAAGGATTTATCCTTAAATGTGGCCACTTTGCTTTTACCGGTCACGCCACACAGATTAATTTGTCCAGGACATTTCAGGGGCATGGTAACCTTAATATTCTCCTTGGTTTTGGCAATAGAAACCTTAATTGACTTGTCAAGCTCCAGGTAATCCTCACCTTTAGTTTTGTATACGCTCAGTTTGGCCTTTTTGTAAGTTTCAAGATCGAGGTTAACAGAGAAACTGGCGGGCTTTTTCAGGCAGGTATCACCGGCCAATTTAACATTGAATATGCCGGCCCAGTTAAATCCGTCACCTTTCAGAGTTCTAAGTGGGGTTCCACTTTCAAAAATTTCATCCAGTTCGGTTTTGCGATTAATGGTGATGCATCCTTCAGGATTTTTTCTGCACATGCGGAAATAATCACAACGGTTTAGGGTAATTGCCACACCCTGTCCAATGAAAACAGTGGTATCTTTTACGCAAGTATCTTTGGGTGGTGGTGGTGGCGGAGGAGGTGGTGGTGCCGGTTTTTCAATAATGGTAATTTCCACCCTGCGATTCTTGGACTTTTTCTCTTCATCGCCTTCGTTCTTTTCACGGGGCTTTGATCGTCCAAAATACACACGACCCACAACCGATGTATCAACGTCTTTCTCCATAAGCCAATCATAGACCTCATCCACACGACGCTGAGACAGCTGCATATTATAATCATCGTTACCGGTGCTGTCTGTGTGACCGGTAAGCATCATTTTGTATTCTCTTTTGGATTTGAGATCTTCAAGCAGTTTTTCAAGCTTGGCTACTTCCGACTTTTTAATGTTTGATTTGTTAAAATCAAAATAAATCTGCACTGCTGGTGCAATTTCTTTGGGTGGTTTTGGTTTGTTTACCGCAGTTCTAGGAGCCGCAGGCCTAGGATTTGTGGGTTGAGACGATGCAGTTGATGAAAACAACAGACTCAAAACAACCATAGCAGTTACGCAACGTATTTTCATGGTGATTGTGGTGCGAAAATATATCATTTGCGTGATGAAACAACTGAAATTCCTACACAATTATCCCACATTTTATCAAAACACATTCATTACAAACCCATTTCCTCTTCACTAATCACTTTCTTGATGATTTCAGTTGCCTGCTCAATTTGTTCCTTATTAATAATCAAAGGCGGGGCAAACCGGATAATATTCCTGTGGGTTTGCTTGGCAAGTAAACCATGCTGTAACATTGATACACAAATATCCCAGGCAGTTTTACCGGATCCATATGGCAATATTTCCATGGCGTTTAACAATCCCATGCCGCGAACATCTTTGATTAATGGACTTTTAATTTTTTTAAGATCAGCCCTGAAAAGTTCCCCCATCGCTCTGGCATTCTCGCACAATTGTTCGTCTATGATAACTTTTAAAGATGCCATTCCTACAGCGCATGCCAAGGGATTTCCTCCAAAAGTACTGCCATGCTGACCGGGTTTTAGCGTTTTCATTACATCATCTCTTCCTAAAACGGCACTTACCGGATACACCCCACCCCCTAATGCTTTTCCCAGCACCAGTAAATCGGGTTTTACATTCTCATGTTCACAACATGTCATTGCTCCCGTTCTGCCAAGACCTGTCTGAACTTCATCAGCAATAAACAATACATTGTACCGGCTGCATATTTCTCTTACACCCTTCAGATAACCCGGATCAGGAACTATCACCCCGGCTTCACCCTGAATGGGTTCCACCATAAATGCGACCACATCGGGGTTTTTACAAACCTCTTCCAGCTGATGTAAATCATTGTATGGAATCAAGTCGAATCCCGGCACAAATGGGCCGAATCCGTTCCTGCTGTTCTCATCTGTACTTGAGGAAATTGCCGCAATACTTCTTCCCCAAAAATTACCGGCAGCAAAAATAATTCTGGCATTATTTTCACTAACACCCTTTACCTCATATCCCCATTTTCTTGCCAGTTTTACTGCAGATTCTGAGGCCTCAACCCCCGTATTCATAGGCAATACTCGATCAAACCCAAAAGTATTGGCCATAAATTCGAGATAGGGCCCCAGTTTATTATTGTGAAACGCTCTGCTTGTTAGTGACAAACTTGCTGCCTGGGATTGAAGTGCCTGCAAAATGACAGGATGGGCATGACCCTGGTTAACCGCGCTGTATGCCGATAAAAAATCCAGATACTTTTTTCCATCCACGTCCCATACATACACGCCACTGCCCTGAGCCAACACAACCGGAAGCGGATGATAATTAAAAACCCCAAATCGTTCCTCCAAATCAACAAATTTTCGGGCACCTTCCGTAAAAAGATCACTCTGCATCACGCAAATTTACCCCAAAGAAGTAATATTTCTTGCTTAAATTGCAGGTCTGATGCCCGGTTTGCGTTACATCCCCATCATCGTTCTTGCATGCTTCCTGCCCTATTGGGGTAAAAGTCAGGGGATTTATTCGGATTTTGGCCAAAACCGTGTACAATACAATTCATTTCACTGGACTGCTTACAGAAGCGAAACCGCTGATTTTCTTTATCATGACAGTCAATTGAGATATGCCGTAGATTTTGCCGACAAAACCATTGCAGAGCAGCTGCCAAAAATCGAAAAATTGTTGGGTTACAAATCATCAAACCGCCCCCAGTTCATGATTTACGGGAGTATGAGTGATTACAAACAGAACAATATCGGATACGTTAATCCCCAGTGGCACTCCGGTGGCATAACTTTCATACCGGCAGAAGCAGTGCCAATCTACCATGATGGCAATTTTGCCGCGTTTAAAACACGAATAACGCAGGGTATCAGTGACTTCCTTATCAGAGAAATGATATACGGAGGCACTTTACAAGACCGATTTGAAAGATTGAAAAGTCCTGCACTGCCTTTCTGGTTTACAGATGGTTTAAGCGGTATCATCTCCGAGGGATGGGGGGCGGAACAAGAAACTGATTTAAGGGATGGTTTTGCAACAGGTACATTCGACAATGTTAATTTGCTGACTAGGGATGAGCAATCATTAATGGGTAGAAGTGTATGGAAATTTATCATTGACCGACACGGTAAAGATGTGGTTGCCGGTATCATGTTTATTGCCCGGTATACCCATTCTGCGGAAGCCGGTATATCCTATTATTCCAAAAATCAATTGTCAGATTTTCTGCAGCAATGGAAAGAAAAGTGTCGGGCAGACTTTGAAAACACTACGGGCATGATACTTCCCAGGGGTAAAGCTGAGATTCCCCGAAAAATCAACAAATTACGCATATCGGGTGCGGGCCTTAATCAGGATGGTAAAACGCTTTCACTTATCACACATGATCATGGAAAATTTGCTGTCTGGCTTTATTCTGTAGACAACAACAGGACACAGAAAATTTATGAAGGCGGACAAAAAGTGCTCAATCAAATCAATGATTTTACCTTTCCTAAGGCCAAATGGAGAAACAATAAATTGTATATTTTAACTTTTGAGAAAGGCAATTATTTTCTATTAACCTTCAATAAACAGGGTAAAAACATCGCCAGATTATCCTTCAGCAGCTTCAAAGCCGTTAATGATTTCGCTTTGCACCCCGATAGAGACAGCATAGTATTCTCAGCCACAAACATGAGTATCTCCCAGCTCTATACTTCCGCTTTAACCGGTGGTGGTGTTAAACAGATAACGCGGGATACAATGTATAAAAACAACCTACTTTGGTTGAACAATAGTCGTCTTGTTTACACTGCCAATTCAGCCGATAATATCAATAATTTATTTATGTGGGGAGAAGCCGGAAACAAACAAATCACCCAATTCAAAACTCCGGTATCTATTCTATCTCCAATACCCCTGAATGATAGTATCATTGGTTTTTTGTCAGACATCAGCGGCTTGCAAAATGCATGGTACTCCCCTATTTATTTCTACGCGGAACCCAAGGGATTAACCCATTACGCCAGATCTATATACAGTCAAAACATTTCCGGAGACAAAAGCACCTTTGCAGAGGTTGTCAAAGTCAATGGGCGAATAACCCTGTTTATGGGTAACGTAAATGAAAACCCCGAAAAGGATGCCATCAATATTCCCATAAATACTCAATTGAATAATTGGAAAAAAGGATTAATTGTAAATGAAAACAGTACCATTCTATTAAAGGATACCCAGTCTGTAAATTATGATGGCAACCTTATCCGGCAGGATACTGTGTCAAAAACGTATAAATATCAAACGGGATTTCCGGTTATAGATTATCCTGAAACAATAACCGAAAGTGATATTCCCAAGAGCAAGCAGCTGATTAGGACCAATCTCAATCCCATCACCCCTGATTTTATTGTAACCCAGATTGATAACCGAAACCTTGGAACATATCTTTATGACAACAGTGTACCTATGATGGTCATGAGAAACCCTTGGTTAATGCCTTATTTCAAAGTTTCATTGTCAGACCTGCAGCGCAATGTGAACATTGAGGGTGGGGTCAGAAGCAGTTTAGACCTGGCTTTTACCGATTTTCATTTTAAAATAGGCCGTTACGCAAACAGGTTTGATTATGAATTTTTATACTACAGAAGAAACAGAAAGTTTGACAATGAGCCGAATTTATATCAGCAATATGGAACCCAATTGCTTGATTTTAAAATAATGCTTCCATCCGATGAACGATCACGCTACACTTACATTACAGGATTGCGGGAGGATCACATTACCACCAAAATTACCGAAATACAGGCAGCACAAATAGAGGACAAGGTGAACCGCTTCTGGAGTAACAGAATGGAAATCATGTTTGATAACAGCACGAGTTCCGGTCTTAACCAAATGAGAGGCAGTCGAATTAAATTTGGCCTGCAACACATGATGAATACGAAAAATGCGCAAACATTAATTTGGGCAGAATCGGATATTCGGTTTTACATTCCTGTATGGAAAAGCATCAGTTTTGCGCAGCGAATTGCAGGAATTTACAATCTGGGGGCGCATAAGGCGGCCTTTTATCTAGGAGGAGTAGAAAACTGGACGGCAAAAGAACAACTCCCGGAAAAGCCCACATTGCTAAACCCTGAAAATATTCAATTTCAATCCTGGGTATGCAATCTGAGGGGGCATTACAGGGGTGCCCGCATGGGAAATAGCTTTCTGCTTAGCAATGCTGAACTCAGATGGCAATTGATGAAAATGATTTACAAACGGCCTGTGTCATCTGAATTTATTAAACATTTCACCCTAACAGCATTCCTGGATGCCGGTTGCGCTTTTACAGGCAAATCGCCTGCTGACATTGCCAATCCCTACAATACAAATTATGTAACAACACCCAATTATTCCATGAGTATAACATCCCGCAGAAATCCTTGGCTTATGGGTGCCGGTTATGGAATACGGTCTCGTGTTTTGGGATATTTTATTAAATATGACAGGGCCTGGGGGTGGCAGGAAAGTCAATGGAACAAACCCATTCAATACATCAGTCTGGGGCTGGACTTTTAAATTGTACTGCCCCGGCCAAGCCGGCTGCAATTTTTTATCCCGTTTTCAAAGAAAATAGCAACTTTTATGTTTATTTTGCAGACTGATATAAAACGCAAAAATGGGCTTATTCAGTTTTCTGACGCAGGAACTTGCCATTGACCTAGGCACGGCCAACACGCTAATCATACACAAAGACAAAGTTGTGGTGGACGAACCCTCTATCATTGCCATGGAAAAAGCCACCGGCAATGTAATTGCCATAGGAAAAGAGGCCATGCAAATGTTTGGTAAAGAAAACGAGGGAATCAAAACCATAAGACCATTGAAGGATGGCGTAATTGCAGATTTTCAGGCCGCAGAACACATGATCAGGGGTATGATAAAAATGATTAACCAGAAACAGAAGTGGATTTCTCCCCAGCTGAAAATGGTTATCTGCATACCGTCAGGAATAACGGAAGTGGAAAAACGGGCTGTTAAGGACAGCGCAGAGCGCAGCGGTGCCAAAGAAGTTTATCTTATTCACGAACCCATGGCGGCGGCTGTGGGTATTGGTATAGACGTAGTTCAACCTCAGGGTAACATGATCATTGACATCGGTGGTGGTACCACAGAGATTGCCATTATTGCCCTGGGTGGCATAGTTTGCGACGAAAGCATACGGGTGGCCGGTGATGAGTTCAACTTGGATATTGTTGAATATATGCGCAGGGAACACAATCTGCTCATCGGTGAAAGAACTGCGGAAAAGATTAAAATACATATTGGCAGCGCTTTACAAGAGTTGGACAACCCACCTGAGGATTACCCTGTTTTTGGCAGGGATTTAATGACAGGTATTCCCAAACAAATTATGGTAAGCTATTCAGAAATCGCGCGATCGCTGGACAAGAGTATCATGAAAATAGAGGAAGCAATACTCAGGGCTTTGGAGCAATCTCCTCCCGAACTGAGTGCGGATATTTTAACCAATGGTATTTGGCTTACCGGTGGCGGTGCTCTATTAAGGGGACTAGACAAGCGCGTAAGTGCCAAAACCAAACTTAGAGTTTCCATAGCGGAAGACCCCTTGCGTGCGGTAGTGCGAGGAACCGGAATTGCGCTAAGGAACATTGGTAAATTCAAATTTTTGATGACAGCTTAATTGTTAAAACATGGTTTTTCTGTTCAGACTTATAAGGAAAAACCTGTTTTTTATTTTATATCTCCTGCTTATGGTATTTAGCATTGGGCAGGTTGTACGATTCAACATATATCAACAGAGCTATTTTTTTAACACAAGCAGCGCCTTTGCCAACGGTTTGTCCAGAGCTAAAACCAATGTAACAGATTATTTCAAGCTGGCAGATGTCAATCAATCACTCGCAGAGGAAAACAGAAAATTGCGTGCTGCCCTAATCGAAAATCAACAGTTAAATGACAGCAGCAGTCATTTGATCAAAGATTCATTAGGTAAGAAAAAATACGAGTATCTCACCGCAAATGTTGTGCAGCTAACAACACACCTTCAGAACAATTTTATTACCATAGACAAAGGCAGCAATCAGGGGATCCGCAAAGACATGGCTGTATTAAGCCCTTCCGGTATTGCAGGGATTGTAATAGATGTTACCGAAGATTTTTCATTGGTGCTGTCTGCCATTAACTCACAGTTTAAGGCGACCCCCATGATACCCCAAACCAATTTCAGGGATGGCTCTGTCAGTTGGAATGGTAAAGACCCTACCATAATTCAGCTAAATGGTGTCAGCAGATTTGAGAAGATTACACCCGGTATGAACGTTGTGACCAGCAACTATTCCGTTAAGTTTCCACCAGGCATTCCCATTGGTAAAATTGAGCGGGTTAGTAAAACCGGTGGTAGCAGTTTTTATGATATTGATATTAAACTCGCCACCGATTTTCGTAAAATAAGCCATGTGTATGTGGTGAATTATCAATTCTCATCTCAAATCGATACATTGAATAGGAGGTCAAACCGTGGCAATTGATTTATTAAGATACCTTTTTGCTACCATCATTCTGGTTTTATTGCAGTTTTTCCTGATTCAGGAAATAAACTTTGGGGCCTGGTTAAAACCCATGCCTTATATCCTGTTCATATTGTTACTTCCCTTTTCCTACAACCGATTTTTAAAATTGCTTTCGGCCTTTTTTATCGGTCTACTGTTGGATATTTTTAGTAACAGTGGCGGTTTGCATGCAGCTGCCTGCGCTACTTTGGCGTTTGGAAGAATTATGACTGATGAAAAACTGATAGATGCAGATGCCATTCAGTTGCAGGGCTACCACCATGTAACACCCGAATACAAAAATTTTACGTACTACGCATTGTATGTTTTTTCACTTACGTTTTTACATCACTGGGTATATTTTACATTGGATTATTTTACCTTCACCTCGTTTTTTTCGGTTATTGCCACTTCCCTATTAAGCAGTATCGGGACTTTTCTACTAATGTTGCTATATAAAATCATAGCTAAAATCCAGTAACATGGACTTACACCGGAATCGCAAATTTGTATATCTTGGCCTATTCGGTATCATAGCAATCGTTTATTTAATTCAAATTTTTAAGCTTCAATTGCTTAACAACCAGTATGAGCAAAAAGCAATCAATAATGCACTGAATAAAATACCCATTTACCCTGACAGAAGTATCATTTACGACAGAAACGGGAAGTTGCTTGTTCATAACATTGCGATTTATGATTTAATTGTTTTTCCCGGAAAGGCCAAAAATATAGATACGGCAGCGTTTTGCACAATCATGAATATAACAGGTGAAGAGTATCACAAATTCATGAACATTGCTCGGGAAAACTCCAAAAAAAGACAAAAAAACAACGTGTTTAACGGCTCTGCAATCTTTATGAGTAATCTAAGTAAAGATCAATACAGTGCGATTCAGGAAAACCTTTACAGATTTCCGGGATTTTCCGTAGAACCCAAAACAGACCGATTATATGCAGTAAAGGGCGGAGCACACATGCTGGGTTATTTGGGTGAGGCGAGTAAAAAACTACTGGCCAAAGACCCGTATTATCGTCCCGGTGATTTGGTTGGAATTACAGGAATCGAACACACCTACGAATCCTACATTAGGGGTGTTAAGGGAGTAAAGACCGTATGGCAGGACAGAACCTACACAGAAAGAGGGGAAGCCAAAGACAACGAATTTAACTCCCCTGCTCAGGCAGGACCTGATTTTTACAGCAGTATCGATTTTGAACTGCAGGAATTTGGTGAAAGTTTGCTCGCCAACAAAAGAGGCAGTGTAGTAGCCATTGAGCCCTCCAGCGGTGAAATTTTGGCTTTGATCAATAAACCTGATTATGACCCCAATTTATTGGTTGGTGATGCCAGAGCGCGTTCTTTTAGGCAGTTATTAATTGACCCCAAAAAACCACTTTATAACAGGGCTATTAAAGGAGTGTATCCTCCCGGATCCACATTCAAGACCGTAATGGCACTCATTGGATGTCAGGAAGGAGTATTAAAACAATCTACTCTTCATGGCTGCAGTGGCGGCTATCACCTGGGAAGTCTTACCGTAGGTTGTCATCCACACGCGGCCCCCACAGACCTCAAGGGAAGCATTGGCATTTCCTGCAATGCATATTACTGTCAGGTATTCAGGGACATCATTGACAACCCAAAGTACCCAAACGTAAAATCCGGGTATGCAGTACTTGAAAAACACCTTCGCAGTTTTGGGCTTGGCGGTAAACTGGGGGTAGACTTACCCGGAGAAAACAAGGGAAATGTTCCCAGTATTAAACAGCTGGACAGAAGACACGGAAAATCTTGGAAAAGCAGCATGATCATCTCACTTGCCATCGGACAGGGTGAAATACTGCTAACGCCTATGCAAATGGCCAATTGTGCTGCCATCATTGCCAATAAAGGGTGGTTCATTACACCCCACCTGGTCAAGGGAATTGGGGTTAATAAATACCTGCCGGATGATTTCAAGAAAAGACACTATACAACGGTTGGAGAACTTTATTACGACTGGGTTATTGACGGCATGGAACTGGTGACCAAACCCGGAGGCACTGCATTTGGAACCGGTATAAACGACATGGTGATCTGTGCAAAAACCGGAACCGCTCAAAATCCGCATGGACAAGACCATTCGCTTTACATTGCATTTGCTCCGAGAGAAAAACCCAAAATTGCCATTGCCGTAATTGTAGAAAATGGTGGCTATGGCGCAACCTGGGCCGCTCCTATTGCCAATCTCATGATTGAAAATTATCTAAACCGGGGTAAAAGTCCGGCTCGTCCTGATATGCTGGAACGTATAAAAACTTCTGCCGTTCAATAATTGTATGAACAGATTCTATTCAAATAAGGAAGACAACCCGGCACTAGACACGATTTCAGTTTGGTTATACATAGTTCTTGTTTTTATTGGACTTATTAGTATTTATTCAGCCACATCAGAAGTAAATCAAACTTTTGAATTTTCTTTTTCGTCCCTTGCCGGTCGGCAACTGATCTGGATAGGTGGTGCCATTATAATCATATTTACCATTGCCTTTGCCAACGTTGCCATCATAGATTACTTCGCCTATGGATTTTATGGTTTTGCCATTCTTTTGAATATTGCAGTACTTTTTCTTGGAAAAGAAGTTTCCGGTGCTAAAAGCTGGTTTGGATTTGGTGGTTTCGGAATTCAGCCCAGTGAATTTGCAAAAGTGGCAACGGCACTAGCCATAGCCAAGTACCTTGGCACTTACGGTGTGCGGTTTAAAGGTACCCGGAATGTTGCCATAACATTGGCGTTGTTTTTAGTGCCTATGTTGTTAATATTAATTCAAAACGACACAGGAAGTGCACTGGTTTTTCTTTCCTTCTTTCTTGTTCTGTACCGGGAGGGGCTCTCAGGATGGATTTTACTCAGTGCGGTATGGCTTATGTTGATTGCCATTGCAAGAATTGTGATGGAAGCAACTGGAGTGAGTCATTTATGGACGATGGGTATTTTATTGTTCATGGCTTCTCTGATTATCTATTTTGGAAAAAAGAACAAACAATTAATCATTGCAACCCTGTTTGTTACGGTTGTCAGTGCTGTATTTAGTGTTGCTGTAGGATTTGCCTACACCAAAATTCTGAAAGGTTATCAGCGGGATAGAATTGAACTGGTGCTGAATTTAAAACAAGACACCCGCAATATGGGATACAATCTCGAACAATCTCGCATTGCTATTGGCGCCGGACAATTTCTTGGAAGGGGCTACCTAAAGGGCACCCAAACTAAAATGGGGTTTGTTCCGGAACAGCATACCGATTTTATATTTTGTACCATAGGGGAAGAATGGGGGTTTGTGGGTGCCCTTGTCTTTTTTGGATTATACTTTGGATTATTATTCAGATTAATCAACCTTGCCGAAAGGCAGTCCACTGCATTTGGCCGGGTTTTGGGTTACGGAGTGGTTTGCATATTATTTTTTCACGTGGCCATCAATATCGGTATGACCATTGGTATAGTGCCGGTAATAGGCATACCCCTCCCCTTTATCAGTTTTGGGGGTAGCAGTTTATGGGCCTTCACCCTACTGTTGTTTTTGTTTCTGAAAGTGGATGAAAAACGGCGTTAATCAACCGTACCTTAACCTACAGCAAACACCGGACGGTAGTTATACTTTTTATGACTGTAACTACCATAACCACCTTCATTCAATCAACGGAGCTTTAACTGAAAGTCAGTATGTGTATATTAAACAAGGGTTATCACGTATTCAAAAAGAAACAATATGCATTTTTGAAATGGGATTCGGTACCGGTTTAAACGCATATCTCGCATATCAGTATGCTGAACTGTTTCACAAAACAATCCATTATCATTCGATAGACATTCACCCCATTCCCCTTACATTATTGCCACCGCCGGACTTTCTGAACGGAAATTATGCTGCTGTACAAGTATGGAATAACATCATAGAATCTGCATGGAACAAGGAAAACAGAATCAGTGATTTTTTTAATATAAAGAAGCAAAAACAGAGCATAATAGATTATCAGATAACGGAAAATATTGATATTGTTTTTTATGATGCATTTGCACCCTCTGTGCAGCCTGAGGTTTGGACTTCAACTATATTTCGCAATTTGTATGATGTATTGTATCCAGGAGGGATGATTGTCACCTATAGCGCTGCCCGAGCGGCAAAAACGGCTATTTCCGCCGCGGGTTTCTCGATGGATAAACTGCCGGGTCCACCGGGTAAAAGGCACATGCTGAGAGCTATAAAACCGCTATAAGTCAGTGTTCTTAATGAAGGTGTTTCAACGTAAATTTCCTTTGTTAGACATCCTAAGATTTCAGCGCATAAAGAATAACAAGGTTTTAACAATCAATCCTTCACTTTTAGTAAGTTTGCAGTATGCGTAATATAACAACATCTTTCATCGCTGCATGGTTGCTTATTGCTTCATCCTGCGGGCAAAAACAAGATGATCAGTCTGTGCTTTTTGAACTTACACAGCCAGAAGAAACCGGGGTGACTTTTGTGAATACCATTCCTGAAAACGACACCTTGAATCAGTTTGTTTATCATTACCTCTTCAACGGGAACGGAGTAGCAGCCGCTGATTTGAATAACGATGGGTTGCCTGAGCTTATTTTTACAGGAAATGAGAAACCTGCAGTACTATACCAAAACAACGGAGATTTTAAATTCGAAGACATTACCGAAAAAGCCGGTTTAAAAACTTCGCACTGGATGAGCGGTATTAGCTTAGCAGATGTAAACAATGACGGCTATCTGGATATATACATTTGCAGAAGTGGCCCTGATAAAAACGCCGAAAACAAACGGAATTTATTGTTTATCAACAACGGCAACATGACATTCACGGAAAAAGCGGCCGAATGGGGTGTTGATGATCCCGGAAATGCTACCTGTGCCACTTTTTTTGACATGGACAATGATGGTGATGTGGATTTATACCTGGGCAATCACGCCGACCGTTTCTTTGCCGATATCGCTACAAAATTCACACCGTCACTGCACAGAGACGAGCGAAGCCAGCAACATTTGTTTAGAAATGAAGGTAAAAAATATACCGATGTAAGCGAAGGTGCAGGCGTAAATGCCATGGGATATTGCCTTAGTGCTACTGCTGCCGACTTTAATAAAGATGGTTATACCGATCTCTATGTATGCAATGATTATCATGTACCGGATTATTACTACATCAACAATGGAGACGGTACATTTAATAATCAGTTTGAAACTTACTTCAAACACAGCAGTACCAACAGTATGGGGGCTGATGCAGCCGATTACAATAAAGATGGATGGCTGGATCTGTTCACCGTAGACATGCTGTCAGAAGATCCCAGAAGATTTGGTTTGTTGGCCGGTCCTAAAAAATATGATTTCTTTACCACCGCCTTGCGCAGCGGTTACGGGCATCAGTACATGCATAATAATCTTCAAACCAATTTCAAGGGTCATTTTGCAGACCTTGCCTATTTGAATGGCGTAGCCCGCACAGACTGGAGTTGGAGCCCTTTATTTGCAGATTTTGATAACGATGGCAATTCGGATTTATTCATTACCAATGGGTATTACAGAGATGTGACCAACCTGGATTTTATCCTTTTTCAACAACGGAAAGACCAACAATTTAAAAAACCCCTGAATATTTTAAAAAGCGAACTCAAAAGGGAGCCCACCGTAAAGGAAATAGCAGCCAATCTGAATATCTCTGAGACTGAAGCCGAGAAACTGGCCTATGGCACTACCATTAACCACAAAGAAATACTGGAAAAATTACCCTTTGAAAAACTCACTAACTATGCTTACAGAAACCTGGGTAATTACCGGTTTTCGAATGTTACGCAGGATTGGGGACTGGATGAACCCACACTCAGCTCCGGATCTACCTACGCCGATCTCAATGCTGACGGCAGATTGGATTTGATCATCTGTAATCAGGGTGATGTTGCCCATCTGTATAAAAACGTTGGACCTGAAAAAAATTATCTTCGCATAAAATGCAAAGGCGGAAAAAAGAATAATCGTTTTGGGATTGGTTGTAAAGTGATTAGCGAATCAGATTCCGGTCAGCAAATCATGGAAATGCAGCCATCAAGAGGTTACCAGAGCGCCACAGAGCCCATTATACACATAGGCATGGGTGAATATTCCTCACTGAAAAAGCTGACCGTAATTTGGCCCAATGGTGAATTCCAGGTTCTGACCAATGTCAAAGCCAATCAGGTTCTTGAAATAGATGAAAACAATGCCTCAGGAAAATGGGATTACACACCCAAAAATTCATTTTCATTTGAGGAAATCACAAGTCAAATCGGATTGAGTTTCCTTCATCGCGAAGGAGACAACCCGGATTTTAAAAGAGAACCTCTGCTGCCACATCGATATTCTATGCTGGGGCCGGGCAGTGCCACAGGCGACGTTAATGGTGATGGACTGACCGACCTGTTAATCAGTAATGCAAGAGAAAGTAACGGCTGTATTCTGTATTTGCAAACGAAGGATGGGAAACTTTCTCAGGCCTCTTCCCAACCCTGGAAAAGCATGAATAATGTAGATGTGCTGGGATGTTTGATTTTCGATGCCGATGCCGATGGAGACAATGATATATACCTTTCAGCCGGTGGCAGCGAATACGGTTATCCAAACCCTGCCTATAAACATAAAATATTTTTTAATGATGGTAAAGGAAACTTCACCGAAAAAGCCAGTGCACTTCCCGATTTGAATACAAGCGGTGCCTGCGTAGCCGCAGGAGATATTGACGGTGACGGAGATCTGGATCTATTTGTGGGCGGGCGGTTAAAACCCGGACAATATCCCGATGTCATTTTAAGAAGCTACCTGCTCCAGAATAATAAAGGCACTTTTGTGGATGTAACAGAATATGCAGCACCGGATCTTTTCCAGCCGGGAATGGTTTGTGCCGCGGTGTTTTGCGATTACAACAAAGACAATAAAATGGATTTAATCGTATCCGGAGAGTGGATGCCTATCGCATTTCTGGCCAACAATGGCAGCAAACTGGTTAACCAGACCGGTGAAGCAGGTACCGTGGGGATACCCGGTTGGTATAACAGCCTGATGGCTGTTGATATTGACAATGACGAAGACCTGGATATTATTGCCGGCAATAAAGGCATGAATTCTTTCTTTCAGGCGACGGATGAAGACAATATAAAAATATATTGGACGGATCTGGATCAAAGCGGCAATGTTGACTTTTGGCTTACCTACAGCAAAAACCGCAAAGAATATCCCGTACACGAACTCGACGACATGGGAGCCGCGTATCCGCTTTTCATGAAAAAACGGTTTACGACTTATGAATCATTCGCCGGAAAAACAGCACAAGAGGTATTTGGCGAAGAAAACCTGAAGAAAAACAGCATGCGTGCCTCGCAGTTTAACAGTTTATTATTAAGAAACAACGGTGGATCGTTTGCAATAGAACCTCTACCCCGCCTTGCCCAGGCAGGCCCTGTTTGCGGTATTACGGCTGCAGACATAGACGGAAATGGCTTTTTAGATATTATTGGAATCGGCAACAATTATGCTCCCAGGGTTGAATACGGCAGAGATGACGCGTTATCCGGCTTTGTTTTGTACAACAACAATGGTAAAAGTTTTAATTTCAGTCATGGGACAGAAAATGGATTTTATGTTGATGGCGATGCTAAATCCTTGGTTTGGATGGATATGCCCGGAAAATCGCTTTGCCTGATAGCTACACAGAATAACAGTACTGCTAAAGCATTTCATCTCAGCAAAACCAAAATGAAGTTTCTGGCAGCACCTGCAAAAGCAGGGAAAGCGATGGTTTACCTCAAAAATGGTGGCTCCCGCATTGAGAATCTCTCACAGGGATGGGGCTATTTATCGGCTGCCAGACCGGGGGTTTGGATGAATGACCAGGTTAAATCAGTTCAGTTTTTGGATGTATACGGCAATAAACTCTGATTTTAGTTGAAATTTCGAATAAATCCTTTATATTTGCAGTTCTAAAAAATCAGCCATGGGAGTTACCAGACTAAAGCGCAAAGAAGCTAAAATCAGAGCCAGATCCAATCGCAGGGTGCAAACCATCAAGCGCCTCAAATCTATTGTTTTACTTGCATCTCCCTTCAAAGGAGAATCAGGTATTATCCTGGAAGATCAGGAATAATCACCATACCAAAAATTTAAAAGCGATCTTTTCAGGTCGCTTTTTTTTGTACTGAAATCACGGATTTACATTTTATTAATACTTGAACCTGTAACTTTGAATTCAATATGAAATACTTCTTACCCCTGTTTTCATCGCTGTTTTTCATTGCTGCCTGTACCCAAAAGAGCACTGAAAATATTATCATCAAACATGATGTTTTAACGGAATGTAACATTGCCATTCAAAATGCGGTGGTGGTAGACAGGGTTCCACCACCTGTAGCCAGCAGAAGGTATTATTATGCCGGTGTGGCCGCCTATGAGTCACTCGTTCCATTCTCTCAAGAGTTTATTTCACTATCCGGACAATTAATAGACCTTAAAGAATTACCCAAACCGGATACCAGTCTTAGGTATTGTCTGGATCTGGTTGCGCTTTGTGCACACACTTACACAAGCCAAAAGCTCGTTTTTCAGGAGGATAGTATTGTCAATTTCAGACAGCGTAAGCTTGATTTCTATAAACGCTCATTACCCTCAAAAACCTTCTACAACTCCATTGCCTATGGTGATTCTGTGGGAGCGGCAATCGTAAAATGGGCTAAAACTGACAACTATGGCAAGACAAGGGGTACCGATTTTTATCTGGTGAAACAGGGAGACGGTAAATGGGAGCCCACCCTACCCGAATTCGGAGACGCGTTGGAACCAAACTGGTTCAAGTTGCGTACAGCGGTTGTTCCAACGGCAGCAAGCATAACCATACCCAAGCCGGAGCCATTTAACAAGGATAAAAACAGCCGCTTTTATAAACTCGCAAAGCAGGTTTATGACCAAAATAAAAATCAGGACAGCAGTTATCTGGATATTGCCAAATACTGGGATGATAACCCCAACTCTACCATACATTACGGGCATGCAACCATTGGTGTTCTGCGTATCTCCCCCCCGGGCCACTGGCTCAGTATATTCAGCAATGTAGCCAAACAAAAAAAATATGATTTGTTCAAATCTGCAGAGGGTATTGCAAGACTAAGTGCCGTAATTTATGATGCCTTCATAATTTGCTGGGATACAAAATATAAAACTGAATATGTAAGGCCTGAAACCGTTATCAGAAAATATATTGACAGCAGCTGGACGCCGGCCATTCAAACCCCTCCATTCCCTGAATACCCCAGTGCTCACAGTGTAGTCAGCTCTTCCTCCGCCACACTGCTAACCTCAATGTTTGGCGAGTACGCCTTTACAGATAGTACCCAAATGGAATTTGGACTTGGAGCCAGAAGTTTTAAAAACTTCAGAGAAGCAGCCAACGAGGCATGCATGAGCAGATTATATGGTGGTATACACTTTATCGACGGAATTGAAAACGGAAAACTCATGGGTAATATGCTGGGTGAATATCACCTTAAGCATGTAAAAACCCGTAAATAATTTTACAAAGATTGATATTGGGTCTGCAGACTCAATATTTTCTGTTCAGCATCTGCCTTTTTCTGTCTTTCCTTTGCCACCACATCCGGTTTGGCATTTGCCACGAATTTCTCATTGGATAATTTTGCATCTACGCTGCGCATAAAGCCCTGTAAGTAGGCAATTTCATCCTCCAGTCTTTTCTTTTCCGCTTCGGTATTCACTTCCATATTCAGTCTGATAAATGCCTGAGAAGTTCCTGCCATAACAGATATCGCAGTGTCAGGTTTATCGCCATTGATGTTAAGCGAAACATTAGCCAGTTTTTCAATCAGTTCCTGATTTTCTGTGAAAATCTTATCACCGGTGACGAGCACTACTTCCAATTTTTCTTTGGGAGACACTCCTTTACTGTTGCGAACATTTCTGATTTCTGCCACCAATTGAAGTGGCAAATCAGACGGCAGGGACAGATTGTTGGAAACGGGATAGGAATCTATAATACAGGGTTTTTTGGGATTGTTATCATACAAAGCATGATGTAATTCTTCAGAAATAAAAGGCATGAATGGATGCAGCAGCTTCAACAGACAATCGAAATGTAGTTTAACCTTATGCAGGGTCTGCTCATGTAATTTTTCTCCTTGCGGAGGTTTAATGGCTTCCAGCAATACACTGCAGAAATCATCCCAAACCAGTTTATATACAGACATCAGCGCATCATTAAGTCTGAACTCCTGAAAGGCGCTTTCCATCTCAGCAATTGTGTTATCTGCCTTTGCCTCAAACCATGTCAGCGCCTGCACCTCATTGGGCCTCACAACTGCATTTACATCCGATTCCCAGCCGGAAATCAACCTATAGGCATTCCAAATTTTGTTGCAAAAATTTCGGCCCTGTTCAACCTGTGATTCATCGAACAAAATATCATTGCCGGCAGGTGAACATAGCAACATGCCCATCCTTACCCCATCTGCACCGTATTGAGCAATTAAATCAAGCGGATCCGGACTGTTGCCCAGACTCTTGCTCATTTTTCTTCTCAGCTTATCACGAACAATTCCGGTAAAATATACATTTTTAAATGGTTTTTCGCCTTCGTATTCATACCCTGCCATAATCATGCGGGCAACCCAGAAAAAAATGATTTCCGGAGCGGTGACCAAATCCTGTGTGGGATAGTAATACGCTAATTCCTTCTTCCCTGCTTCTGTAAAACCGTCAAATACGCTTATAGGCCAAAGCCAGCTGCTGAACCATGTATCCAGCACATCTTCATCCTGACGGAGCTCCTCTTCTTTTACCTGAATATTATTTTTTGCAAAAACGTGGGCAGCATCAGTTGCATTTTTCGCAACAACCCATAAACCATCAGGAGTGTACCATGCGGGAATACGATGCCCCCACCATAATTGCCGGCTAATGTTCCAGTCTTTAATGTTTGAAATCCAGTGATTGTAAGTGTTTTTAAATTTAGGCGGGTGAAATTTAATTTCATCGTTCATGACCATGGAAAGAACCTCAGGATTTCTTTCCATAAATTTTTGCATATCCAGAAACCATTGTGTGCTGATGCGTGGCTCAACTACCGCATCCGTTCTTTCGCTAAAACCCACATTATGTCGATACGCTTCAGTTTTAATCAATAATCCATGCTGCTCAAGGTCCTTAATCCATAGTTTTCTGGCCTCAAATCGGTCTTTGCCTATGTACAGCTGCCCTGCTTCCGAAATTGTTCCGTCTTCATTTAAGGTATCATACACAGGAAGATTATACTTCTCTCCTATTTTATAGTCATTGATATCGTGGGCCGGGGTAACTTTCAGAACACCGGTTCCAAAATCCATGGCAATATATTCATCAGCTATCACCGGTATTTCCCTGTTGATGAGGGGAACAATTACAGACTTTCCAATCCAGTGTTTATATCGTTCATCATCAGGATGCACACATACTGCCACATCACCTGCAATGGTTTCCGGACGGGCAGTTGCTACACTGATATAATCTTCGGTATTATCTTTTGATACATATTTTACATAATACAGATGATCATTAACCTCTTTGAATATAACCTCCTCGTCACTCAAGGTGGTTCTGCCCAGTGGATCCCAGTTCACCATTTTGGTGCCCCTGTATATCAGTCCTTTTTGGTGTAAATCAATAAATACATCAATGACCGCATCATACAGTGAGGGCTCCATGGTAAAGCGTGTGCGGCTCCAATCGCAGCTGGCACCCAGTTTTTTTAGCTGTTCAAGAATAATTCCTCCATACTTGTGTGTCCACTCCCAGGCGTGGGAAAGAAATTCATCTCTGCTCAGGTCTTTTTTTGCGATTCCCTGCTCTGCCAGCATCTTCACCACCTTTGCTTCAGTGGCAATACTTGCATGGTCTGTTCCCGGCACCCAACAGGCATTTTTACCCTGCATACGAGCCCTTCGAATCAGCACATCCTGAATGGTGTTATTGAGCATATGCCCCATGTGGAGCACACCGGTTACGTTGGGAGGAGGAATTACAATACAGTAAGATTCCCTGTCATCAGGCTCAGAATGAAAATAGTCATTTTCCATCCAATACTTGTACCACTTGTCTTCAATCTGCGATGGGTCATACTTACTGCTTAAATCCATGGTTACAAAAATAATTTATTTTAGTTACGGGGACGCTCTCAAAGACTACAAATGCAATAAAATAAAAAGCCCCGGATATTTTCCGAGGCTTTCCATCATTTCATTTTTTTTAGACTCCCACATCGTGATGGGCAGATTCTTCTATGTAAGGGTGGTTTACAGCAATCAACCCTCGTTTAGTTAAGGCATTCAACACCCAGAATATGAACACTCCGCCAAAGGTTAGCAAGGTTCCAATTTCCAATAATCCTATCTGTTGTCCGGGTCCAAAAACTCCGGGAACCACCATCAACCAAACGTCGTGATAGTGACCAAAAATCAGTATGCAACCTACAATGGTAAGTACCACGGGGTTACGCTTGCTATTTCGAGTCATTAAAATCAGGAACGGACAGAGGAAATTCAATACAACATTCAGTAGGAAGTTGAACTTGTATTCCTCGAAACGAATTTGATAGTAAGACATTTCTTCCGGAATGTGAGCGTACCAAATCAACAGGTATTGACTCAGCCAAATGTAGGTCCAGAAAATAGAGAACGCGAACATGAATTTACCCAAATCGTGAATATGTTCGTCTGTAACAATTTTCAGATAACCCTGAGATTTCAGATATAACACAAAAAGGCAGATTATCGTTAAGGCAGTTACCCAGGCCGTGGCAAAATTATATACCCCAAAGATGGTACTAAACCAATGGGCATCTATGCTCATCATCCACAACCAAGCCACTACAGCTATGGTAAAACCATAGATTACAGAAAAACCGGCACTAAAACGAATGCTTTTCTTAAAGAAAGATACATCACCGGGTTGGGCTGAATCTTCAGCTACAGACAAACTTCTCAGTTTGCGACCCAGCAACCACCAGATAGCTACCAGAACTACCGGGAAAATCAAAAACATTTTGCTATTCAGGAACCAGGATTTACCATCCAAAATTGCATCAAATCCGGGTTGACCTTTTGTAAGATGCAAATGTTCATAATGAACCCAGTGGTATAAATCATTTTTTGCTACCAGTATGGCAATGAAAGCAATGGCAAAACCTACGGGGAAAAAGGTAGAAATAGCTTCGGGTACCCTTTTAATAGCTGCACTCCAGCCGGCATTGGCAATATACTGCACAGCCACGAAGAACAAAGCAGCCAGTGAAACCATGAATAAAAGATAGCCGACAATCAGGATGTTTGACCAAATGCGGGTAGCCCAAGGTTTAGTTTGCGTGTAAAACTCGGCCCTTGGCCCAAAATTGGGGTTTTCAACATTTCCATGATGTTCGGTTTCAGCAACATGTTTACCTGCCTCTGCTGCTTCTCCGTGATTTTCTGTTGCAGCGTGATCATGCTTGACTACGGTAGTAGCCTCATGACTATGTCCGTGGCTGCTTCCATTATCCATGGTAGCAATACCAATACCGGCAAGAATTAAACCAATAACTGTAAGACCTATAGCAAATCTTTTGGCTTTTGCAGGTACTGTAAATTGTTCCTGCGTAATCTCAATTTTATGATGTCCGTGTCCCATTAAGCGTTCTAATTTATTTGGCGTTTACAGCGGTGCTATCCTTGGCTACAGCAGGTTCTGTTCCGGCACCACTTAATTGTTTCACATACCTGATCACTCTCCATCTATCCATGGGCTTCAAAGCATAGGCATGGCTACCCATGTTGTTTTTACCATAGGTAAGGGTGTGATAAATCTGACCAATGGAAATTTCCTTGATATATTTATCCTGAAAATTGGGCCATGCGGGTTTTCCCAAACCTCTTTTAAAGATTTCACCATCGTTTCCGCCATTAGTTCCATGACAGGGAGTGCAGTAAATTCCAAAAAGATACTTACCCCTTTCATTTTTGTCTTCAAAATCGGCAGGATACGACAGAGCTTTGGAAGCTTCATAACCATCTGCGCTATTGTCAAAGGGATAATGGTTGGTTTCCTTGCCAATAGCAACCGTACCGGCTACAGGCTCACGCATGCTCATACCATAAGGATTGATGGCATTACTATCGCCCTGATTGTATGGCTCATACCCTTTTGAATAGGCCATATCAGGCGCGTATTCCCATCCGGTGTTATTACCGCGGCTCACACATCCGGTGCTAATTGCTGCCAGAGCAATCATTCCGGCACTGATATACAAAACATTTTTCATGAATGATTCTTTTTTATATGGTGGTTTGTACCCCTCCGTTACTCTCACGCAGTTCCACGGCACCGTGGTCT
Source organism: Flavobacteriales bacterium (assembly GCA_947496375.1). Lineage (GTDB taxonomy): Bacteria > Bacteroidota > Bacteroidia > NS11-12g > UBA955 > RGEC01. Next base: position 29,982 of record CANMCY010000018.1, read on the forward strand.
TTCATGATTTTTAATACTTTCTTTTCATCGACGCTCTCATCGGTTTCAACTGCGATCACCATGCGATCATCTGTCTGTCTTTCGTCCAGAAGCTCGGGTTTAATTCCCCAAATCATTCTGTTTCTTAGAAAGAAGAAGAAACCCATCCCGAAGGCAGTACACAAAACGGTAGCTTCAAACAATACCGGAACCCAGCTTGGACTGAAACGAACAGGTTTGTTACCAACATCCAGCGGCCAGTCCTGAACATACATGTAATAAATCATCCAGAAGGCCAGACTAAAACCGGTTGCTCCACATAAAAATGCAACAATGGACAACCAACTCCGACGAATACCCATGACCCTGTCCAGTCCGTGAACCGGATAAGGGGTATACACATCCTGAATTTTCACACCGGCATGCACCAGTTCGCTGGTAGCTTCTACCAGTTTATCTTCATCTTCCCAAATACCCAACAGCAATTTATTTCTGTTACGCAGGCTTAGGTTACTATCTATAATTCCCATGAATGGTAATCTCCTTATTTGATTTATTCGCGATTGCGAAGAATGGTTTTAATTTCTGACATATTAATAACGGGCAGGAATTTGGCGAACAGGAAGAAACAGGTAAAGAATATTCCGAAAGTCCCCAAAAACAGACCGATTTCGGTGAGTGAACCTGCATACATTACCCAGCTGCTTGGAAGGTAATCGCGGTGCAGTGAGGTTACGATAATTACAAAACGTTCGAACCACATGCCCACATTCACCACAATACTCATGATGAAAATGAACCATGGGGTTGTTCTAGCCCACTTAAACCAAAAAACCTGGGGAGAAACAAGGTTACAGAACATCATGCTCCAGTATGCCCACCAATAAGGACCACTTGCTCGGTTAAGGAATGCATATTGTTCATATTCAACACCTGAATATTGGGCAATAAAGAACTCCGTCAGGTAAGCAATACCTACGAGCGTTCCGGTGAGCATGATAATTTTTGTCATGGCTTCCAGGTGTCCGATGGTGATGTAATTTTCATAATTCATCACTTTACGGGCAACTACCAGCAGCGTAGCCACCATACCAAATCCGGAGAAAATGGCACCTGCTACGAAATATGGAGGGAAAATGGTGGTGTGCCAGCCTGGAATAACCGATGTAGCAAAGTCTGTAGATACAATAGTATGCACTGACAATACCAGTGGAGTGCTCAGACCTGCCAGAATCAGTGAAATCAATTCATAACGAGCCCATGTGCGGGTACTACCGGTCCAACCCATAGAGAAGAAACGATACCAGTACTGTGCGGCTTTGGTCTTCACCTTGTCGCGTATAGTAGCAATATCAGGAATCAAACCTATGTACCAGAAAAGCAACGATACACTGAAATAAGTAGATATTGCAAATACGTCCCACAGCAGGGGTGAGTTAAAGTTTACCCACAGAGAACCAAACGCATTGGGAAGAGGCAGAGCCCAGTAACCTACCCAAACACGTCCCATGTGAAACACGGGAAACATGGCGGCACAGATTACGGCGAAGATGGTCATAGCTTCTGCCGATCGGTTGATACTCATCCTCCATTTTTGTCTGAAGAGCAGCAAGATGGCTGAAATCAGCGTACCGGCGTGACCTATACCCACCCAAAATACGAAGTTGGTGATGTCCCAGCCCCACATTACTGATTTGTTGATATTCCATGTACCAATACCGGTCCAGAGTGTCCAGAAAAGGCTTACTACGAAAATACCCAAAAAGATTACAGACAGGGTAAAACCAACTTTCCATGCGGTAGATGGTTTGTTTAGAATGGGCCTGGCAATATCACGGGTAACATCCGAGGCCGTTTTGCCTCCGGTTACCAGGCGTTCCCTAATGAGTGAATCATGTATCATTTTTTTAGTGCTTGGGGTTTTTAAATGGTTTCTGTATTACGAATTTTGGTCAGGTACTTCACGCTGCTCTGCACATTGATTTCCTCGAGCACACCGAAAGCACGTTCGTTTTTGTACAACTTACTAATTTCACTTTCAGGGTTATGCAGGTCTCCAAATACGATGGCATTGGCAGGACATGCACGCTGACAGGCGGTTTCAACCTTTACCTCATTGGGTGATTTACCTTCACGCTTGGCTTTGAGTTTGCCTTCCTGTATTCTTTGAACGCAGAATGAGCATTTCTCCATCACACCGCGAGTACGAACGGTAACATCGGGGTTGATAACCATTTTACCCAGTGGGTTGTTGAAGTGGAAATCGAACTTATCGTTATCATTATAACGGAACCAGTTAAAACGACGAACCTTGTAAGGACAGTTATTTCCGCAATATTTTGTACCGATACAGCGGTTGTATGTCATCTGGTTCAACCCTTCTGTACTGTGTGTTGTAGCCAAAACAGGACAAACTGTTTCGCATGGTGCCTGAGAACAATGCTGACACATCATGGGCTGATGTACCACCTTGATATTTTCCCAGTGTGCAAAATCCCCTTTATCAGCTTGGTCAATTTGTCCAATTTCCTTCTCACGGGTTACATAATTACCGTCAATCTCCTTTGAAGTGTTGGCAAAACTGTAATAACGATCAATTCTTATCCAGGTCATTTCCCTGCGCAGTCGGATTTCCTCACGACCCACTACAGGAACATTGTTCTCTATGGAGCAACTCACAACGCAGCTTCCGCAGCCGGTGCATGCATTAAGATCAATTGCCATAGCCCACAAGTGGTTGGGTGAACCGTCCTTGCGGTAATCACGTTTCTCCCAAATGGTGTAAACGTGTGTTTTTTCTTTATCGTTACCGGCAGTTGGGTTCTTTTTCCATTCCGAATAAGAGGCCTCACGAACCAGGTCGCGCCCTTCAATGCTATGGTGCGTCTGGGTTTGAGCTAAAGCATAGGATTCGTCTCCCTTGGTAATTTCTACTCCGTTAGTAAACCAGCTTCTACCTCCGTTTTTGGAAGAAATAAGAGGCCATGCTGATACACCTACAGCATCAAAACCTTTTTCTTTACTACCTCCTACTTTACCGGCGGCTGTTCTACCGTACCCAAGGGCCAAACCTACAGTTTCATTGGCCTGTCCGGGCTGCACCATGGCAGGAACGTTGTTAAGGGTAGTATTTCCAACCTTTACATTTACGGTATCACCTTCTTTAAAGTTAATCTTATGAGCCAATGATTTTGGCAGAGAAACGTAATTATCCCAGGTAACCTTGCTCACAGGATCCGGTAATTCATGCAACCATGGGTTATTTCCGTGTGCACCGTCTTTTAGATACACCTGTGAGTACAAAATCAAGTCCGTACCAATGGCTTTACCGGAATCAAGAATTTCATTGGTAAGTGTGGTAACATCACCGGCATAAGATACGGGCTTGCTTTCGGCCACTGAAGACCAAACCCCATCATGTAGGGCTTTGTTAAATGCTTCATTGTTATTCAGCTGTGCTGCCCAGTTGCTCTTGATGTAAATATAATAAGGCGAAGCACTCAACTTTTGTGACAGAATGGCCTTGGATGCAAAAGGATCGTTTTCTGCCTTGGGGGTCGCTTCAGCCCAGGCGAGCAGACTCAGCTGAGACTGACGCGTGTTAAACACATTACTGATGGTGGGCTGCATAAAATGATACTCCCCTGCTTTGGGCTCTGCATCTCCCCAACTTTCCAGATAATGGTTATCGGGACAGATGAATTGACAAACTGAAGCAGTTTCATCCTTGGTGGAAGAAAAACTTACAGAAAGGGATGCCTTTTTGATGGCATCAGCCCATTTTGCATTATGGCTGTATACAGGGTTGGTGTTGTAGAAAATTACAGCAGACACCTTGCCTGTAGTTAAATCGTTAAGCAGATTATCTGTATCGGCATCAACGCCTTTAAACTGGTTGCTGTGGTTGCTGATATCGATGGTTTTGCCATAGTTTTCAAGCAACATATTGATACCATTTACCAGTTTTTGTGCGGCAGTATTGTTTGAACCCGAAATCACCAAGGATTTACCTTTGGCATTCCACAAGAGCTCTGCTGTTTTTTTAATGCTGTTACCGGCCAGTTCTCCGGATTGGGGCACCGGAATCTGTTTATTACCTGCTTTTTCTGCCAGGTAATTATACAAACTGCCAAGGTACAATAATTCTTTGGACGCCTTCATGGGGAAACGTTCATCCGCATTGGTTCCCGTCATACTCAGATTGGATTCAAACTGAATGTGCTTACTCATGGTTTTACCGGCGGTAGGGATGCGATTGGCAACATAACCTTTGGTAAATTCAACCGGAGAAATCCAGGTTCCAAGGAAGTCGGCTCCAAAACTCACAATGATTTCAGCATTTTCAAACTTGTATGCCGGAATAGCGGCCTTACCAAAATCGTCTTTATTGGCTGAAATGATACCACTATAAGAGATGGCATCATAGGTTATGTGCTCGGCAGTGGTGAATTTTGATTTAAAGTCGGCAATAGACTTCAGCGTAGATGGGCTGTGTATGGTATTGCTCAGAATGACGATTCTGCCTTTTGCCTTATCAATATCCTTTAGTTTGTCTGAAACCAACTTATCAATTTTGGTCCAATCGGCAGTTTCTGCACCATTGGCAACAGGATTTGCCAATCTTTCTGTATCATACAATGAAAGAATTCCTGCCTGTCCGGTGGCACACAAACCACCCTTGCTAACGGTAGAACGAGGGTTACCGTCAACCTTAATGGGTCGGCCTTCTCTCACCTTTACTTCCACACCGCAGGCCGTGCTGCACGAACCGCAGGTAGAAGAGTAATAAGAGGCGACGCCGGGGGTAACATCATCGGGTTTAACCAGGTATGGAACAGCATGTCTAACCTTGGTTTTGTAACAAGCTGCCAGGGCTACGGCGGTAACACTAAATCCAAAAAATTTCAGAAAATCCCTACGATTTGAATTTAGCTCCACCCCATCTTCACCCAAAACCTCATCAAGAGGCAGCGCATCGGGAAACTCATTTTTACGGGCTGCCAGGAACGCCGGATCTTTGGCCAGCTCCTCTTCACCTTTCCAGTACTTTATGTTATTGGACATGTTTGTTTTTTCAATTAATAATGACACTTAGCACATTCAAGACCACCATTCATGGCCGGGGTAATTTTAACTTTACCATCGGGACCGAAATACTGGCTTTTGTTCTTGTGATCTTTCAAATCCTTTGCCGCCTTCTCATGCAGAGCAGCATAATAGTTGTTATTGGCTGCATCAATGCCTGCATTTCTGTGACAATCAATACACCAGCCCATTTGCAGAGAGCTCCACTGCTGTACAACTTCCATTTTTTCAATAGGACCATGGCAAGTCTGACAGGCAAGTCCGGCTACTTTCACGTGCTGACTATGATTGAAATAAGCATGGTCGGGCAGATTGTGAATTCTTACCCAACGAATGGGTTTAGGATTTTGGCCAAATGCCTCAGCGCCTATTTTCTCAGGATTGTAATCCAGGGCCTTGTATATTTTGGCTATTTCAGGAGAAATCTCATCCCCTTCTGCAGTAGATGCTTTCTGAACACCTTTGTGACAGTTCATGCAAATATTTAACGAAGGAATTGTCGCAGATTTGCTTTCTTCTACCCCAATGTGGCAATATTTACAATCGATTTTGAGGTCACCGGCGTGTAATTTATGGCTGTATGCAATGGGCTGTTTGGGAGCGTATCCTTTCTGAACGCCAACTTCCGTAATTCCGAATTTGTATGACCATACGAATCCAATTCCACCGAGAATAACCACCGTAAATACGGTCAATACGGTAGGATTCATTTTAGCCAGTTTGGCAGGCATCAACCCCTTGATGAAAGATCCTTTGGCGTTATCTTCGGCAGTTCCATCCTGTTCGGCAGCAAGTCTGCGTAAGGTATTTCTCACCTTACCCAATATGATGAGTACGATGACAAAAATGCCGATTAGGGCCAACATGATATACAATGAATTGGAATCTGACTTGCCGGAATCCCCCTCAACTGTAGCTGCCGCTTTTGGCGCTACCGGCTTGGGGGCCGTTTTAATGTATTCCAAAATGTTCTTTACCTGATCGGGTGAAAGATTTTCGAAAATGTTCATGGCAGCACCGCCGTACTCCTTGTAGAGTGCATTGGCATCTGCATCGCCACTCTTTCTGAATGCTTCGTTGTTACGAATCCATTTGATCAGCCACTCTTCGCTTCGTCTTTCTGTAACCCCACGTAGTGCGGGTCCCACGACTTTTTTGTCCATTGCGTGACAGCTGCCACAGTTGTTCGCTTCATAGAGCTTTTTACCCTCCTCGGCGCTGGCCTTGAATTCCGCTTTCAAAGAAACTGAAAGGGAAATCGCGGCTGCCAGTACCAAAGTTCTCATTTGTCTTTGCATGCTTATTTGAACGGAGTTATTCGCGGTGCAAATATAGAAAGTGCAACATGGCGGTTAAAACAAATTGTTCACATTGAATACAATTTAAAAAGATTCTAAATATTGTATTTATTTATATGATAATCAATATATTAAATTCAAAGCAATATTCTTTAGAGCAAAATGTATTAAAAGGTATACACAACAACGGTATATGTATGTTGGATAAAGAATGACAAATTTGTAATGTGATATTCGGAAAGAAGATTGTTGTGGTGCTTCCTGCATACAATGCCGGCAAGACGCTGGAGAAAACGTACAGAGAGATACCCTTTGACATTGTAGATGAGGTTATCCTGGTGGATGATGCGAGTAAGGATAATACTTCACAACTGGCAAAGGAACTGGGGATTGGTCATGTAGTAGTGCACAAAAACAACCGTGGATACGGAGGCAACCAAAAAACATGTTATGACACTGCTCAAAAGCTTGGAGCTGATGTAGTGGTTATGCTGCATCCCGATTATCAGTATACGCCCAAGCTTATTAGAAGCATGGCATATTTAATTGCTGAGGGGGTTTATCCTGTGGTGTTTGGCAGCCGCATACTAGGGAAAGGTGCGCTCAAGGGTGGCATGCCTTTATATAAATACGTTGCAAACCGGTTACTCACCTTATTACAAAATATCATGCTCAATCAAAAACTGGCAGAATACCATACCGGATACAGGGCTTTTTCAGGAGAGGTACTCAAAACGGTTAAATATCATCTCAATTCTGATGATTTTGTTTTTGACAATGAGATGATAGGTCAAATCTTCATGAATGGATTTGAAATCGGTGAGATTACCTGCCCTACCAAATATTTTGAAGAAGCAAGTTCCATCAATTTTGCCAGAAGTTCTAAATATGGACTAGGGGTATTGCGGGTAAGTATTACTTACAGACTCTGTAAGTGGGGAATTTACCGCAGCCCTATATTTCGTTAATTTTTGGAATATGGCACCCTGTTTTCTTCAGTATGCAGCATGTTTTGCTGTTCAAATTCCAGGTAACAGGCAAGAGCCAGCTGAGAGTAATTCTGGGCTTCGCTTCTAAAATACCCTGCACTGGTCTTCCATAGGGTCTTAATCAGATCATTGCCTTTCACATGGCCGGGAAGCGCAGCCACGGCACTTTTCACGGTACCTGCACCTGCATTGTAATTATGAAGGGCCAGCAGTTTGAACCACACGGCAGATTCGTCTACTTCAAACCCATAGGTTTCGCACCACTTACGTGCATAGGGAATGCAAATTTCTTTAATTAGTCTTGCTGCCGCATAGGCACTGCGGTCGAAATTTTCTCTTTCGTCCAAATATCTGTCAACCCGAAGACCATATTGGCGGGCCACAAATGGCATCAGTTGAAAGTTTCCATAGGCGCCTGCAGTACTTTTTTGCCTGTCAGAGCCGGGACTTTCTATAAGCAATACACTTTGGGCATAAAATGGATCGACTCCAAAACTGTCAAACAGGGTTATTCCCCGCTCCATTTTTCCCGCAATCTTGTCAAATCGGTAAAAATGGCTTCTGCCGGAGGTGAATCGAATGTGATTATTGGAATCCACGCGGAATTTTATGGCCAGTTCATCTCTGAACTGAGAAAGCCGGCCAATTGATTCCAGACTGTCTATCATTTTTTTTGAATAAACAGCCAGTCCCCTTCTGTTTTCTATCACATTGGCCAGCACGCTGTCTTTGCTCAATGTTACAATTCTTCGCCAGAATTTGATTTCCGGAAGCGTATCCCAGCCGTCCTTGCGAATACAACCTACCTTAAAATAGCAGATTTTTGCACCATCACTTTTTCTTACAGTGCAAATTTCGCGAATACAAGTGCCCTGATCGGTGGGTGATTTTGCCAAGTCGGATTCGGACGATGATGCCGAATTGCATGACACCGCCATCACAAGGGATAAAGACAAAGCAGACAAAGCTGTTCTAATGGTGTTGCTAAGAGAATTCATTCTTTTTTATTACAATATATGTTGAGGTATTTTCCGGCTGCTTTTTCGCCCAGTTTAAAACTTTTTTCCCAATCTGCGCAGGCGTCCTCCCCTTTTCCAAGCTTTAATCGGGCCATTCCTCGCCCCAGATAAGCGTAGGCGGGAGTCATATTTTTCATTTTCAATGCACGGCTCAAAATAAGGTCGGCCTCTGTGAATTTCTCCTGCTGAAGTAAGCAATGTCCATAATCGGCCAACAGATTGGCATTCCCCGTATCGATCTGCAGCAGGGTTGTGTAAATATCGGCTGCCGGGGAATATTCCTTCATAAAAAAGTAATTATCAGCTTTCAGGTGCAACACCTCAGACTTTGTTTCGTCCGGAATAGCTTCCTCAAGCAGAATCCTATTTAAAAATTCCATACTGCGCTGGTAGTTTGCCAGTCGTTGCAGCATGGCAGCTGCTTCCAGCTGCACGGTAATGTCCGAAGGCTTCTCCGAAACGGCCTTTTCCAAATATGTGGCAGCTTCTGCATTACGTCCGGCCTTTTCATACAAGCCGGCAAGCAGCATGGTCGCCCCGTCGGTGAAATGCTGCTTCATTTTCCAACGCAGATCTTCAATGGCCAGATCCCAGTCTTCTGCATCAAGCGCAATCATGTATCGCATTTCTCTTGCTTCCATTTGCGTAGGATTCTTTTGCAGATAATGGGTAATATCAGAAAGTGCGAATTGGTAATTTTTCGTTTGCCACAGGGCCAGTGCCCTATTAAAATAAGCATCCCGAAAGCCCGTATCCAGCGATATGCACTTATTGAGGTCTACCACGGCAAGACTGTATTGTTTTTGTTTGATTCTTACAGCACCTCGGTTATACCAGAAAGTAGGCAGCGCCGGTTCCAGTTTAATAGCCTGATTGTAGCACTCCTGGGCGTATTTCAGATCCCCCTTATCCTCTGCATCCATTCCTTTTTGCAACCATAATTCTGCTGTTTGGGCTACTACGGTATGGCTGACGCAGAAAACCGATGTGGCTAAAATAATGAAAAGTATATGGCGCTTCCACTTCATTCTTAACTGATATTTGCAAAACACGGGCCGAAAATGAACTTCATTCCATCAAAGATGTTAACACCATGAATATAACTTTTCACGGAGCAGCCGGCAGGGTAACCGGGTCTAAGCACCTCATTACAACAGACCAGGGCGAACGGATATTGCTGGATTGTGGGCTGTTTCAAGGAGAAGGCCGTGCGGGTGATTTTTTAAACAGGCACTTTGGATTTGATCCTTTATCAATTGATTGCGTTATTCTTTCCCATGCTCATATTGACCATTCCGGATTGCTTCCCATGTTGGTTAAACAAGGGTTTTCAGGGCCAATTTACGCTAATGAATCTACAGCGGACCTGTGTCGACTCATGTTAATGGATAGTGCTAAAATCCAGAAAACAGACCTTGAGCGCATCAATAAAAGAAAGGTAGCAAGGGGTGAGCCCACACTGGAATTGCTGTACGATGAAGATGATGTGCAGCGAACCCTTTCTTTATTTCAGTTCATAAGGAATGAAAACTGGACCAATATTGGGAAAGAAACCCGTGTGTATCTTACCCCCAATGCCCATATTCTGGGTTCTGTGGCCATTACCCTTGAACTGAGGAAAAATGGGGTACCGGTAACGCTCACCTATACTGGAGATATCGGTAGGCCCGGCGACAGCATTTTGGATGGTCCGCGCGCTTTTCCGCCCTCCGATTACATTATTTGTGAAAGTACCTATGGTGATCGTTTGCATCCCGCAGCTGAGGATTCCGAAAAGGCGTTGCTTCAACTGGTATCGGAAATCTGCATTGAAAATAGAGGGAAAATAATTATCCCTGCATTTAGTGTAGACCGCACACAGGAACTTATTTACCTGTTGGACCGACTGGCTTATCAGAAAAAACTGCCTCACATTGATGTATACGTAGATTCCCCGCTCAGTGTTCAGGCCACCCATATTATGGGACGTCATCGTGAAGAATTCAATCAGTCCATTCTGGAATACATCAGCAAAGATGGAAACCCATTTGATTTCCCCACGCTGCATTACATCTCAAAGGTTGAAGATTCCAAGAAAATCAATGAAAACGAGGGGCCATGTATCATCATTTCCGCCAGTGGCATGGCAGATGCGGGCCGCATCAAACACCATATCGCCAACAATATACAAGATGCCCGAAATACCATTTTGCTGGTAGGTTACGCCACCCCGGATAGCCTGGCCGGCAGACTGAGAGATGGAATAAATCCGGTGAGAATTTTTGGAGAAGATTATCCTGTTGAGGCACGTATTGCACACATGCCCTACTTCAGTGCCCACGCAGACTATGAAGAGATGTTAGCGTATTTATCCTGTCAGCGCACCTCACAGGTGAAAGGCATCTTTTTGGTACATGGAGACCTGCCGGCGCTATCTGCCTGGAAGAGCAGATTGATCAATAAAGGTTATAAAAACGTACATATTGCAGAGGATAAACAAACAGTTGAAATAACATGACAAATACACCTGTAAACCAACATACTAAATATCAAAATCTCTTTATTTTTTTAGGGTTTTTATTTTTAACGAATGCCATCATAGCCGAAATCATAGGAACCAAAATATTTTCACTGGAAGGTACACTTGGCCTCCCTCCTGCCTCCATTTCACTGGGTGGTGAGAATTTCAATTTCAACCTTACTGCCGGGGTTTTGCTTTGGCCTGTAGTTTTCATTTTAACGGATATTATCAATGAATATTATGGACGTAAAGGGGTTAAAAAACTATCATTCCTGGCAGCGGGTATGCTGGTATACAGTTTTGTCATGATTTTGGCAGCGATAAAACTGGAACCGGCCGAATTTTGGATTTACAGCAAGCAGCAGCAGGGTATTTCTGAACTTGACACTGCCTATAATGCTATATTGGGGCAAGGTACTTTTATCATTATTGGTTCGCTGGTTGCTTTTCTGGTAGGGCAAATGGTAGATGCCTTTGTATTTACCCAGGTTAAAAAAAGAACCGGCAACAACATGATCTGGCTGAGGGCAACCGGCAGCACACTGGTTTCTCAGTTCATAGACAGTTATGTGGTGCTGTTTATTGCTTTTTATTTTGGTGCCGACTGGTCTGTTACAACTGTGTTGAAAGTGGGCACGGTAAATTACATATACAAACTGGGTGTGGCACTATTGCTAACACCCATGCTGTATGTTATTCATGGATGGATTGATCGTTATCTTGGAGCAGAACTAAGCAAAAAAATGATGAAAACCGCCATGGAAAATGAGTAAGCTCGTTTTCGGGTGTTATTTTTGCTACTTTGATGAAAGAACAACTGCTGGGTGCTTTTTTAATTAGTTTACTGCATGGATTGATTCCCAGCCATTGGTTGCCCATGGTGAGTATTGCAAAACAGGAGGGCTGGAATCTTCAAAAAACGCTGATTAGGACATTTTTACTGGCCATGGCGCATGCTGTCAGCACCATTCTCATTGGAATATTAATCGCTACTGAAAGCAATCTGATGATTGATGTACATGCCGGCTGGTTTAAGTGGCTTCCGGCCACCCTACTTACGGGCATGGGAATATGGTTTCTGTACAGGCACCACAAACACCATCACTTTCACATAAACCCCGGGCAACCCAAAGGATCGTTCAGCATTTTCCCCTTGTTGCTGGCCATGTTTCTCTCTCCATGCCTGGAGATTGAAGGTTTTTATTTTTCCATGGCAAAAGAAGGATGGTTTTGGATTGGTTTATTGTCTGCCGTTTATTTATTAACCACTTTAATCAGTATGCTGGTCTGGATTTGGCTGGCATACCGAGGGCTTGAAAAAATCAATTCGCACCGCTGGACACATAGTTCCGGGATATTAACAGGCATTATTTTGATTGTATCGGGATTGCTGTTTCTGCTGGATTGATATCCGCTTCAAATATTGTTCCCCTAAAATTGATTGATAGTTGTTTTCTGTCTATTGCCTCTAGGGTGTATCGTCATTATTTAATTAAAATGACAGATTGTATTTAACTAGGTTTTATCTCTTAGTTGGTTAAACCTTGCCCATCAGCTGCTATGATCTGTTAAGAAACCAATTTATGTATCAAATAAAAAAGCCCTCAACATTGTTGAGGGCTTTCACTAGTTAAATTAATTAATTACAGCGCCTTAGCACCTTCAATCCACTTATTCCACTGCTCTGCAGATGTTTTACTGTCCTGTTCAACCAGGGCGGCAATTTTCTCTTCGCTCAGTGAAACCAGATCAGATACTGAATTGATGCCCAGGGCATTCATTTTTTTCACGGCAGCTGGACCTACACCGGCAATGTCTTTCAACTCTTTTCCGGTTTCAGTTGAAGACGCAGGAGCAGGAGCTTCAACCTTGGGCGCTTCCTCTTTGGCTTTGGCCTTAGGAGCTGCCTTTTCGGTTTTCTCTGCTTGCTCAAACTTAGCTCTCAGTTCGCTCAACGCATCCAGTTCACCCATGGTTGTTGCCTGTGCATTCTGGTTAATCTTCTTAACCGCTTTGCTGGCGTTTTTACGGGCTTTCTCGCGAGACTTGTCGTCAGCTTCACCTTTTGCCTTGTCGGCTGCCTTCCAGGTATTAGTATGGCTTACAATGATGCGCTTACTGTCTTTGCTGAATTCAATCACCTCAAACTCCAGGCTTTCGTCCTCTTTGGCAGACTGATTGCTTTCCTTTTTGATGTGACGTGAAGGAGCAAATGCTTCAACACCATATTGCATCTGAA
>CANMCY010000019.1 GCA_947496375.1 Flavobacteriales bacterium
CAAATTAGCATACCCATTTACATTCCTAACCCTAGCGGAAACCAAACGATTTCCAACGTGCGAAACGATATCCAACATCAAATTGGCATACCCATTTACAACCACACCTGACCCCGGCGGGGTCACACATCTCTAGCCCGCCAGGGCGTTTCAATCGACCCCAATGGGGTCGCATATATACATATTACATGGTTTGTATTGCGCCAATCACAAAATAAACCTACCTCACCCCATGAAACCAAAAGCCACGATACGTGCGGTTTTCGGTATCCTGCAATTCCAATACGTATAATCCTGCAGGAAACACGTGCGGCATGATGGGCTCACCGCTGTACAGTAACCGACCGTCTGTCTGGTAAATACGGCAAAGCTTTGGCTTAACCCCTCCCTCAAACCACCATCCCTTTCCGTCAAAATACCATGGCTTCCGTATCATTTTTACGCCCACGGCAGGGGGTGTTCTCCTAAAATCATAGCGTGCAGTAACCGGATAATGATCGGAAGTATTGCTTCCATATCCTGAGATATAAGCATCGGCCCGAAAAACAGCCGCAGAGCCGGCCACAAAATAAGGCCTCATGCTTCGGTTAATCATCTGATGATCAATCATGTTGCTAAAGGAAACTGTACTGCGCTGCCCCGACAATGTAAGGGCCCTGCTTGGAAAATAATATTGCGACGTATCGCTCAGGATGCGTGCAAATGGCGTGGCAAGATTGTTGTATATACTCACATCCAAATCATCGTTCCAATCGCCTATAACCAGGAATTTACGCGATTTTCTGGCATCCATGTATTCCTTCAGCGCCTCGCTGCTTCGCTTGCGAAAATCATAGGATTCCGCTTTTTCAGCAGTGGTGCCGGTGTTGGCCTTTAGGTGCAATACAATGGCGTACATCGTGTCTTTTTTAATCCCTGAGCTCACCTCCAGCATTACCTCCAGCGGCAAACGCCCGGAAGCAAATTCGCGCTCATACACCGCAAGGATATGCTGGGCATTCAGCACCCTAAACATACTTTTCCGATACAAGAGGGCCGTTTTTTGGGTCTGTGACCAGGTAGAAATTACCCCATCATATTCAGGAAGCCTTGCTTTAAGGGTATCCCAGGCCGCAGGACTGCTCACTTCGCACATTCCCCACAAGTCCATATCCATGCCCTTGATAACCGCCACCACATTCTTCATCTGGGTAACCTCGTTGGACGGCCCATTCTGTGCATCCCCCAGCCATTCGGTATTCCAGCAAACTACATCTACAGTGGTATCTGTACCTGTTTTAGGAATATTCTGGGCCGATACAGCCGATACAAAACACAGTGCTATAAAAAAAATAACTGCCCTCAATTTCGCTTATCAAATCCCCAGCTGAGCTTGTTTCTTAGGGTGTCCATAAAATGATCGCCGTGAAGGCGTAATATCTTGAGCTCATGATCGGCTTTGCGCACCGCCATGTGGGTTTCTCCGCTGATAGACTGACTTCGGGCATCCAATGACGTCAGGTAACTGCTGGCACGCCCTTCTATTTCAAAACTGATCACGAGGTTATCGCTCACCACCACGGGCCTCACATTGAGGTTATGCGGGGCTATGGGCGTAATTACAAAATTGTCTGAACCCGGAAAAATGATAGGCCCGCCACAACTGAGGGAATAACCCGTAGAGCCGGTAGGCGTTGATATTATCAGCCCGTCGCTCCAGTAGCTGTTCATGAACTCCCCATTCAGATAGGTATGCACCACAATCATGCTGCTGGTTTCTTTTTTATGAATAACGAAGTCGTTCAGGGCAAATGCGTAATCAAACAATTTGGTGCTGGATTCAAGCTGCAGCAGGGAACGCCCTTCAATGCTGTAATTGCCGCGTTCAACATCCGCAATGGCTTTGTCTATGCCCTCCACTGAAATGCCGGCTAAAAAACCCAGCCGACCGGTATTCAGACCCAGCACAGGCACATTGCTATCGCGCACCAGGGATATCGCATCCAACATGGTACCGTCACCACCCACACAAATCAGCAAATCAAGCAGGGGCTCCTGGGCAGACAAATGCTGAAAGGTTTCAAGTTTCAATCCGGTAGACCCGTGCATTTGCACATAATCTACCAATGACTGGGTACACCACACTTCATGACCGCGTCTGCTCAAGGTTTCAAGCAAAAGATTAAAACCCGACTCATGCTTATGATCTCTGACTGATTTGGCGTATACCCCTATTTTCATGCTCAAAAAGCGTTTACAAAAGACATATTAAATACCCATTCTCCCCGGTGATTGCGGCTAAGTTCCAGGCGCGACATGGCTGTGTACCAAAATATCACATCCAGACCTGCCCCTGCTCCGCTCAACCAGCGGGTATTCAAGGTATTTTCAGGCAACATAACCGGTTTGATTACGCGGCCTGCATCTGCAAAGATAGTGCACCAAACACTAACCGGAAGTGTACGATAATTTTTAAGTGCGGCTATGCCGGGAATTTTCTTGCCAGAATGCTGATACAACGGCCTTCTGAGACCCGTTTTCCCCAAAACAAAACCCATACCATCCGCCACATAGGATTCATATCCCCGAACATAACGACTTTCATATCCAAGCTGCCTGGTAAACACGTAGGGCAGCGCACCCTGAACCAACGCGTTCATGTCCGCATTGTAGGAAGTTTGAAAAGCATTGGTCCATACCCAACCGCCAACAGGTTTAAAATAATTGGCCTTCATAAATCCCTGAACAATAGCGGGTGCGCGCTGTGCAGGATTTAACCGTGCATAGGAAAAGCCAGCCTTCCAATAATAACCATCAACCGGATAGTGCCGCTGTTTGCGATGGTCGATAGTGTAGGAAAAGGCCAAACCCACATAATTGCCCTGCTGCCCTGCCATATACTGCCTCACCGCTGTTTCATCTTTGATTACCGCAGAATCGGCATAGCGGTAGGTTCCATAATCGGTAGAGAATTCTGCAAAACTATAGTAGCTCAAACGCTTTCTCAGCATGGCACTCACCCAGGTATTTCGCTGCACAGGAACAGACTCCAGGCGAAGAAACTCCAGCTTATCATTTCGGGTTTTATACCACAATTCATGATTGCTCCAGTAACCCGCCGCTACCGCGTATGCATATCCCTTGTTGTAAGAAGGGAAAGGCCTGCTGAATTGTGCTGAATAACTGCGGTTGTAACCATGAATGGCCTGAATGCCCAATGACTGATTCCGACCTCGTAGATTATTTAAAAATAAAGTGCCCCCATAAATCAATCGAGATGGATCTTTTTCCTTCCACCAAATATGAAAATTGCGGTCTGCCCAGGTGATTTCAGGTAAAAACCACGTGTATTTTCTTTCTTTTACTTCTATGAGAATTTCTCCGGGATCTCTTTTAATTTCTACATGCGTAAATAATCCTAAATCGCTGATTCGCTGAATCCACAATGTTTTTACGCTGTCATTAAAAATAAATACTGAATCCCTGCCCAAATCTAATTCACGAAGAATTACTTCTTTTTTCGTGATGCGGATACCAGCTATCGCAATATTACGATAAGTATTATCCGGCTGTGCTTTAAGCCAGGTAAAATTGAATAAAAATACAATCCCTATAATTCTATAGCAATAACGCATTTATTTTTCCAGAATCACAAAATCAAAGGCGTAACCATGCCTGTCATCTTTGGGATGATGCTGCCTGTAAGACTCTTTCCAAATGGACTTATCGTAGGCAGGGAAAAAAGTATCCGCGGCGGGAAAACGACCCTCAACCTCGGTAATATAAAGCTTATTGACAATATCCATCGATTGCTTATAGATCTCACCTCCACCAATGATAAAAATCTCATCGTTAAATTGCGATTTAGCATATTCTACGGCCTCATCAATGCCGGATTTTGCATGAAAACCCTCCAAAACCTTATCCGGGTTTCGGGTTATGACGATATTCAGCCGATTTTTAAGGGGCTTACCCAGACTCTCCATGGTTTTTCGGCCCATAATAACGGGTTTGCCTTTGGTGTGTTGCACAAACCATGCAAAATCATCAGGAAGGTGCCACATCAAATCATTGCCTGCACCGAGTTCCAGGCCTTTTCCAACGGCTGCTATGGCTGAAATACATTGGGAAGTCATACTGCAAAGGTAAGCCCTGAACATTAAGCCGTATCTTTGTGGCTAATTATGAGTCGTTTAGTAGCCATAGTAGGGAGGCCCAATGTAGGAAAATCCACATTGTTCAATCGTTTGACCGGGGAGCGCAAAGCCATTGTAGATGACATGAGCGGCGTAACCCGCGACCGCCACTACGGCACTTCAGAGTGGAACGGCATTGAATTTTCAGTGGTAGATACCGGCGGATTTGTACCTGAGAGTGATGACATTTTTGAGGCCGCCATACGCGAGCAGGTGCACATTGCCATTGAAGAAGCATCCGTGCTGCTGTTTGTGGTAGATGTAATGAGCGACGTTCACCCGCTGGATGAAGAGTTTGCACAGATTCTCAGGCGCAGTAAAAAACCCGTACTGCTGGTGGTAAACAAGATCGACAACGAAAGGTTAAGTACGGAAGCCACCGTATTCTACTCGCTGGGTTTTGACCGATATTTTGAAATATCCTCCGCCAACGGTCACGGCACCGGCGATTTACTGGATGAAGTGGCTGCACAACTCAAGGAGGAAGCCCCGGATACCAGCATTGACGAAGATCTGCCCCGCATCGCAATCGTTGGCCGCCCGAATGTGGGCAAAAGCAGTCTGGTGAACGCCCTCACCGGCACCCAGCGCAACATCGTGACGAACATTGCAGGTACTACCCGCGATTCACTGGACACCAAATACAAGGCCTACGGCAAAGAATTTATTTTGGTAGATACTGCCGGTATACGTCGTAAGAGCAAGGTGCATGAAAACATTGAATTTTACAGTGTAATGCGTTCCCTCAGGGCACTGGAAAACAGCGATGTAGTAGTATTGGTTATTGATGCCACCCAGGGTCTGGAATCGCAGGACCTGAACCTGTTCTGGATGGCACACCGCCTGGGTAAAGGCGTGGTAATACTGGTAAACAAATGGGATCTGGTGGAAAAAGACACCAACACCCACCTGGCTTACACCGAAGATATAAAATCCAAAATTTCTCCGTTTGTGGATGTGCCGATTTTATTCATCTCGGCGGTAACCAAACAACGTATTTTTCAGGCACTGGAGACCATTTTGCAGGTATACGACGGCCTGACCATGAAAATCCCCACCCACAAGCTCAACGACTACCTGCTGCCCATCATGGAAGCATTCCCGCCCCCCAGCCGAAAGGGCAAGTTTGTGAAAATTAAGTTTGTAACCCAATTACCCTCCAAAAGACTGGCCATTGCCCTTTTCTGCAATCTGCCACAATACGTAGCCGACAGCTATTCCAGGTTCATTGAAAACAAACTGCGCGAAGCATTTCCGCTGACCGGCGTGCCGATAACGCTGTTTTTCCGCAAAAAATGAGCACCCCGCAGGATATCCGTTCACTTTCACTGCCACAACTGGAACAGGCCCTCAAAGACCTTGGGGAACCCGCTTTCCGGGGCAGACAGATATACGAATGGCTATGGAAGAAAGGGGCCCGGGAATTTTCAGCCATGACCAACCTGTCGCTTGCGCTGAGAGACAAACTGCAAAGCCATTTCAGTCTGTTACCCGCCGGCATACACACCCAGCAAAAAAGCAAGGATGGTACCATCAAATGCAGTTTCATGCTGCATGACGGCAACCTGATTGAAGGCGTGCTCATCCCCACTGACACCCGCGTTACCGCCTGTGTGAGCAGCCAGGTGGGGTGCAGTCTGGACTGTAAATTCTGCGCCACCGGCTACCTGAAACGTCAACGCAATCTGGAAGCCGGGGAAATCTATGATCAGGTGTGGCTATTGAATGAACTGGCCGAAAAGCACTACGGCAAAGGGCTTGACAACATTGTGTATATGGGCATGGGCGAACCTTTGCTCAACTACGCCAATGTATGGCGCAGTGTGGCACTGATAACGGGCGAAGACGGCCTGAATATGAGTCCGCAGCGCATAACGGTCAGCACCGCAGGCATTGCCAAAATGATTGAAAAAATGGCCGATGACGGCGCCAAATTCAACCTGGCCCTGAGTCTGCATGCCGCCAACAACGAAAAACGCACTGCCATTATGCCCATCAATGCCAGCAACAATCTGGAAATGCTGGCTGAGGCCTTGAAGCACTGGTACGACAAAACAGGCACCCGTCCCACGCTGGAATACACGGTGATAGACGGGGTGAATGACGACGCTGAGGAGATGCGCGAACTGATAACCTTTGCGCGGAAGTTTCCCTGCAAAATCAACCTGATAGAATACAACCCCATAGGGGAACTGGCTCCTTACATGCCCACAGGAGATAATAAGCTGGAACGCTTTGCCAACGGACTTTCCGCTGCTAAGCTCATTGTGAATGTGAGAAGAAGTCGCGGCAAGGACATTGATGCCGCCTGCGGTCAATTGGCCAACAAGCTGAGCGATTAACGCTTCAGCAGCATGATAAAATCATTCATAAAATAGCCGTCGCCAATATCAAAATCGGCCACCAGTTCTATCACAAAACCCATTTTAAAATAAAAATTAATGGCTTTATAATTTTGTCGGTTTACCTGCAACCTCAGTTCACTACAATCTGTATATTTTTCGAGGATGGCATGGATCACAAAAGCACCTACCCCTGAGCGCTGCGCGGCTGTTTTAATATAGCATTTATTTAAAAAATATTGTCCCGGAGATTTATTTTCTACTGCAGCAAAACCAATCGGTTTTTCGTCATTAATTACCAAGTAAAACGCCTGTCCGTCATGCATTTGTTTCAGCGTAGAAGATGCAGAATACATGCGTTCCAGCATATAATCCACCTGCTCCTGACCGATAATGGCGGGATAATGATCATTCCATATTTCGCGGGCAAGGGCCTGAATGGTGGAAATATCTTTTTCATCGGCGGTAGATAATTGCAAATTCACAGTACAAAAATGCGCAAATTTGCGGGTCGAAAGTATGTTTAAGGCAGAATCTCTGGAAAGCGGCTATGTAAAGGAAAACACACCCTGTGTATTGCACGGCCCCATGGATTTTGAAATGAAACCCGGCACACTGGTTTTATTGGCCGGGAAAAATGGTGCAGGGAAAAGCACACTCATGCAAATTCTGGGGGGATTGCAAAAGCCCGTAGGGGGCAGCGTGTCAGTCAATGGCACAGACATAGGCAGGGCTGATACAGAAACCCGTGCATCCCTCATCAGTCAGGTTTTTACCCATCTTCCGGACATGCCCCTGACGACAGCCAAAGAGGTAGTTTTTAGCAGCAGATTGCGCTTTTTATCCACCTGGAACAGCCACATGAAAAAACATGACCGGGAACTGCTGCAAGCCCTGCAAATGTGTGGGATGGAAGCATTTGCCGAGCGGCAGTTCAACACCCTCAGCGACGGCGAAAAACAGAAGATTATGATTGCCCGGGCATTGGCACAGGATACCCCGGTGATGCTGATGGACGAACCCCTCGCCTTTCTGGATTACCCCGGACGCAGGGAAATGCTGGCGAGAATGAAAAAATGGTGTGCCGAAACCGGGAAAATCATATTGTTTAGCAGCCACGATCTGGAACTGGCGTTGCAAAGCACGGATGCCATGCTGTTATTGCAAGAGAACCGCCAACACCGCTGGGAGTGGGATGCGGAAATCCTGCAAAAAACCAACCCTGCAGGTTTATTCAGTGCATGAAAAACCGAAAACCCTTTCGTTTTAAGCAGTTTGAGGTATTGCAGTCTCCGGGCTGTATGCCCGTTACCACCGATGCCTGTATTTTTGGTGCCATAGCAGACATAGGAAACGCCAAAAGTGTGCTGGACATTGGCACCGGCACGGGTTTGCTTTCGTTGATGCTGGCGCAACGCTTTGCGGATGCAGTTTTTACAGCTATAGATATAGATGCGGAAAGCATAAAACAGGCCACAGAAAATTTCAAAAATTCACCCTGGAAGCAACGTTTACAGGCCGAAACAGCCGATTTACGCACCAGGGAACCGGGGGTACAATATGATGCAATTGTTTGCAACCCACCATTTTTTGACAACCAATTACTTAGCGAAAGCGATGACAAACGACGGGCACGGCATACGGTCACGCTGGACTTTGAAACCTTGTTTTATAAAATACAATATCTGTTAAAACAGGACGGCATTTGTATGCTATTAATTCCGATTTTGCATGTGGAATATTTGCAGGAATTATCTAAAAAGAACGCATTGTTTATACATCATAAAATACAGATTCGATCTTTCACAGAATCTGCACCTCATGTAGTAATACTATACCTATCTAAAACCCAAGCAGCAGGATTTACAAGCGATTTTATTATCTATGAAAAACCGGGTGTATATTCCTCAGAAATGAAAGCATTAATGCAGGATTTTTATCTGGCGGGGTGATAGGGATTTCGCTAGTCGGATAATCAAGGAGACGGATAATCATCCGTCTTTACGGGCTGGAGCGCAGCATATCCGACTGCATCGTTCCCGGGATGTACGGCTTGTGCGGATGGAGGGGATATGCTATATATACCACATACAGCGAGACGGATGAACATCCGTCTTTACGGCCTGCGGCACACATCAGCGGTGATGCATTACAACCCCGAAGGGGTGCTATTATGCTAGCCCCACAGGGGCGATATCACCCAACCCCGGAGGGGTGGCATTATTCTGGCGCCAACGGCGCGGTATTCCCCGAACCCCGATGGGGTGGTATAGAAAATGTATTAAATCACCCGAGGTTTTTGCAAAAAACCAAGCTTATAGTGACCGTTTTTACATCGGAAAACCGTTACGCATGGGTGCAGTAAAGCCTTTTCTGTTCAGTAGTAGGGATATCCCCAATTCGTGGGTACGTGGTGACCAAGCACTTAACTGCGATACCGTATGCTCATAGCTGTAATTCAATCGCAAGCTTTTGATGATAAAGCCTATATTCACAATCACTGCATCCGCATTGTTAGCCTGGTACCAGGCCCGTCTGTGCCCCATACCAAAACTAAATTCATTATTTGCCAACGCCATCCCCATATTCATCTGTGAGAACGCACCCTGTAGCATGGCCATACCTTGAACATGCAAAGCTGTGTATTGGTTTTTTTCTACGTTTCTCAATACTATCACACCGCCAGTGTGCAGGGTGTACCTGCGTGGTATGCGGTTATCAACGACTCCTGCATAATCATACGCCGGTTTGGTGATATTATGGACCGCTAATCCGGCCTGAAAATATTCATTGAAAACCACAGCTCCTGCTCCTACATCGGCATTTCCCTTGCGGTTTGAAGGGATTATCTCTGCCGTATTCCTCACCGTTCCTTGCGTATAATCTATCTGGTCTTCAAACCTAAGTTTGGCAGCATTGATACCCTGATTTCTGTAACCCAGGCTTAATCCATATTGTGCTGACCACTTGCCGCGTTTAAAAGGCGTCTGATACGCATATACCGCATTGGCCTGTGTGGTGGTGAAGTTGCCATCACCTGCCACATCGTTTAATACGTACAGCCCCACATTGCTATAATTAACGCCTATGCTTTGGTCATACTGAAACAATCCAGTATTAAAAGCAATATCCCTACCCCATTGGTTTCTGTA
The DNA here is from genome assembly GCA_947496375.1 of Flavobacteriales bacterium. GTDB lineage: Bacteria > Bacteroidota > Bacteroidia > NS11-12g > UBA955 > RGEC01. The sequence continues at coordinate 9,670 of CANMCY010000019.1, forward strand.
TTGCAAACCCACCCTGGCAGCAGCATCCTTGTCCAGGGTATTGGCTGTGCCTGCCAGTGCAGGATTCAGGTAAGCGCCTGATTGTAGGTATTGGTTGAATACAGGATCCTGTGCAACGGCAATATTCAAGCTGCCTGCAAGCATTATGAATCCTAAGGTTTTTAATGTATGCCTCATTTGATTAATGCTACTTTACCGATGAAACTTACATCCTGAGTACTGCCTTTCAGCGTAGCGGTTATTTGATAGCTGTAACTGCCTGCCGGGGCCGGTTCGTTGCCCACATAACCATTCCACCTGGGGTTGGATGCGTTGCCTTTAAAGATAATTCCGCCCCATCTGTCGTACACATAAAACTCCTTTACTTCAAAAATATCGGGAATACCAAAACCCTCGTTCAGGCCATCCTTATTGGGCGAAAACGCATTGGGCATAATGTCTTTTAAGGGCTGAATCACTTCCACATCCAGACTATCTTTTGCTACACAACCATTTTTATTGGTCACTTTTAGCTTGAGTGTAACATTCTTTTCCAATTTAATGCTTGCATTCTGACTACCTGCCATAGCGCCAAACAATGAAGCAGGTTGCCAGCTATAGATGTGGTTGCCATTGGGTGTGGCAATTCCACTTACATTCAGCGATTCACCCTTCATGGCGCGGTTTCCGGCCACAATACGGGCAATCAGCTCAGGTGGATCATTTAAATTGGCCGAGAATGAATCTCTACAGCCATAAGCATCACTCACCACCACTTTGTAAATTCCTGCGCCCAGGTTGTCTATTTTGAGGGTTTGTGCACCAGTATTCCAGCGGTAGTTAAGAGGCAGCGTTCCACCCGTTGCAGTAACAGTTATACTGCCATCTGTGAAGCGGTAGCAACGAATGGAATCCATTCTGCTCAGGGTTACGGTCAGTTTGGCAGGTTGTAATACCGTGGCCGTTGCTGAATCAGCGCAGCCGTATTTATCGCTGACTTTCACCTTGTAATTTCCTGCTTTCAGCCCTGTTGCCTTAATGGTATTTTGTTTTGCAGGGTCGTTCCAAGCTACTATTACAGGTGCAAACCCACCCGATGTGCTTGCCGTTATGCTGCCATCGCTGCCATTAAAGCAATTTACGCTGTCTGTGGCTATCACCGTTACCTTTACCTTGCCGGGATTGATAAAGTATGTGGTATCGTAAGCAAAGCAGCCCACATTGTCCTGCACTTTTACTGAATATTTGCCGGTTGTTTTTAGGTTGATGGCTGTATCGGTTTTGCTGTTGCTCCACGCAACACTCTTCCAGCCTTTGCCCACACTCACTTTTAAGCTATCACGGTTGCACTTGGTAAACCGTAAGGTATCAGGGGCAAAGTTCACCTTGGGGTTGCTGATGCCCACCGTGGTAGTATCATAGCAGGAACCGATGCCGTTGTTGCTGCGCACCCACACCTTGGTTGTGCCGGTTGTTTGTATGCGGGTACTTGCGGCAACATCACCGGTTGACCATGTTACTATATTGCTGGTTCTAAGGTCAACCGGATTACCGCTGCACACCACCGTATCACGGGGCAGTATGCGCGGGTTTTGAATGGACACCAAAGCAGTATCGGCTGCTTTGCAACCCAATGAATCGGTGGCGCTTACCGATATTAAACCAGTTTTATTCACATAAGCAGAAGCGCCTGTTTTACCATTGCTCCATGCATAATTTTTAAAGCCGGTGGTTGCCTTAAGTTGCGCGCTGTCGGTACCACAAAAGCGCAAAGTATCCCCACCCAGAGAAACAGACGGTTTCTGAATGGTAACGGTGGTGGTATCGTAGCAGGTGCCTATGCCGTTATCTGTTTTAACCCAAACAGTTGACTTTCCCGATAAATTAATCGTTGTTTTTTGAACAGTATCCGCTGTGGACCATGTATATTTCAAATCACTGCCATATAAAGCTGTTATTTCATTATCTGTTAATGCGCGATTCCAAATTCCCACATCATCTAAAACACCATTCAAATATCCTGCCCAACCATCCGTATTGGTGTGCGACGATCTCCCTAATCTAAAAATATTATTATTGGCAACTGTATTTACATCAGCAACAGTATTTGTGTAGACAAATTTAGAATTTATATAAAACTTGAATCGGCCGCTAACTTCATATGTAACAGCCAAATGATAAAAATTGATAGTATCAAAATTATTATTATATTTCAAATTTGAAAATGGAGTTGAAGTCCATGATGTCCAAAGATCGAGGCTTTGCATGTTTTCATGCACAAAAAACCCGAATGCGGTGCCAAAGGAAGTGGAAGAGAAAGGTGTTCCTAAACCCCAAGAAGCTAAAAAATTTAGAAACTTAGGTGTTTTTGAATTAAATTTTACCCAACCAGAAATACTTCTAGCCGAGGCACCCAAAGGAAAATTATTGAATTTACCTTCAAGATAATCATTTACGCCATCAAATAAATACGCACCATTTTGCATTCCAAATCTATCCTTTGTTAAAACAGGCCCATATACACTGGTATGGTTGCCATTCCCGCTTATATCATTGGCGTTCCCACAAAATGGCCACCAACCCACTAAACCATTAGCCAAAGTTCCTGATGGTTTATTACAAGACAATGTTCCCGCCTGAGATGTGGCTGACAACGCAACCATATTTGGATAGCACACAACCGTATCCCTAGGCTTTATTTTAGGATTCATAATAGAAATAACTGCGGTATCATAAACCGTGCAACCCTGGCTATCGGTAGCAGCTACAGAATAAACCCCGGTGTTTTTGGCATACAGAGAATTTCCCGTTTTTCCGGTGTTCCATACATAGGTCTTAAAGCCTTTAGTGGCGGTAAGATTTACGCTGTCTAGCCCGCAATATTTTTGGGTATTGTTGCCGATGGAAACAGCAGATGGTTTGGGGGTAACCACCTTTGCCTGGTAAAGGCTTGCAATTTCACAAGGGTCTAGGGCGCGGTTCCAAATGGCTATATCATCAATTTTCCCTTGATATGGATAATAGCTTCCATTAGTTCCGCCTGAGGCCATTGCTCCAATCGTTAAATCATAACTATTAACAATTGGCTTTTTTACAGTTCCTGTAGTTATAAATTTTCCATCTATGAATAAATTTCCAGAATCATTGTTGTTGTTTCTAGTGAATGTTAGCATAACCCACTTGGTAGTATCAACCTTGTAGTTGTAGCTTATGGCCCCCGCACCGCCTCCTCCAAAACCAACTCCATTAGGACGCTGAATGCGTGAAAAGAATGATGTATTATCAGGACCTTTACCCAAGAGCTCTCCAACCTCGCAGTTACTTGAAACTTTAATCCACATATTTATAGTATATGATCTGTCAAAGTATAAGTTTTTATTATTTTTAATAGATATGTAAGGCCCAAGCTGATTCCAGTTTGGATTAGATTTAAAAGAAACTGAGCTATTGCTTTTTCCAGTGCGGTCTGCACTAAAAGTTATATTGCCATTGTTACCAGAATTTATCGTTCCATGATGCTGATTGCCGCTACTGTCATTGGTATTTCCATTGAAGGGCCACCACCCAACCAATCCATTTTTGGGCACATAGGAAGGGATTTGTGCCTGAACCCCCGCTAAATAAACAAAGCACGAGATTATAAATAACAGTTTTCGCATAGATTATTTTGTTTTAGAAATTTGCAAATTGACTTGGGATAATTTCGGTATGCACCAAAACGATTATACCTGAAATCGGATGGAATTAATATTGGTTTTGGTAATAAATTAAGTCCACTACCCGCTATTTTAATATTGAAAATGCACTCATCACCAACAGCATTTTGATTTAATTGCTGCTGAAATACCTGTATGGCATGCGCCCCATCAATGGGTGGGGCTATTTGTTGAAGCTGCTGCTGAAAATATTGAAAATTATTGGGTTGTAAGATAGTTTGTGATAAATACACCCTTTCCTGCACAGTTGCTAATTCATAATTATCAATATAACCAACCACATATTTTTGCCTGTTCGTAGGATCAAAACACCATAAAATCAAACGACAATAACCATGTTTGTTAGGATTAAATCCCTGCCTAAACGCTTCAATATGCACGAATCGGTATTTATCGGTTACAAAAATGTTGTTGGGTGAATTCATCCACTCCTCAAACCCAAAACCTGAGGTTGAAGCGAAATGGACGCCATGGCCATAATCAAGGCCACAGGGCTGTATCCAGCCATTATTGGATTGCACAACACGTACAAAAGCGCAGCATGGGGCTTTCATGTTTTTAATTTTCAATACCTTACCACAAATAAACACCACAAAATAATATTGTAGGTTTGTTTTTATAACTATTGGTATGTATTTTTGTCCTTACAGTTTATACATACATATCATGAATACACCTAAAGAGCCAAACACCACCTTCCGTATTGCTGAGAAAATACGCAAACTGCGTGAGATCAAAGGCTACAAACAGGAAACCATGGCCAAAAAGATGGGGCTTACCACCAATGGCTACGGCAAGATTGAACGGGGTGAATCGGCCATAACGGTGGACCGCTTGGATCAGATTGCGCAGGTGCTGGAGGTGAGCACGCTGGATATTCTGCAGTTTGATGACAACTTCGTTTACAACATCACCAATATGCACCATTCGGCCACCAATGGCATTGTAAACAACTACAGTCTTTCGGATGACGAACGAACAGCGCTGATGAAACAAATAACCTCCATGCAGCAGCTCATAGAAAACCAAAACCGGCTGATAGCGATGCTGGTAAAGAAGTGAGAATAAGAGATAGACGTTTTTACTACATAGACTTTACCGCATACAGCGAGACGGATAATCATCCGTCTTTACGGGCTGCAGCGCAGCATATCCGACTGCATCGTTCCCGCGATGTACGGCTTGTGCGGATGGAGGGGATATGCTATATATACCACATACAGCGAGGCGGATAATCATCCGTCTTTACGGACTGCGGCACACATCGACGGTGATGCATTACAACCCCGAAGGGGTGACATATCTCCCAGCAGGTGCGGTATATGTGGATGGATGCGACATGCTAAACACGCCACCTACATATAGCGAGACGGATAATCATCCCTCTTTACGGCCTGCGGCACACATCAGCGGTTATGTATTACAACCCCGAAGGGGTGATAGTATACTAGCGCCAACGGCGCGGTATTCCACGAACCCCGAAGGGGTGAAATCTTACCCGTATCTGTTAATAAAATTTTAATTATAAAAACATGTATGTTCTAATTTCCTGTTGTTTATTGCACTAATAAAAAAACATCATGAAGCTCAAAAGAATTTTTATTTGCCTTCTATTTGTAGGATACATGCACGCATGGAATGCACAGCAATCCATTAACGCTGCAGGCACTACCGTTACCGGGGTAGACGGGCAAATATCTTTTAGCGTGGGACAGGTTTTTGTGGCCTATCAGCAAGGTGCCGACGCCAACATACAGGAAGGTGTTCAACAGGCCTACACCATCATCACCAATTCCACATCAAACATCCCCGGCAAAACTGATATTACCCTTTATCCCAATCCCACAGCCGGGGTTGCCTATCTGGCCGTCAATTCAACCACTGAAGACCTGCTAAAAATTGAAATATTTGACATGCAGGGCAAAATGCAATTTGGCGGCAAAATCCAAAACGGTATTAATTTACTACAGCTGAAAGACCTACCTTCAGGCATTTACATGGTATATATAAACCGCAATAATTACAAAATATTTACACAAAAACTGATAAAAATATAACATGAAAAAGAATATATTTTGGGGCTTTTTTCTCATGCCATTGCTTAGTGTTTTGGCACAGGCACCGGCAAAACTCAGCTACCAGGCCGTAATCCGCAACAGCAGTGGAGCGGTGGTAGCCAACACCCCCATAGGCATGCGCATCAGCATTTTGCAGGGCAGCAGCACCGGAGCCACCGTATACGCAGAAGTATACACCCCCAACCCCGTGAGCAACACCAATGGCCTCATCAGCGTTGAAATTGGCGGAGGCACCGTCATTACAGGCACCTGGGCGGGCATAGACTGGAGCAAAGGTCCCTTTTTCGTAAAAACCGAAACAGATATTAAAGGCGGAAATCAGTACACCCTCACCAGCATCAATCAGTTGCTAAGTGTGCCCTTTGCACTGTATGCCGAAAAATCCGGTTCCTCCACACCCGGACCGCAGGGACCACAGGGCCCGCAAGGTTTAAAAGGCGACACCGGTGCACGAGGCCCGCAGGGACTGCAAGGCGTTGCCGGTCCCAAAGGACTGGGAATTAAAGCCGCCAGCGTAAAAGGCGACAGCTTAATCATAACCTACACCGATTCCACCAAAACCAACGCCGGGCTGGTACGCGGCCCTCAAGGCGCGCAGGGACCCAAAGGAGATGCCGGCAAATCCGGTGAACCTGACACCATCCTCTACAACACCTGGGAAATTAAAAAAGGTACGCTCAGTAGCTGGATGAATACCAAATACATCATTTTCCAGGCCAACAACAATGTTAATTACCTCAATGAAGACGCCATCTATAAATTCCGCTCTCTAAGCAGCAGCAACGCGCTCATCACGCACAAACAAATGCTGATTTCCTGGACGGTTTACAACTACACCATTAAAAATGACACCCTGCGCATCAACAACTCCACTACCGATGTAGTGGCCGTTTTAAACCGCAGAGGCCCTGCCGTGAAAGACTGGGTCAACCTGGTTTCGTCTTTGGACAGCATCGATGCACCTGTCTCCGGTGATCCCAGAACCGATATGGGCTATGACGGGCAAAACATACTGCTCACCAACGATGCCAATTCATCCACGCTCCACAAGGTAAATACCATTAGCAAAACCGCTTCTACCGTGCGGTTGAGTAAAAACTTCTACTACTCCGCAACAGAATATGTGAACGGTGATGCGTGGATTACCAATTACAACCTCATTGAAAAAGTGGATCCATCCACCGGCAACACTATCTCTACGGGTGCCACCCTAAGCAACGGTGACCGCATTGATTTGGGAGGTCTGGCCTGGAGCGGCTCTGTATTCTATGCCAGCTCACGTCAGCGCATCTACACCTATGATCCCAGTGCCAACAGCTGGACCAACTATGCAGATGCAACCAACATCAATGCCATGACCATGGTGGGAACAGATTTATTTGTGGTAAAAGATGGCCTCATTCACAAATGCACCACCTCCGGTAGCTTTGCAGCAACCAAGGCCTATAAAGTAATCAGTGCGTTAAATGATGGCTATGGTGAAGTAATGGGCTTAACCCACGATGGCAGCCGTTTCTGGGTGTACATCTACAATAAAAACACCAAAAAACGCGAAATGCACAAGGTAAACCTTAACTAATTTTCCAATAAATCAATACCAAAGGGGGGGCCATAATAAGCTCCCCTTTTTTTATTGATTATTCAAATCCATATTGTCCGGTTCACAGCAGGGTAAGGCAGCCCGGAAGCACCTGCACCATTAGTTTATCCGCTTTGTACAACTCCCCGTCTGCTTGGAATGTTTCCACACCCTCCAGTTCGATACTGCAAGAAGACACCTGCCTAAATTCAACCGGCTTCAGCCTCAGATGCTTACCTACATTCACCATAAAAACATACAACAATCGCTGCCATAAATTCGGGGGTTTTATCAGCAATAAGTCCAGTTTTCCGTCGTTAAGTTTCGCTTTTGGAAACAGCTTAAATCCCCCGCCTGCTTGCTCTCCGTTACCCATAGACACCATAAAAACCCAATCGTGATAGTGGAAATTATCCGCTTCAATTTTAGCCCGAATGGGCTTATAAACAAACAAATTTCTCATCACCGGGATAATGTATTTGAGTGAAGCGGGCTTGGTTTTTCTCGCTTTTTCGGCCACCAGTGCCTCAAACCCCACACCGCATACATTGTGTACGTATACCTCGTTGATGCGCATGATATCGCATTGCACATATTGTTTGCACTTGATTTGTGCGGCCAGTTCAGCGATATCCCTACGTTTAAAATTAGACGCAAAATCATTGCCGCTGCCTACCGGCATGATGGAAAATGAATTGGTCTTTACATCAGCGTGATTGATGGCAGTATGAAAGGTGCCATCACCACCGGCCACGATAATATGGGCTTGTTGTAACAACCGAAGTTGTGTGGGATCCGAAACTACCGTAACCTGTAGACCTTGAGATTCCAGTGTGCTGACCCATTGGGGAATCAGGGCAGAGTTAAATCTTCCGGAAAGCGGATTAAAAAACAACACAACCTGTTGCATTCGTTTTCAAATATAGCCCCATCCCTTCGTACCTTTGCACCATGCTTGCCCTCGTAGATTTTTCCTTTGAATTTGCCGGAAGATATTTGTATAAAAACGCCAACTGGCACATAAAACCGGGAGAAAAAATCGGGCTGGTGGGGCTAAACGGAACCGGTAAATCCACCCTTTTGCGCCTTATTTCCGGTGATTACGAATTGCGGGAAGGCAGCATGAGCAAGCCATCCAACCTCAAAATCGGATTTCTGAACCAGGATTTGCTGAGTATTGATTATCAGGATCCGCTGCTGGAAGTAGTGTTGCAGGGCAGGGCAGATCTGGCAGCTCTTGATAAGGAAATCAACCGCCTGCTGGAAGAAATAGAGCGCACTGCTGATGTAAACGCCATACAGCGGCTTACCGAACTTCAGGACCAGTTTGGCAACCTGGGAGGGTATGACTGGCATGCCGAAGCCGAAAAGTTACTGGAAGGCTTGGGCTTCAAAACCGAAGAACTGCAAAAACCCCTCAACCTGTTTTCAGGTGGATGGCGTATGCGGGCCATGCTGGCCAAACTGCTGCTGATGCAACCCGATCTGCTGCTGCTTGACGAACCCACCAACCACTTGGATCTGCCTACCATTGAGTGGATTGAAGACTACCTGAAAACCTATAAAGGCACATTTGTGATTGTGAGCCACGACCGCCTGTTTCTTGACAACACCGTCAATCGAATTGCTGAAGTGGCCCATCAACAGCTATATCATTACAAAGGCAATTTCAGCGAGTACCTCGAACAAAAAGAGGAGCGGGATGAAATGCTGCAGCGTAGGTTTGATAACCAGCAGGATTATATCCGACAGCAAATGGCATTCATTCGCCGGTTCAAAGCCAAGGCCAGCAAAGCCACTGCGGTACAAAGCCGGGTGAAGATGCTGCAAAAGATGGAAAAAATCGAGCTTAAGGATGATGAAAAACGCGAAATGAATATCCGTTTCAACATCCGAACCACGCCGGGAAAAACCATCTGCACCCTCAAGGATGTAAGCAAAAGCTACGATGATACAGAAATCATCCGCAGTGCCAATGCCCAGGTGCTCAGAGGCGATAAAATCGCACTGATTGGTGCCAACGGCAAAGGCAAGAGCACATTGCTTCGTATTATATTCGGCTCGGAACCGCACGGTGGTGAAGTGGAACCCGGATGGAATGTAGAAACCTCGTTTTTCGCGCAGCATCAGCTGGAAGCGCTTAACCTGCAAAGGGATTTACTCAATGAGCTTGGCACCGTAGACGCCGAATATACAGAAGCCGAACTGCGCACCGTGCTGGGCTGTTTTCTGTTCACAGGAGATGAAGTATTCAAGAAGATTAAAGTCCTTTCCGGTGGTGAAAAAAGTCGGGTAGCACTGGCCAAAACCCTGCTCACACGGGCTAATTTGCTGCTACTTGACGAACCCACCAACCACCTCGATATGTTCAGCACATCGGTACTGGCCGATGCCATTTCTCAATACAAGGGCACCTGCGTAATCGTGAGCCACGACAGAACATTTGTGAGCAATGTGGCTACTAAAATCTGGTGGATTGAAAACGGGATGCTGCGCGAGTATCCAGGAACCTATGATGAATGGAATGAATGGATGCAGCGCCGTGGTCCGGAAACCTATTTGCAGGAACCCTCTCAAAGCAAACCCAAATCCACCGATTCCAAAGGACAGGATAACGTTTCCGCAGAGCCCAAAAAACCGGGTAAAAACCGCATGCTACAACTGGAACAGGAAATGGCCGACCTGGAGAAGCAAATGGAGGCCGTACGTGCTGAAAAAGCAATGCATGAACAAAGACTGACAGACGAGGATGTTGCGGTAGATTTTGACAAAATCAACACCCATACCCAGGCCTACCAGAAAGCAGAAACCCAGCTGAAAGAACTGCAAACTGCCTATGATGCCGTAATGGAGCAGTGGATAGCGGGGACGGAATAAACAACCGCAGGGCTGACTGCGTCTGCATAAAGTTTACAAGTAAATATACGTAATTTTCCTCACATTTCCAAATCAGGGATTAGTGATTTCGGTATGTGTTTGATTAATTTTTGCATTTTTATTATTGGCAAAAATTTTATAGTTTTAATGATTGCGTGTTTATCAAATATTAAAACGTTCGGTTAATATTGATAACTCCTTTTTTGGCGATAATAAAAAACTCCGTAGTGTCTAGGGTTTTGTAATTGAATTTGCTTTTGTTGATGCAGTATTCCGGATAACCTGGTGCAAATTGCCATTTCCAGATATCCCGCATAGAGTCACAGAGGGTAACTCCGCTCCATAATTCCATGTGATAACGAATGGAGTATTTCCCTTCATTTAAAGGCATATTATAAATATTTATTTGTCTTGCTCTTTTCGTGAAAACCACGTTTTCGTGGCTATCTTTTATCGTAATATTAGGTTCCCAATAGGCCCATAAATCTGAGGTTTTATTTAAACAACCACAAGCAGTGTCAATCACACAAGGATAGTATTTAACATTAAAGGTTATATTAGCACTTACGCTCCCCCAATATTTATTATTATTTTTTTTGCATGAAACAAAAAGTAAAATTACCACTGGGAAAAACAGTCTCATATTAACAGTTAACATATTAATTTTTATTTTATTCTATAGGTAAATGAATACTCAAAACCCTTATGTTGTTTTGGAATTACACTGTAAGAAATACGATAACCACAGCGTCTGTCTTTTTTTGAAATCAGCAGATTTGAAACACCCCATTGAAAATAGAGTCTTGAAAATTTTCGCTGTCTTAAATCCGGAAATGTAGTTCGATGGTTATAGAAAACGGTATTATGGTAAAGTCCCAAAATATTATAGTATGATTCTTCAGTGGTTATTTGAGAGCTGTAATGAAGAGCACCTATAAACTGCCATCCTGTGCGGAAAGACAATCCCAGATTTTTTGATCTGTTTGACCTTAAAAACGGTTTAGCATGAATACCGAACTGCGGAATAATGGCAATGGCTGTTAAATCATATCGATCATCTAATGACCGATATACATAATTAGCATGTGGGTAACCATTGGGGGTATGATAAAACTCCGATATATGCATTCCACACTGCAAATAACCTCCACTTAAAGAGAACAATGGATTTAACCAAGGAGACGATTTTTTATTTGAACGATCTATTTCTTCTGTTAACGTAACGTAAAACATATTGCGATTGCGGATATTATTAAAATAATAATTTCGGATTATATATTTGATTTCTGAATAATTTCTCGCCAGTAAAACCTCCGCTGTCATTTTAAATTTTAACGTATCTCTTAGTCCATTGGCAAATAATTTACTACAGCAAAAAAACACCAATGTAAAAATTACAAGTTTTTGAAATATCTTATATCTAAAACTCATCAACATTTAGCCATAAAAAGTAAAATCGTTTCTCTAAATCTCTTGGAAACAAGTAATGCAATTTACGAATTTTGTCTGTATTTAACAGTCAGAGAATAGTCACATTTGCATAATTTTCATTCAGAGCATCCAGCAAATCATAAACCTCATCAGGCGTGCCGGCATTCACCAGCTGCGTTCTCCAGGGCTTAAAATCGGGCAACCCCCGAAAATACTGGGCATAGTGGCGGCGCATCTCAAAGACACCTACTTTATCGCCCTTCCAGGCCACGCTTTTTTCAAAATGGGTTCGGCAAACCAACAACCTTTCCTCAAACGTAGGCGGTGGCAAGTGTTGTCCGGTTTTCAAAAAGTGCTTTACTTCCCTGAATATCCAGGGATACCCGATAGCAGCCCGGCCCATCATCACCCCATCTACCCCATACCGGTTTTTGTATTCCAGCGCTTTCTCAGGATTGTCAATATCGCCATTGCCGAAGATGGGAATGTGTATGCGCGGATTGTTTTTCACCGCTGCTATCAGCGTCCAGTCTGCTTCTCCTTTATACATCTGTGCCCTTGTGCGACCGTGAATGGTAAGGGCTTTAATCCCCACATCCTGCAACCGCTCTGCTACCTCCATGATGTTTTTGCTATTTTCATCCCAGCCCAGGCGGGTTTTAACGGTAACCGGCAGATTCGTGCTTTTCACCACAGCATCGGTCAACCGCACCATCAAATCCACATCCTTCAGCACACCCGCACCGGCGCCTTTGCAAACCACTTTGCTCACCGGGCATCCATAATTGATATCCAGTAAATCCGGGCCTGTAGCATCTACAATTTTGGCAGACAGGGCCATGGCTTCCTCGTCTCCACCAAAAATCTGAATGCCAATGGGACGCTCGTAATCGAAAATATCGAGCTTTTGTCGACTTTTAATCGCATCACGGATAAGACCCTCTGAACTAATAAACTCGGTGTACATCAAATCTGCTCCTGCCTGCTTGCACACATACCGGAAGGGCGGATCACTCACGTCCTCCATAGGCGCCAGCAACAGCGGAAATTCACCCAGTTCTATATCGGCAATCTTCACCATGATGCTGTTGCAAAATTAGGGCAGCCCAAACAGATGAACGTTCCTTGCGTAAAAAAATGTAGGTTTGCAGTAATTATCGTGACCGAACCCACTGAAACTGTCTCAACTTCATCAAACCCCTTCTACAGCAACTGGGGCTTGATGTTCATACTAATTTTTATTTTCCTTTTTAACATCATTTTTTCGGTGGCATCTTCCTTTATTGCCGGTGGTATTTATGGAATTTCATTCAACGAAGTACGAAACTTGCTGACAACTCCGGATGGAACCGCGCTGGCCATCAATGTTAACAGGGTGTATCATCTCATCGCATTTATCGGATCCATGCTACTCCCATTCTGGCTTTTCACCATCGTAAATCGCAGCTCGTTTGCCAGGGAGGGAGGATTGAGAACCCCTTTCAAAAGCGCATTCTTATGGATGGGTCTGGTAACCGTTATCAGCGGTTTTTTTATGGTAAACGGGATCGACCAATTCATGCGCAGCATGGAATGGCCCCAGACCCTGCAATATTATGCACAGCGGCTTGATGCAGGCAGGCAGGAAATGACCAACACCCTAATGGATATGCAGGAATTGCACGAGTTACCTATTTGCTTGTTTCTTGTGGCCGTTATGCCTGCAGTAATCGAAGAATTGCTTTTCAGGGGGGCATTGCAAAACATCTTCAAAGGCATTACCGGCAGCACCACGCGTGCCATTTTTCTTCAGGCATTTGTTTTTGCCACCCTGCATTTCAGTTTTTATGAATTACCCTCCATTTTCATACTGGGTATTGCACTGGGTTATTTGCGAAGCGCCTCCGGCAGCACAGTGTATGGAATGGTGGCCCATTTTGTGTTTAATGGAACTTCCGTGGTGCTCCACTACCTCAGTCAGCAGCATTTCCGTGAAACTGGCGTGAGCGGGGCTTATGACAGCATTCAATCCGGACACGTTTTTTCGCTACTGGCACTCATCCCATTCATCTACACCATCGTGTGGTACCGCAGGCATATAAATCATAACTTACAGTGAGTAATTTCTGGGTAAGGACCATTTGGGGAACCGTATACGCCACAGTGGTGATCTTGGCACTCATGCAGGGATTTCTGGCACAGTGGACACTGGTTTGGGTAATCAGCACCTTTTGCATAAAAGAACTGCTCGCGCTTAAAAAGATTGACTCTGCCTTCAACCTCACCTTTGGCTGGGTACTAAATACCCTTATTTTACTCATCCATCCGGGAATTCCGGAAGCGTTGGGACTGGTTCATGTACAGGATTACTTCACCATGCCCATGATTGGACAAACCATGTTGTTGCTGGTGGTGTATTTCGCCATACAGCTGTTTCGCAAAGGGATAACCTTGTTCGAAGAAACCGGCACAATGGTATTTGCATTGGTTTACATCTCCGTACCTTCCCTCCTGTTTCTGCAAACCAGCGGCTATCAGGCAGGTCACCCCTACAATTGGCAGCTGCCCATGCTCGTATTTATCCTCACATGGAGCAGCGACACCTTCGCCTACCTTACCGGACGGGCGTTTGGCAAAATAAAATTATACGAAGCATTGAGCCCAAAAAAAACCATTGAAGGGTTTATTGGCGGAACAGTTCTAACCGCAGTTGTTGCGGCGGTTCTGGGCAATTTCTGGAATTACGGAATATGGCAAGGTGCTTTGCTTGGCGCAATGGTGTGTGTAGCCGGAACTGCAGGAGACCTTTTTGAAAGCGCCCTAAAAAGGCAAGCAGACATCAAAGACAGTGGCAGGTTTATTCCCGGACATGGTGGTGCACTGGATCGATTTGACGCTTTTTTGTTTGTGTCCGTTGTTGTTTATTCGTGGAGTCTTTTCAAATGAGCATCAATCCTGTCATAATCCTCGTTAAACGGTCTCTGGCAATCCAGCTCCTACTATTCTCCGCAGCCATGCTGGGGGCACAAACCGAGCCGGTCTTTGTGAAAGGATTGCATGTTGAAACCCTGATTTTGAAGGAAAAATATGTAATGAAGGCGGCCGGAACTACCGACAGCGCCCATTGCAATTATGACGTTACTTTTCAGATTTTTAAAGGAAAAGGAAAGCGCAAAAAACTGGCCGCAGGATTAAACCAACTGATGCATAGCGCCATAACCACAGACACCGCACATCAGGATTTGCCGCTGGAAAAACGGGTAGAACAAGATGCCAGAGAGTTTAAAGCGGAATGGGAACGGTTAAATTCGGACGCCAATGCCAGCTGGACTTTTAACTATACCAAAGAACAAACATTCAAAGCCATCCATTCCAACCGCAGTTTTGTATCGGTCAAAGATCAGGCATATTACTTTACCGGCGGTGCACACGGTTTTCGGGTTACCATTTACTCCCTCGTAGACAATAAAAATGGCGAAATCGTGGAAGACTGGCGTAAACTATTCAGTGACACAAGCGCCGTTTTAACATTGGCCGAGCAAATTTTCCGTAAAAATAAAAACATCCCCGACGCAGAACCCACCAACAAAAACTGGTTCTGGAACGGACCCTTCTACCTACCCGATAATTTTGCCTACACCGAAAAAGGGATATTATTCTTTTACAATGTGTATGAAATTGCCCCCTACGAGCAAGGTGAAACCGAACTGCTACTGGACTATGAAACGCTGGGAAAACTACTGCTTAAGCCGGACCGAAAGTGATAAAAAAGACATTTTGGTTGGTATTGCTGCTCTTGATTAGCCGGGAGGGCCAAACACAAGGATTGACATACAGCTACGACAGTCTAAACCTAAGGGTTTCGCGAACTGTGCAGCTTGAAGATGGCACTACAGATACGGTGAGCTGCAGCAGATATTATCACTTCATTTGGTTTGATGAAACCAATGAAACCGCTAAAAACATTAACAAAATTTTGTATACAGATTTATCAGATCAGGATATACAATCTGTAGCGGAATTACAGCAAATATTTAAAAACGATTTCAATGACTGGAAGGAGGAATGGATGGCACAGTTTAGCGCCGAAGATACCGCTCCCATTGATTTTTCATTTGGTTTAAACTGGTATGAGGAAATTTTCATCGGTGTTTCACAACAGACTCAATCTACCCTGTGTACATTTCAATCTGTTGATGGCTTTTACGGAGGTGCACACCCTATAGGTAACAGCCAATATCATGTATTCTCCCTTCCGGAAGTAGTGAGGATAAAGCAATGGTCATCCCTCTTTAACAACGCTGATACCATGGCAATCATTAAAATGGCTGAAGAAATATTCCGTAAGGAAAAAGGCCTTAAACCATCGGTAAAACTGGATGAGGCTGGATATTGGTTTAACGAAAACCGGTTTCACCTTACAGACAACTTCGGGCTTGATGACCAAGGACTGTTTTTCTTATTTAATGCCTATGAAGTGGCTTCCTACGCTGAAGGTCCCATCTATATTTCCATACCCTACAACAGGATCCGGAAGTATTTAAAAAAACCCCTGTAATTTGATATGCCGAAAATGCGGCACAGTGCTTAATTTTGCGGTTATATTCGCAATATGAGCCAGCCCGATGATTCCTACCTTCTGAACGCCGACCCATCGGCCATCGATCAATTGTATGAGCAATACCGCGCCGACAAAGAAAGCGTTGATTTTGGCTGGCGAAAATTCTTTGAAGGATTCGACATGGGCTCCGGTAAAGCCGAAGCCGGCGGTCCTGTGAGTGAGGATGCCCTGAAAGAAATTCAGGTGCTGAACCTCATCAATGCCTACAGACAGCGCGGACATCTGTTTGCCAAAACCAACCCCCTGCGCGAGCGCCGCCAATACAGCCCTACCCTGGATATTGAAAACTTCGGACTGAGCAAAGCCGATTTGGAAACCGCTTTCAGTGCAGGCGTTGAAGTAGGGCTGGGTCACGCCAAACTCAAAGACATTATTGATTTACTCGAGCAAACCTATTGTCAGAGCATAGGGTGTGAGTTTTCATACATCCGCGATCCCCGCCGACGTGGCTGGCTGCAGGAGCGTTTCGAAAAAACCCGCAACAATCCTGATCTCACAACCGATGAAAAACGCCATTTTCTAAAAAAACTCAATCAGGCAACGGTTTTTGAGAGCTTTATACACACCAAATACATCGGACAAAAACGCTTTTCAGTAGAAGGCCTTGAATGTCTGATTCCCGCACTGGATGCCGTTATTCAATACGGTGCAGGCCTGGGCGTGGAGGAGTTTGTAATGGGCATGGCCCATCGGGGACGCCTGAATGTGCTGGCCAATGTCTTCAACAAACAATACAGCGCCATTTTTGGCGAATTTGAAGGCAAGGTTTTTCAAAATGAAGAGGACGAAGACTTTGAAGGCGACGTAAAATACCATTTGGGCTACAGCACCGATGTGCAGACCGCCAGTGGAAAAACCGTACACCTGCGCCTGGCTGACAATCCCAGCCACCTGGAAGCTGTGAACCCTGTAGTAAAAGGCCTCGCTAGGGCAAAACTTGATACCAAATACGGCAACGACGTAAGTAAAATATGCCCCATCCTGATTCATGGAGATGCCGCCATTGCCGGTCAGGGCATTGTGTATGAAGTGGTGCAGATGAGCGGACTGGAAGCGTATTACGTAGGAGGAACCATCCATGTGGTAACCAACAACCAGATTGGCTTTACTACCAATTACAGCGATTCAAGAACCAGCACCTACTGTACTGATGTAGCCAAGGTAACACTTTGCCCCGTGCTGCACGTGAATGCCGATGATGTGGAAGCCGTGGTGCACGCAGTGAAGCTGGCCATGGCCTACCGCCTGGAATTTAACAGCGATATTTTCATCGATTTGCTGGGCTACCGCAAATACGGGCACAATGAGGGCGATGAACCCCGTTTCACGCAGCCCCTGATGTATAAGCTGATTGACAAGCATCCCAATCCACGTGAGATTTACAAGAAAAAACTGCTGGAAAGGGGTGAAATCGATGCGGAACTCGCTTCAGAAATGGAGATGCAGTTCAAACAGCTGTTGCAGGAAAAATTTGAAGAAGCCAAAGGCGACTTAAAACCCGGTAAAAAGACTGTTAAAGACCGTTGGGATGGTTTCAGACACCCCACAGAAAAGGATTTCAGCAAAGAAGTTAACACCGGCATAAAAAAGAAGAAACTGCTGGAACTGGGTGATAAAATCACCGCTATACCCGAGGATAATCTGCCCATCAAAAAGGTACAGAATCTATTCGCAGACCGTAAAAAAATGTTGCAAAACGGCAACCTGGACTGGGCCATGGGAGAACTGCTCGCCTATGCCTCTCTGCTGGACCAGGGCCACCCTGTGCGCATTGCCGGTCAGGACGTAGAACGCGGTACTTTCAGCCATAGGCATGCCGTGGTGAAAAAAGAAGACAGCGAACAGGAATTCATTCCGCTGCAGCATATATCGGAAAAACAGGCCCGTTTTGATGTGTACAACAGCTTGCTGAGTGAATATGCCGCCCTCGGTTTTGAATACGGCTACAGCTCCATGCTGCCGGAAGGCCTCACCATCTGGGAAGCGCAATTTGGTGATTTTGCCAATGGCGCACAAATCATGATAGACCAGTTTATTGCCAGTGCAGAAACCAAATGGGGCAAATTCAGCGGTCTGACCATGCTGCTGCCTCACGGTTATGAAGGACAAGGTCCCGAGCACAGCAGTGCCCGTCCTGAGCGCTATCTGCAGCTTTGTGCCGGCGGCAATATGCAGGTGGTTTATCCCAGCACGCCGGCCAACCTGTTTCATGCATTGCGTCGCCAGCTGAACCGCGATTTTCAGGTTCCGTTGATTATCATGAGCCCCAAGAGTTTGCTCAGACATCCCCTTTGCACCAGCAACCTGGAAGAATTTGAAGGTTCGTTCCATGATATCTACGCCGATACCGAAGTGACTAAAAAAGCCAAACGGGTATTGTTCTGCACCGGCAAAATCTACTACGATTTACTGCAGGCCAGAAAAGAACGTAACATCAAGGATGTGGCCATTGTGCGTATAGAACAGCTATATCCGCTGCCCGAATGGAAACTGCAGGAGATCTTCAAACAGTATAAAGGTGCCGAATTCTGCTGGGTGCAGGAAGAGCCCCGGAATCAGGGATACTGGTTCCACCTGATGCGCTACGACTGGCCTGTTCAGCTTAAATACATTGGCCGTGGAAACAGCGCAAGCCCTGCCACCGGTTACAAAAAGGTGCACGACAAAGAGCAGGCCGACATCATTGCGATGGCGCTGGCCTGATGCTTATTTAAACGATAATTTTATATGGCCCAGCTGTAAACCGGCCCAGCCCGCCTGACTCACAATTACCGGACTGTTTTTCTTGTTGACCGCATTTATTGGCGCCTCCAGGAACGTGTGGGTATGTCCACCCAAAATCACATCAATCCCGTGGGTTTCAGCAGCCAGCCTGCGGTCACTGATCTGATTTCCGGGATATTCAAAACCCACGTGGGAAAGCACAACGACCACATCACATTTCTCTTTATTCCTGAGTATATCCACCTGTTCCTGAACCGATTTTACAGGATCCTTGTAGACGACACCCCGACACAGGTCTGCAGGTATCAGTCCTTCCGGATTCACCCCCACACCGGTAATTCCAATTTTTAATCGTCCTTTTTTAACCAGATGCCGAGGTTGAATCAGGGTGTTGAGAGGCGTATTCACCAGCCCGTAATTACAGTTAACAAAGCCGAATCGGGCATGGTTGCGAATCAATCCGGCAAGGTGCTCCATTCCCATGTCAAAATCATGATTGCCCAGGGTGGTGGCTTCGTAACCTGCCATATTCATCCACTTGTATTCAGGCACACCGCCAAATCGATTGAAATATGGGGTTCCCTGAAATACATCCCCGCAATCCAACAAAAGACAATGCTCGTTTTTACTGCGGGCCTCATCCATCAGGGTTTTCAGGCGGGCTATACCTCCCTGACCTGCATATTTAGGATGGTTATCGGGAAAGGAATCCAATCGACTGTGAAAATCATTGGTATGCAAAATCATCAACGACTGCTCGGCACGCGCAGCCCAGAGTTCATCCGGAGTAAGCAACGCCCCACCGGCCAATATCGCGCTATTTCTTAGGAACTGCCGCCTCGTTGGCATATACAATCCTCCTTTCTGTTCTTTTCTGTACCACACCCAATTTTGCGGTTTCGTGCTGTATGCCAACTGTCAGGGCCCTGCGCACCGATATTCCGGTGTACACAATATCCAATGGTTTGTTAAACATGGCGAATCCGTCTCCACCCAGCGCAAGATAATCGGACGTAGCAACCCAATAATCCCGCCGACTGTCGAAGCGCCGCTCACCCAAAATGGCAGTGTAATTTGGCTTCTCATCCACTTCCAGTTTCAGCCCTGATATCGGATCGCCTCCCCGCTTCAAAACATGCCGGAAAAGACTGTCCATGGCCATTCCCGATAACTTAACCACCACCACATTGTTTTCAAAGGGCATTACCTCATACATATTGCCCATGGTGATGGTGCCTGAAGGCAATGCCGTACGCAATCCTCCCAGGTTTAAAACCGACAAATCTGCATGCATACCGGTGTTGGCAAACAGCACCGAATCGCCTGTGCGCAAAACGAGATCGGCACACAAACTTCCCAGGTTTGATGAGGGCCTTTCCGCGAAGTACCCGGTATCCGTTTTACCCACAAGACCTGAAGTAAATACCGTAAGTGAATCTCTGTATGGTTTCAGATAGCTTAACATGGCTGAGTCCTGAGCAATTTTGGCTGAAACCGATACCGCTGGAAAGTAATAATAATTAACGTTGCGCACCCCGCAGGAAGCTGCCGCTAACATGATTAATCCCAACAGATGAAATCGCATGACCGCAAATTAACAAGAATTAGACGCTTTGTGCGAAAAATGAACCCAAGTCTTAGCAATTTCATAATATAAATATACGAAATTTGCGTAACAATTCCCAATGAAAAACACCCTTTTCGCCCTTATTGGCCTGCTAACAACCCTTGGAGTGCAGGCACAATGCAATGAACTGTTCATTTCCGAGTATGTGGAAGGAACCCGCAATAACAAAGCTTTGGAAATTTACAATCCGGGGAACAGCCCGATTGATTTGAGCAAATACCGCGTTACCCGCTGGCAAAATGGCTCTGCTGTTTGGGGCAGCCAGTATAGCGATATTTTAACCGGTACCATTGGTGCAAATGAAGTAAAAGTGCTGATTATTGACAGAAGAGACACAACCCAAACGGGAACAGATACTCCGGTAACCTATAATCTGCGTTCTAAAGGCGACTTATTCCTATCCAAAGACTACAACACTTCTTTCTCCATGAGTTTTAATGGGGATGATGCCCTGAGTCTGGATAAACTGAATCCGGCCAATAGCCAGTGGATACCCGTTGACATTTTTGGTAAAATCGGACAGCAACCCCAATTGCCTTCAAACCCAAGCCGCACCATTGGCTGGAGTGATTCATTCCCTTACAATACGGGCCTGGGATTATGGTGCACCATTGACAAAACCCTGATCCGCAAAAGCAGCATAAAACAGGGCGTAACCTCCAATCCTGCCAACTTTAACCCCAAAAAAGAATGGTCAGTGTATCCTGTCAACACCTTCGATTCCCTGCGCACCCACATTTGTGATTGCAATAAGTTCGCTGCCTCGGTTGAAAAACTGACTACCAAAACCCTGCAAATCTTCCCAAATCCGGGTTCAACCATGATCAATGCCTTTGTCGATGCGGATATAACCCGCATTTACGCCATAGATGCAACCGGAAGAAAAATCGAACTCAACGCCGAAATGCAACACCCCAATGGTTTTGCCATTGCAAACATCAATACCACCACTTTAAGTGCCGGTATTTATCATTTGCAGGCCATTACAGCCAATAATACAACCTACACCACACGGTTCATCAAACAATGAGATTTTCGCTAACCCTGGCGATCCTGTGCTTTTCACACTGGCTGCATGCACAGGTGAAAATCGTGGGCAAGGTAACCGATGCCCTCACCGGCGAAGGACTTAAGGGGGCTGTTGTCAGCAGCAGGGCTGTATCTGCCATTTCCGCTAACGACGGTAGTTTCACCCTGACCCTGGTAGGCGGCAACCACGTTTTGATAGCCAGTCTGGATGGATTCAGCAGCGACACCCTCTCTGTGTTGGGCGACCGCAGTCTGATACCCAACATCGTTTTCAGACTGGAAAACCTCAGCACCGATGTGCAGGCCGTGCAGATTACCGCTTCCCTGGCCAAAGACCGCAAAACCCCTATTGCCTACAGCAATCTGAATGGAAAAACCATCAGCGAACAGCTGGGCAGCGCAGACATGCCCATGCTGCTGAATGCTACTCCGGGCGTGTATGCTACGCAGCAAGGCGGTGGAGCAGGCGATGCGCGAATTACCATCCGTGGTTTCAACCAGCGAAATATTGCGGTGATGATTGACGGGATACCGGTGAACGACATGGAAAACGGCGAAGTGTACTGGAGCAACTGGTTTGGCCTGAGCGAAGTAACCGCCCTTACCCAAGTTCAACGAGGACTTGGCAGCAGCCGCATTGCCAACCCTGCCGTGGGTGGCACCATGAACATCATCACCAAAGGCGTATCATCCAAGTTTAAGGCGTCTGTGAATGCCGAATATGGAGATTCGCGCTACCAGAAGTATTCTGCCACCATCAATACAGGCCGGCTAAAAGGCAACTGGGGCGCTATTTTCAGTTTTACCAAAAGAAGTAGCACCGGCTATGTGGATGCATTGTTCGATGATATGTACAGCTACTACGGTCGCATTGAAAAGAAATTTGGCAAAAAACACACCCTCTCGCTAACCGCAGTAGGAGCACCGCAAAGCCATGGACAACGGAGCTTTCGGGCACGCCTAAGTCTTTACGACAGGGGACTGGCCATGAAACTGGGTATGGACACCATTGTGGGCAATATGCCTGTGAATCAGGGCAGAAAATACAACCAGCACTGGGGATGGCTGAATGAGGCGAGAATCACAGAGGAATGGGATACTCTTTGGTCTAAAGATTACCGAAAAAACGAGAGGGTCAATGCCTTTCACAAGCCCCAGGTATACCTGAAACACGATTGGAAACCCTCTGATAAAACAATAATCAGTAGTGTTGGGTATATTTCTATAGGCAACGGCGGTGGAACTTCAGGAACAAAAATTGGCCAAGATGGAACTTATGGATTGTATAATATGCAATCTGCTTGGTGGGTAAATAATAGAAGAATTGATTTTCTTGGACAAAACCCCGATCCTACCTTCAGTTCAACTGAATTAAGATCCTTTGCTATTCTGCAACGCAGTGTTAATAATCATAGATGGATTGGAATGCTGAGCACGATTAATCATAAGATTAACAGATTTTGGAATATTACCGGCGGTATAGATGCAAGGACATACAGAGCCCAGCACTATCGTGAAGTTTATGACCTCCTGGGTGGTGATTATTTTGTTCCACAAAACGGATTATTGGATCCCTACCGGAGCAAAGACGATTTGATGTATCGCAAAGGGGACAAATTTGAATATAACAATGATGGTTTGGTTCGATGGATTGGTGCATTTTCGGAAATTGAATATTCACAGGGAAGAACCACCGCTTTTTTCAATATAAGTTCAACGTATTGTGCATATCGTCGCATAGATTATTTTAGAAGAAACCAAGACAGCATGCCCCGTGTTTCTGACTGGGTAAACCGACCCGGATTTACTGTAAAGACTGGTTTAAACAGAAATTTAAATCGCCATCTGAATGTGTTTGGGAATTTGGGTTACCTGAACAGACCTACCCGATTCAACAACGTTTTTGACAGAAATAATGCAGAAATTAAAGATGCCCAAAACGAAAAAGTATATTCTTTGGAAATTGGTTCAGGATATAAAAGTAGAATTTTTAGTTTAGACGTTAATGGATATTATACCTATTGGCAAAATCGACCCGCTAATTCCTTGCCAACCTACAGAGATGCTGATGACAATGTATTTACAGTAAACATAAATGGCATGAAAGCCCGGCACATGGGCGTTGAATTGGCGGGTGTATTAAAACCCGGCAATGGCATTACTATCCAGAGTGCATTAAGTTTAGCAGACTGGTTATGGCTATCGGGCGATGGCAGCGTAATACGCAATGATGCCGGAGACTCTGTAGGGTTTATTGATTTTGATGCCGGTGGCGTTCATGTTGGCGATGCGGCCCAATGCCAGTGGACCTGGAGCATACGTTGGGAGCCCACC
Organism: Flavobacteriales bacterium; assembly: GCA_947496375.1. GTDB lineage: Bacteria > Bacteroidota > Bacteroidia > NS11-12g > UBA955 > RGEC01. Next base: position 33,644 of record CANMCY010000019.1, read on the forward strand.
CTGCTGAAAGGCGCATACATTTCAGCCCAATACGTGCATTTCTGGAAACATTTTGCCGATTTTGACCCACTTTCTTTGATAGATGACTATAAAGGCAAAGAATCATTCAGAATTCCTGCTTACTGGTATCTAAACCTGTCAGCTGGATACAATTTTACGGCATTCAAACATGGGCAGTTATCCATTTATACCAATTGCCAGAACATCACCAATAACCTCTACATCAGCGATGCCCAGCATAGAGTTCAAACCGGCTGGCCACCTGCGTCTGTTTTTAATCCCAAAAACCTCGAAGTATTTGTTTCCCCCGGATTCCGCTACACCACCGGTATTCGCTATACCTTCTAACAATAAATTGCATGAAAAAACTCATATTTTCTCTCATTACATTAACCTGCACCGGCCTATTTGGGCAGGCATCCCTCCCCACTAGCTGGGATATGAATAATGTAACCACCCCTCCTACAGGATGGAGCCACAAACTAGACGTATTTGTGGGCAATCTCACCTACACCGGAGCCGGATACTTCAATTCAACGCCTCAAGCAATTCGCCTGGATGCGAATGGTGAATATCTGCAGGTATTTTTTGCAGGCCGCGCAGATACGGTGGAATATTACATACGAACCAACCCCGGAACAGACCCCGGAACCGTTTTTAACATCGAAGAAAGCGTAGATGGCACCACATGGACCAATGTGCGCAACTACACCAAGTCCTTGCCACAAACCATCACCAAACACATGGTGCGTCTAAAACCAAGCAGTAGGTATCTGCGCTTTTTTTATACTACCAAACAAACCGGCTTTAACGTGGCGCTGGATGATGTGTTGGTAAAACCTGCAGGACCTTCTACCAACCCTGAAATCGCTCTATTTGAAGGCAGTAACCCGCTGATTAACGGTGGCAATTTCAACCCCGGAAATTCCGGCCTTTACCCTGTCACCATCAAAAACACCGGGATAGGTGAGGCATTAAAAATCGACTCTGTCCGTTTCACCGGCCCTGATGCCCCGTACTTTAAAACCGGAGGAGTACCCGATACCATCCTGGCAAAATCTGAAAAAAACATGATTATTCAGTTGATTGGGGCTCCCGCAGGTTCGGCCAAAGCTACCATGAAGATTTACAGCAACGATGGGGTTGGCAATGCCATGTATGCCCTTAACATACACGCCATTAGTGGCAGTTACGCTACTGAACCCACTGCCGTTCCCTCACTCAATTTCTCTACAGTGCGTGCATGGCAGCTAAAAGTTAACGCCGGCGTTACCAACGCAGAAAATCTCCTAATCCTGGTATCCAAAGACAGCATCACCGAAAGCCCCGCCGACGGCATGGCCTATGAAAAAGGTTCTTACATTGGCAAAGCCAGGGTCATTGGCAACGGACCTTCAGGCGAATACAGAATTGATCAGATACTAGCCAATACCACTTACCATGTAAAAGCTTTCGCATGGAACGGATATGGTCAGTACATCAACTACAACCAAACCGGTTTTGCCACCAATAAAGAAACTACCCCGGGATTGAACACAGGTAGCTACTATGCAGGCATCAGCCCTGCTGACACCCAATTTATTGCCAAGCTGCGCACCAGATTGAGGACCAACCATTTTCAAATCTACTACTCCAACTATGGAACCACCATGGTAGAAGATTTTGCCGCCTACGACACCACCGGAGGAAAACGCGTACTGACTTGCACCTACTCAGGATACAAACGCCTTTTCACACCCCCCATCATTTGGGATACCATGAGCCGTGAACACGCCTATCCACGAAGCTGGATGCCCATTCCCTCCAGTGCAGCCACCGATAGTGCCTGCGGAACCGATTTTTACGCCCTTTTCCCGGTTCACCAAAACAAAGCCAATGCCGTAAGAAGCAACGTGCCCTACAATAACCTGAAAACAGTAACATTCCAGTTCCTGGAAGGAAAATATGGAATGGATAGTTCAGGGAACCTGGCCTATGAACCACCCAATCGCGTTAAAGGCATGATGGCTCGTGCCTGTTTCTACATCTGTGCGGCCTACCACACAGCAGCCAAACCCTTTACCCTTCCCACCTCCAACCAGTTCATCAACGATTTACAGGACCAACAAGTGTTAAAACGCTGGAACAACCAATTCCCACCCGATAAATTTGAAATGGCGAGACAGGAGTATGCAGCATTCAAACAAAACAGCCGCAATCCCTTTATTGATAACCCCAACTGGGCCTGCTTTATCGACTTCAAAAATATGGGATATGTGTCCAGCGGTGATTGTAACAAATTCAGCTCGGTAAAACCTGCCATTCAAACCCTGCAACTAACTGCCATGCCCAATCCTAGCAGCCAATACAGCATCATTAATCTTGAGGCATTTAAATCCCAAAATGTCTCATGGTTGCTCATGGATATCACCGGTGCGGTTATCATGGAAGGCAATACTGCAAATGCAACCTTACAGCTCAATATGGGCCACCTACCCGTGGGTGCGTACATGTTTTATGCCAAAGGAAACCAGGCGCATGCGGCCTTGAAAGTGGTTAAAAATTAACATTCTTTTAAAAATTATAGGGAAAGGGCCTCAAGTGGGGCCCTTTCTTTTTGTAAACCACTGTTTTTGGCATAATATTGGCAACAATTTAACCAATGTTGCCCCCGATTTTTGCCGCTGTTGCCACCTTTTTAACATCCTTTACCGCAAGACCCGCCGAAGATGCCAACCGGCTCACACGCCTCTTTGGAGAAGGTAAATCAGAAGAAATTGCTGCTTACTTCAGCGCCAGCGTGCAACTGACAACCCCCGGAAAACAAGGGGTTTACAGTAAAAGTCAGGCAAAAATGATTCTTTCCGGATTCTTTGAACAGAATACAGCCGTTAAAGCCAAATCCTTGCAACAGGGTAAAAGTGAAAACGGTGCGCACTTTCTGGTGATTGCCCTCACCACCCGGTCAGGCGAATATAAAACAACCGTGTTTTATCGCGGCAGCGGCAAGGCCATCAGTATTCACGAACTGAAAATTGAGAAATAACACTGAACTTTGCCGGCATGGATTTTAACAGCCCGGAACTTATTGCTTTTATTAAAACCTGTATCCAGGAAGATTGCGGCGATGGTGACCACTCCTCACTGGCCAGTATTCCTGCGGGAACACAAGGACATTCACGGCTTTTGTTGAAAGAAACAGGCGTGATTGCGGGCATGGAACTGGCTCAAACCATACTCAACGTCATTGACCCTTCTATCGTTTTTACACCCTACCACAGGGATGGAGAACACCTTACAAAGGGAACCCTGCTGGCAGAGGCCAAAGGTTCCGTGCACAGTCTGCTGCTGGCAGAACGCCTGCTGCTCAATTTTATGCAGCGTTTATCCGGAATTGCCACACAGACTGCCGAAATGGTAAAATTAACCGAAGGTTACAAAGCCAAAATCCTGGATACCCGCAAAACCACACCCGGTTTGCGTTTGCTGGAAAAATGGGCCGTAAAAACCGGTGGCGGAGAAAATCACCGCATCGGGCTGTATGACATGATCATGCTGAAAGACAACCATGTGGATTGTTCAGGAGGCATTACCTCTGCAGTAAATCGCACGGTTGATTACCTGCAAAAACACAACAAATCGCTGAAAATAGAGGTGGAAACCCGCAATATGGATGAAGTGAGAGAAGCCCTTGAAATCGGGAAAGTAGACCGCATTATGCTGGATAATTTTACCCCCGATGCCTGCAAAGAGGCGGTGGAATGGATTGCAGGCCGCTGCGAAACCGAGGCCTCCGGCGGAATTCATACCGGCAATCTGCGCGAATATGCCGCCACAGGCGTGGATTATATTTCACTCGGCGCCCTCACCCATTCTGTGAAAAGTCTGGATATCAGCATGAAAACCAAATCTATGATTGCTTGAAAAAAACAATAATTTATATCGCCATTGCCCTGTGCGCCTGTAAAACCCAGACAGCCGTTGCCGTTAAAGAACTTGCACCGTTTAGCGACAGCACGGCTGCAACACCCGCAAGCATTGCGCTGAGCTCACCCAAAACAGAACGCAGGATTCCTGTGCCACCCAAAACCCTTGTGTGGCTTGACTTTGAAACCGGCTACAAAAAAGCCGTGGCTGAAAACAAAATTATCCTGGTGGACATGTACACCACCTGGTGCTACTGGTGCAAGGTGATGGACAAAGAAACCTTTACCGATTCGGCAGTGATTGCGGAAATCAATACCCATTTTGTTCCCGTTAAAATGAATCCTGAAGTGGATGCTACGTTCCGATTTGGCGATACCGTTATGAATAATGCTGAACTATACCTGTGGCTGGGTTATGGCAAACGATTCGGGTTCCCCACCTCCTACTTCTGGCTGCAACCGGGCAAATCCGAAGAACGATATTCCCTTGCCGGCTACCACGAACCCGCCGCATTCATGCAGATACTCAACCAAATCAAATCTAAAAAAGCCGCCAAATGAGACGGAAATTCAAAAAAATTCGCCTTATTGAAAACCTGGAAATACAGGCAGCAGTGGCAGAAGGAAACTGCATAGCCCGAACCGACAATCAGGTGGTGTTTGTGAAATTTGCGGCCCCCGGTGATGTAGCCGATGTACAGGTGGTGGCCAAGAAAAGAAACTACCAGGAAGGCCGCATTGTTAAGTTACACAAGGCCTCCGACAAACGCGTTGAACCCTTCTGCAAACACTACCAGACCTGCGGCGGCTGCAAGTGGCAACACCTGGATTACAAGGAGCAACTGGAATTCAAACAACAGCAGGTAATTGATGCCTTCGAACGGCTCGCCGGGCTCTCCGGTTTTGAAGTGCTGCCCATTTTGGGATCTGCAAAAACCCGTGAATACCGAAACAAACTGGATCTTACCTTCAGCAACCGCGGCTGGGTAACCACATTCGACCCAAACGCAGATACCAGGCCGAATGCGCTGGGGTTCCATATACCCGGCAGGTTTGACAAGGTGATGGACATTGAGAAATGCCATTTAATGACAAATTTTGTCAATGACATAAATTGTCATATTAAAACGTACTGTAATCAAAACGGCTATTCCTACTACGATTTAATCGCCCAGCAGGGGCTTATGCGCAACCTTATGCTGCGCTGCAACCGTAAAGGTGAATGGATGGTGCTGCTGAGCTTTTTTGAAAATGATGAGCCCAAAATCAAGGCGCTGCTGGACAATATTAAAGATACGTTTCCGCAGGTTACCTCGCTGGTGTATGTCATCAATACCAAAAAGAACGACACCCTGCAGGATTTAACGGTTGAGTGCTACCATGGCAACGACCATTTGATAGAAGAACTGGGCGGACTGCATTTCAAAATCAGGCCACAAAGCTTTTTTCAGACCAACACCGAGCAGGCCGAAGTGCTTTACAGCATTACCAAAGAATTTGCAGGATTAACCGGAAACGAGCTGGTGTATGACCTATACACCGGAACCGGTAGCATCGCCCTGTATGTGGCAGATAAAGCCCGCGAAGTGATAGGCATAGAATATGTGCCCGAAGCCATCATGGATGCCAAAGAAAACATGAAAATCAATGGCATGGAACACCTGCAATTTTATGCGGGCGACATGAAGGAAATCCTCACAACCGAATTCATTGCGGCACATGGCAAACCCGATGTACTCATAACCGACCCGCCCCGCGACGGAATGCATCCCGATGTGGTGAAACGCATTCTGGAAACCGAACCGCCCCGCATTGTGTATGTGAGCTGCAACCCGGCTACCCAGGCCCGCGATGCCAAACTGCTGGATGAAAAATACCGCCTGGTGAAGGTTCAGCCGGTAGACATGTTCCCCCACACCCACCACGTGGAAAATGTGGGGTTGTGGGAATTGCGGTAGTTATAAACCCAAAAAGATCCATTATAGCAGGTATTTTATACCGCACCTACGGCGCTGAGGGCTCGTGAGCGAGCAGGGTTAGTAATATTTCGCCCCCACGGGGCTTAATGTACCCTGCTTGGTGTAAATGCAGACCTTACAACTAATGGATTGGCATGGGTATTAGCTCCGTAGGAGCGGCATTTTAGTAGAAAATGCCATCAAGAATACAACGAGCGCCGTAGGTGCGACATAACGAGGCAAGCCCCCAATGATGGTTGGTGGGGCCGCCAACCACACGGCTTTTGGATATATATTCCTGCACAGCAGCTCATGACCATGACAAACCAGTCAATGGAGGGTGTTGACTGTACCGGAGTAATAGTGTCGTTTTCCGTCATTATCGCGGATGACAATGCGATATACAAACACCTCAATACTAGGATAATTCTCTGGATTGAACGATATACCTTCGGCCAATTTCTCGCCCCAACGGGAATATATCACCATGTTCTCTAAAACTCCATTAAGCACCAGCGGTTTAAAAATTTTATTTTGTTGTTCGCGGCCAACAGCACTAGGTATATATACCTTTAAAAAATCCGAAACACGAATTAATTGCATCGAACTATCAATGCATCCATTAATATTGGAGCCAATAAGTTTAATTAAATAATTTCCGGTATCTTCAAAGCGCGTAGTATAATTTTTTTCATTTGAAACAAAATTTCCATTTTGATACCAATTTCTTTTAATAATACTTGTTGAATTATCAATAAAATTGACACGTGGTGTAGCCAAGTTAATTTGTGCTGGAGTGCTTGTGAAGGAAACTAATGGTTTTGGCAATACATATATTTTAGCTGTTAATGCAGGGCAATTAAATGAATCAACACTTGTAATTAAACTCAATTGACGCATTCCAGGGCTTTCAAATATTTGGTGTATGTTAATATTATTCCCTGCCCCTTTGAAAATAGAACCTGCTGAAATGTTGCAAATCCAATTGCTTGGATGCGTTAACTGCCATTTTTTAGAAAAAACCAATGGAGCACAGGCCTGAGTATCTTGAATTTTATGTTTAGATGTTCCCACAACTACAACATTAAAATAAGAAATTTTTTCTTGACACCCATCTGAAACACTCACCATAACTTTGTGATTGCTTTTGGGTTGATAGCGCAGGGTGCTGTCTTTGTTTTTAGAACCATCTTCTCCCTGTAATACCCAAGAACGATTTGGTAATCCGCCTACTGCGGCCGGATTTAAAATTATCGTGTCAGGGTAGCAACAATAGCGTGTGTTTGGCAAAATAAGTTTCAATGAGTCTGCAACAGGTCTATGAATTATTTGGGTGTCGGATAGGCTACATTGATCATGTATAGCAACCCATACTTTTTTGCGTGCAGGTGAAATTATTTTTTGCAAGTGATATTTAGTTTCAAAACTGTCAATGTTACCATTATTGTCCCATATAACAATGGTTGTATTAATATTTGTATTTAATGTGCCCCTAATCGTATCACTTAATAAACAAACTGTTTTAGCACTTTGCCAATTAACAGCTGGAGGGGCAGGTATTTTAGGGCTAATTACTGTATCAATTGAGTAACAGCTAGTTATAAATTTAACAGATATTATTGCATTGTCAACAGGTCTGTATCTCCAAGATATTTGATTGCCTTTTAGCTCTTCCATAATCCTTCCATGATGACTGATTTCCCAGCGGGAAAAGACAGTATCAGCGTTTAATGCGGTTAGTTGAATGTTTACACTTTGATTTCTACACCATTTTGCGGGCAAACCATTTATTAATAATTTGGGTTTGGGTAAAATTTTAATGTTTAGGTTAACAGTATCCGGCTGTGAGCATCCATCTTCCGCAATAATCATGAATGAGGTGTCATTGTAGTTTGTGAATGATTTAGGTAATTGTATATTATTAATATGCATAAATCCAATCAATTTTGGATGACCACCGGAAATTTTTGGATATATTGTTATGGTTTTACCGCCACATAATCCTGTATCGGTGGGGTAGTTAATTTTAAGAGGACTGTAAGTGTTTAAAATGATAGTGTCTGTTATCAATGTATTGTAACACACATCTTCAGCAGCAGCTACTATTTTGGTTTGTTTTCCGATCCGTAGCCGCAAACTGTCTGCATTGGTTCCGTCATTCCAGACAATACCTTTTGTAAGAGAGTTGCCAGAAATTTTTGCTTTTATCATAATAAGTTTTCCGTGACAAATCACGCTATCTGGTCCTATAATTTTAAGATTAAGGCTATCATAAACAAAAATTTGAATAGTATCGGAAACAGTTACGCAACCAACCTTAGAAATAC
>CANMCY010000020.1 GCA_947496375.1 Flavobacteriales bacterium
TGTCTATCCCTAGTCCATGAAATGCAATAATTAGCGCGTTTGCTTGATTTAAATTTAATTTTGAAGCAACAACCAAACGGTAATTTCTAACTTCATTATCTATAACGATTTGATTATTTTCAAATGTTCCGGCACTTCCTGTTAAAGGGGTATCAGATAGCTTCTTCTCCTTATTGCATGAAGATATACTTAATAGAAGTATAAGGGCTAAATAATGGAAATTCATTTTTAACATAGGACAAAAATAATACCATTATACTTCTAAGGTTTGGGTGAAGCTGCTTTGTTATACAATGTAATATATAAATACAGTCGCTGAGCCATGACAATATGCTCCTTAGAGTATCTGTATAACCACAATCAATGCCCGGGATGACGGCTGGCAGGGTTGTAGGTTGAATTGTGTTGCATTTTTGAATAGTCAATTTATTTAAAATTAATTAAGCCGTGGAAATTTCTAAAAGCTGTATAGAGGCCTGTTTGGCCTGCGTGGTTACCTGTGAACGTTGCATCACAGATTGTATCGAATCCGGTCACAAAGAATGTATTTTGTTATGCCGCGACTGTGCCGACGTTTGCGCCTTGTGTGCGCGGTTCGAAGCCAGAGGTTCCCGGTTTGGTAAAGCCCTGCATGCTTTATGTGCAGAGGTTTGCCATGCCTGTTCAACTGAATGTTCAAAGCACGCTGCTCATCAGGAATCCTGCCGGGAATGTGCCGAGGCCTGCAAAAAGTGTGCTGCCATTTGCAGGGAACTAGCCCAGGCATAAGTATCTCCAAATACAAAATTCGTCAGCTCAGCACCGCTCCCCGAAGTCTCCCGACTTCAGGCCTTATATTTTACCCCCCCCCCAAAAAAAATAAAATTTATACCTTGCCAAATTAATTTATAGTTTGACATAGCCCCTTTCATTGTAATACCTTTGCCTTTCATTATGCTCAACTACCGCAGCACCTTGTACGCCAATTACCACACCACCCAAAGCGGAAGGGCTTCGCTTACCGATGCACGTTCGCTGTTTGAGCGTGAAAAACGGCAGTTTGCACGCGAAATTTTGCCCTTGCTCAATGTGCCCAAAGATGCCGCTGTCTTTGATATGGGCTGCGGCTCGGGAAGTTTGCTGAAAGCATTGCAGGAAGCAGGATTTACCCATGCAGCGGGCATGGACATCAGCGCTGAACAGGTGCAGATGGCAGCCTATATGGGCGTGGCCAATGTGGTATTGGGAGATGCATTGCAGCATGTGAAAGATTCGGTGAATGCCTACGATGTGATTCTGGGCGCCGATATCATTGAGCATTTTACCAAAGACGAACTCACCGAATTGCTAAAGGGTATTCACTCGGCCCTGAAACCCGGTGGTATGGCTGTTTTTCGCACCCCCAACCTGGATGCGCCTATTAGCACCGTGTTTGCCAATGGCGATTTTACCCACGAAAATTACCTTAATGCCAGTAGCGCCGCCCAGGTGATGATGGCCTGCGGATTTAACCATGTGGAAGTAAAACCTTCGGTGATGTTTATTGAAAATCCGCTGAAAGAGATGTTGCGAAAAGTAGTATGGACAGGGCTAAAACTGAAACTGAAGCTCACCCTGTTTGCCACGGCGCGCAGTAGCCGCGGAATCGTGCTTACCCCCAATATACTGATTTTTGCGCAGAAAAACAAATGAAAAAGACGGCATTGATTACAGGAGCATCCAGCGGCATAGGGCTTGCCTGTGCGGATTTGCTGGCTGCTGCCGGATATGATTTGATACTAACCGCCCGCAGGCAAGAGCGGCTTGAGGAAATAAAACTAGGCCTCTCTGCAGCGCATTCCGTTTCCGTGCAAACCCTGCAACTGGATGTGCGCGATAAAGTTCAGGTAAGAGAGGCCTTCGAAAAACTGGAGGCACCAGATGTGCTCATTAACAATGCCGGACTGGCCCTGGGACTTTCGCATTTCTACGCCGGGGATACCAATCAGTGGGATACCATGATTGATACCAATGTGAAGGGCTTGCTGTATGTGAGCCGCGCCATGGCGGAAAAAATGATTGCACGTGGCTCAGGGCATATTGTGAACATTGGTTCTATTGCAGGTAAAGAAGTGTATGAAAACGGCAATGTGTACTGTGCCTCCAAACATGCGGTAGATGCGCTTACCCGAGGCATGCGCATAGAACTGGCCGGCAAGGGCGTGAAGGTAACCGGAATACATCCCGGTGCGGTGGAAACCGAATTCAGCATTGTGCGTTTTGGCGGTGATGTAGAACGGGCCAAAAAAGTATACGATGGTTTTGAAAATCTGGTGGCTGCAGACATCGCCGATGCGGTGGTATGGGCCGTTACCCGTCCCGAACATGTAAACATCAACGACATTGTAATCATGCCCAAGGCACAACCCGCTGCGGGTGTCATTCACCGTAAAACCACCTGATGAGCAACAAAAACAAGCATAAAGACGGCATTGTCTACAGCACAGATCCCAATTATCGCTACCAAAGCGAGGATGAAGAACGCGATACCCTGCCGCCTGCTCAGCAATGCCTGTATTTGCGCCGTGAGGTGCGCAACGGCAAACCCACCATTGTTATCAAGGAATTTGTGGGGAAAACAGAAGACCTGAAAGCGCTTGAAAAACAGCTCAAAAACCATTGTGGTGTGGGCGGAAGCAGCAAAGACGGCGATATCCTGATTCAGGGTGAGCTGCGCGATAAAATCAAGGCATTCCTGGAGAAGCAGGGCTACAAAACCAAAGGTTAACTTAGAACAGGGAAGGGTTATTGCCCTTGTGCTGTATACGTCCCAGGTGCTGATAGGCCAGGTGTGTGGCTTCACGACCGCGTGCGGTGCGCATGATATATCCCTCCTGAATTAAAAAGGGTTCATATACTTCCTCAATGGTGCCGGCATCTTCGCCAACAGCAGTAGCAATGGTATTCAGGCCTACAGGACCTCCCTTAAATTTATCGATGATGGTGGCCAGAATGCGGTTGTCCATTTCATCCAGCCCATGGGCATCAACGTTTAAGGCATTCAGGGCAATTTTGGCAATTTCCAGCGTGATGGTTCCATTGCCTTTAATTTGGGCAAAATCTCGGGTTCTACGCAGTAATGCGTTGGCAATGCGGGGGGTTCCGCGGCTGCGGCGCGCAATTTCATAGGAGGCCTGATCTTCTATAGGCATGTTCAGGATGGCTGAACTTCTTTTGACAATCCCGCTCAACACCTCAGCATTGTAATATTCCAGTCGAAAATTGATGCCAAAACGAGCACGTAGGGGGGCTGTAAGCAGGCCGCTTCTTGTGGTGGCACCTACCAGGGTAAACGGACTCAAATTGATTTGAACACTGCGCGCATTGGGGCCCGTATCAATCATAATGTCGATACGGTAATCTTCCATGGCACTATAGAGATATTCTTCAACCACCGGGCTTAAGCGGTGTATTTCGTCAATGAACAACACATCGCCTTCCTCAAGGCCGGTAAGCAGACCTGCCAGGTCTCCGGGTTTTTCAAGCACCGGTCCGCTGGTAATTTTCATGCTGCTGCCCAGTTCGTTGGCTACAATATGGCTGAGGGTGGTTTTTCCCAAACCGGGAGGGCCGTGCAACAATACATGGTCCAGCGCATCGCCGCGCATGCGGGCTGCCTGCACAAACACCTGTAAGTTCTCCAGAATTTGGGGCTGACCGGAAAAATCCTCAAAAGACTGGGGCCGCAAAACTTTTTCAATTTCGCGCTCCGCCCTGTTAAGATGGTCTTTTTCCGGATCCAGGTTGGGGTTCATCGGTTTACTGCAATATACGAAAAAATCACCGGATTACCAAATTTCTAAGGCGTTTTTCAACGGATTCACTCACAGGCCATAGTGGTTGACGAACCACGTTTTCGCAAAGCCCCATTTCATTCAGCATCACCTTAATACCGCCAGGACTGCCATCGGCAAATATGGCGAGAGCCCCTTCCAGAACGGTGTTGTGAAGTGTTCTGGCTTCATCCCAGTTTTTATTAAGGGTAGCTTTTACCATCCCGCTAAATTGTTTTGGGTATGCATGGTTAATAACCGAAATAACCCCCGATGCGCCACAGGCCAGCATGGGGAAGGTGAGGGCGTCATCCCCGCTGATAACGAGGAAATGGTCGGGTTTGCGCGTCATTAGTTGCATTACCTGTTCCATATTGCCACTGGCTTCTTTAGTAGCGACCATGTTCGGCAATTCGGCAATCCTGCATTGGGTTTCCCAGGTCATATTGCTGCCGGTGCGGCCGGGTACATTATAAATAATTACCGGCAAAGGCGCTATTGTAGAAATGGCTTTGTAATGGTGATAAATGCCTTCCTGATTGGGTTTGTTGTAGTAGGGAGATACACTTAAAATGACGCTGAATCCTTGAAGATCCGCATGTTGCATTTTATCGCATACCGCAGCCGTATTGTTGCCACCTATACCCAGTACCAGGGGCAAACGGCCATTGTTGGCTTCCCGAATGGTATCGATAACGGTTTGTTTTTCAGACTCGGATAATGTGGCGCTTTCCCCGGTGGTACCCAGCACAACAAAATAATCGGTGCCATGTGCAATCTGATGCTCTACAATGGTTGCAAGGGCTTCAGTATCTACGCTATAATCTTTTTTGAACGGAGTTATCAGCGCGGTTCCGGTTCCTATAATTTCTTTCATGGGTATACGATTAACCTATTTTGTGCAGGTAATGTTTCAAATCGTTGATGTACGCTTCAATGCTGTCTGAAGCAGGGTTGCCCAGCAAAATGTCGTAAAAAGGCAGGGATTTTTCACGGTGAAAACCGATACGACAGGTGGAGTTGGTGAGTCCGGCAATGCTTTTTAATGCCAGCCGCCCCTCCATGTTTAGGTTAATGAAATAGTCAAATCGCTTGGCCAATAGCTTTTTTACCGATGTGGTTTTAGGTAAACCAAATGTATTGAAATCAGTTTTCATTAAGTGCACATGGCTGTCCATTTCAAATAATCGTCCCTTTTCACGTTTATTGGCATGATGATAAACCACGGTTTCAATGTTTTTACCCTCTTTTTTGAGGAAATCCAGAAAAGCATTGATGTGGCGCGCATCTGTTTCCCATTGGGAGTCATCCCAGCATACCATAATGTCTGAGGCCTTTTCAAACGAACTGATCAGTCGGATACGTTCCTTTTCTTTGCTGCGTTTGTTCAGCAATCGCACTCCAATGGTGGTTTTTACGCCCGACATAAGTTAACGCAAATCTAACAAAAAGGAAAACCAAACAATAGACGCTTTATCCCCATTAAAAAAGCGTGGTTTGTGCCGGTTTATTGGGCTCGGTTGATATTTTGGCGGCAGGGGTTTCGCCTAACATGTTCATTAACTCCTCTTCCGTAATAATCTTTACGCCCAGCTGTGTGGCTTTCTCGAGCTTGGCGGGCCCCATGCCTTCGCCGGCAAGCAGATAATCGGTTTTGCTGCTCACACTGCCACTGCATTTGCCCCCGTTTGATTCTATTAGTTCTTTGGCTTCATCGCGGCTCATGCTGCTGAACACGCCACTAATGACAAATGTGAAGCCCGATAGTGATGTGCCGGTCTGGATTTGTTCTTTCTGTTGCGACTGCATTTGCAGGCCTGCAGCTTTAAGGCGTTCCACCAGTTGACGATGCTCCGGTTCAGAAAAATAACTGACCAGACTATCGGCAATTACCTCCCCGATTTCATCGATGCCCACCAGAGTCTCTTTATCGGCGGTCATCAGGGTATCTATATTTCCCAGCGCCTGTGCGAGTTTTTTAGCTACGGTTTCACCGATGTGACGTATGCCCATCCCGAATAACACCCTTTCAAATGGAACGTTTTTACTTTGCTGTATACCATCGATAATGTTTCGGGCAGATTTTTCACCCATGCGTTCAAGATTCAGCAAATCCTCTATGTTTAGGGTGTATAAATCGGATATATCTTTTACCAGGGCCTGCTGATAGAGGGTTTTGGCCATTTCGCTGCCAATGCTGTCAATATTCATGGCTTTGCGGGCCACAAAATGTTCAATTTTGCCAATTACCTGGGGGGCGCAGCCATCCTCATTGGGACAATAATGTTGTGCTTCACCTTCTTTTCTGACCAGGGCTGTACCGCATTCGGGACAATGGTTGATGTATTGGGTGGGTCTGCTACTTTCGGACCTTTGTGAAAAATCAACGCCGGTAATTTTTGGGATGATTTCTCCGCCTTTCTCTACAAAAACCATATCGCCAACCCGCACGTCCAGCCGTTCTATTTCATTGGCATTGTGCAGACTGGCTCTTTTGACGGTAGTTCCCATGATGAAAACAGGTTCTAGTTCTGCCACAGGGGTGATGGCGCCGGTTCTTCCCACCTGATAGGTGATATCCAGCAGGCGGGTTGTAGCGCTTTCGGTCTGAAACTTATAGGCAATGGCCCACCTGGGCACCTTGGCAGTGTAGCCGAGTTCCTCTTGCTGCGCTAGCGAATTCACTTTGATGACTACGCCATCGGTATCAAATCCCAGGTCATGCCTTTTTTTATCCCATTTTTCAAGAAATTGCAGGACCTCGTCTATGCCGCGGCAGACTTCGGTTGTGTCTGCGGTTTTTAATCCCCAAGATTGGGCGGCTTCTATGCATTCAGCATGGGTTTTGTACGATAGGTTGTCGCCAAGCACATGGTATAACGTAATATCCAGGGGGCGTTTCGCCACTTCGGCAGAATCTTTCAGTTTCAAGCTGCCGCTGGCCACATTCCGGGGATTGGCATAGGCGGTTTCACCGGCGAAAATCCTGTCTCGGTTTAGCTTTTCGAAACCCTTGCGATGCATGAAGATTTCCCCCCTGATTTCAAATTCTGCCGGAAAATTGCCGTGTAATTCAGCGTTTAAACTGCGAATGGTGCGCACATTGGCTGTTACATCGTCTCCCTGCACGCCGTCGCCACGGGTTACTGCCTGTATCAGCTTGCCATCCTCATAAAAAAGGGAAATGGCCAGTCCATCAATTTTAAGTTCGCAAACGTATTCAGTTTCACCCCCAATGGCCTTTTGGATGCGGCCGTCAAATTCACGAAGTTCTTTTTCGTTGTAGGTGTTGCCCAGCGATAGCATTCGTCTGCGGTGCTTCACCGTTTGGAACTCATTCAATACACCACCGCCAACCACGCGGGTAGGGCTGTCAGCATGAGCGAGTTCGGGAAATTGCGATTCAAGGTACTCCAGTTGTTTCAGCAGCCGGTCAAACTCAAGGTCGGTAATGGTGGGCTCGGAAAGCACGTAGTATCGATAATTGTGTTCTTTCAGAGAGGCGGTCAGTTCGTCAATTTGCAGTTTTGCCTGTGCTTTGTCCATCTCGTCTCAAAAATACGCACGAAAAGCCCGAATTTATGCACTCGCTGGCGGTAATGTGGATTATTTTACCCAAGTTTGTAGCATGAAAATCTCCACTGATTCCGTAGTGAGTATTACCTACACCCTTACCCTTGACAACGGTGCTATTGCCGATGAGGCCGATGCCCAGCAACCTTTCGTTTTTATTCATGGTATTGGACAGACACTTCCTGCATTTGACGATGCGCTGAATGGTTTGTCTGCCGGCGATGCATTCCAGTTTTCCCTCACTGCAGACCAGGCCTATGGAAACCCCAATGCTGAGTGGCTGATTAGCATTCCCCGCTCTGTTTTTTCCGGCGAAGATGTACCGGCCGATATTTTACAGCTGGGAGCCATACTGCCCATGCAGGATCAAAATGGCAATCCTATGGACGGTAAAGTCGTTGAGATTTCAGATGAAACAGTGAAGATGGATTTCAACCATCCATTGGCCGGTGAGGCATTGCATTTCAAAGGAGCGGTGGTTTCAGTACGCGAGGCCAGTGCTGAAGAATTGGATCACGGCCATGTGCATGGACCCGGCGGTCATCACCACTGATAAAAGCAGTTGTAGCGATATGCTTGCCATCCTTCAATTTTCACATGGGGTGTGGAGGATGAATCCGGAAATACACAGTTTTTAGCCAGTAAGCATACATGGGATCCAGCAGGAACAATCCTTTTCCCATGTCATCAATGATTTCTTTATCCATCAAGGCCTTTCTGATTCGGATTACATTGGCCGAAGTGCCCAAACGATATTGGTCTATTGTCTTTTTTGAAGATAATTGTTGTTGGTTTTCAATCACTGCTTTTAAGAAGTTAACGTGTGTGGTGGTCAGATCATCGGTTATCATCTGAAACAACAGGCTCAGCTGTTGGCTAATAGATTCGTGTGCCGACAATATGTTTTGGAGGTTGCAGGTGCCTTTGGTGCGCAACCAGGTTTGCTGGGCGAGTTGCTGGGTGTAGTAGGGGTGACATTCGCATAGTTCGGCAATCTTACCCGCCAGTTCAGGAGATATTTTCTTTTGCGTATCGGCAAATTGCTTGACGATGAACTTTTTCCAGTCCTGTATTTTGATCTTTTCCAGAAACATCAGGTCTCCAAATTTGTAAAACGGCATGGAGGGTTTGGTGAATACATCCATCATCATGTGTCGTTTGCTACCATACAGGCAATAGGTAACGTGCTTGTGCCGCTGCCAGGCAGCACGGAGTTTTTTTTGAAAATCCACCGCATGCTCAAAATTGCCAATGTTCTGGAATTCATCAATGCAGATGATGATTTTGATGTTTTTTCGGGCGGCAATTTTTTCAGCCAAGTTTAAAATGTCGGTGGGGTCTTTCCGTATTTCTTCCCAGTCAAGACTTAACGATATTTCCTGATTTGCCTCATTTGCCAGGTTTATTTTAGGGATGAATTTGCCGATGTATTCCTTTGTGTTTTCTACAAATTCAGATATTTTGCCCGATGTTGCAGATATCACAGACTGGGATAGCTGTTCGTAAAATTCCTCCTGACTTCGGGTGTTGAACATGTCGA
This sequence comes from Flavobacteriales bacterium, assembly GCA_947496375.1. Taxonomy (GTDB): domain Bacteria; phylum Bacteroidota; class Bacteroidia; order NS11-12g; family UBA955; genus RGEC01. The sequence continues at coordinate 8,905 of CANMCY010000020.1, forward strand.
ATGAGCATGTGCGGATTTTTCGTGATTCAATTTTTTCGGTGGCCTTCAGCACCAGCGAAGATTTGCCCCAGCGCCGGGGAGATATGAGGATGGTGTTGATGCCTGACTGAAAATTCTGCAGCAAGTAGTTGAGTTCTTCTGTGCGGTTGGTGAACGCTGCTTCTGTTGCCAGTTTCCCAAATACAAATGGTGCTCTTTTTTCCATATCACAAATTTACTTACAAAAAAGTAACTTACAAAAATATAACTTACAAAAATGTAACTTATAAAAAAGTTATATTATTGTTCGTACCGCGGATCGGGGATATAGGGGATTTTTTCCATCTGCAATACAGCGATACTGTACACCCCGAAATCGTTGGTTACTTCTCCCGCAAGTCGGTATATGCCCCGTCCTTTGAAAGGATATTGACGAAGTGTATTGGGGAAATGAAGGGTGTCGAAAAAATGCCCGGATACATCCAGCCAGGTGCCAAAATTCATTTCCTGTCCTTTGATGGTGCGGGTGGGTTTGACGGTGACCAGGTATCCCATCATTTGTATGGTTTTTCCTTCCAATGCCTTCAAGTGCCGGGCCAGGAAGGGGTTTTTGGGGGCAAGGCCGGGAGGGAGCAATTCAAATGGGCTGCACAGGGGGAAGCCAAGCAGTTCTATTTGCTCAAACGCTTCCTCAGCGGGGTGTTCCATTAAATCAGGCAATACAAAGGGCTGAGGCGTTTCCCGGAAGAGTTTTTCAGTAGCCACCTTCTTTTCTTTGCGATTGACGAGCCAGTGGGCCTCCCACATCAGTTCTTTGCGGTTTTTGCCTGTAAAGCGCAAAGCGCCTGTACGGATGAGAATTTTGAGCTGCTCCAGCCCGGGTTCCACGCGCTCCTTAAAATCAAACAAACCGTGGTAAGGCCCGTTGGTATTTCGTTCGGCCACAATCCGCTCAGCCAGTTTCTGTTCCAGTGATGCCACATGCACAAATCCCAGGTGCATCGTTTTCTCCTGTATGTGGGTGAGGTATTGGCTGTGATTTATGCATGGTGGCTGAATATCGGCCCCGCACATGCGGGCTCCGTGCAGGTAAAATTCTGTGCGGTAAAATCCGCCGAAGTTGTTGATGACCCCCACATAAAACTCCAGCGGGTAGTACGCTTTCAAATACAGACTCTGGTAGCTTTCTACCGCATAGCTGGCGCTGTGTCCTTTGGCAAAACTGTAGCCGGCAAAACTCTCAATTTGGTGCCATACCTCAGCCGACAGTTTTTCGGGGTGCCCTTTTTCCTTGCAAAGCTCGAAGAAGCGGTCTTTTACCTTTTGAAATTCTTCGCGGCTGCGAAATTTTCCGCTCATGCCCCGGCGAAGCACATCACTCTCTGCCAGCCCCAGTCCGGCAAAATGATGGGCCACTTTGATCACATCTTCCTGATATACCATAATACCATAGGTGTCGGGCATGATGGTCTGCAAAACAGGGTGGGCCTCTTTCCGTTTTTCGGGATCGATGTGCCGTTCGATGAAGCTACGCATCATGCCGCTGCGGGCCACACCTGGACGTATGACGCTGCTGGCCGCCACCAGCGTTAGGTAATCGCTGCAATTGAGTTTGCGCAACAGCTGCCGCATGGCCGGACTTTCCACATAAAAACAGCCCATGGTATGTCCGCTGCTGACAATACGCTTGATTTTTTCATCGGACTTGAAATCCTGAATGCGGTGTATGTCGATGTCTTCGCCTCGATTTTCTTTCACCAGTCGTACCGCATCTTTGATATGCCCCAGTCCGCGCTGGCTGAGAATGTCGAATTTGGCCAGGCCCAGGTCTTCGGCTTCCAGCATGCTCCACTGTACCGTGGGGAAACCCTTTGGGGGCATGTCTAGGGCGGAATAGTAGTACATGGGTTTTTCGCTGATGAGAATGCCTCCGGCATGAATGCTGCGGTAGTTGGGCAGTTCGTGCAGCCGCAATGCATGTTGCATGATTTTTCCGGCCAGGGTATCTCTGTGCTGCGTTCTGACAGCTTTAGAAATGGTGGCCCTTTCACCAATACCGGACGCGGTATAGACGGCTTTGCCATCGCGGATTTTATGGCCGGCCTGTTCCTCCAGCATAGAAGGAGAGAAGTAGGTGGGTTTTTCCATCAGGTGGTCTATTTCTTCCTTGGGCAGCCCGAAAACCTTGCCCAGCTCGCGTACTACGGCATTAGACTGAAAAGTGCTGTATGTGGCAAGCAGGGCAGTGTGTTCACGCCCGTGTTTGCGGAAGATGTATTCAGTAACCTTGTCGCGATCCTGCCAGCTGAAATCCAGATCGAAATCAGGGGGTGAGGTGCGGTATGGATTGATGAATCGTTCAAAGTAGAGATCCAGGTCAATGGGATCTACATCGGTAATGCGCAGGCAATAGGCCACCATGCTGTTGGCGCCGCTGCCACGCCCCACATAGAAAAATCCCTGTTCTCGGGCAAAACGACAAATATCCCAGCTGATGAGAAAGTAAGCCGTGAAACCCAGTTCGTAAATGAGCTTCATCTCGCTTTCCAGGCGCTGCTTGGTGGCATAGGTGTACTTGGGATAGCGGTAGCGCAGTCCTTCCATGGCTAAATCGGTCATGAGCCTGAAGTCCTCGTCAGCATTGCCGGTAAAGGTTTTTTTGTTCTGGTTGCCGCCAAAGGAGGGGCGAAAAGTGCACCGCTGCATGAGCCGGAGGGTGTTTTCAACCAGAAAAGGGGCATCTGCGTAGCACTTCAGAAATTCATGGGTGTTGATGTAGCGGTCTTTCTCATGGCCCGATTCGCCGGGAGGCAGCTTACTCAGCAGGCAGTTGTTGGCCATACATCGCAGCAGTCTGTGGCTTTCAAAGTCTTCCGCATGGCGAAAGGTACAGGGTTGCATGGCCAGTAATTTTTGAGTATGCTTTCGCCAGGGTGAAAGCCGCAGTTTCCCCAACGAGTCAGATTGCACGCCAATCCACTGGTTTTCGCTGAGTTTTTCAGGAAATCCTTTTTCCTGTGTGCGCTCAAATGGAAGAATAAAGTGCACACAATCCAGTGTTGGCGGCCATGAGGGCAGTTTTTGCTGTGCAAGACGGTATTGGGAAAGAAAGCGGTTCATTTCGGCAAAACCGGTTTCATTTTCGGCAATACCCACATACAGGCAGCGCCCTCCGGTTTCACCTTCCCTAAAGTCAATGCCCGCGCAGGGCTGTATCTGCGGATGTTGCTTTGCTTCGCGAAAAAAATCGGGGATGCCGCTCACGTTGTTGATGTCGGTAAGGCATACGGGAATGGGATTTGCAGCGCTTTCTACAGACTGCGTTGCTATCTGCAACAGCAGGTCTTTGGGCGAGAGTATTCCGTAGCGTAAACTGAAGTATGAGTGGCATTGTAAAAACATTTGATAAAAATAATGACAATAAAAAGTCATTGAATATAGCAAAAATATCAATCAGTAAATCGGCATCATGGTTTTTATTGTGATAAAATAGCTTACTGTACAATCTAATGCTGTTATATGGTGTTTTGAACTGCGAAAACATGAAATGCGGTATATTTGAAGATTCAATTTGAAAACATGAAAAGAATCGTAAATCCCTTCATTTTATTAACAGCAATGTTGTTTGTTTTGGTAACTTCTGTCCATGCCACCGGTTTTAGTTCATTTGTTGCAAATGAGAAGAAATCATTAACCGGAATTCAGAGCGGTGGGCAAAATGAATTGTTGTTTTACCGACTTGAGAAAAACGGTTCTTATACCCTCATTTCCGACACGGCCGGTAAGTATGCCGCAGAAACGGATCTGAAGATTTCAAAAGAAGAAAATGTAGAAATTTACTACCGCTTCAGGGGGTCTGATTACAGAAAAGCTACCTACACCGGCGAAATGGCCAAACTGAAACTGGATGTAGGAAAGGTGCAGTTGCCCCATGGTTTGGGCAATCTTACCTCCGGAATGTTTGTGTATAAAGGACAATGGAAAACAGGCAAAATGGAAGGCACTGGGGAATGGGAGTTTATCGGTAATGGTGAAAAATATAAAGGAGCGTTTGTGAATAATCTCTTTCAGGGTGAAGGTAATTTTACCTATAGGGATGGTCATTTATACATCGGATCATGGGCGAATGGAAAACGCAACGGGAAAGGTGAAATTTATTTCCCCTACCAAAAAGTAGAATTCCCCATCTGTGAATTTGGCGCTGTTAAGGCCGTAAATCTCAGTGTGGAATGGAAAAACGATACTGCCAATGGAATTGGTCAGCTAACATATCTGGTAAAGTCCAATAAAGCAGGTGTTCCTGATGAAGAGGTTGTTCTTACCAACAAAAGGGAAGAGCCCATATATTGGAAAGGGTTTAAAGCAACAGGGACCATTAGCGCTGTGGTTTTCACCAACGGAAATCAATTTAAGGGTGAAGTAAAAAATGGAAGCGTTTCAGACGGAGAACTGTTTTACAAGGTTGCCGGGGCAGAAGAGCTTGGCTATAAAAAAGGGGTTTGGCAAAATGGATTGTTTACCGGAAAAGCCACGCTGCCAATAACGCCAAAAGGTTTTTTTAAAGGGTATGTAAAAAATGACGTACGGCAGGGTGAAGGAACAATGAAATTTGCCGATGGTGCCATTTATAGTGGTAATTGGGAAAACGATAATTTCTCAGGCCAAGGCAAATATCAGTTTACGGATGGCACCTATTACGAGGGAATGTGGAAGGAAGGAAAGCAAAATGGATATGGTGTGCGTTATAACAGTTTCACTAAAGCTTACTGGAAATGCAATTGGAAAGACAATGTTCCCGTCGATTCCGGAACCGTTACTTCAAATAGTAATAATGTAATAACCCAATATACCGGCGGAGTTGGCGGAGCCAAAACAGATAAAGGTACCAAGTACTTTTTCGAAGGATTTGGCCGCTTTAAACAAATTTTCCCAACAGAAGATACCAGCATGCACAAAGATTCTTCCTACGTTGGCTATTTTCATGAAGGATTGCCCCATGGCAAAGGGGAAATGAAAAGGCGCTTTGGTGGTGATGGCGAAACGGATATGACGGAATGGACCTATACCGGAGAATGGGTTAATGGGAACAAACAAGGCCAGGGTAAACAAGTAACTGAGTTCATGATTGGTTTTGAAACCTATGAGGGTCTATGGGCCAATGGCATGAAGCAAGGCAAAGGGAAACTTGTTTCCAGTGGTGAAGGTTATGAATCAACCTACACCGGTACCTGGAATGATGATAAAATGGTGGGTTATGGTGAGGCCATATCAGAATTTATCAATCCCGAGAATGGCTCAGTGGAGAGATCAACATACAAAGGACAGTTTGCCAACGATTCAAGAAATGGTCAAGGAACGGAGGTATCGTATGAAGGAACCTACACCGGAAACTGGAAGGATGGTTTAAGAAATGGTTTGGGCAAAATGGTTTATAAGGACGGAAGAATATACGAGGGACAATGGGCAGGCGGGCCAAATGGCGATGGAACATTGATTCTGGCGAATAAATCAGTGCAGAAGGGGAAGTTTATCAATGGAGAATTTCAAAAGCCTTTTGTTGCCAGGCAGGCAGTGATAGGAAGCCAGGTTTGGATGGCGGATAACCTAACCGTTACCAAGTTTAGAAACGGCGACGATATTCCTGAAGTTACATCAAAAGATGAATGGTACAACTATGCAGAACAAGGTAAACCTGCATTTTGTTATGTAAACAATGATCCCGCTAACAAAGGGAAGTATGGTGTTTTGTATAATTACTATGCTGTGGCCGATAAAAGGGGATTAGCCCCTGAGGGTTGGCGTATTCCAAGCCATGTAGATTTCCAGAATTTACAGGCACAGTTAGAGGTGAATATCAAAAACCTGGAACAGAAAATTCAAACCAAAAGGGCCGAAGGAATTGATGTATACGATTTGAACAACCAGCTGGAAAAAATGAAAAAAGAATGTTCTATTGAGCTGGCTGGAAGCAAACTAAAAGCACGCAGCGGATGGGCGAATTGCCAAGGTGCGGATGTTTATGGATTCGCAGCAAGACCCACAGCCACGCGCGATGATTTGGGGCGATTTGACTTGCCTAATGAATACACGGAGGCAGCTCAATACTGGACCAATAGCTATATGACAAATGATAATACAATGGGAGTGTCATATGAAATTCATTGGACAGGGCGCTTTGAACAGGTTTCTTTTACCCGAAAAATTGAAGGTCTGCCAATTCGTTGCATCAAGTAATGTTTTGGTGGCAAATACCAGTAAACATTACCAGGAATGATAATTACCCTCATCAGGCAAATGGTTTACCAATTAAAAGTAACCTTTGCCTGGCTGTGCGGTGCTTCCTTTTGCATTAGACCTGGCTATATCCATAGAAAAAACGTCATTGCTTTTGATGACAGCGGCAACCAGGACGAATTTCAGCGCGAGGTCTACCTTTTTGCAGCTGATTTCTGCAAGGAACACAACATCACTGCTGTTTTGGATGTTGGTTGTGGTTCAGCCTATAAACTCCGTAAATACCTGTTTGACGTTGTAAAAGCAGGGGTGGAGCCGGATGCCAGCAACCTGAAGCAACAATTTCCCGGGGAAACCTGGTTTGAATTTTTAGATTCCGCCTGGAAGCAATTTCCCGCCCAACTTATCATCTGTGCCGATGTGATTGAACACGTTCCCAATCCGGATGCCTTCATAGCTGATTTACTTGCGCATCAGCATGCTCAATACTTCATTTTCAGCACCCCCGACAGAAACCTGGATACATCGCCATGGAAATACGGCCCACCCAATAATGAATCGCATTACCGAGAATGGACTTTTGAAGAGTTTGAAAAATACATGTCGCGATTTTTTATCATTGAGAAGCATGAGATTTCAAATGTTGAGCAACGCACCCAGATGATTGTTGCCACCCGAAAGCACTAGACAACTTAATGTGGTTGTTTATTTGGGTCAATGGATTAATATTGAAGTGTAAAATGAAATTAATCGGTTTAATCATACTGCTGTCCACGGCTTGCAGTAACACTTTGCTGTTTGCCCAAAATTATGCGGTAGGTCATACCACACTCAATCTTTCAGACGCAGGAAGAAGTAATCGCAGTATTCCGGTGGAAGTCTATTACCCTGCATCCACGGCAGGTGACAATGTGCCTGTTGCCGGCGGACGAAAATATCCCTGTATCGCTTTTGGGCATGGATTTTTGATGACCTGGGATGCCTACAAAAACGTATGGAATGCATTGGTTCCGCAGGGTTTCATCATCGCATTCCCCAAAACAGAAGGCACCGCAGCGCCATCCCATCTGGAATTTGGTAAGGACCTTTCTTTTGTGCTTTCAGCCATGGATTTACAGGGAAAAAATGCGTCTTCACTTTTCTATAACAAAGTAGATACCATGAATTGTGTTATGGGCCACAGTATGGGGGGAGGAGCCGCTTTTCTTGGGGCTTCACAAACATCAAAAATCAAGTGTATTGCTACCCTGGCAGCTGCCGAAACCAGCCCGAAAGCAACTGCTGCCGCTGCAGGGCTCACATTCCCCTCCCTGCTCATTGCCGGCAGTAATGATTGTGTTACGCCGCCTTCCGGTCACCAGATTCCCATGTTTGATTCGCTGAAAAGTTCCTGTAAAACCTATGTCGCAATTGCAGGGGGCAGCCACTGTCAGATGTCAGAGGATAATCTCCTGTGCAATTTGGGAGAATCTACCTGTTTTCCTAAACCCACCATCAGCCGTGCCACCCAGCATCAGGCAATTTCACGGTTTTTGATACCCTGGCTCAGATTTCATCTTTTAAACGATTGTCGTTCCGGACAAACCTTTGATTCCCTCGCAGTAAAGGATGCAGCGGTATCAGTCAGAAAAAACTGTGTTTTGTGCCCCACCAATGGGCTTTCAGAAGTAGCCCGCTTTTCGGTAACCCTATTTCCCGTTCCGGCAACCACCGAATTATACCTTACCTTGCATCCTGAAATTCAGCAGGTAAGCTGCATACTTTACAATTCCGCGGGGCAGAAAAAGGGAGCATGGTCACAACTTAAGGTGTTTAATGCTACGGTAAAACTGCACCTGCAAACGGGTTTGAGTAAGGGTTTGTATTTCTTGAACGTGGAAAGTGACGGTGAGCAAAAAAACGTACCTGTATTGATAGAATAAGTTATTTCTTCTCGTAAACTTTGTCTTTTTCCGTTTTTACAACTTTATCCCCATCATACAGAGTTTTGGCAATGGCAATTCCCGGCGCAGATACTACTTCATCACCGGCTTTTAGTCCTTCGGTAATTTCGAAATAATCCAGATCCTGTAATCCTGTTTTAACCTTTACCGACTTTAAAATGCCATTGTTATACAATAAAACCCAGGTGCCCCGGTCTTCTTTTTGGGGTTCTTCTGTTTTGTTTGTGTTTTTTTTGTAATTTGTTTCTGATTTATTGGCGGGATTTCTTGTAGTAACCGCAGATATTGGCACACACAGGGCGTTGTTTTTGGATACGGTCTTTATGTCAACCGTCGCGGTCATTCCCGGACGAAAGGGTTGATTCCTGCCCATGCCCAGATCGGCGTAGCTTTGGGGTAGAATGCGCACTTTCACAACAAAATTGGTAACCTGATCGGTGAGTAGCTGTGTATTGTTAAATTTTGCGCTATTGGCAATTTGGGTGACTACACCCTTGAAAATCCTGTCAGGGTAAGCATCAACTTTAATGTCGGCGCTGTCGCCATATTTGATCCGAACAATGTCGTTTTCATTCACATTCACTTCCACCTCCATCACGTTCAGATTACTGATGCGCATGATTTCAGTACCGGCCATCTGAGCTGTCCCTACCACTCGCTCGCCTTTTTCACTGTTCATTTGTGTTACAATCCCGGCTGCCGGCGCAAAGATTGAGGTTCGGCCCAGATTTTTCCTGCCTTCATCCAGTCTGGCGGCCGCACTGGCAGTGGTGTATTTTGCTGCAAGGGCATTCTTTTCTGCGGAAGTGGCATCTGCTTTGGCAACTTCATATTGCACCCTGGCCTGTTCCCATTCCTGTTCACTGATTACTTTCTGTTCATGCAGCTGCTTTTGTCTTTTAAAATTGGCTTCTGCCTGAATGAGTGAGGCAGCTGCCCTGGCTTTCTGGGCTTCACTGCCAGCCATACCGGCCCGGGCATTGTCAAGGTTAGCACTGAGCTGGCTGATGGTGGTCTCGTACAGTTCCGGGTTAATGCGCAACAGTAATTGGCCTTTTTGTACACTGTCTCCTTCCATCACTGCCATTTCAATGATTTCTCCGCTCACATCCGCACTGATTTTAACTTCACTTTCAGGTTGAATTTTTCCACTCACACTCACAATCTCTGTGATAATCCTGTTCACCGCCTTATCAGTACTAACCCTGATTTCGGTTTTGCCCCCCCTGAAAATAGCGATGATTAACAGCAGCAACACAGTTGCACCGATAGAAATCCAGATGATCTTTTTCTTTTTCATTTTTACAGTGTGAGGGGTTTGCCCAGATAGAAATCCAGCACCATTTTTCTGAACATGTATTCGTATTTCACTGAGGTGAGATTGTTGGCTGCGTTAGTGGCATTGGATTGGGCAAGCTGTAGTTCGAATACATTGGCTTGTCCGGCTTCAAAGCGTTTTAACACAAAATCCATATTCTTTTTTTGGGCTTCCTGTGCCCTGATGGCTGCTTGAAAACGGTCTGTTGCAGAGGTGAAATTATTGTATGCTGAAACGACTTCACTGTAAAGGTTTTGGATGGTTTTTTCGGCATTTAACTTGGCTCTTAGCTCATCCATCCCGGCTCGCTGTGCGGCATTGCGCGCCTGTAGTTTGCCATAAACCGGCACGGAAAGATTAAATCCCAGCGATTGCCCGAAATTGTCTTTGATCTGTTTGTTGAAATCAATGGTTTGAAGCGTGTACTGAATGCTGGGTGCTTCCACGATTTCGTTGGTGCCTTGAACCCTGCCGATAGGTTCGAAACCGGAGAGGGTCATGGCCGATATGTTTTTGGCATTGCTAGAATAAACAGTACTTAGATTTCCGCCCACTGACAGTACCGGCAACATTCCGCCCCTTGCGGATTTACGCGCGAACGCAGCAGCTTTTTGGCGGAAGATAGCCGCCTGTACATCAGGTCTTTTCTTTACGGCACTGTCAAACAGTTGCTGCTGATCTGCAGGATATACCTCAGGTCTGTTGAATGCAATGCCGGGCCGCAGGATGTCGAATTTGTTTTCAGCAGGAATTCGCAACATCATTTTTAGATTCATCAAGGCAAGTGCTTCCTGATTGATGGCATTGGTGAGGTTGGTCTGTTCGTTGGCTTTTTGAGCTTCCAGATTCAGTACCTGTCCTTCATTTATGGTACCTGCATCAAACAGTCTGCGGGTCCTTTGTAGCTGCATTTCTGTGTTTTTCAAGGTTTCTTCTGCGCTGGCCTTGAGTTCTTTGGCCTGAATGATCTGAAGAAAAAGATTTGCCACATTCAGGGCTGTATTTTGTTCAATGAATTTTTGGTCTTGTTCACTAGCCAACCAAAGAAAATGGGTTTGTTTGATGCCATTTCTTATTTGGCCGCCCGCGTAGAGCATTACACTGCTTTGCAACTGGAAATTATTGCTACTGACAGTGGTCTGCACAAATTGGTTGGTGAAACGGTCAATACTTCGTCCTGACTGAAAAAACTGCCCTGCATTCAAGTTTGCGTCCGGGGTGGCAGCTGCTATGCTGTTTCTCCAGGTTTGTGATGCCTGCGCAGCAGATACGCCTGCAAGTTGAATATCGATGTTGTTTTTCAGGGCCTGGTCTACACATTGTTCGAGTGTCCAGTTACCGGTTTGCGCTGTCGCCGATGTTGCAGTTGCGCAAATCCAGATCCATAATACCCCAAAACGCATTCTGCAAAAATACTGATACAGCGGGTATTAAGCCATGTTTTTATGTCAATTTTATCGAGATGTGCCTTTCATTGGTGGATAAATGTTGAATAATTATGAATTTTTAACCCTAAAAATTTACACAATTCGCGTAATTTTGCGCAGCATCTGGTTCTGAAGTGGTTGTCAATATCACGTAAGATGAAAAGGGAACTCCGGTGAAAATCCGGGACTGTACCCGCAGCTGTAACCCCGGCCCTAAAGGGCTTCGGCAATCTTAGCCACTGTTGTAGATACCAATGGGAAGGCGCCGAATTAATATGGGGGAGTCAGAAGACCTGCCAGTAGCAAAAACCAAAGCTCGCTTTCGGGAAAAAAAGCGCACTGAATTGGGGCAACCCGGTCTACTGCATTTTTTATTTCCGGCGCGGCTGTGCAACCATGACTGGCCTATTGTGCTGCATATCGCTATTGTTCTCCGCTTCGGATACCCTTCCGGCAGCGGATACCGCTTTCATAGAAGGAAAGCGCTTGATGATGGCATCTCAGGGTAAGAATGTCATCGTTTTTCCTATAGGCAGCCAATGGCTTAATCAGGATCTGGCAGCAGCCGGTATTTGTATACGTCAATATGGACCTTCGGGCATCGGAAGCATCAGTCGCCGTGGTGCCGATCCGGCTCAGATTCAGGTATTGTGGAATGGGTTGGTGCTGAACAATCCCATGCTGGGCATGGCTGATCTAAGTTTGCTGCAAAATGATGCATCTACCGAAATTAAGTTATCTGAAGGAGGCAGTGGTTCATTCTATGGCAGCGGAAGCGTTGGAGGAACATTGTCGCTTCAGCATAAATCACCCGATGAATCAGGTGGAAACATCAACACCGAAATCCTAAGCGGTAGTTTTGGCAGGCGTGAACTGGCCACCCACTGGAACTGGAATAGGCCGGGACTTTACTTCACCTGGAATAACAATTTCTATGCTGCAGAGAATAATTTTACCTATAAAATTCCGGGAACTGAGTCCATGAAAATGCAATTTGCCGACCGCAATCAATTTAGAAGCAATTTTTCAGCGGGGTATAATTTTAACCGCTGGAATGCTGAAGTTCATTCTGAATGGCAAAAAGGAGACAGGGGCCTGGGAACAGCCGCCGGCGGAGGTTCCTCACTGGGCTGGCAGGATGATGAAAATCTGCGGACGGTGTTATCCCTGAATTATACGTCAGATCGTGTCAAATTGGTTCAGAGACTGGGGTTAATCCGTGATAAAATAATTTTTCAATTACCCGGCCTTTCAAATCCCGACAGCAGTCGTTCTATGAGCAAACAATACCAGCAGGAATGGCACTTTAACATTGTCGGGCTTCAATGGATTACCGGGTTTGATTTACTGCATGTTTCAGCAGTTACAAAAAACTATACCCAATCAATTTCAAACTTCTATCCTGCGCAGTTTCTGGCGGTTTCACATCATCGCAAAAAAACAAACATATCTGCCAGTGCCCGATGGGAATGGAATGAGAAGATTCCGGTGGGTTCGTTTTCTGCCGAGAGAAGTTTAAATAATCATTGGTGGCTGAAAACCAATGTAAGCAACAGCTTTCGCCGTCCAACACTGAACGATTTATACTGGAGTAATGGTGGTAATACACAGATTAAAGCAGAAAAAGGGGGGAGTATTGAATCCGGCTTGGCGGGCAAGTGGCAACACAATGCTGCCATGGTTTCACTCAATACCACTTTCTGGATGCGATACCTGAACAATCCCATTGTATGGCTTCCGGGAAACAATATGTGGAGCGTTTCAAACCTTGAACGTGGAGATTACCAGGGTGTGCAGCTGTCGGTATCGATTGCCCATAAAATGGGAGATCTGCTTGTTTATTGGGCTGCCGGTGGCGAATGGTGTAAGGCACAGATTACCAGGGAAAATAAAGTATATAACGCCTTGTTCGTGCCCGGCATAACAGGGTCAGGTCATTTGAAAATTCAGCACAAAAATGCATTTATAAATATTCATTGCCAGGGGCAAAGCGATCGGTTCATTTCCACCGATAATCTTTCTTCCCTGCCTGCCTACGCTTTGTTCTCCTGCCATGGAGGAAAGGAATTTAGCCGTTCCACACACCATTTGTTACTCTCAGCCGGTGCGGATAATGTTTTCAATCAAAACTATCAGGTAATGCCAGGAAGGCCCATGCCTTTGCGCACACTCTGGATAAAACTAGCATTGAAATTACACTACAAAAAATAATACCATGAGATTTATTAAAAAATTCACCATCCTTTCTCTGCTTGCCTGCAGTGCCACACTGAATGCTCAGATTACTGAAGGTTTCGAAAATGCGACCCAAGACACGGTAATGCTGCTAAATGGCAGCGATGGCCTGAGAATGCACTATTTCAACAATGGAGAAATGTCATTTCCCGTTAGCTATGACACCGCTGTCAAATACTGGGCAAGCGGCTGGGCTTTGTCAAAAATAATTAACAATAAAGTTGAGCCACCCAGTTTCACCAATCATTTGTATAGCGCAGCTCCCGGTCTAGGTGTGGAGAATGGCAACAAGGGAAAGGCCTTTATGGTGGGACAAAACGGGAGTTTCTTTTACCTGCAAAGAAGGAGTGCCAATGATTTTCCTCTCAAAGGGTTCTATGTAAGTAACTCCACGTATGCCTACAACAGCATGAAGTTTGGCGATATGTTTGCCAAGAAATTTGGCGGTACAACCGGAAAAGATCAGGATTCGTTCGTACTCATCATTAGAAGCTACAAACAAAGTAGGGCTGTAGACAGTCAGCGGGTAATATTGGCAGATTACAGATTTACTGATTCTAACCAGGATTTCATTCTTAAAGAATGGAAGTTTGTAAACCTAAAAGATGCTTACACAGATAGCGTTTCCTTCGAACTGGTAAGTTCAGATGTGGGTCAATGGGGCATGAATACGCCTGCATTTTTTGTATTGGATGGGGTTGAATTCTTTGGGTTGAATTCAGTGGAAGAGTTGAATGCAACAGTTAATATTTATCCTGTTCCGGCCTCAGATATATTGCATATAGCAGCCAATGCTGAAATGGAATCAATTTCCCTGCTTGATTTTACCGGCCAAATCAAAGGTGTTTACAAAACGGGCAGCTACAAGGGAGAAATTTCCACTAAAGACCTCGCCCATGGTTATTACATCATAAAGATAAAAACACGCACAGGTATTATCAGCAAAACGATTCAGATTATCAAATAATGCGTCTGCTTACTGCCATCATGGTCACTTTCTTTTTTGTTTCTGCTTGCAGGAAAGAAAAACCCTTGTCGGAAAAGGTAAATGTTGGCAATCTTCCGGTGCTGGTGCTGAATGAAGGCAATTTCATGTGGGGCAATGCCGGCATCGATTTATATTCCATCGATTCCGGTACGTTGCAGTCAGATGTATATTCAAAAGTGAACGGCAAGCCGCTGGGCGATGTGTTGCAGAGTGGCAGTATCATCAATGGCGATGTGTGGCTGGTGGTGAATAATTCCGGAAAAATTGTGGTGCTGGACAGCCAGACCCTAAAAGAAAAATACAGTATTGCCGGGCTGGGATCGCCAAGATACGCTGTGAGGGTGGGCGACAAAATTTGGATATCCGATTTATACTCAGGTAAAATACAGATTCGCAATTCCGATGGTAAACAGCTCATAAAATCTGTTCATACAGGCGCGTGGAGCGAGCAAATCGTGACTGCAGGCAATGATGTATGGGTGGCCTGCTATGACGGCTGGCTGAGGAAATTTGATGCATCAGCCATGTCAGTATCCGATAGCAATTATGTGGGAAAAGGGCTGCGTTGGATAGGCATAGACAAAAATAACCATATCTGGGCGCTGGCATCGTTCAATGATAGTGGCTACAGTCGCCTGCAGCAATGGACTGCCCATGGCAAAAAGCTTAAAAGCTTTAGTATGCCGCTGTCCGGCTATGCTTCATCGCTCTGCATGAATCCGGGCAAAGACAGTCTGTACTACATTGCCGGCGGGGTTTATAAAATGGGAATCGATGACGAAAAATTGCCTACGCAGCCCATTTTCTCCAAGCCCGGTGCCAATTTTTATCACATTGCTCAACATCCTCGCAGAAACTTACTTTTCCTGTGTGATGCCGCCGATTACGTGTCAAAAGGAAAGGTGCATCTTCTGGGTTCCGGCGGCAATGAGGTTAGATCTTTCACCGCCGGTATCATCCCGTCGGGCTTTGTGTTTTATTGATAACCGAATACTCGGCACGAAATATGTAACTTTGAAGCCATATCCCAACGGGATACTAAAGTATTAAAATCGCTGTGAAAAGTAACCTGATTAAGCGCGTTGACCTGCTTGTGCTCCGATCTTATATCGGGCCATTTCTGGTGACCTTCGTGTTGAGCATGTTTCTGTTTCTGATGCAGTTTCTATGGAAATACATAGATGAGCTGGTAGGGAAGGGTATCGAACCGCTCATTCTTATGAAGCTAATTTTTTATTCACTGGCCGATCTGGTTCCCATGGCTTTGCCCCTGACTGTGATGGTAGCCGGATTGATGACTTTTGGGAATCTGAGCGAAAGTTTTGAGCTGGTAGCCCTAAAAGCCAATGGAATTTCCCTGTTTCGCATTTTAAGACCCGTTTTTTTGTTGATGCTGGGCCTGGCAGTACTCAACTTCTTTTTCATGAACGTTGTGATTCCAAAAGCCAATCTGGAGGCCAAGGCGCTACTATGGGACCTGCGCCAGAAAAAACCGGCTTTTAATATCCAGGAAGGTGTTTTTTACCAGCAAATAGATGGATTTTCCCTGCGAATTGGGAAAAAACACGCTGACAATGAGGGCGTAGAGGATGTGCTTATTTATGAGTACAAAGGTGATGAAAGCAAAAGACTCAATGTGGTCAGGGCTGAAAAAGGCAGGATGCTGCTGTCACCGGACAAAAGAACGCTATACTTTACATTGTTTAACGGTGTAAGGTATGATGAAATGACAAAAAACCCCGACTACTCCCGAACAGCCCCTTTCAATCAGATGCGGTTTGAGAAACAACAGATGATCATCGATCTCAGTAGTCTCGACCTTAAGTTTACTGAAAGAGACGCTTATAAGGGTGACTATCGCCTTATGAATATCAGTGAACTGAATCATGAACTGGATTCAGCCGATCTGAGACTTCAAAAACAAAAAACTGAAAATGCCGGATTTCTGGCCAGGTACATGCACCTGCCCGGTATATTGGGTAATAAAGCCAGGCCTGAATTAAAAAATATCAAAACCACCAAAATGAGAATTTTTTTACCTAAGCACGAAAATCAGCAACAGGTTTCGTCGGGACAGGTGAGTATTCTGGCAGGGGCTATTAATAATGCCCGCGGTTTTAAAGGCACCATTGACGGATTGATTACCGGGCTTAAATATGATGAGGAACAGCTGGCACCCTATAAAGTTGAATGGCACAAGAAATTTACCTTGTCTGTGCTGCTGATAATGTTGTTTTTGATTTCTGCACCCCTCGGAGCCATTATACGCAAGGGTGGAATTGGCATGCCACTGGTCATAAGTGTTTTGTTGTTTGTGCTGTTTTATGCCATTAACCTGGTGGGTGAGAAAATCGGTAAGGAGGGCGTTATGCCGATTTGGGCCGGAATGTGGTTGAGCAGTGCAATACTTTTACCCATAGGACTTTACATTACTGTTAAGGCAGCATCAGATAGTGCCATACTGAGTCTGGAAGCATACCAGAAGTTCTTTAACCGACTGTTTTGGGTAACTGTTAAAAATGAAGACGGAAACACAGACGAGGGCGGAAAGAAGGCACTTCGTATTTTGATGTATCTGAAAAGAAACAAAGGATGAAAATATTGGTTGTGGGTAGCCGTATTCCATGGCCATTGAAAGATGGTGGTGCTATTGCTACTTATCAGATGCTTAAAGGATTGTCAGCCCAGGGTGCAGACATTGTGTACTTTAGCTTCAATACCCGCAAACACCATGTAGCTCCCGCTCAAATTGCAGAACATTTTAATTTCTGTAGGGTAATCGATGTACCGCTCGATGCGAATCCAACCCTATGGGGCGCACTCAAGGCAATACTGCAGGGCAAGAACTACAATATTTCTCGTTTTGAAAGCGAAAAAGCGAATGAAGTACTCAAAGATTTACTAAGAAGTGAAAAATTTGATTGGGTGCAGTTGGAAGGGTTGTACGCCAGCCCTTTTCTTGAAACAATCCGTGAAGCGGGGCTGCCGGTATCGCTCAGGCAGCATAATGCGGAATTTCAGATATGGAAACGGTTGGCTTCAGGCAATTCCAATGGACTGAAAAAGTTGTATTTTAACCTATTGGCATCGCAACTTGAACGCTATGAAAAGCGAATGCTGAACGCAGTGGATGCCATTATTCCCATAGCCCCGTCTGACAAGATTATTTTTGAAAAAATCGCCCCGGGTAAACCCATGTATCTGCTTCCCGTAGGTCAGGAGCGTGTAACCCAAAACGCAGGCAGTTTTAATGAAAATTCTTTTTTTCATCTGGGCAGTATGGAATGGATGCCCAACATAGAGGCAGTGAAATGGCTCGTTGAAAAGGTATGGCCGGGGGTTAGAAGTAAATTGCCGCTGGCAGAATTGCATTTGGCAGGAAAGGGGCTGCAAAAAAATGATCCTGATTTTATGGGCGAAGGGATTCATGTGCATGGAGAAATTAGCGATGCTCATGCCTTTATTCAATCCCATGGCATCATGGTGGTCCCGGTTTTTGCCGGCGGCGGTATTAGGGTGAAAATTCTGGAAGCGTTTAACCTGGGTGCCCCTGTGATTAGCACGGATATTGGGATACAGGGTATTGATGCCCATTCTGAAGAAGAGTTGCTTTTGGCCAATACACCAAATGAATTTGCCGGTGCCATGGTACGTTTGCAAACAGATGCCGGGCTTAGAGAAAAGCTTATCCGAAATGCCGGATTGTTAATTGAAAACAGGTATGAAATTCAAACGATTATGTCCGGGTTGCTGAAGTTTTATCAGGACATGCGCAATAAAATATGAAGATACGGAAATTTAACGAAATTTGCAAGAAAAAAGTGCGTCATTTTTTATGGGTTTTCTTGTCATTGGGGCTGGCTGCCTGCGGCGGTGGTAATGATATTTCCACCGAAGTGGATGAAAGTTTGGTAAAACAGGCAGATTCCGTGGAAGCCACGGTAAAAGCTGTATGCTCTTCCTGTCACATCTGGGTGCCACCCGATAAACTGGATAAATACACCTGGAAAGAAAAAGTACTTCCTGTGATGGCTGCAAAAATGGGGATTTACGAACTGGACGGGGTCACGTTTTACTCCGAAAAAGACGATCCCAAAGTTCCGCCGGGTATCTATCCCGATAAACCAACCATCGATCCGGATCTGATGCGTAAAATACTCAATTATTTTTACGTGAAGGCCCCTGAATCACTACCTGCTCAGCAGCGCGCTGTTCCCATTGGTGAGGAAACCCGTCTGTTTGATGCCATGATACCCTCTGTGCAGCAAAGTGGTCCGCCTATCGCAACTTTTGTGAAAGTTGTTCCGGAAAAACAACAGATTCTTGCCGGTATTTCCGGTCAGGCCAATCAGCTGGTAGTACTCAATAAAGACCTGTCGGCCAGTTGGCTAATGGATTTGCCTAGTGCCCCTGTATGGTGCGATATTTCAAGCCCCAATCAATGGCTGCTGACATGTATGGGGTCTGTTTTCCCATCCAATGATAAAACAGGTCAACTGCTGGAAGTGAACCCGGCAACCCAAAAAGCAGGGTCACCCAAAGCTGATAAGCTGGCAAGGCCCGTGCAGGCACATCGCATGGGCAATGATTTTCTGATCAATAATTTTGGCCACCTTGTGGGCGATTTGTCCGTATATAACAGCAATGGCAATGTTTCCAAAGTTTTGCGCAAAGAGCCCGGTTGCATTCGGTCTCTCATTTATGACTGGAACAAGGATGGAAGGCAGGATATCATAGCCATGTTTGCCCAGGGTATAGAGGGGATTTACCTCTACATCAATGAGGGTAATGGAAATTATTCAGAAAAGCGTTTAATGGAGTTATTGCCTGTAAACGGATCTTCCTGGTTTGAAGTTGAGGATGTCAACAAAGACGGGTATCCCGATATCGTGTATGCCTGCGGTGACAATGCCGATTATTCGGTGATTCTTAAACCCTATCACGGCATCTACATTTATCTTAATGACGGAAAAAACCAGTTTAAACAGCGCTGGTTCTATCCGATTAATGGGGCCTACCGCTTTATGCTGCGGGATTTTGATATCGACGGAGATTTGGATATGGTCAGTATTTCATTTTTCGCCGACTACCTGCAGCAACCCGAAGAAGCCCTCCTGTATTTCGAAAACACCGGAAATCTCACATTCAAACCGTTTAAAGTAAAGGGCTATCAGCTGGGCCGATGGCTTACCATGGATGCCGGTGATATTGACGGTGATGGGGATGAGGATGTGGTTCTGGGTAACTTTAGTCAGGGGCCGCAAAGTTTTATGAGTACGGAAGATGCAGCCAGGTTTGCCAAAGGTACACCCCTGATAATGTTGGTAAACAGAACCAAATAACCCATGAAGAAAATAGTTCTGCTGCTTCTGTTTTTTATGCTTTTGGCATTTGCCGCAGTGCAATACAATGATCCCGATGCTTGGCTCTGGATAGCCGTATACACATGCTATGCCCTGGTGGTGGTTTCAGCTGTAATCAGACCGCTCAATACCATCTGGTACCTGGTTGCCATGGTTATTCCCCTGTTTTTTGTTGCATTGCAATGGCCGGAAAAATGGGAGGGCTTGGGAGACACCATGATGAATCAAAATACGGAGCGGGCGAGAGAAAGCCTGGGCCTCATGATCTGTGCATTTTCGTCATGGTTGTCAATTAAGCTGAAATCTCAATAGTTTTCCGTATATTTGTTGAAACAAATTTTGAAGTTGCTGTTTCAATATGTCAGGCCCCGCTCGGGGATTATTATACTCGCTTTAATTCTGACTTCGGTTTCTCAGATTTTTTCCATGCTGGATCCATGGGTAGGTAGAAATATTATAGATCAGTATTTGCTCAAATACAGCGGCTACAAGCAGTCTGATTTTATGGTTGGTGTTGTGAGCTGGTTGCTTTTGGGAATTTCATTTGCCATGGTGAGCCGTATTGCAAAAAATCTGCAGGATTATTTTATCAATGTGGCCATGCAGCAGGTGGGGGCCAATCTTTTCATGGATGGAATAAGGCATACCATGGAACTTCCATTTGAGATTTTTGAAGACCGCAGAAGCGGAGAAACCCTGAATGTGTTGCAAAAAGTGCGCATGGATACGGAGAAAGTTATGACGTTGGCAGTAGGGTTATTGTATACCAGTGTGGTGGGTGTTTTTGTGGTTTTTATCGCCAGTTTTATGGTGCATTGGCTCATTGCACCTGCTTTTTTAATGGCCATGCTGGTGGTTGGTGTGTCCAGTTCTTTTTTGAGCAGAAAGATTAAATCTGTGCAAAAAAATATAGTGGCTGAAACCGGTGCACTGGCAGGCACTACCACAGAAAGTTTAAGGAATATTGAGCTCGTTAAAAGTCTGGGACTGATTGGGCAGGAAATTCACAGAATTCGTCTTAATACGCTGAAAATACTGGGTCTGGAGCTGTTGAAAGTAAAAAAAATCAGGACGCTGGGTTTTGTGCAGGGTACCACAGTGAACCTGATGCGCAACCTGTTATTGCTTTTCCTGAGCTGGATGGTTTTCACTGCCAGGATCACCCCGGGAATGTATATTCAGTTTCTTTTTTACACTTTTTTTATCTTTAATCCTTTGCAGGAGATGGGTACATTTATTCAGGCCTGGCGTGAGGCGCAGGTGAGCTTAGGTCGTTACCGTGAGTTGCTGGACACACCCCGGGAGCCCGAACCTTTGCATCCCAAGGAGCTTGGTATGATTGAAAAAATTGAATTTAAAAATGTCTCTTTTCGACATCGCTCCTCCACAAGGCGGGCATTGAATGAGATAAATATAACCCTAAAGAAAGGCGAAACCATCGCGGTGGTTGGTCCCAGCGGCAGTGGCAAAAGCACACTCGTAAAATTGCTGGTAGGTCTTTACAAACCTGAAACCGGCGAATTGCAATACAACGATATTCCTTCCGTGGATATTCGGCTCTCAGATCTTAGGTTGAAGCTGGGTGTTGTGAGTCAGGAAAGTCAACTTTTTAGTGGTACACTGCGAGAGAATCTATTGTTTGTTAAACCCGATGCTTCAGAGGATGAAATGCAGACGGCCTTGAGAAAATCTGCCGCTGATTCTCTGCTGAACCGATGCGAGAACGGATTAAATACAACCATTGGTGAAGGGGGGATTAAGGTTTCAGGCGGTGAAAAACAGCGCATCTCCATAGCACGTGCCTTGCTGAGAAACCCGGATTTGTTGGTTTTTGACGAGGCCACCAGCGCTTTGGACAGTTTAACAGAAAAAGAGATTACCCAAACCATTCGTGAAATCAGCCATCAAAAAGACCGAATCAACGTGATGATTGCACATAGACTCAGCACCATCATGCACGCAGATTGCATATATGTGTTGGAAAAAGGTTGTATTACAGAGCAGGGAACCCACGAAGAACTGCTGTCCACTAAGGGTTTGTATTATGCCATGTGGCGTCAGCAGATTGGCGAATCGGCAGACTAAATCTTTTTCCACATCTTGAAGTGGGGGATATCGCACTCCCAGAATCTTTCACCTTCGGCCTCAAAACCATGCTTAGCATAAAATGGCAGTGCATGTTCCTGAGCGTGCATGTAGGCATAAGTTCCGGCTTCTAAACGCTGCAGACAGCCCTCAACCAGTGCCGCCCCAATACCCTTTCCCCTGTATTGGGCCAAAACTGCAAAGCGTTCCAACTTGTAGCCGTTTTCGGTTTTTCTGATTCTGGCAGTTCCGCAGGGAACACCGGTATGCCTTGCCAGCAGGTGCGTACAGCTGTTTTCATGCTCGTCATATTCCTCTGCAGGGTCCACTTTTTGTTCTATTACAAATACCTGTCGGCGTATCTCAAAGGCATGTTCCATATCCTTTGCGCTTAAAATTGGGCTTACTTCTGTCATTTTGTGTATTTTTGCCGTGATATTTTACAAAAATACCGTAAAAAAAGTACTCAACATGGCCAGTTCAAACATTATCTCTCTACTAGGCAACGATGCCGATAGTCTGCTAAACCACACCTGTAAAACCATATCCAAAGACCACCTGCATTTGCCGGGGCCTGATTTTATTGACAGGGTGTTTGCTCAAACCAACCGCAGCCCACAGGTGCTGCGAAGCATTCAACAAATTTATAATACCGGACGTCTGTCGGGTACCGGATATATGAGTATTTTGCCTGTAGACCAGGGAATAGAGCATAGTGCAGGCGCATCTTTCGCACCCAATCCCATCTATTTTGATCCGGAAAACATCATAAAGCTAGCCATTGAAGGCGGATGTAATGCCGTTGCATCTACCTTTGGGGTACTTGCAGCCAATTCGCGTAAATACGCGCACAAAATTCCTTTCATTGTAAAAATTAATCACAACGAAATCCTTAGCTACCCCAATAAATTTGATCAGATTATGTATGGTAGCATTCAGGAGGCATGGAATTTGGGAGCTACTGCTGTGGGAGCAACCATTTACTTCGGAAGTGAAGAAAGTGCCAGACAAATTCAGGAAGTAGCCACCGCGTTTGAAATGGCGCATGAGCTGGGTATGAGCACCATTCTGTGGTGTTATCTCCGCAATAATGGATTTAAAAAAGACGGTGTGGATTACCATACGGCTGCTGACCTGACCGGTCAGGCCAATCACTTGGGTGTGACCATACAAGCCGATATTATTAAGCAGAAGCTTCCAACCAACAATGGTGGTTACAACGCCATTAACTTTGGTAAAACACATCCCAAAGTGTATAGCGATCTCACCACAGAACATCCCATTGATCTTTGCCGTTACCAGGTAGCCAATTGCTACATGGGGCGTGCAGGGCTCATCAACAGTGGTGGTGAGAGCAAAGGTGCCGGAGATATGGCAGAAGCCGTGAGCACAGCCATTATCAACAAACGTGCCGGTGGTGCAGGACTCATTAGCGGACGTAAGGCCTTCCAGAAGCCCATTGCTGAAGGAGTAGCACTGCTGAATGCCATTCAGGACGTATATTTGGATAATACCATCACCATAGCTTAATTTTTTTAAGTAATATTGCTTCCGCATGATAGAATACGAAGAGGACGACTACGCTGCTGAAAGTACCAAATGGTATCAGCGCAGATTATCGGGTATCCTCACCAAAACCAAAGACAAAAAGGCCACCCCGGATGGGCTTTGGGAAAAATGTGGAAGGTGCAAAGCCATTGTACCCAGCAAAGACTGGATGAACAATAACTATGTTTGTCCTCAATGTCAATATCATGACCGCATTGGATCTCATGAGTATTTCGAAATACTTTTCGATAAAGGAAAGTTTACAGAAATAGCCAAAAACCTCAGTAGCGGAGATCCCCTTGAATTTACCGATACAGCACCATACAAAGACAGAACCAAGGTAGCCCAAAAAAAGACGGGCCTCAACGATGCCGTTCGCACAGCCACGGGAAAAATCAACGACCAGAAAATCGTGATTTCCTGCATGGATTTTGCCTTTATCGGCGGTAGTATGGGCAGCGTAGTAGGAGAGAAGATTGCCAGAGGCATCGATTATGCTTTGGAACATAAAATCCCTTTTCTCATGATATCGAAAAGTGGTGGAGCGCGCATGATGGAAGCCGCATTTAGTTTGATGCAAATGGCCAAAACCAGTGCTAAACTGGCATTATTGCATAAAGCAGGTGTACCATACATTTCATTGATGACCAATCCTACTACAGGAGGTGTTACCGCATCGTTTGCCATGCTGGGCGACTTTAACATTGCCGAACCGGAAGCCCTGATTGGTTTTGCCGGTCCCCGTGTGATCCGTGAAACCATAGGTAAAGATTTACCCAAGGGTTTTCAAAGCTCAGAATTCCTGCTGGAGCATGGATTTTTAGACTTCATTGTACCCAGAACGCAGCTCAAAGATACACTGAGCAACCTGTTGCAGCTTATCTGGGATAAAAAAACAACCAAAAAAGAAACAACCTGAATATGAACTTTCCAGAAAATCTTAAGTACACCAAAGATCACGAGTGGATCAGCGTGGAAGGCGATGTAGCCACCGTTGGCATTACCGATTTTGCCCAGTCTGAATTGGGTGATATCGTATTTGTTGACATTTCAACCCAGGGCGAGAGTCTGGGCCAGCACGATGTGTTTGGTACAGTAGAAGCGGTAAAAACCGTGAGCGATCTTTACATGCCCATCAGCGGAGAAATCCTGGAGGTTAACTCCGGCCTGGACAGCACACCCGAAAACGTAAACAGCGATGCCTACGGAAGCGGCTGGATGGTAAAGGTAAAACTCAGCAATGCCTCAGAATTGGACGGACTGATGTCTGCCACTGATTACAAAGCATTGATTGGAGTTTAAATATTGAATTTTCCCATAAAAAAAGGCTGTACAAACAGCCTTTTTTTATGGATAGACACCAACCCTGTTTTTTAAGACCATCACTCAATAAGAAAGTCGTATATTTATCGTATATTTGCACCCCTATGGTCGGATGGCCGAGAGGCTAGGCACGGGTCTGCAAAACCCTCTACACCGGTTCGAATCCGGTTCCGACCTCAACCCAAAAGAAAGCGCCCCTCAAGGGCGTTTTTTATTTACCGAAAGGCAACGCAGCTAGCTGCAAGTTGACATGAGGGAAATAAAAAATAACGCAGTGCCTCTTTCTTTTGGGTTGTAACTCCCCCTTTTAGGATGGGCATAGCCAATCCGGTTTAGCGTTTAAGCTTGCGAGAAGCAAAAAGGTCCATAAAAAAACAACCTTTGCAAAAGGTTGCATTCTGAAGTTTGTAACTCCCCCTTTTAGGATGGGCGTAGCCAATCCGGTTCCTACGTAGGCAGCTACCCGAAGTCTCCCGACTTTGGGCCAGATATTTATTTAGCCAAAAACAACCTTGCCTTCTCCAAATCATCCGGTGTATCTACCGCAGGGCTCTGCCACTGCGTTTCTGCCACCGCAATGTAATAGCCGTTTTCCAGCCAGCGAAGCTGCTCCAGCTTTTCGGTCAGTTCCAGCGATGATGGCGGCAACTGTGTAATTTCTTTTAAAACCGACGTGCGGTAGGCATACATACCAATGTGCCTGTAATACTGAGGATCATTATCGTTTTCCCTGTTGTAGGGAATGCGGCTTCGGCTGAAATACAATGCCTTATCATCAAGTGCTGTAACCACCTTCACTACGTTGGGATTGTCAATATCTTCCTCTGCTGTAATCTTTTTCTTTAATGTGGCTATTTGTACTTGTGGATTTTCAAACATCGCAACCAGTGCATTGATCTGTTCCGGCTTGATAAAGGGCTCATCGCCCTGAATATTCACAATCACATCGGCATCAAACCCTGATTTTTCGTAGGCCTCCATGCATCGGTCTGTTCCGCTTGGATGCAAACTACTTGTCATGATGGCAGTTCCGAAAGCACCTACGTGCGAGGCAATACGTTCATCATCCGTAGCCACCGCTATACCTGAGTGGTTGGTGCTAGCTGAGGCAGCTTCCCAAACTCGTTGAATCATGCTTATTCCGCCAATGTCAGCAAGGGGTTTGCCCGGAAAGCGTGTGCTCGCATATCGCGCAGGAATGATGATGCAAAATTTCACGAAGCGAAAATAAACCAATTGGGTACTTACAGACCCAGTAACCGAATCATTTTATTATAAATTTCAGTATTCTGATATACTCCGCAAAAATCTTCTGATCCGGGGCCATAAGCATATACCGGCACAGGTTCTGCAGTGTGATGGCCTGAACTGAAATGCATCACCGGTCTGTTTCTTGTTTTATCGTATCCGTGCAATGTCAGTCCGCCGCATTCATGGTCTGCTGTGATAATAACCAGCGTATTTCTGTCTTTTTGGGCCCATTTCAGTACTTCGCCTGCGGCATTGTCAAAATCTATGGCCTCTGCAATAGTGTGGGCACTGTCATTATTATGGGCACCCCAATCAATCTGACTGCCTTCAATCATCAGTAAAAAGCCCTTTTTGTTTTTCGACAAATGGCGGATAGCGTGCATGGAACCCTTTTGCAACGTGGGCCCGCGTAATGGGGCCGGTAGGGGTTCTTTGAGGGTGTCTGTAAAACAGACCTGTCTTTTGCCTTGGTTTCTTTCCATGGCTTCGGTACCTATCGATACGGTGTATCCGGCTTTTTTCAATGCCAGGGTGTCAAAATACGGCAAACCACCTCCTATGAGGATCGAGGCCGCAGGATTAAGGGTCATATCAGCCGCAATCTGACTATACATTTTTCTGGATGGCTGGTGGGCGTAAAAAGATGCCGGGGTAGCGTGGGGCAATTCGCAGGTAACAACGGCGCCTGTGCTGATTCCCTTTTCAAAGGCCTCCTCAAACAGTGTTTTTAAGGTACTGCTGTCAGGATCCATCCCAATCATGCCATTACGGGTTTTTTTGCCGGTAGAAATGGCGGTTGCACCAGCTGCGCTGTCTGTAATGTAATCGTCAAATGAAGCAGTAATACTCAATCCAAGGGCTTTTGCATAATCGTAAATATTTAATTGCCCCCCTTTGGCTGTGTATGCGGCATACAAATGAACCAGCCCGGTACCATCGCCTATCATCAATATGATATTTTTGGGCTTGCGGGGTTTATTGGGTACTGCAAAAGTGGCACCCATGCAGCCCATACACCACAGCATAATGGTAATTGTTTTTAAACATTTCACCCTTCAAAATTACATCACAAAAGTTAAGTTAATATTGCTAATGCAGGGAATGAAGTAACCTTCGCTATGGCGATTCCCTATGTTTTTATTGTAAATTCGCAGCAACTATTATGAACGGTTTTTTTAAAATTCCCTTTCCGATTAATGAGCATGTGAATGAATATGCACCCGGTACCAAAGAACGAGCAGCATTGAAAAATGCCCTTCAACAGGCCAGAAGCAGGGTAGAGGACATTCCCATGTATATTGACGGTACCGAAATTCGCACAGGCAATACCTTCGATATTTATCCTCCTCACGATAGGTCACATAAAATTGGTTTTTATCACCGCGGCAATCAGCAACATGTAACCCAGGCCATTGAGTCAGCGCTCAAAGCCAAAGATCAGTGGGAAAATATGCCATGGGAACAGCGTGCAGCCATATTTTTAAAAGCAGCCGAATTGCTGGCAGGGCCATATCGCTATGAAATCAATGCCGCCACCATGCTGGCACAAAGCAAGAATGCCTATCAGGCAGAAATTGACGCTGCATGCGAGATGATTGATTTTCTGCGCTTCAATGTGCATTACATGGCAGAAATTTATGGTGAGCAACCCACCGCCAACAGCAAAGGCATCTGGAACCGTTTGGAATACCGTCCGCTGGAAGGATTTGTATTTGCACTTACCCCATTTAATTTCACTGCAATTGCGGGTAATTTGCCTACCAGTGCTGCCATGATGGGCAATGTGGTGGTATGGAAGCCCGCCGATACCCAAATCTACAGCGCCAATGTACTGATGAAAGTGTTTAAAGAAGCCGGTTTGCCCGATGGGGTAATTAACCTGGTCTATGTTTCCGGTCCGGATGCAGGTGATGTAATCTTTAATCATCCTGAATTTGCCGGTATCCATTTTACAGGCAGTACAGGGGTTTTTCGTCACATTTGGAACACCATCGGACAAAATATATCTAAGTATAAAAGCTATCCCCGCATTGTGGGTGAAACCGGCGGTAAAGATTTTATTCTTGCCCATAACTCGGCTGATGTGGATGTGCTGGTAGCGGCCATGGTGCGCGGTGCATTTGAATTTCAGGGTCAAAAATGTTCTGCTGCATCACGCACCTACATTCCCCGCAGTATCTGGCCTGCCGTTAAGGATAAGATCCTGAAGGAAATGGCAACCCTGAAAGTGGGACCCACTGAGGATTTCAGCAATTTTGTGAATGCCGTAATTGATGAGCGGGCCTTTGATAAAATCAGTGCTTACATTGACAAAGCCAAACAGGATGGGGTAGAGGTATTATGGGGTGGAACCTATGATAAATCCAAAGGATTTTTCATTGATCCTACCATTTTGATGGCGCCAAGCCCGGATTATACCACCATGTGCGAAGAAATTTTTGGCCCCGTGCTCACTATATGGGTTTATGAGGACAGTGAATGGCCTGGCATCTTCAAAACAGTTGATCAAACTGGAGAATATGCGCTGACAGGAGCCATTATCGCACAGGATAGGTACGAAATAGCCAAAGCCACCCATGCATTGCGCAATGCAGCCGGTAACTTTTACATCAATGATAAACCCACCGGGGCAGTGGTGGGTCAGCAGCCCTTTGGAGGTGCCCGTGGCAGCGGTACCAATGACAAAGCGGGCAGTAAAGTGAACCTGCTGCGCTGGGTGAATCAGCGAACCATAAAGGAAACCTTTGTGCCAACCAAAGACTACCGATATCCTTTCCATTCAGAATCATGATGAAACCATCCGGTAGAATTACCGTCTGGGCAGTACTACTGTTTATCGGTGTTTCTCATCCGGATTCATTGTATTCTCAATGGTATGGGGATGTTGCCTACCGTTATGGTTTAAATCAACAAGTTGCTTCCCCTCAGGAAATGGCACAACCCGTGCTGGAAAATGCCCTGTCTAAACCTTATACGCTGGGTGGGTATACATTGTCTGCAGGATATAGATTTCGCCCCGATAGCATGATAACAGCTTTGAAATCCGGTATTTCTTACTGGAACAGTCGATCGGGTACCATGTTGTATACACCCAAATCCATCAATGCTGCTCATACATGGTTGAAACATGAAATCATCACATTTGATGTAGGAGTTGCTTTTGAATTTTCCATTAGAAAAATGGCCGCTTCTACAGGATTGACGCTCCTATTGCCTCTGTATACGAATGGTGCAGAATTTCGGAATACCGAAGCCAATACCGCGCAGGTTTCGGATATACGATATAGAACCGGCCCCGGTATCAGCATTCATCAGGATGTTGAACTGTGGTCCGAAGCAGGGTCCTCGCTGTTTGCAGGTATGAGTGCCGGCTGGATTCAGGCCCGCAGAAAAAGTCGTGTTTTAACATCTCCCGATGCTTCTCTGCCTTTGTACAAGCAGGAATTACGCTATTTAACCGAAAAAGAGATTCAAAAGAAAGGCAGTATCAATGATCCGTCCCTATCGGGTTTTGACGGCAGTATGCCCGCAGAAACCCAAACGTATAATGAGCCGCTATCGTTTATTGCATTTAAGCTGGGTTTGCTCTTCACTATTCAATAATACTTCGCATGAGAACCATTTAAACCGTCATTTTACTCGGTCACTCCAAAGTTTTTATATCGCTTGCCGGGTATTGGATACGTCTTGATTAGGATTGAGTGAATGGTTTATTCAGCAGGTCTGACAGTTTTTTGGATGTCGCATTTTTATAGCTTTTACCACCGTATTCACCCACCCATTGTATGCCTTTAACCGCATTGCTGATGAAAATTTCGTCAGCGGCACTCAGGTCAATGGCCGTAATCGGGTTCTCACGCACGCTGTATCCATACACACCGGCCAGTTGTATAACAACCTTTCTCATGATGCCGTCTACGCAATACTCGCTAAGCGGCGGCGTAGTTATAAAATCCCCATTTACGGTGAAAATATTACTGGAAACGGTTTCAGCAATCCTGCCGCTGTCATTGATGATTACACACTCGTCCCATTGGTTTTCTGCTGCGTAAAGTCCTGCCATCACATAGGTAAGCGCACTATTGGTTTTGATGGTGCTGGTATAATTAGCATTTTTACTCAGTTCGCTGAATAAACCCAATGTGAGTCCATTTTCATTGAGCGGATACCCCCTGAAATCAGTTGATTTTACTTCTGTAATAATTTGTGTCGCTGCATTTTGGGGTGTGTAAAGACCCGCACCCTCCCTGAAAAAGGTGCATCTTACTGAGGCAGATGCAATATCTTTTGAATGGAGATGTTCCTGAATATCCAGCTCAAGATGTTGCATATTGAAATTATCGGGAAGTTCCATCTTTAAAAGCATGGCAGCTTTCCTGATCCTGATTTCATGTAAATCAGCATATTGAATGCACCCGAGCTCGAAACGCATGCTTTCGAAAAATCCATCCCCGTAGCGGTAGGAACGGCTATTTAGGGGCAATTGGGGCTCTTCGCCCGATACCCATAAACCCTGATACAAAAACATATTCATGGATTTCTTCTGCTATAATGAAAGGTTGTGTTGCCCTCGCGAATCACCAAACTATCATCACTCAATGCCATAATATGGAATCTCCGGATGCCTTTGGAAGGGCTGTATTGAAACCACAGTGATGTTTGAAAGGGAGAACTATCCAGAGGTGATGAAATGGTCTGAAAAGCGCCGCTAAAGCTTTTATTGAGTGATTTTATGTGGTAATGGAATGCTGATTTTCTTGCGTCAAGTAGCATTGTATCCTCTTTTGAGGGCGTGATGATGTTTTTACCGTTTTTATAAATGGCACTGTATTGCCACAAACCATATAGTTTTCCCTGAGGTAAAGGCCACCTGCCCGTAAATCCGGAACAGCAGAAGATGAAGGCGGTGAAAAGTGCAGCGCTATGCAGTTCTTTTTTTAATTTCATCCCTGATTTTAGCGGCACGGGTGTAGTCCTCATCGCGGATAGATTCCTCCAGCATAGCTTCCAGCTCCTCAATGGAGTATGACTCAAGTCCGGCATGTGATTTCGAACCGGGTATCAGTTCTTCATGGGCCATTCTGCCCGGACTGTCTGCCGATTCAACCTCACTGTCGTCTCCGTCATAAGCCGCCTCATCCATGATTTTAGCTGTAACGTAAATCGGACATTTGAATTTTGTGGCCAAAGCGATGGCATCGCTTGTACGGCTGTCCAGTTCAAAACTATCAAATCCTCTCTTACAACGTATCCTGGAGAAAAAAATACCCTCTTGCAGGTCAGTAATCATCACCTCTTCCACTTCCACATCCATGGCCTGCATGGCCTGCACAAACAAATCGTGGGTGAGGGGACGGCTGGGTTTCATACCCTCAATTTCCATGGCAATGGCCTGTGCTTCAAAAGCCCCGATGAGTACCGGAAGTTTGCGGTTTCCCTTCTGTTCACCCAACACCAGGGTATAGGCACCATGTGAGTGTGCGGGTAAAATAGAAACAATATCCAGGGCAATTTTGTCGCTCATGTTTTTGATTAGCCGGCGGTGGCCGATTTTGCTGCCTGAATTAATTTGGGCAATACATCTAAAGCATCGCCTACAATTCCGTAATCGGCGGCTTTGAAGAAAGGTGCTTCTGCATCTTTATTGATCACCACAATGACTTTGCTGCTGCTAACGCCGGCAAGGTGCTGAATGGCGCCGCTGATGCCAATGGCTATGTATAAATTGGGTTTAATGGTAATGCCGGTTTGCCCTACGTGCTCGCTGTGCGGACGCCAGTGCATGTCACTTACCGGTTTTGAACAGGCAGTGGCAGCCCCAAGGGAATTGGCCAGCTCTTCCACCATGTGCCAGTTTTCCGGGCCTTTCATACCGCGGCCGGCAGAAACCACGATTTCGGCTTCTGTGAGGGGAACCTTGCCGCTCACGGTTTGCGTACTTTCGATCCGGGTGGCCGATGCTGGAAGGGCTGCCGGCTGATGTGCCGATACAACCGCGGTGGTTCCGTAGGTTTTTATATCTACCGAATTGGGCGTAATGGCAAGCACCTTGGTTTCAGACTGCAACGCTACATACGCAAAAGCTTTCCCACTGAATACACCTCTTTTGATGCGAAA
>CANMCY010000021.1 GCA_947496375.1 Flavobacteriales bacterium
CAGCCAGTTATGACAACACCGCTTGACAAGTGGATTGCTCGTGGAGAAAATGGACATTACGTTATCAAGCGACTAAAAAACGCTGACCAAGTTTTGACAGCCGAGACACTTCAAAAAATGAAACGAGAATGTGAAAAATTTAAGGGTAAAAACTACGACCTGACTTTTGAGTGGAGCGACGAGAAAATTTATTGCTCTGAACTAATTTGGAAAGTTTATCAACGTGCGACAGGAATTGAAATTGGCAAGCTTGAAAAACTTAGCGACTTTAATTTGACACACGAAGCAGTTAAGAAAAAAATGAAAGAACGTTATGGCGACAAAATCCCAACAGAAGAAATTGTAATTTCACCAACAGCAATTTTTAACAGCGACCTTTTAATGACAGTAAAATCAAATTAGATTATGAAAGGTATGGCAATGCGACTATCTGTTATTTTTTTAATTGTATCAATCTTAACCTTTCTATCACTTGTAAGTATGGGAGCAATTGACGAAGGGACACAAGGAGATGGGATATTGGGTTCAATTATGTTTGCTTTTTCTAAGTTGTTTTACCTTTTTAGGTTTCCTACTCATACGTTTCTTTTTGATTATATGGATGGCAGTAAATTTATTTGGGGACTATTAATTAACTGTTTATTTTGGACAATAGTCATACATTATACGATAAAATATTTAAGGAAATGAACAAAACTTCAGCAGGTAAGAGCATCTACCCGAAAGGCGGGGTTTTCCCGTTTGGACGGGACAAGCTGTGCTCCAAAGACAGTTTTGTGGTAAAAACCTCGCCCTTCGGCTAGCTGCAGCCCGTTATTTCACTAAACTCATAATTCACACAAATACAAGCGGAATGAAAACCAGATTCATAAAATAATTATATTTGTTTCAATATCCTATCATTATGCCATATAAAACCCAACAATACCCAGCTTTTTTTATTTTCTGTTTGGCCTGCCTTTTTGCCGGTTGCAGCCAATCACCTAACCCGGAAGATCAAGTTAAGATGGGTGCTTTGTCTGAAATAGATACTTTTTATCTCGGCAACAGGCTTGTTCATGTTAAAAAATCCGATAAAAACACATTTGATAAATTACCTGGTTTTACTGAAAACTGGAATGCCCACAAAGAAGAAAAAAACAAACTAAAAAAAGATGCGAAATGGGTATATAGAAATTCAGATACATTGTTTTTTAACATTGCAGGAAATAAAAAAGTTACCCTTGTAAATTCCTCAAATAATCAAAGTGATAATGCGGTAGTTTATCATTACGTCGGTGTAATTCCGGAACTAAATAAATACCTGATTTACGCTACACTGTGGGAAGGTTTTAATTATGTAATGATTGATAAAGAAACCGGAGACACCACCATTACCATTGGTTTTCCAGTTGCTTCGCCAGACAAAAAATACTTTGTCTGTGGAAATTGTGATCTTATAGCAGGCTATACATTTAATGGTATTGAGTTGTATACCAATGAAAACAAACCTAAACAATTGGCAAGCAGAGAACTCAAAAATTGGGGAATTAATAATATTCGCTGGCTTGATAACAGCTCTCTGATTGTGAGTGCCTCTTTTTTTGACACTGCAAGTGTGAATTATCAAAGAACAGAATACTTGAAACTGCGCTGGAATGACAAGGCCAAATAAGATTCCCGTTGTCAGTTGCTCAAATTATCTGCTGCCCGAAGTCTCACGACTTCGGGCGGCAGAATGGTTAAATTAAGTGATTTTTTTACTACCCTCTGGTCCAGGATTCAGGGATTATTATAAAGCAACCATAACCAAGCAGAAAACAAATTTGCAAAATACGTATCTTTTTATTATATTCGTACGTACAATTGGCTATGGATACTAAATTAACTTTAAAGCTAAACGAAGATATCATCGCGAAGGCAAAGGAATATGCAAAATCAAGAAAGACCAGTCTTTCAGATTTGATTGAAAACTATTTGCAAAAAATCACCTCAGACAAAAACAACAATAGAACAATTACACCGCTTGTGAAAAGTCTTTCAGGCGTTATCTCACTTCCAAAAGACGCTGATTATAAAGAAGACTATACCGATTATCTCATAAACAAATACAAATAGGTGGAAAAAGTATTTGTTGATTCTGACATTGTTCTGGATTTATTAAGCGCCAGACAGCCTCATTATAAATTCGCTGCTGAGCTATTCTCACTTGCCGACCAAAATTCAATAAAAGTTTATATCTCCTCATTAACTTTTGCTAACGTTAATTATATTTTATCAAAACAACTTTCACCCGGACAAGCCAGAAAAATGCTTTTAACATTTAAAACCATAGTAAATGTGCTTGCGGTTAATGATAAAATTATTGAACTCGCATTACTTTCCAACTTTCAAGACTTTGAAGATGCGATTCAATACAATACAGCCATTGAAAATAGTATAACAACTTTATTGACGCGAAATCTCAAAGACTACAAAAAAGCAGAGATCACGATTCTTACTGCTCAACAATATCTTAAAGCAATAGAATAAAGCCTCGCTCGCCACCCGAAGTCTCCCGACTTTGGATAGCCCATTTCAAACTACTGATATTTTTTAAATACCCTCACCCGTTCAGCAAGGCCTTCACCTTTTCGCTGATGAGTTTGCCATCGGCCTTTCCGGCCATGGCCTTCATGGCCAAGGGCATTACCTTGCCCAGGTCTTTCATGCCCTCAGCACCGGTTTCCGCCATAATGGCGCGGATGTTGGCCTCTATTTCGGCCTCGCCCAGCTGGGCAGGTAAGAAAGTTTCAATGATGAGCAGCTCCTCTTTTTCTTTATCGGCCAAATCCTGGCGGCCTTCTTTTTCAAAAATCTCAATGCTGTCCTTGCGCTGTTTTGCCATTTTTTGCAGGGCTTTTATCCTGTCTTCATCGCTAACAGTTCCACCCGCTGTGTCCAGCAGCAAAAACGCGCTTTTTATGTTTCTCAACGCCCTCAAACGGACTTCATCACGGGCTTTCATAGCCGTTTTTATGCCTTCATTGATTTGTTCTGCCAGGTTCATACCGCAAATTTAACATAGATTTGCCGAATACCGCCCCGGCACTGTTCATGCTAAATTGTAAAAACACACAATACACATAAATTACATCAACTTTTACGTTACTACATAAATGCGCTACATGAAACTGCTGATATCATCATTGATTTTGCTTCCCATACTGCAGGGCTGTGGCGTTTATAATTATCACAAAGCCCGTAAGCTTAAGGAAGAACTCACGCTGGAACAAAAAAGAAATTCACGATTAATAAAAAAACGGGACGATGAATATTCCAAACTCCAGGTTTTAAAAGACAGTATTCGTTTTTACAAAGATTTTTTTAAAACTAAATAACCATGAGGATATTTTTTTTTATAGCTAATATTATGTTGATGTTTACACATTGTGTAAGCAGGCAGGAATTGGCATCTATTCAACAACAGGTAGCTGAAATAAAAGATGAAAATTATTCGGTTAAAACAGAAACCAAAGGATATATCGATTCTCAAAAAATACTAAAAGATACTTTAAATAAATTAAAATCAAACATTTCTAGGGTATCCTACAAAAAAAAGACTGAGGTTTTTCAGCAACATTTCATTTCTGATTCCATGAAAATAGAGCGCTGCTCGTTTGCAACCCGCGATGAAAAAGATACGTATCATTATTTGAATTATGCCAGAACCAAACCCCGTGAATTCTGCGAAAAATTTGTAATCCCCTACTGGGATAAAAAAAACAGCTACCACAATTCCCTGGTAAAAACCATGATGAAAATGGAACCGGTGAACCCCATTTTCCCTGATTTTCAATGCTATCAGTCGGCCTGGTGCCATGCACTCAAATCCGGCAAAACCGGCTACACGGGTCATGCACGCAACATTGACCCCAAAACCAGAAGCAAATGCAACAGCCATTTCATGGGAGAATGCTGTTCTTACGGTCATGAAACCGGGCTTGGCATTATCCTGCAACTTTTGATAGATGATGGCGTCCCCAGCCTGGGTCACCGCAAAATCTGCCTTTCACCCGGTTATTCGGTGGTTGGCATATCCATTCAGCCACACAGCGTATGGGACTATAACTGCGTGCTGGACTTTATGTGATGCACACCTTTTACAACATGCCGCTCTGTTACTATCTTTGCAAACAATGCGCATTTCCTATTCATGGCTGAGCGATTTTCTGGGCAATAACCTTTCTGCTGCCGACATAGCAGAGCGACTGAGCGTATCAGGACTGGAAGTGGAACACATTGAAAACACAGATTCCATACCCGGCGGATTGCGTGGATTTGTGATTGGGCATGTGCTCACCTGCGAAAAACACCCCAACGCAGACAAGCTGCACGTTACCACCGTTGACATAGGAACAGGCGAAGCCCAGCCCATTGTTTGCGGCGCTCCCAACGTGGCCGCCGGACAAAAAGTAATCGTGGCGCTGCCGGGAACGGAAGTGACCGTGCCCGGTAAAGGCACTTTTACCATTGGAGAAGCCAAAATACGAGGCGAAATCAGCCGCGGCATGATTTGCGCCGATGATGAGTGCGGATTGGGTAGTTCGCATGACGGCATTCGCGTGTTGCCCGCAGTTGCGCCCACAGGCATGCCTGCAGCCCAATATTTCAAGGTAGCTTCGGATACCGTTCTGGAAATAGGCCTTACCGCAAACCGTGGTGATGCCGCATCGCACCTGGGTGTGGCCAGGGATGTGGCTGCCCTTTACAACAAAAAAATCCAACTGCCAACCGGGGCAAATTTTACCGGTCCTGCAGCCAAAATCCATATAGAAATTACCGATGCCGACCTCTGCAAGCGGTACGTAGCACTGGAAATTTCAGGCATTCAGGTGGTGCCTTCGCCCGAATGGATGCAAAACCGCCTGCGCAGCATTGGCATTGAGCCCATCAATCATGTAGTGGATTGTACCAACTATGTGCTGCACGAAATGGGACAACCCCTCCACGCATTTGATTTACATGCCCTCAAAGGCAATCAAATTCATGTGCGCATGGCAAAACAGGGAGAAACCCTTGTTACGCTTGACAAACAATCCCGGAACCTGACAGACAATGACCTGGTTATTGCCGATGCATCGGGTCCTGTGGCCCTTGCCGGTGTTTTTGGCGGACTGGAAAGCGGTGTAAACAACCAAACCATTGACATACTGCTGGAAAGTGCCTGTTTTCACCCGGGAAAGGTTAGAAAAACAGCCAGAAAGCATGTGTTGAATACCGATGCCTCTTTCCGCTTCGAACGGGGTACTGACGTGGAAATGTGTCTGAAAGCCGCACTGCGCGCCGCTGCCCTCATCATGGAAACCGCAGGTGGCAGCATCACCGGCCTAACCGACGTATATCCTACTCCCTTTGAGCCCCTGCAGCTGACGCTGGATCAAAACAAACTACGCAGCTTTGCCGGCGTAGATATTGACAATGCTACCTGCTCACAGATTCTTACGGATCTGGGCTTTACGGTAACTACCCTTCCAAATGATGTACTGCAGGTGGGCGTTCCCTCCTGGCGCAACGATGTTGAGCAGCCGGTAGATCTGATTGAGGAAATCATGCGCATTTACGGATTCGACCAGGTTCCGCTAAAAGGTAACATGCAGGTTTCGCTGGGTGGGTTCGAGGGCAATCAGAACCGTGTGATGAAAAGCCGGGCAGGTAAAGCCCTACAGGCACATGGATTCTATGAAATCATTAACAATAGTCTGGGTTCAGAAAACACCCATCGTCCGTTTTCTGAGCAACTAACCACGCTGAGCAACCCGCTGAGCAACGATATGGCCGTTATGAGGGCCTCTTTGCTGCCGGGGATGCTACAGGCCGCTCAATACAACCGCAACCGCAAAAATACGGCTGTAAAATTCTATGAATTTGGCCGCGTTTATCGCACTTCCAAAGGCGCATTTGAGGAAACTGAAATGCTGGGTCTGCTGATGATGGGTAACGACAGCAGTGAAAGCTGGCGCAAAAAATCAGTGCGACTGGATTATTATCACCTGAAAGAAACAGTGGCAGTGGTGCAGCAAAGTCTGCGAATCACTGTAACGCATGACGGATGGAAACTTCAGCAGGTAGACCCCGGGATACTCAGGGAATATGACCTGGACGGCGATGTGTGGTATGCAGAAATTGCATGGGATGCGCTGAAGGCAGGTATCAAAACCGGCGGATTTAAAGTGGTTGAACCACCCCGATTCCCCAGAATGCGCAGGGATTTGAGTCTGGTAGTGGACAGCAGTGTCCCTTACGCTGAGCTGGAAAAAATAGCCGTTTCACAAAATATTGCTATCTTGCAGGAAATGAATGTGTTTGATGTGTTTGAAGGTAAACCCCTGGAGGCAGGCAAAAAAGCCATCGCCATTTCATTTATGCTGGGTGTAGCAGACAGAACCCTCACCGACACAGAGGCCGATGCTGCCCTGAATGCCTTGATGAATGCGTTTGAAAGCCGCGCCGGAGCGCACATCAGAAAATAAGCCATGCAAAATCTCACAGGAAGACTCTCTGAAATTCGCATAAAGGTTGAAAACCTATTGCAGGAAAACCGATTGCTAAAAAATGAGAATGAATCTATGCGAGACCGCATTGAAGGGCTGGAAAGAACCGTGGAATTGCAAAAAAATACCTTGTCGGAGCTTACAGAACAAAATAAATTGATTAAACTTGCAAAGAATTTAACCCCGGAAGATTCCGATACCGAAGAAATGAAAAACAAGGTAAACGAGTTGATACGGGAAATTGACAGGTGTATTGATCTGTTAAACGAATAAAACGTAAGCGTGCGACCTGAAGAAAAAATTCCAGTGCGTGTGGCCATAGCAGGAAAAGTCCTGCCGCTAAGGGTGGCTCCACGAGATGAAGAATTTGTAAAAACAGCCGCACGGATGCTGAATAATCGCATGGAAGACTTCAGGGCCTTTCATGCAGGAGACGAAACCGACCGCCTGGCATGGGCGGCACTGGACTTTACCGGAGACCTGCTGCGCCTAAGAGCGGAAAGACAGGAAGAAAATCCGGCGTGGGAACAGGATTTGCAACAAATTGAGCAACTGTTGCAAGGGTATTGATCTTAACATCCGTTTTATCTGATTAGCGCGTTCGATTCACCTTCACCAAAACAAAAAAAGAAGGAGAAAAAAACACATGGAAATCGTAGTATTCAGCCTTGCCGGTATCTTAATAGGGTTGGCACTCGGATATGTTGTATTTGTTTTGCTGAGACGCAAACAAATCGAA
This sequence comes from Flavobacteriales bacterium, assembly GCA_947496375.1. Lineage (GTDB taxonomy): Bacteria > Bacteroidota > Bacteroidia > NS11-12g > UBA955 > RGEC01. The sequence goes on from CANMCY010000021.1 coordinate 7,252, forward strand.
GCCGAGCGCAAATCATTGATTGAAGAAGCCAAACTGCAAGGAGAAAATTTAAAGAAAGACCGGATTCTTGAGGCCAAAGAAAAGTACATGGGCCTAAAATCCGAGCATGAAAAAGAAATCAACCGCCGCAACAATGAGATGGCCAATGCCGAAAACCGCATTCGCCAGAAAGAGCAGAGCTGGGATCAGAAACTTCAGAACGTAAGGCAAAAAGAGGAAGAACTGGCCAAGGCCCGTGAGACCTTCGAAGCCCAGATGGAAGGCCTAAAAACCAAACAGCGCGACGTAGAAGCCATGAGAGAGCAGCAATTGCAGCAGCTGGAAAAAATGGCCGGTTTAAGTGCCACTGAAGCCAAAGAGCAAATGCTGGAGAACATCCGCATTAAATCTCACACCGAAGGACTCGCCATTGCCAAAAACATTGTGGAAGAAGCCAAGCTCAGCGCTACCCGCGATGCCAAACGAATTGTGCTGCAGACCATTCAGCGCACTGCCGCAGAAACCGCTATAGACAACACCGTTACCTCGTTCCCGCTGGAAAACGACGACGTTAAAGGGCGCATCATTGGCCGTGAAGGACGAAACATCAAAGCATTTGAAGCGGCTACAGGTGTAGAAATCCTGATTGACGACACCCCCGAAACCATTGTATTAAGCTGTTATGATCCCATCCGCAGGGAAATTGCCCGCGTTTCGCTGGAAAGACTGATAAAAGACGGTCGTATTCACCCGGCACGCATTGAAGAAGTAGTAGAAAAGACCAAAAAGCAAATCGAAGAAGAGGTGGTAGAATGGGGCGAAAGAACCGTGGTAGACCTCGGCATTACCGGTCTGCACCCTGAACTCATTCGCTATGTAGGCAGAATGCGCTTCCGTAGCAGCTTCGGTCAGAACCTGCTGAAGCACAGCCGCGAAGTGGCCCGTTTGTGTGCCACCATGGCGGCCGAAATGGGTCTGAACGTGAAACTGGCCAAAAGGGCTGGTCTGCTGCACGATATTGGCAAAGTGCCCGATACCGACGAGGAGACACCACACGCGTTGCTGGGTATGAAACTGTGTGAAAAGTATGGCGAACATCCTGAAGTAATCAATGCTGTAGGTGCCCACCACGACGAGATTGAAATGACCAGTCTCCTTAGCCCAGTCATTCAGGCCTGTGACGCCATTTCTGGCTCTAGACCGGGTGCAAGACGCGGTGATGAGCAATATGTTCAGCGTATTAAAGACATGGAAACAATGGCACTAGGCTACCCCGGTGTAGAAAAGGCATTTGCCATCCAGGCGGGCCGCGAGCTGCGCATTATCATGAGTGCTGAAAAAAGTACCGATGACCAGGCCGATGTGCTGGCATTTGAAATAAGCAATCGCATCATGACTGAGATGCGTTATCCCGGACAGGTGAAAATAACCGTTATCAGGGAAAAAAGAAGTGTTGGCGTAGCCAAATAAAATAGTCTGTCTGTTTTTAAAACAAAAAAGAGGCCCCTTGTGGCCTCTTTTTTGTTAATTACGCCACCTTGCGGATCAAGACATTAATATCTTCTGCGGGCTCAAGGGTGTCAAAATCGGAGCGGATGGGACGAATTAAGGCACAACCGTCGCTAAAAACGATTTTAGGATTGCGAAAACGGTAATTGTCTATATTAAACCGATACAGACGAAGCGCATGCGGGGGAATAGCATTGGGCGTGCAGAGGTAATGGTGGTGTGGCACATTTAGGTATTCGCTGTCGCTCTCCATGCCGGGATCCAGGCACCAGGTAACGGCACACAAGCGGGTATCGATGCGCCAAAAAGCGTAATCATCGAACTGTGCGCCGTCATTTCGATGATTTGGATAGAACCAGTCTTCGCGATCCACAAAGTAAGGATACATAAAATCGAAAGAAGGTAATGCCTGGTGGGCATATACGGCGCCCCAAAGGGGCAATGCAAGGCCCTGCCTGGCGATGAGCAGGTTCCGGTTTTTTTGGTTGTAAGTAACGTGCCAGAGGAAACGATCGTTTCTAACCGGATTTTCAAGGGTAACACTGCGTTTAAACAGCGGAACATAAACTGAAGGATTTGTTTTCATGATGTAATGGAATTAAAAAAGCCGGAAGCGGGGCGGAAAAACAATAAAAACGCACCCGGCAATCCCCTGCCTCTACGGTGCTCCCTGTCAAAGAACGAACCCCGGGCCTAGGCCACGGTTTCCGGTAATAGGGAGCTGGATTTGCGTTACATCATGAGCACAGTTAAACAATACGAATATAGTAAAAATACGCGACAATTCCAAATAAAAGCACGGTGACACGACATATAAATAACTGGCAATTCTTGCATTGTTCAACAATACACACTACCTTTGCACTCCCAAAATTGTCCGATGGTGTAACTGGCAACACGTCTGGTTTTGGTTCAGAAGAGTCTAGGTTCGAGCCCTAGTCGGACAACAAAACGCTGATTTGATGATATCTGTGCTTTATTTTTGTAGGGCACAGAGACAGTAAAATACAGAGATTATGTCATCACTATTAAACCAAGTAAAAATCTTCTCGGGCAGTGCTTCTGCCTCACTCACCAAAGGTATTTGCGACTATTATGGTCTGGAGCCGGGCGATCTGGTTGTAAACCGCTTCAGCGATGGAGAATTCCAGCCCGTTTTCAATGAAAGCGTTCGGGGTTGCGATGTTTTTGTGGTACAAAGCACCTTCCCTCCCACCGATAACCTAATGGAATTGCTGATGACCATTGATGCCGCTAAAAGAGCCAGCGCCAATTACATCACCGCCGTAATTCCTTACTACGGGTTTGCGAGGCAAGACCGGAAAGACAAGCCCCGCGTATCCATTGCATCCAAAATGATTGCCGACCTGCTTAGTACTGCCGGCGCAAACCGTGTGATGACCATGGAATTGCACGCCCCACAAATTCAGGGGTTCTTTAATGTTCCCGTGGATCACCTGGAAGGGTCTATCATTTTCGTTCCATACATACGTAGTCTGCCTCAGGATAACCTGGTCATTGCCGCACCCGATGTGGGTGCCAGCAATCGCATACGCGAAGTGGCCAAAGCACTTAATCTTCCGATGGTTATATGCGATAAAGAACGCAAAAAAGCCAATGAAATCGCCAATATGACTGTCATCGGCGATGTACAGGACAAAGACGTGGTGCTGATTGATGACATCATCGATACCGGAGGCACGCTTTGCAAATCGTCAGCCATGCTGATGGAAAAAGGGGCACGCAGCGTAAGAGCCCTGTGCTGTCACCCGGTACTTAGCGGAAAAGCATACGAGAACATAGCCAACAGTGTACTTACAGAGCTGGTAGTGACCGATACCATTCCCCTAAAGCAACATTCCGACAAAATCAAAGTACTGTCTGTGGCGCCACTCTTTGCTCGCGCCATCCGCAATGTGCACGAAAACGGCAGCATCAGCTCACTGTTTAAACAGATTCACAACAGTCAAACCAACCTGGATTTAAAAAGCAATTAAACAATAACAATAAGCGTAACTACTGAATATGAAAACCATTTTGTTCAAAGCAGAAAAAAGAGAAGGCAGCGGCACCTCGAATGCCAAAACCCTCAGAAACGCAGGTAAAGTACCTTGCGTAATGTATGGTGCAGGAGAAAATCTGCATTTTACCATTTATGAATCCGACTTCAAAAACCTGGTTTACACCCCCAACGTGTACAAAGTAAAGATTGACCTGGAAGGAAACTCTTACGACGCCATTTTGCAGGACCTCCAGTTCCATGCAGTGTCTGAAGCTATTATTCACGCCGACTTTATGGCTGTGGATGCTTCACGTGCCGTGGTAATGGACATTCCAGTTCGTGTTGTGGGCAACTCCCCCGGCGTGCGTGCCGGTGGTAAGCTCGTTAAGAAAATCAACCGCCTTCGTGTTCGTGGTTTTGTGAAAAACCTCCCTGATTATATCGACGTAAACATCGATACCCTCGAAATTGGCCAGAGCGTTAAAGTGAAAAACGTAACCCCAGGTAATTTTGAAATTCTGGATGCCAAAGAAAATGCCATCGTGAGCTGTAAGACCACAAGGGCACTGATGCAGGCAGCAGCAGAAACCGGCAAATAATATTTTTTCTTATCACAAAAAACCCCGGCCTGGACCGGGGTTTTTTTATGGTTATTTCTGTGGACTAAAAAAGCCACCCAACCCTTATGCTGCCTAACTGTCCAAAGGTAGAAAGCGATGTATAGATTCCGCCCGGATTAACAGTTTTGATGGTAGATCCGTTGCTTCCGGATGTGGTTTCCGTATCATCCTGTATTTGCATTGTGATGGTTATGGGATGATAGATTGCCCCCACGTACAGCCCTTTGGCAACCCAAAAATCAAACCCAATAGTGGCCCTTACACCTGCCTGTAAGGCCTGTGCGTCTCTCTCGTAACTATAATTTTTAATATATCCGCTGCTGTTGGCATCATCCCCTTCTTGGTGCGAACCATCAGCACCCATCAGCAAATCGGCACCCATAAACGGACTGAGGCGCGACGTGCCGGAAAAATGTTTTTGTACACCCAACGACAACTCAGTGTAGCGGCTGCGGCTTGTAAAAGAACCCTCTTCCCCAGTACCGTCGGTGTTTTCAGCAAAATTATCAATGTTCTGGTTGTAGGCAGCACCAAGTCCCAGCACCAAAGCCAGATCTGCATTGACAAAATATCGGCCATTAATGCCAAATGTGTTGATGGTATTGCCCCCATTCCCGAGCGATACGCCCAGTTCGGTGGTAACATTTTTTTCTTCGGGTTTTTGGGCAAACAAACCCAGTGCCAGAAGGCACACTGCCATAGAATATGCTTTTTTCATAGGTAATTTTTTTCAAACTTAGTGCGATGCAATAACCCTGATACTGACAAACAGCAGGCGTTTGGGTGCTGCAAATCCCCGGTCAAATTGTTTTTAATATTTTTTGATTGGACAATAAAGACATCAACTGCGTAATTTGCACCTTACATTTTCTGAAACCGGCCATCTGTTATATCCCCAATTCCACACCCCGGATTCAATATGCCGCTGAAGAGCTTTTCGTGCACCGGGCGGGCCTGTCGGTAACATACACCGACAATGCAGCGGAATACATTTCATCAAATGCTTTTTACAAGTTTTATTATTCGAATGACAGTTTACCAGGCATTTCACTGTTCCGGTCTGGGTTTTTAGATCAAACAGGAATTCAGGATGACTTTATGCCGACATGCTGCCGAATAAACGGGGTATTTTGCTTATTCCCGGATGAAACACAGCAGCAATTTGATTTATTGGCCATGATTTTCTGGTGCTTTTCAAGGTACGAGGAGTATCAGCCCTTTGAGCCGGACAAGCATGGTCGTTTCCCTGCATCTGCCTCTTTTTTAAAAAAGCAAGAGGTACTTGAGGTGCCTGTATGCGATATTGCCATAAATGCCATGTTCGCAACATGGAAACTGCCCTTTTTACAGCGCTTTGGCATTACCCCCACGTTGGATATTGACATTGCCTTTGCTTATGCAGGACGAAAGGCATTGCGCACCTTGGGAGGAACGCTAAGAAACCCCCTGAGTTTATCAAAACGGCTGAAAAGCATAGTCAATCCGGAAGCAGATCCCAACAATTCATTTACCTATATTAAGGAGTTGGTGGAAAATCACTCTAAAACAAGAATTTTCTGGCATTGCGGGTCGATTACCAACAGATACGACAAACAGGTTGAACTGGATTACAGGCCTTTTCGGGAAGCTGTAAAAAACATGGATAAAACCATGCATTGTGGCCTGCATCCAAGTTTTGCAGCGTTTTCGGACGAAAACGTGTTACAGCAGGAAAAGCAATACCTTGAAAACACCCTTAACAGAGCTGTAACTGAAAGCCGCATGCATTACCTTATGCTGTCGATGCCGCGCACCTATCGCAGTCTGCTGAAAACCGGCATCACCGATGAATACAGCATGGGTTATCCGGATGCTCCGGGTTTCAGGGCCGGCACCTCACAACCTTTTTTCTGGTACGACCTGGTTGCCGAACATACTACATCACTCAAGATTCACCCGTTCTGTATTATGGAAGCCACCTGCAAACACTACCTACAACATTCCCCCGCAGAGGCGATACAGGCCGGAAATAAAATTAAAGCGAGCTTGCGCGAAACCGGGGGTGATTTTTGTTTTATTTTTCACAACGAGTCGCTGGGTTCACAAGCTGCTTGGAACGGGTGGAACAGGGTATTTGAAGCATGGTTGGCATAAGATATATCAGGCACAAGGATATAGACGTGGTTGCATGGGATCATTGTATAGCCGCATCTCGTCGTCCATTGGTATATGCAGAATCTATTTACCTTAATGCAATTTGTGAACATGGCTGGGATGCATTGGTTTACGGTGATTACGAAGCGGTGTTTCCTTTGCCTGTTAAACGCAAATGGGGCCTATCAGTGGTATATCAACCGTTTTTTTGTCAGCAGCTGGGTTTGTTTGCTCCCCATGATTTTCATCTTGGGTATTCTGATTTTATAGATGTCATTCCCCGCAAGTTTATTCGGGCAGGTCTGCACCTTAACCCATCCTTTGCTTTACCCGGTTATGTGAGACAGCGTTGCAATTTATTGCTGGACCTTAAACCCAACTACGCGCAGATTTTTGAGAACTACAATGCAGATGCACGAAAAAACCTGCGCAAATGCAACGAGGCAGGCATCACGGTTGAAGAATGTCATGATTTTGAATTAGCTATTTCGTTGTACAGGGAAGTCTGGGGGCCACTAAATCCTGTTTTGAAGGATCATCATTACCGGGGGTTTGAAAATGCATGCATAGGGCTGGAAAAGGGCTCAAAAGCCATTTGCCTGCGTGCCATGCATGATACAAACCTACTGGCATACGCCATTTTCCTGTATTCACCACATTACGCGCATTATGTGTGTGGTGCTCCAACAGCAGAAGGCAGAAAACGCGGGGTAATGCATGCCATCATTGATTATGTTGCCCAAAAACATGCCGGTGAACACCTATTTCTTGATTTTGAGGGATCAGAAATTCCGGAGGTAGCAGCGTTCTACCGTAAATTTGGTCCAATTGAAGAAAAATATGGGGTCTGGAGTCGGAAAACGCCGGGGCTGTAATCATAATACCCCTCAGAATTACGCAAAAAAAACCTACACAAAATACCCATTCAAAAAATCTGCTCAACCTTGCCTATTTTTGCAGTCTTATGCAATTTGAGCTTACCGAAGAACATCTGGCGGTGCAGCAAGCTGCCCGCGATTTTGCCCAAACCGAACTCCTTCCGGGAGTAATTGAAAGAGACGAGCACCAGAAATTTCCTGCAGAGCAGGTAAAAAAACTAGGGGAGCTCGGCTTTATGGGAATGATGGTAGACCCTAAATATGGCGGTTCCGGTATGGATACCATCAGCTATGTATTGGCTATGGAAGAAATTTCCAAGGTGGATGCTTCCTGCTCTGTAGTAATGAGCGTAAATAACAGTCTGGTATGCTGGGGTTTGGAAACTTTCGGCAATGAAGAGCAAAAGCAAAAATATCTGGTTCCACTGGCAAAAGGCGAAATCATTGGTGCGTTTTTGTTAAGCGAGCCTGAAGCCGGCAGTGATGCCACCAGCCAACGCACTACCGCTGAAGATAAAGGGGATCACTATTTACTGAATGGCACCAAAAACTGGATTACCAACGGCAACAGTGCCAGTGTTTACCTGGTAATGGCTCAGACCGATGCGGCCAAAGGCCACAAAGGCATCAATGCATTAATTGTTGAAAAAAACAGCCCCGGAGTAACCGTAGGTAAAAAAGAAGATAAGCTGGGCATACGTGGCAGCGACACGCATTCCATCATGTTTCAGGATGTGAAAGTGCCCAAAGAAAACCGCATTGGCGAAGATGGTTTTGGTTTCAAATTTGCCATGAAGACGCTTACCGGCGGACGCATAGGCATTGCTGCACAAGCCCTGGGTATTGCAAGCGGTGCTTATGAGTTGTCGCTGAAATATTCCAAAGAGCGTAAGGCGTTTGGTACTGAGATCATGAACCACCAGGCCATTGCATTTAAGTTGGCAGACATGGCAACGGAAATTGAGGCAGCTCGTTTACTGTGCCTGAAAGCAGCATGGCTGAAAGACCAGCATCTGGATTATGGCCGTGCCAGTTCCATGGCCAAGTTGTTTTCCAGCGAAACGGCCATGAAAACTGCCGTAGAGGCGGTTCAAATCCATGGTGGTTATGGCTATGTGAAAGAATACCATGTTGAGCGCCTGATGCGCGATGCCAAGATTACACAGATTTATGAGGGTACCAGTGAGGTGCAGCGTGTAGTAATCAGCAGGGATGTTTTGAAGGATTAATATTACGCAACAGCGGAATACGTTCTGTTTGTTGCATCCATACAATAAAAAAGGCCGTCAAACGACGGCCTTTTTTGTGTTGTCTGATAATCTTCCTTATTGGGGGAAGAGTTCCAGTGCATCAAACAGTGTTCCTGCAGCAGGAGCATTTTTGTTTGCATTGATTTCATCCTGAGGAACCAGGAAGCGCTGGGGCAGCTGGGTGCCTTTGTTGGGAACCACGCCTATCAGGTTTTTGGTTCTGCGCAGGTCGCACCAAGGCTCGATCTGGCCATAAAGAGATGTGTATTTTTCAACTAGAATCTCTTTAAGCATGGCATCATTTGCATTAGCACCGGGAACGATTTGACCGGGTCCAAAATCACCGGCTACATAATCATCATACTGTCCACCGGTAGATGTTGCATTGTCTTTACGAACATTGTTCAGGTGGGTCAATGCGGTGTTAATGTCACCACCACGGATGGCGCATTCTGCCAAAATCAGCTGGTTTTCAACATAAGAAACAATGGGGAAGTTGTTGGTTGCAGCAAAAATTCCATTATCGATGTTAGGATCCAGCGGTGTGTAATAGTCTTCCAGGAAATAATAGGCAAAACGTGATGATTCATCGGTTTTCGCATTGTTGCGGAAGAAGGTTGATGAATCAAGCAATTTCTGCATGTGTGAACCGCTGGCAGAAATATAGCCGGCACGGTTCCAGTCCAGGAAGTCGTAGTACAGGTTCCAGGCACCGGGAGTTGCCTGACTGTGATCTGCAAGCAGATCCTTACCGGCAGCCACACCACTTGTAGCGGCAGCAGCAGCATTGGTGTAATCACCCATGCGCAGGTATGCGCGGGCTTTTAAGGTATTGGCTACCTGAGCCCAGTTGTGATTACCAGCGTATGCACCACTGAAATTGGCATGGTTGGCACTATATGACAAAGCCGAGTCCAGCAGCGCTATGGCATGCTTGTGTACATCAGACATCTTGTCAAATTTGGGGCTGGTGATACCATCTGTACATGCTTCACTATCAGGAATATCCCCCCAAAGTGCAGATGCCGTCAGTAAAAGGTTGGCCTCTGTAATGCAGGCAACCGAGTTCAACTGTTTGTTGTTGGCTTTTGCTGCTTTTGCACGGATGATGCGGCACTGAGCAATACCTTCGGTGTAAAGGTTGCCCCAGGGAGTATTAAAATCACCGGCATTCATTACATAATCGCCATAGGATACAAACTGACGATCCCAGCCTACGTGGTGACCTGAGAATATCCCGGCCAATCGGGCAGCTTCGCCTTCATTTACCAAAACATTTGCCAGCTGTGCACCGGGCATCATCAATACCGGATCAGAATCACTGAACTGACCGGGGTTAATTTTATTTATTTCCTTGATGTCTTTTTTGCAGGAACTAAAGCCTACAGCCAATGACAGGGCAAGGATATATGAAATCTTTTTCATGTTATTATTCCTTTGAAATTTTTAGAGGTTAAACTTAATGTTGAACAGGTATGACTTGGTTCCTGGGTTATTGAAGTAATCCAGACCACGGCCGTTTGACACACCGGTCAGGTTGGTTTCAGGATCAAGGCCGTCAAACTTGGTCCAGAGGGCCAGGTTTCTGCCGGTAAATCCTACTGAAATACCACCGGGAACGTGCACGGCATCAGACCAAGCTTTAGGAAGCTGGTAAGACAGGCTGAGTTCGCGGATGCGGGTCCATGAAGCGTCCTTGATAAACTGCTCGGCAACCGAACCAAAACCACCACCCAGACTGGTGTACCAGTACTGGTTCAGCCATACATTACCTGCACCAAAGTCTTTAAGACTTCCACGGGCAGTGATACTTCCATCTGCATTAACGCTAGCCAGACCATTGGCACCAGCGGCGGCGGCAGTAGCCAGTGTAACACCGCGGTAATCTACGATGTTGGCAGCATCAGCGGCAGAAACGGTAAATTCTGTTGCGGTTTCGGGAGTAACACCGAAGTTGTTCAACACGCCATAGGTACCGGCCCACATCTGATTGCCCTGGCAGGTTTCGACCAGTAAGTTGAAGTTAAGGTTTTTGTAATTGCCATTCAAACCTACGCTACCGCGCCAGTCTGGATTAGGATCACCAATCACGCCTTCTTCAGAAGAGGCAGTGGGGAACCCATCGGCGTCAAGAACCAGTTTACCTGATTCATCCTTAGCCCATTTGCCACCCCACAGTGCACCCATGGCCTGGCCTTCAACGGCACGAGACGAAGTTCCGGTAAATCCGGCGAGGAAAATTGGCGCTGCACCACTCAGGTTATCAACGGTATTGCGGTTGCGACCCAAATTACCATAAAGGTTTAGGTTGAAGTTGTCTGTCTTAACCAGATTAACGTTCATATCGATTTCGATACCCTTGTTAGAAAGATCAGCTGCATTTTTCCACTGGTTTGCGTAACCTGTTGAGTTGGCAACAGCAATAGCCAATACAGCGCCTTCAATTTTGTTCTGATAGTATGTAAAGCCCAAAGAAACTTTGTTTTTGAAGAGCTTAATATCAGCACCCAGTTCAGTTTCAGTTTTTATTTCAGGTTTTATATCGGGATTGCCCTGGGTAGAACTGCGGTAGATAGAACCACCATACAGCGAACCATCCAGGTAGTCACCCCATCCTGATGATGAGCTTGCAGCTACATAGTTTGTATTCCAGATATAAGCGGGAGGTGCTACACCCACACGACCTGCAGATACACGCAGTTTAGCGTAGCTGAGTACATTGTTTGGCTTAAGATCTTTGGTCAGTTCATAGGCCAAGCTTCCGCTGGGTGAAAAGAATCGGTCCGCATAGGTAGAAGATGCTTCCGAAGCACCGGTCAGTTGCAGGAAGATTTTGTCTTTAATATCAAAATCCAGAATTCCGTAAGCGCGGTTGCTGATTAACTCAGAGTAAGAGTTGAAAGGGTCTTTGTTCTCTGTGGTAGAGTTAATGAAAGCAAATCGATCCTGGTCGCGGATGATAAACTGAGATGCGCTACCACCGATGTTATATAGACTTCTGTAGGTATACAGATAACCTACGGTAGAATTCAAATTGATAGCACTGCCCAGCTTGTGGCTGCCCTGATTGATGAAGTGCATGCTGGTTTCAGTTTCCTGAATGTGATCATCAGTGAATGATCCGTTTGCCTGGCTACCCGCTGAATTTACGGGGAAATAGGTGATGCGGCGGTCAGTAGACATGTCGTGACCCAAACGAGCAATCAGCTTATGGTTTTCGTGCCACTTGTAGGAAGCTTCAGGCGTTAAAATAAAGCGTGTTACATCCGAAGTGTTGGTTTGTTCATTCAATGTCCAACCGGGGTTGTTGTAGGTAGGTGCAACATCGCCAAGGTAGCGGCGGTAACCGCGGTGTGCGTTGAACTTGGGAATACCAGCAGCTGAATAGTAAGTGCCTTTGTAATCGCTGTTGTCAAAATCAGGCGAGGTACGAAGGTAGCCCAGGTACAGACCATCGAGGTTAGAACCCATCTGTACGCGGTTTGAAACCGTTTTCGCCATGTTCGCATTTAAACCTACAGTGAGTTTGTCGCTTACATTCTGTGTAAAATTCAAACGGGCAGTGGTTCTTCTGTAATCAGAAAGACCCTTCATAATACCCTGTTGGTTCCAGTCGCTCAGAGAGAAGAACATATTGCTCTTATCGTTACCTGCTGAAATTGAGAGGTTATTGTTCCAGGTAATACCATTGCGAAAAACCTGATCACGGTTTTTGTCGTTGTATACGGTTTTGTCACCCTTTCTAACGATCGTTCCGTAAACGGTGCCATCATCGGCTACGAAACGGGCACCATTGGGGTTAATACTGTCTGTTCCGTTTCGCAGTGCAATACGGTCACCCCATGAATTGGCGTTGTTAGCGGCGAACCTACCACCGGCACCCTGGCCAAATTTTCCTTGTTTTTCATATTCACGGTTAACCTGGTCTATGGCATAAGTTGAGGAGAACTCGATGCTCATGCCACGCTTACCTTTTTTGGTGGTAACAACAATAACACCATTGGCAGCACGGGTTCCCCATACTGCAGCAGCTGCAGCACCTTTAAGTACTTCCACTGATTCAATATCGGAAGGGTTTAAATCATTCAGACGAGATTGCTGTACAACTCCGTCAGGACCGCCACCAAAGCTGGAGTTACTAACAGGAATACCATCCACTACGATGAGGGGCTGGTTGCTGCCGGTAATGGTGTTTTGACCGCGAATCTGAATGTAAGCACCTGCTCCGGGATCACCTGCTGAACGGGTAATCTGTACGTTGGATGCCTTACCTGTAAGAGCCTGTATCACACCGCTTTCGCCGGAAGATACCAGACCTTTTCCTTGAACTTGTGAAACGGAGTAGCCGATTTTGCGCACATTCTTGGTTGTACCAATGGCGGTTACGGTTACGGCTCCAACGTCCACAGTGTCACTGCCGGAGCTTCCGCCCGGGCCGGCCTGTGCAAACGCCGCCGGAACGATGGATGCAGCCGAAATGACCATGAGTAGTTTTTTCATTCTCATATTGTATGGGATTAATTTTGTTTTGCAATCGTAATAAATATTTAACAATTATCATAAAAACCCATAACTATAATCACAACAATTTCAGCCATTTTTAACATTAACTTCATATTAACCATGTATGTTGGGCACCGCTCAAAACGCTATTTTTACTACGTTTTGTTTTTAAACCATCCGTAAATCATGCTCTTGGAACACGCAATTAGCTGTGGATAACTTTTATAAAAAACAATATGTGTATGTTCATCTCAATCCCTGAACAATAAAAAAGCCGGCTATTAACCGGCTATATACAAAATTTAAATTATTTACATAAAGAACCGTATAATCCAGTAGCAAAGGCCGGCTACAATGGCGCTAACCGGTATGGTTAACAACCATGCCACAAGCAGATTGCGGGTTACACCCCAGCGAACGGCGCTGAGGCGCTTGGTGGCACCCACCCCAATAATGGAACCGGTGATGGTGTGAGTGGTGCTGACAGGAATACCCATCTGTTCAGTCATAAACAAAGTAACTGCACCGGCTGTTTCTGCGCTGACTCCCTCCAAGGGTGTAACCTTGGTAATGCGGGTTCCCATGGTTTTAACAATTTTCCAGCCACCGCTCAGTGTGCCCAGGCCAATGGCTCCGTAACATGCCAACGGCACCCAGTTGGGTAAATCTTTAAAGTCGCTGATATTTCCGTTTGCGATAAGGGCTGCGCCAATAATGCCCATTACTTTTTGAGCATCGTTACCACCATGACCCAGTGAAAACGCAGCAGAAGAAAGAAGCTGCAGTTTTTTAAACATGTTGGCGGTACGGTTTGCTGAGGGCTTGCGCAATTTTTCAATGTATATATAAGCCAAAACAAAAATCAGGATAACAATCAACAGAGCGTAGCGTATAAAGGAATTGTCCGCTTTCTCAATTTCCTTTTTTAAATCGCCTGTCAAATCAATTTTGAAGGCTTTTTTAAGTTTATCTTCATCAGAACCGGTGAAACCCATTGTATGTGAAACAGCCACCGCAAGACTGTCTGCCCCGATTTTCCGATGCTGTATTAATAACGATTCAAGACTCTTTATCTTGTTGGTGAGCGTCTCGAGCCGAGGTTTTTGGGTCTCATCGTAGAAAACTTCCTTTTTCAGGCGATCCAGTTTGGCTGTTTTTCCGATAATCTCCTTCAGCTTACTCGTTTCAAGGTCTATGAATGATACTGCTCCTGCGATTTGTTTTGCTACCTTTTCAGCACCCAATGCATCATATTGACTGAGATAAGGCAACGCACGGTTGAAGTTGGAAAGGGCTTTTTCCAGTTTGACTTTAGCGTCCCAGCTATCAGGATTTTTTGCTACTTCATTTTTATATTTATCTACACGAAAAAACTTTTGCAGGTTTTCATCCATTTTACCCCGCTGGAAATGCAAAAACATAAACCATGTTCCAACACTGGTTGCTGCTATAATTCCCAGTTTTATCCATGTGTTTCGATGAATGGTTACCAGGCTGATGAACATAGAAATAGCCATACCAATTAGAGGCGCCAGAAAAATAAACAGCAATGTTTTAACAATTTTTTCCATTTCAACCACACTGCTGAATGCCACAAAGCCCTTGGTTAGGTAGGCATGAGCTACTGCCGCACCGGCAAAACCTCCAATCAGGGTATGAGAGGAAGAAGAAGGAATGCCATACCACCAAGTAAGTAAATTCCAGAAAATGGCTGCAATCAAACCGGCCAGAATCACTGGCAGGGTTACATAAGTGTCTATGACAGTTTTACCAATGGTATTGGCTACTGCATGGTCTTTGAAAATAAAGAATGCAGCAAAATTGAACAATGCAGCCCACAAAACTGCCTGAAGCGGTGTGAGAACCTTGGTGCTAACTACGGTTGCGATGGAATTGGCGGCGTCGTGAAACCCATTGATATAATCAAAGATGAGGGCTAAGGCAATAATGACAATTACAAGTGTCATGAAAGGTTTGGTGGTTTATGCGTTTTTTTAAGCGTATTTAACAATAATGGTTTCTATCACGTTGGCAACATCTTCACATTTGTCAGTTGCTACCTCCATAACAGTATAAACCTCTCTGCGGCGTATCAGTTCTTTGAAGTCGTTCTCGGTCTCAAACAACTTTTTGATACTCATGTCAAAAATGTCGTCCGCGTGGTTTTCCAGACTGTTTACTTTAACCAAGCACTCAGATATTTTTTCAGGACGCTTTAATTCTCTCAACTGCATTACGGCTTTGCCGATTTCAATGGCACTCTGATTGATAACTTCTGCCATTTTCTGAATTCCCTGATCGTTAGGGTTCACTCCATGAAACTGAATCTTCTTGCAACTGGCATAGATGTAATCTGCCACATCATCCAAGGCACCTGCCAGATAATGTATATCCTCCCGGTCAAATGGGGTGATAAAATTACGGCCCAGTTCCTGAAAAATCTGGTGGGTCAACTCGTCATTCTGATGCTCCAGGTCTTCAATCTGCTTAGATAGCGCCAATCTTTTGTCTTCATCTGCCTCGTATACAAACTCCTCCAAAAGCTTACCCATCAGGGTTACTTTCTGGGCTACCTGTTCGAATAAACTATAGAATACCCTATCCTTAGGCAGAAAAATTTTCATGATGTTGTTAAATGCCATTTTGAAATATATTTAATGATGCAAAGCTATTTTGGTTATAATTTAAGAATAACGCTTTAAAACAAAATTAACAATAACATAATATTAAGTATTATCCCACGTGTGTAAGCACAATTCCCTCAGCGGTATGTGCGGCATTCTGACAATATTCCCCAACCTCACGCAGTGAATTATACGCTTCTATTTTTCGCATGAACAATGCGGGGTCATCAACATTCTTGTACAGGCCCTGAAGTGCGTGATCGTAGGTCAATTCCATTTCCCGTCTCAGTGCATGCAACTGTTGCGCATGTTTCATCACAAATCTGCGCTTGGGCGTCCCAATTTCTTCCACCATTTGTTTCAATTCGATGGACGATTTTTCTATTAACTGTCCTAAGTGCCTGGTATGGGTATCATTGATTACATTGTCGTGGGGGATATACCTTGGCACCAGGTATAATCCACGGGAGATGGCATGCAAATTTGTAGAAAGCTCATGCACAGCTTCCCTGTCTATGGGCGTAATAAAAACCTTGGAAAGTCTTTTAATCGTTTCGCGATAGTGGTTCTGACTCTCGGAATACAATGATTTTATTTCCTGCCGGGAAGCACCATTTATTTGGTAATCAATATCCGTTGCGCTGAGAAGGGTGGTTAAGCAGGACGTCATTTTTACAGTAACTTCCGCACCTCGGTTGAAGAGTACATAAAACAATTCATCTCCGGGGATAATGAGTCTTCTAAGGGTTTCCGCAATCACACACCAAAGGTATTCACATGTTCCAACGCACAAGGATATCCCTGTTAGATTTAACAGAAATATAATGAAGACTAATTACAGTTCCTTACGCAATCTGGCAACAGGGATATTGAGCTGTTCACGATATTTTGCTACGGTGCGCCTGGCAATGTTATATCCTTTTACTTTGAGCAATTCCATTAATGCCTCATCGGTGAGCGGCTTTTTTTTGTCTTCCGCACCAATTGCATCAGAAAGTATTTTTTTGATTTCACGGTTACTGACTTCTTCACCTTCATCTGTAACAATGCCTTCGCTAAAAAAGTATTTCAAAGGAAAAATGCCAAAATCTGTCTCTACATATTTGCTGTTTGCCACACGGCTGATGGTGCTGATATCCAGATTTACCTGCTGGGCAACATCCTTTAAAATCATGGGTTTCAAGAAGGTTTCATCGCCTTCCTCAAAGAAATCTTTCTGCCTGGAAACAATTGCATGCATGGTGCTAAGCAGTGTGTTTTGGCGCTGTTTAACACTGTCTATAAACCACTTGGCTCCGTCCAGTTTTTGTTTGATGTATTGAACGGCATCTCTCAGATTTTTATCATTCTTCCCAGAATGCTCATAAGCCCGGAGCGTTTCGGCATAAGATGAGGAAATGCGCAATTCGGGGGTATTACGGGCGTTGAGTCTAACCTCGATTTCACCATTGGTGCCAGTTACGATAAAGTCCGGAACAATATATTGGGTCTTATTTGATCCGGATCCGGTTTCTCCGGGCTTGGGATTGAGTTTTACAATCTCCGAAATGGCGTCTTTCAGCTGTTCATCGTTGATTTTTAGTGACCGCTTGATTTTGTCGTAGTGCTTTTTACTAAACGCCTCCATCTGATCAGAAATGATGGTTTCCGCCAGGGAGATGGCCGGATTGTCACCATAATCCTTCTTGTATAATTGCAGCAACAGACATTCCTGCAGGTCGCGGGCAGCGATTCCGGCAGGATCAAAGTTTTGAATCTTAATTAAAAGTTTTTCGAGGTGCGCCTCTGTGGTAATTATATTTTCATTAAAAGCAAGATCGTTCACAATGCTTCGCAATTCCCTTCGCAAATACCCATCCTCTTCAATAGAGTTAATGAGGTGAATGGCTAACTGAAGATCTTCCTCGTTATAAAATGTTGCCCTTGCCTGTTCTACCAGATATTCCTGAAAACTCCCCTGACTTGCCAGTGGCATTTCTTTTTGCTCATCGCCACTGTAATCCTCGTTGAGGCGAAAACCACCATCATCATCACTTCCATTGACCCGAAGCAGTTCATCCACATCTACGTCATTGCCCATGTAATCTTCATCGCCAAAGTCTTCGGTATTGTCAAAATTATCTTCTGTAGACTCGCTGCGGTTGTCTTCCAGTGCAGGATTATCCAACAGTTCCTGCTCTACCTTTTCCTCAAAATCCTGGGTATTGAGCTGCAGGAGTTTAATAAACTGAATCTGTTGCGGACTTAATTTCTGCAACATTTTCTGGCTTAAACTCTGCTTCAGCGAACTCATTGTTTTTGCTTACCCTCGTTTGCGTTACCTTTGCAATAACACTACAAAAGTAACGTATTTACACGGTATGTATATAGAGGAATTGCACAGCGCGGTAGGCAAAACCGTCACACTCAAGGGTTGGGTTTCCAATAAGCGGGAAGGAAAAGGAATTGTTTTTATCGTCTTGAGGGATGGCTCGGGTTATTGCCAATGCGTGGTAACAGAAGAAACGGCAGGCACTGCAGGGTTAGAAAACGCGCAGGGATTATCACTGGAATCCAGTGTAGAATTGACAGGACTGGTAATTGAGGATGAAAAGCAAATAGGAGGTTATGAACTTCAGGTTTCGGGCGTTATTCCGGTAGGGGAAAGCGAAAACTACCCTGTTTCCAAGAAGGAGCATGGGGTAGAGTTTTTGATGGATCAGCGTCATCTATGGCTCAGAAGCACACGCCAGTGGGCCATCATGCGCATACGCAACCGTATTATTTACAGCATACACCAGTATTTTCAGGAACAGGGTTTTGTGCAGATGGATGCTCCAATTTTCACGGGAAATGCATGCGAAGGAACAAGCACTTTATTCGAAACTGATTTTTATGGTGAACCCGCCTATCTAAGCCAGAGTGGTCAATTATACGGCGAGGCCATGGCCATGGCTATGGGGAGAATTTATACATTTGGTCCCACTTTTAGGGCTGAAAAGAGTAAAACACGCAGGCACCTGAGCGAATTTTGGATGATAGAGCCGGAAATGGCATTTTATGACATTTTCCAGAATATGGATTGCATTGAAGGGATGTTGCACGCCATTATCAAGGATGTTCTTGCCCATTGCGCACAGGAGCTCAAAACCATAGGTAGGGATATTTCTTTGCTGGAAAGTAGTCTCACGTCTTTTCCCAGACTTACCTACGATGAGGCCGTTCGTATTATTAAAGGTGAACAGGATGTGAATGGGAAAAACGGCATAGGCAGTCTGGAAGAGGAACTTCGTCGTGTACAATTGCGTTTGGAAGAGGTAAATGCCGAGATTGCTGATCGTGAAACTAAAATTGCCAGTGGAGGAATGAAAAAGGGTGAAATAAACTTTTTCCAAACTAAAATTGATGCCCTCAAGCAAGAAAAAGCAGATTTGGAAGAGGATTCCCGCAATATTCCCCAGTGGATAAGGAGTGCCAGAGAGTTTGAATATGGTAATGACTTTGGGGGCAGTGATGAGACTGTCATAACCCGCTTATTCGATTCACCCATCATGGTATACGACTGGCCGCATGCCGTGAAAGCATTCTATTTGAAAAGAAATCCGGAAAATCCGGATTTTGCCAGGGGTGTAGACGTACTTGCTCCTGAAGGTTATGGAGAAATTGTGGGTGGTGGTGAAAGGGAAACCAATGTGGAACTGTTGAAGGCAAAAATCACTGAACACGACCTGCCCATGGAAGCATTCGAGTGGTATCTCGATTTACGCAGATTTGGCGCTGTTCCTCACAGTGGCTTTGGTTTGGGTCTCGAACGCATGGTTACCTGGGTTTGCGGCCTCAAGCACGTGCGCGAGAGCATTCCCTTTCCAAGAATGTACGGGCGATTAAAACCCTAAAACTAGATTTAATGGATCTCTCTCCAGCGTTTTAGTTCTGTTTCAAGATACAGAATACGAACACGCTGATTTTCTACCAATTCTGCCAGCAATTCATTTTCTCGCACCAGCGCTTTCCATTCCGGGCTATCCATGGTAGAAGGTGCCAGAATTTGTTCGCTGCTCACATTCTGAAGATCTGCGAGTTCAATGCCCAGTCCCTTTGCAACCTGCTCGAGTGTATCAAATGTAATACTGCCCGTTCTTTCAATGTGGGAAATCATGGGACGGGTTTTGTTAATTTTTTCAGCAAGATCCTCCTGAGTCCATCCCTTGGATAACCGGGCAAGGCGTATACGCTGACCTATGTGATTTTTTCCCCTCATTATAAAAAATTTACACTGCGAAATTGGACCAATTTAAATTTACATTATATTCAAATTTATAGAAATTAGACAACATTATTGCCGAATTTAAAAAATAACGACTAATTTTTGTAGAACTATTTAGTATTACATCGCAGTTCGGCTTAATAATTACCGACGCGATGGTAGCAGAGCCCTTATTCAGGGGTTAAATTTCATTTTATTTCCAGCTCATCCACAAAAATAAAGGTCTCTCCGCCGGCACCGGGGTGCCATTCAGGCAGCACACCATACTGCGCGGCCCTCATTTTTATGTACCGGGCTTTTACCGGCTTGGTATAGGTACTGAGCGTTTGTCTTTGCGAGCCCAGGCTATCTACAGGAATGGAATTCATACTGCCACAGGCATTACCCCAGCTTTCACCATCCATAGAAAAACTATAGCTTACATTTCTTGGATACACAATCCAACTTCGTATATCCTGCAGAAATCCTGCGTGAAGCGATGAGATGGTTTGTGTATCACCCAGGTCTATAATTGCTTCATAGGGCTGCCCCTGTATTCCCTGCCAGTTGCCCTTTTGCCATTCAGCATCTCCCAAAATACCATTACACAAGGCCAATTCTCCACCGCCAGTATATTGGGGATGCAAGGGATTCAGCACCTTCACTTTCCAGTGATTGGGTCTTTTGAAAAAGCATGCTTTGGCAACGCTACCTCCCTTCTGTGCTATGGTTGATATACAACAACTTTGTGTGAGTACAATGTTTGTGTCATTTCCGCTCACAACCATTTTAATGTCCGGTTTACCTTCGGAAGACATGGAAATATCAAAGCCTGCGCCGCTATTGATTCTTACAGTCATGCTGTCTTCAAACGCAATGTCTTTAAAGTATAGCACAGGTGCAGGCGCACCATACGTTTTTTCTGCGGTTTGAAAGCTGTTTTTGTCTCCGCTGCCCCAATCTGTGGGTTTCTCAGCCATGGTAAAAAGCAGCTTTCCGCCTTGCAACAAATCTTTATGAAATAGATAATTGGCCTCAATTGCTTTACCGTTAAGGGTTACACGCTGTATATAATTTCCATTTCCTTTTTTAACGAGTTGCAGTTTCTTTCCATTTTCAAATGAAATTGTGGCCTGTTTAAATAACGGATAACCTATGCTGTAGCGGGCATCACCCGGACAAACCGGATAGAAGCCCAAACTGCTTAGCACATACCAGGCGCTCATTTGTCCGCAATCTTCATTGCCACTAAGCCCGTCAGTGCTATTCCTATATTGGGTTTCAAGGATCTGTTTTACCCTTTCCTGTGTTTTATGCGGTTTCCCAACCGAATTATACAAATAAGCAATATGGTGGCTGGGTTCATTTCCGTGGGCATACTGACCAATCATGCCGGTAATGTCGGCCTGCTCACGGCCCGTCGTTTTTGAAGAGGTGGTAAACAAGCTATCCAGCAGGGCTTCCTGTGTTTTATTTCCTTGCGAAATCATGATTCCCATCCAGGTTTGCATATCATGGGGAACCGAGAATGAATAGTGCCAACTATTGGCCTCGGTGTAATGGTTGTTCACTTCCTTGGGGTTAAAAGGTTCCAGCCAGCGTCCGTAACTACGGGGACGCATGTGGCCCGTTTCAGGGTCAAAAACATTTTTCCAGGCCTCGCTTCGTTTCAAAAACAATGCTTCCAGGCTATCCTTGCCCAGCATTTTTGCCATTTGGGCAATACACCAGTCATTGTAGGCATATTCCAAGGTTTTGCTCACCGACTCGCTTTCATTTTCCATGCTGAGAAAACCGTATTTGATATAATCATCCAACCCAAAAACAGGGGCTTTGGCGGTTTTAACCGCCGCTTCCAGCAGGGCTTCGGCGCTGTCGGGCATTATGCCCTTTGCCATAGCATCGGCAATCACCGAAACAGCGTGATACCCAATCATGCAATTGGTTTCATTGGAAGCCAGCTCCCACACCGGCAAACGGCCGCTTTCGCGAAACATGCGCAGAAATGTTTTCATAAAATCGCGGGTTCGCTGTTGTTCAACAAGCGTGTAAAGCGGATGTGTAGCTCGATACGTATCCCATAGAGAAAAAACCGAGTAATGATTGCCTTTTCCGGCATGGGTTTTCTTATCCAGCCCCCGGTAGGAGCCATCAGGGTCAGAAACCAGGTTGGGTACAATCATGGTATGATACAAAGCGGTATAAAATATCTGTTCCTGTTCGGGTGTGCCTCTCACCTTTATTTTGCCCAATTGATTTTCCCATTCTTGGGTTGTTTTGGCCAGCATGGCCGAAAAACCGGAGGCGTCTGCTGTTAAATTACTTGTTTTGGGTATCCCCGCAAATGAAAGTCCAACACCAAAATAAATATCAGCAGCTTGGATAGGAAAATAAATGGCCAAAGCACGCACAGAGCTGTCTTTCTTTTTTAAAACCACAATTGAATCCGCTGCGGATGAGAAAATACCAGTAAAATAAAACCGTTGATCTTCCGCCCAGGCCTTGCTAAAACGGTACCCACTTATTTGTAAAACCGCTTTGCCGCTTTTCGTTACTTGGTTTACTGCTTTAATCTGCCCGTCCGTCACAAAATCGCGGTGCTCAAGGTCAATAACGATAACGGGTTTTATGCCAGTCGGAAACCGGTAGTGATGCATACCTTCCCGGGTACCTGCGGTCATTTCAGCAAAAACTCCATTATTGAACATAACGGAATAATAACCGGGAGATGCTTTTTCATTTTTGTGCTTAAAAACAAGGGGCTGTAAACCGGGCCGTACCAATAAATCACCATAATCTGAAACCCCTGTGCCACTGAGGTGGGTATGCGAAAAACCATAACAAAGGCTATCATCGTAATGATAGCCGCTGCATCCATCCCAGCCATCAAGGCGTGTATCCGGACTTAATTGCACCATGCCAAAAGGGGCTGTGGCGCCGGGATAGGTGTGCCCGTGCCCACCGGTGCCAATAAAGGGATTGACTTTTTGAATGAGGGTTTGCGCATTTAACGGAGAAACCGCCAACCAAAGCAGACCGTACAGAAATTTCATGGATTGCAAAGATGGGAATGAAAGAATAATTTTTTTATTTGATTTTTTCTAGCACACCTTCCAGGTCTTAGACCTTCAAGGTCTTGAGTGCGCGCACGCGCGAGGCCCGCCGCCAAAACAGTTTTTCCCAGTTACAACCCAGAAAAGTCAAACTGAAACGCCTTTCATGTGTTACTTTTGCAGTGAATATGGGCAATATCACATTTCAATTTGAGGACAAAACCCAACCACCGGTTACGGTAAGTATTGAAGCCGGCGAGAGTGTTTTGGAGGTGGCGCTGGACAACGATATACAGCTAAACCACAATTGCGGTGGCGTTTGTGGCTGCAGCACCTGCCATATCTATGTGCAGGCAGGCGAAAACCTATTGCCCGAAATGAGCGATCGTGAAGAAGACTATGTGGACCGCGCCAGAAACCCCCGCTACAACTCTCGCCTGGCCTGCCAATGTAAACTGACCCAAAATGGAGATCTTGTGGTTACCATCCCTGACCAAAGCGGCATAATAGGCCATTAATTCAATTTTATACCCCTTTAAACATGTTTGAACCCCCTATACACTGGAATGATCATGAGGATATTGCCATGAAACTTTATGAGCGTTTCGGCAATGATTTCAACGAAAGCAAAATTTACAGAATCCGTTTTACCGAACTGCTTGAGTGGGTGTTGGAAATCCCAAACTTTAAAGGCACGCGTGAAGAGTGTACCGAAGGACACCTTGAGATGATTCAGGCACAATGGGTATACGAATGGCGTGATAATCAATAATTGATAAACCTATCATTGAAGTTTTAGGTTTTTATATAGCGATAGTGTAACTGATAAAGCCCTGTATCAAAGGTTTTTGTCGATACCAATTCCAATTTTAATGTATTGTTATCACTCTGAAAAAGACGGGTTCCATCGCCTAAAATAACCGGTATTAATGATATGATCATTTCATCTATTAATTGATGTTTTAGCATCATATTGACTACCTGTGCTCCCCCGTCTATAAAAATATTGAGTCCTGTTTCAACTTTTAACCTATGTATTAGTTTTTCAATGCTACCACTGTAAAAGGTTATATTTCCGCGAGAAGGGCGATCTTGGCGTGTTATGATATAGGTTTTTTTATCGGCATGCGGAAATTCCGTGACCTTATCCATAACCCAGTCATAGGTTCTCCTGCCCATAATAACCGTATCTATGGTTTTTATAAATTCTCCATACCCATAATCTTCTCCTTCTGTGTGAACGGCATTTAAAAAATCCAGGTTATCGTTGGGTCCTGCAATAAAACCATCCAGGCTACAAGCTATATACAGTATGGTTTTTCTCATTGTTTTAACACCTTAATTCACAGCAAGTAGAGATGCACCTAAAGTAAACTTCATTTGCCCAACCCTTAATGTAAATTTACAATCACCTCCGGTCATCTATAAATTGATTAAACACTTTCTTTGCCTCTGTGTTTTCAAACATTGATTGGTGACCGAAACCGGGAACCTCATGAATAAGAACATCTTTACAATCGGTGCATGCCGTAACTTTTTGCTTAAATGTTGGCCAAGAATTCATCTGGATAGGGCTGTCATCCAGTCCTTGAACAAACAGAATATCAGACTTGAAACCTGCGGTAAACTTCAACAACGAACGGGCCTGATAGGCCTCAGGATTAATGGTGGTAGTGCCATACTTTGTTCTCAAAAGATTGCAGACTGCCCCTTTTGCTATTTTGCCATCCTCTTCCAGCTGACAGCGAAACACCAGATTGAGCGGACCCGGCGCATTGGCAATAACCCCATTGGTTTCGTGCATGGTGTTGAGGCGTGTTACCACATATCCACCCTGAGAATGTCCGGCCAAAAACACCTTGTTAATCTGTATTCCCAACTCTGTGGCTGCCTTGTTTTTCAACCACAGCAGCGCTGCCTCGGCGTATTTTACATTATCGCCAAACAATAAATTTTCCTCTGGATAAGCCACGCTTACAATCATTATGTCTTTGCGGTCCATAATGCGCTTAAATCCATCGAGGGTGTTGTAGGCAGCATCTAATATTAAACTGTCATAACTCACAGTGCCATGAAATACCATGAGTACATCGAACGCAACACCTTTGGGTTTATCAATGACCACATCCACAGAAAAACTGTCATCAACAACGGTTTTGGTTATCAGGTAAGCACTGTCGTTGAAGGTTTGCACCGTGTCGACAGCTTTCTTTTTGCATGAAACAATGGCAAACAGCATTAACGATATAACAAGTACACTTTTTTTCATGTTTAATTTGTTATTAGATACTATTTTAATATTTAGGTTTAATCACCATAACACATAATGTTAAGCTGTTTTCGATTTAAATTACAGTATCCGGATACCCCATTTTTTTTAGTAATCTCAAATGAGAAAGTACTCCGCCCCAGTATGTGGTTTGGTTGGGTTCTATATGATTATCTCGCAAAACCTGATAAACTATTTTATTAATTGCCGGATAGTGTATATGGTGATAGTGTGGAAATAAATGATGTGCAATATGATTGTTAAAACCCCCTAAAATAAAATTGGCCAATTGGCTGAATGGATGCATATCATTTGAGCTTCTAATCTGATTCATCACCCAAGATGTATTGATATAGCCCTGCTCATCGGTTGTAGGGTAGGATGTAGATTCCACATGATGGGTCATAAAAAATGTAAATAGTAAAAACAGCGACTGAGCCAGATGCATGCACAAAAAGCCTGCAGCTACAATATACCAGGGCTGCTTGGTAAACAATAAAGGAAGTGCTAAAATGTAGCTGATGTAAACAATTTTCTGAATCCAGAAAGACAGGTGATACAATAATCCTTTTTCTTTTTTATCGGTAAATTCATCCTGTGAATACAGAATGACAAAATCCTTTATAAAAACCCAAAATAAAGAATATGTAGTGTATGCCAACGGCGCATAGATGTGCTGAAAACGATGATACCAGCGCCTTTCACTGTTGGGTATTACACGAATTAATTTGGTAATTCTTAAATCAGAATCGTAGTCTTCCACATTGGGTGCATAGTGATGAGAATGAATATGTCTGCTTTTCCAGGCCTCTGCATGGGCACCTTTCAGCGTATAAATAATAGCATACGCCCAATGATTTAGTTTTTTACTTTTAAAAATGGCGTTATGTGAAAAGTCATGCGCAAAATTGAAAGCAAATAACAAGGATATAAAACCATATAATATATAGCATAAAATAAATAATACCGGTTGGTTTATTTGGTATAATGAATAGTATAATATAGCAGACAATCCTAGATAAAAAATAAATTTAGTCCATATCAATATTCGGAAATGCAATTTATTTATATGCAAGTTTTCTTCAACCGACCGACTGAGTAACTTCAGCAACTCACTGTCATGGGGATTATGAATGTGTTTATCTCGCATAGGGTTTGGGCAAATAATGAGATTGGGCACCCATTTTCTTTAAAAATCGGAAATGCGAAGCCAGTGAATGACCATAAGACATTTCCATGTAGGTAATGCCATGTTTTTTGGCTGTTTCCCTAAAAATAGGCAGTATTTCCAGGTAATGAACATGAGAAATATTGGGCAATAAATGATGCAATGCATGGGCATTAAAACCACCCAAGGTCCAGTTAAAAAACACACTGCCGGGATTGTAATCTACAGAAGTACACATTTGCAGTTTGGGCCAGCTCATATCCAGTTTTTGGTTTTCATCGGCTACAGGGTGCGAAACATAATCGGAAAGGTGCGAAACACCCAAAACTCCGATAAATATAAGGGACACCATAAAATGATTTAAGAAAAACGCCCAGATAACAACACCCCAACCGAACGGCAATAATAGTGCTGGTATCACAATCATATAACCGATATATAAAAATTTAAACAGCACCAGTTTTACCACCTCGTGTTTTGGAATGTGAATACTGATGGTTCTGCTGCTGTAATTAAACAGCATCAAGGTTTCGCGCATAAAAAACCAGTTTATCGAATAAAAAAGATACAAAAACGGGGCATATATATATTGGTATTTATGAAACCATTTTACCGGCTGGGTTTCAGTCATACGCAGCAAGGGATTATTTAATACATCAATGTCACTGCCTTCTACATTGGTATATAAATGATGCGATTCGTTGTGGTTTTTACCCCATACATAGGCATTGTTTCCTTGCAGATTAAAACTCAATGAAAACAGCACCTTATTCCAAAATTTACTTTTCACAGCCACTCCATGGGCGGCATCGTGCGAAATATTGAAGGCGGTGAGCAGCACCGAGAGGCCCATTAATAAATAGTAGGCGTAAAACTCAAACGGGGTTTGGCTTTTTAGCATTAAAAAATAAAATAGAATATCCAGACCAAAATACAGGAATATTTTAAAATACATAATAGCATTTCCAGTTTTGGAAATGCCCTTTTCCGCAAAATGGCTGTCTATTTTTTCCGATAATTCTTTGTAGAAAGCGGAGCCTTCGTCTTTGGTAAATTTGAGTCGTTGCATCTTATGGGGTTGTTGATTTCAATAATAGAAAAAAAATACCACTATTGCAATTATCGCTTTTACTTACGGAAATGGATTACTCCACTTGCTATTGGTATAAACATCGCTTCCTGACAGCGTTTTAAGGAATGCAATTACCGCATTTACCTCAATCGCATTCAGGTTGAGTTGCTGACCCCTTCCACCCGGTTTTAATCTCGGATCCAGGTTGGGATTGTTAATAGCGGCATTCACCAAGTTGCCATAATGGCCTATGGAAGCCTGCAAGTCCTTTATAACGGCAGTATGCATCATGGGTCCATTGATGATGCCCTGCGCATTGGTAAGGTTCCTCAGCGATGGAGAGCGTGTATTGGTGAAATCAGGGCCGCCGGCAAGGCTTCCGCCAATGCCATTGCTTCGGCTGTTGGGATCTATATCAAACTCAGGCGCACGATGGCAACCGCCACAACCCAGACCACCACCGGTTCTTACCCCATTCGCATCAAATGTTGGCGGAGCTAAAAACAGGTTTTTTCCATTGTTTTCCTGGGTCGTAAAGTTTGGAAATGGGACAGCATCATTGGCAACCTGACTGCGCCCTGCATCGTATTTACTGTCGAATGACACAATGCTTCGGATAAACTGCGCCAATGCCAGTTGCATTTTTTGTTCGGTGATATCATCGCTGCCATAAACCCATGAAAACAGCTCCCGGTAATATCCGATACCCTTCATTTTGGTTATCAAATCGGCAATACCGGGATCACCATTCTGCCCACTGTAACCCATTTCGGCGTGGTCCTGTATGGGCTGGGTGGTTTGTTCCTCCAATGTGTTGGCTCGCTCATCCCAGAAAAATTTGGCTTCCTGACCAAAGCGTGCATTCACCAGTCTCATGCTGTGTCTGCCGGTTTTACCGTTAACCCCGGTGCTGGCCACTGCGGTATCGCCAAAGGCAAACCCCTGCTGATGGCAGCTGCCACAAGATATGGTGTTGTTTACGGATAACTGTTTGTCGTAAAACATAACCCTGCCCAGTGTTGCTCCTTTGTCACTGACGGGGTTTGACATACCATTGGATTTGGTAATGTATCCCGGAACAAATTGTGCGGCATAGTTCAGCGGATTGTTAATGTCAATGCTACCCTTAAAGGTTGTTTCAATGGCCGTGGGCTGATCAGATTCATTCGGCAAAGCTTCTTTGCGACATGAACCCAAAACCACCAGTGTGGTTGAAGTTATTAAAAAAAAGTGGAAACAGATTTTGCGATTCATAGCAGGCATATTATAGGGTTAGATGTTTAAAATAATAAAAGGTTTAATCCCCTTTGTTATTTCTTTTTGGGACAGTCTTTACAGCGTTTCGATGTTTTATATTTTTTGCAGCATTTCTTTTTTTTGCCACCGACCATTATGTAAGTGGGTAAAACAGATAGGACGCCTGTCGCAAAACTACGCATTTGTGACTGTGAATTTGAATGTGTAACTTTGCCTTGTTATGACAGACGCAAAGCGCAACACCGGTTTGTATTGGACCATCACCGCCATTTCGGCTATAGCCCTGATTCTGCTTACCATTTTCTTGCCACAAGGTTTTTGGCTGGGATTACCCACCTTCTTTGGTGGTCTGGTAATGGCCATGGATTGGGTGTAATCCAAACTAGAATTTCTAAATAAGACTGAATAAACACCTTTTAGGCAGTCATACGCTGGAAGCCCATACCGGATGTGGGTTCTGTTCCGGCTGATACGAACAATACCTCTTTTAACTGTCGTTGCAAAGCATTCATCATTAAGGTAAAAACGTCACGACTATTGCGTGTTTTTGCAACGGCATAACAACCGTGTAGTTGTCCAATCAGACTATAGGCCATACTGCGGGCATCAATCTGAGGCTTCATTTCACCGGCATCCTTGCCATTTAAGATGGCTCTTTGAATCAACTTTACCTGAGACTCCAACACCTCTTCCAGTTTCAGGCGAAAACCTTCATCTTCATTGCTCATTTCAACCATCAAATTGGCGAGTACATCACCACGCTTCACTGAAATGTCGGTGCTGCTAACCTTAATATTCTCTATAATTTCATTCAGAGCCACCGCTACGCCCTTTGTTTTCTCTTCAAGCACAGACCATCGTTGAGCATACATGGGCATCAGTATTTCATCGATTACGGCATAACCTAAATCCAGTTTACCCGGGAAATAATGATAAAAAGCACCTTTGGTAATACGCAAGCGCTTGATTTCCTTGTCGGTACGCAAGTTGGTAAATCCGCCTTCACAAATGGCTTCGAAACAACGATGTAAGATCTTTTCTCTGGTGATTTTTGTCATAAGGGACTGCAAATATACCAACCGGTATGTTTTTTGTTAATAAAAATGTGGAAAAAGTTTTTTAATTCACAATTTTAAAAGGAAACAATTCCGCCAAAACACCAAGATTCATTGGCAATAAGGGTTTTTTAACATTTAGAAAAAGAATCCAAATGTGGACAGTGTTGGCAAGCCCATTAAATTGAACTTTTGTTATTCCAATATAATGGACGGATTAAGAGTGTTTGCGTTGCCAGTTCCAGGCGTCGCGAAGCATTTCGCTCAGACTTCTGCGGGCTTGCCAACCCAGCACAGATGAAGCTTTTCCGGCATCGGCCCAAACAGCAACAACATCTCCGGGGCGGCGCGGACCTACTTGATATGAGGGTTTTTCACCGGTCGCAGCTTCAAAACCATGCAGAACTTCAAGTACAGACTGCCCTGTGCCCGTTCCGATGTTAAAAACCTCAAAATGGTCTTGCTGCTTATTTCCCAACAAACGATTCAGTGAAGCAACATGTGCATCAGCCAAATCGCACACATGGATATAATCTCGTATGCAGGTTCCGTCAGGTGTTGGGTAATCACCACCATGCACGGTCAGTGGCGGGCGTAAACCGGCCACAGATTGGGTCAGGTATGGTATGAGATTGCTGGGAACACCCAATGGAAGTTCACCAATAAGTCCGCTGGGATGGGCTCCTATGGGATTAAAATACCGCAAGCACTGGGTTTGAAGCCAAGTACAATCTTTCAAAATGGTTTCGCCCATCTGCTTGGTAACGCCGTAGGGAGAAGCTGCTGGTTTCGTCGGGGTTTCTTCACTCACAGGAACCTGGTCGGGTTCGCCGTAAACAGTGCAACTGCTGCTGAAAACCATATTTTTTACTGAAAGCCTCTCCATGGCCAACATTAGGGTGATAAGTCCCTGAACATTATTGTGGTAATATTTTAACGGCTGTTCAACGCTTTCTCCAACCGCTTTAAATGCCGCAAAATGAATTACCGCATGGATTGGTCCGGTTTGAGACACGATTTGATCATATACCGCTGCATCATTGACATCACCTTGAAAAAAAACAGGTTTTTTACCCATCAGTTTTTCCAGGCCTCCCAGCACATCAATCCTGGTATTACTGAGGTTATCAAGGATAATGGGATTATAGCCGGCCTCATGCAGGCTAACTACCGTATGGGAGCCAATAAAACCCAACCCTCCGGTAACCAGTATGTTCTTCATAAATCCGCACGGCCCACCTTGCCGTTTTGTAAATGATAGGTTTGCCCGCTCTCCGGACAAACGGCTATTCCCTGTGTGTCAAATTTTAACTTATGACCGTATTCACTCATCCAGCCGGTTTGTCTGGCCGGATTACCCACCACCAAAGCATAATCAGATATGTTTTTGGTTACAACCGCTCCGGCACCAACAAATGCATATTTTCCGATATCATGGCCACAAACTATGGTGGCGTTTGCACCGATACTGGCTCCTTTTCCCACATGGGTTTTTGCATAACTGCCACGTCGGTTTACCGCACTGCGTGGGTTTACCAC
>CANMCY010000022.1 GCA_947496375.1 Flavobacteriales bacterium
GACGCTTTCTGTAGGATCCTATGTTAATCGCAATAATTGGATAGATTTTTCGGGAAAATACAGGGCTCAAAACTGGTTAAAGGTCGGTGAGATATCAGGATTTAGTAGCAGAGGGCCCACTCCTGACGGCAGAATGAAACCCGATATCGCGGCACCGGGACAGATGGTGGCATCTGCTGTCCATAACCGGCAGTTTGCCCCCTGGATGGCTGAAAACACCCTCTATCAAAGTCAGTTTAACGGTGAAACCCAATACTGGACCATGTTTAGCGGAACCAGTATGGCGGCACCTCATGCTGCCGGAATTGTTGCATTGATGCTGGAAGCAAATCCTCAACTTAAACTGAACGAAATCAAACAAATTTTACGAACCACCGCAATCAGGGATGACTTGACAGGTGCTGACAGCAACAATAACTTTGGTTATGGCCGCATCAATGCCCTGGATGCTGTAAAAATGGCTTCGGCTATGAATCATGTTCATTTAACAGGTTTAACAGAAACGGAATTTGTACTTTATCCTGCGCCGGCCGGCCATTTCATAAACATTCGGAAAATAACAGGAAGCAACGCCAAGATTCGACTGGAATTGAAAGATCTGCAGGGAAGGAGTGTGATGAAAAAAACACTGTTCCCGGCACAAAATGGATTTTACCAGACAAGCCTGACCGGTTTGAGTCAGGGGGTGTATTTATATGAAATTAATGAAGGAAATGTGGTGCAGAAGGGGCAAATTATGATTCAGCATCCATAGATCCGGCTATAAAATCCAGGTAAGATTTAATGTGCCGATCCTTTTTTGAAGGATAAATATCCTCAATGGTTACCATAATTCCGGTTTCTTCTACATCGCCAAAATGATGATTGATGGCGGTACCGAAAGTGCGCATGCTGGGACTTAAATTCATGTAAGAATTAAACAGCGGCGGGATATTTTCGCCTAATTCCCTCACATGTTGATTCAATAATCGGTGTCCGTCTTTGTATGAAAGTCCGCTCAGTTGCTGTAAAAATTCTGTACAATCTGTTTCAGGTACAATGGCATTGGGGATGTTAACCAAGTGCTCTGTATCCGGGAAATAATGATGCATGAAGCCAAGGATCATGTCGCGGGCATTTCGGTTAAAGTGGGTGTACATGGTTACTTTACCGAAGAAATAGCGAACATTTGGATACAACACCACCAAAGCGCCCAGGCCGTCCCAAAGATTATCCAGTGAAAAAAGCCCCTTTCTGTTTTCTGCACTGGGCTGATAATGGGGTTGTACAAAGCTTCTTCCAAGTTCTATGGTGTAAGGGAAATAATCTTTAATTAAGGTTTCGCTAAATTCAAATATTTCTGTAGTGCTGAGATGAAAAGAACCATCATACTTCACGGAATCTGAACAGATCTGAAAACGATACCCCCCAACGATTTCTTTATCCGACGGGTTCCATACAATGAGTTGTTTATAGGGCTTTTCTCCTAAATCAAATTCATCAATGTCGGTGGGTTTGCCACTGCCGCCACCGGCTTCCCTGAAGCTCCATTCGCGAAGGCGCCCAACCTCCTTCATTAATGCCGGCTTTGTGTTTCCGTCAAAAATGTAGATTTGGTTACCAATGTTGTGAGTCTGCCTAATAAAAATGTCCGGAGTCAGTTCTTCCAACAGACTTTCAACGGGCACTTTTTGAATGATGGGCATCATGTTGTTTGCAAGTTTAAGAAAGAAACATCAAAAGGTTATCCCTTATCGGTAATAAAGGTTTCAAAATCGACTGTATTTTCTCTCAGCGTGTAAACATAGGATCTCAGTAGCTGAGCCCATTCGTGTTGACTATATCTGTTATCGAATGTGGTCCAGGGGATAGGCCTACCGTACCTCACATGTATTTTTTTATTTTTTTGTTTAAACATTTCATCGGGAAGATAAAACATCTCCAGATTGGCTTTTAACCCGATTCGTTTTCGAAAATTGGCTAGGTTGTAAAACCAGTTTGAATTTTTACCGGTCACATGCACCGGAATCACAGGTTTTTGATACTTGATAGCCCTGCTGATGAAGGCCTTATTCCAGGTTAAATCCTGAATTACGCCACGGACTTTTCTTGAGCATAAACCTGCCGGAAAAATCAGTACCAGCCGGTCTGAGGCATACATTTCTTCAATTTTCTTTAATTGTTCACGACCTTTTGTACCGATCTTGTTTACACCGATAAAAACATCATTAAATTGGGGTAAATTCAATAAAACGTCATTGACAATGAATGTAATATCCTGGCGGGCTCTGGCCGTTTGGCACAGCAATATCATTCCATCCATGCCCCCCAACGGGTGATTGGCAGCCACAATTGCGCCTCCTTCGGTTGGCAAATGTTCATGGCCGTCGCTGTCATGGTGCACCCCGAATGCTTGTAAAATATTGCAGGCAAAAGCTATACCGGTTGTTGCAGTCTCGTTTTTAAGAAACCCGTTTATTTCATCCTGGTGCAAAGTTTTTTTAATCCATCGAAAAATAAATCCTGGAATGAACTTAGCAAGTCCAGGGTTCTTGCCCCTGAAAATCTTTTCAATATCTATCTGAACAGGCGTGTTCATCGCTTTGCAATGATAGGCAATTGTGTCTGGTTATTACCAATACAGGGGATGAAAGGTTGGATTGTTTTTGCCTGTGAACTCAAAAACAGGCATTGGTATTCTTATTTTATCGGTAATATACGCTAAAGCTCGAACTGCTTTATTGGGATGCTTCTTGAGGTAGCCGAAAGAGATACTGGGGCCAATGTAATATTGTCTGTTTCTTTTTATGTGGCTATAATCCTGAACCCTGCCATCCGCATCTTTCCAGATATTGTCATCACCACCTAGCATACCATCTGCGCCATAACCCAGGTTTATGCCTAGCCAGCGAGGCCAAAAATTCGGACGCTCCTTTATTCGCTCAGGATTGATATCTATCCAATACGTTTGTCCGTTATAATCCTTAAGCATTCTGCTTGGGGTATTGGAGCCCAGCATATCAGGTCTTTTTGCGGCAAAGTGAGATGGGCGAAATGAAAATCTAATGGGAATTCGGGCTTTGCCCCAATGCCAGTTTTGAATTCCGGCAAACAGACTGCCGGCGGCATTGGCAATGATATCGCCAGAGCTTGCACCCCACCCGCTGCTTTTCCCATCGAAATATTCAATAGGCATTTGAAATGCCAAGCTAAAACCGGTACCCAGTAAAGCACTTTTCTTTTGGCTATAGCCACTGTAGCGAAAAGCGGCAGAGGCAGCAGTAGCAGAAAAATACGCACCAAAAACATGACCAGCTTTGTCGATTTGAAGCCAGTTTTTGTTGTCATTTACCCAATGAAAAGAACGCTTCGTTTCCTTGCTGTACCAGGTTTTATAAAGTGTAGCATGGGTTCCAATGGTGAGGGTAGATAGTCCAATCCATGCACTTCTTTTTCTATTATTTGAATAAATCGTTGTATCCTGAGAATATAAACTATTTATTGAAGTAAATATCAATAAAAATATAATATACTGATATTTATAAAACAATTTAATTTAGTTTAAAATAGAGTTTTTAACCGCATCCAATATGGAAAATGCAGCTGCAGAATTGACCGATTCTGCATATACTCGAAGAACCGGTTCAGTACCGCTGGGGCGTATCATCACCCAGCCCGCATCGCCCAGTCGAAATTTAAATCCATCTGTGTCCTCTATGGATTGCACAATGTAGCTGCCAAAGGTGGCGTAATCACCCGCTTTACACTGGTTTACGATATTGTCTTTGGTTTCGGTATCCAGGTGTAAGTCATATCGCTCCACGGCAAAAGAGCCGATGTTTTTGTAAATATCCGCAATGAGCTCAGAAATACTCTTGCCGGTTTTTGCCATGTATTCCAGCAAAACCAATCCCATCCAGATGCCATCTCTTTCGGGTATATGTCCCTTGATGGCAATTCCTCCACTTTCCTCGGCACCAATCAGCACATCCTCTGTCACCATGTACTCACAAATGTATTTGAATCCTATCTTGGTAGTGATGGTATGCAGCCCTTTCACCTTGCATAATTGCTCAACCTTATCACTCACACTGAAGCTTTTGACTACTTTCCCGGAAAACCCTTTATATTCAGTCAAATAATTAATAAGCAGCAATATAAGGTGATGGCTATCCACAAAACGGCCTTTTTCATCAAAGAAACCGATCCTATCTGCATCACCATCGGTGGCAAGACCACACAGAAAGCGGTCATTATTTTCTATTAAGCTGCTAATTTCGGGCAAGTTTTTCAGTATGGGTTCAGGCGCCCTGCCATTAAATCCGGGATTGTGGGTAGCATGCAGCAGTGTGGCATCGGGAAGCAGTTTTTTTATCACATTTTGTCCGGCTCCAAACATGGCATCATAAACAAGCCCATGCGAAATAGACTGTAGTGCCTCCATGTCAAAACTGTTTCTCACATGCTCTAGGTAAAGGTCTTCAAGTTCAGCCCGAACTATATAGTCCATTTTTTCATAATGACTCAGGGGCAGGGCCGGAGAGATGTCCCTGTCGCTGATCATGCTTTCCACCTCGTCAATTACAGACTGGGTGGCTGGTCCGCCATATCCCGCTTTTATTTTAAAACCATTGTAAGTGGGAGGGTTATGGCTGGCAGTAATAATGATACCGGCATCCGCACCGAGTTTTTTGGCACCTAAACTTACCATAGGGGTGCTTACGATGCCTTTAGCCAGATGCACTACAATGCCTTGTGAAGCTAAAATACGGGCTGTTTCTTCGGCGAACATTTCACCTCCAAACCTGCAATCATGGCCTACAACGCAAGAGGGTTTATCAGACAGCTTCTGAAGCCACTTTGCAGTAGCCATAGCCACTTTTCTCACATTGGCAGTGGTAAAGTTATCTGCGATTATTTCACGCCATCCATCGGTTCCAAATTTAATTTTATACATATAATGGTAGTTTTAGTTTTAATAAAATTGTACATATCTGCTCACCTGCGACCAGTTATATACATTCAATGCTTTTAAGTATTTATGTGAGTCCCATTCCGGAATCAGGGTACTGTTGATACGCGTCAACACCATGTCGTATGATTTTTCCTGTACTATATCTTCCATGGTTTTGTAGCGATAAAGTAATCCCCATTGGTCTACATCATCCACAGTTACAGGGTTTAAGGGCTTGTTGTTGATAAAAATGACAATGCTTTTTACATCGTAACGAATGCCCTTATTGGGCAATAATT
Source organism: Flavobacteriales bacterium (assembly GCA_947496375.1). GTDB lineage: Bacteria > Bacteroidota > Bacteroidia > NS11-12g > UBA955 > RGEC01. Next base: position 5,233 of record CANMCY010000022.1, read on the forward strand.
TCCATTCTTCATGAAAATCAATCCCGGTAACCAAAATATCTGACTTTAAGGTTTTGTAATCATAATATTTGTCAGCGCCCAGATTAAATAGTACATCCTTGTTTTCATTCAAAAATTTTTGAATGTTGCTCATAATCATATTTCCCGGATCATCAGGATCTTCAGTGTGGGCTATAAGTTTATAGTATACCGCTTTGGTTTGGGGTATGATGTAATTTCCCTCGATACTCCGCCCGTTGTAAAATGCTTTATCACGCATGCGAATGGAAGATTCCGGGTTTTTGGTAAAAGTCTTTCTTCCAAATTGAACTACATTGAAGTTGTAATTTCTGCTGTAAAGGGCATCAGTGAGACTGATGGCTGCCGGTCCATTCACATTGCATTCCAGCATTAAGGATGAAAGTTTAGCCCAGTTTTCCTTTAGATCTACATAACCATAGCTGACTTTACCTTTGGGTCCATCGTTGATAAAGGAAATACCAATAATGGTAAATGATGTTTTATTTCTTCCGCTGCTCCAGAATTCATGAAGAAATACGTTGGCAGTCTTATTGAATCTTGTATCTGAGGATTGTTCAATAGCCTGCAATGCGGAAGGGGATATTCTTATGGTCTTTTGAGGAGAGTCCCAAAGTTTAATTTCTCCTGCAATGATGAGCTTATAGCAGTGGTTCTGCAATTCATAAACCATATTAAAACCCATGGAATCACTTTGCCGATTGATGTTTAGATTAACCAAAACTGGTTTGTTGGTGTACGCAAAGGTTTCGGTTGCAATTAGAACCGCAATAAAGCTCATGCAGCGATATAGCGTGTGCAATGGCAAAACTTTGGTTTTAGGTAAAAGCGTTTTCGCCGGTGATTTCGTGCCCCAGAATCAGCAAATGAATATCGTGTGTGCCTTCATAAGTTACCACGCTTTCCAGATTAGCCATGTGGCGCATGATGGGATATTCGCCGGTAATTCCCATGCCGCCCAGCATCTGTCGTGCTTCTCTTGCAATATTGAGGGCAATTTCCACATTGTTTCTTTTGGCCATAGAAATCTGTGCAGGGGTTGCCTTTCCGGCATCCATTAATTGACCCAAACGCCATACCAGTAACTGAGCTTTAGATATTTCAGTTATCATTTCGGCCAGTTTCTTTTGCTGCAGCTGAAAACCTGCTATGGGTCTTCCAAACTGTTGTCTCTGCTTGCTGTAGCGGAGTGCGGTATCATAGCAATCCATGGCTGCACCCAATGCGCCCCAGCTTATTCCGTATCTTGCACTGTTTAAGCAGGTGAGAGGCCCTTTAAGTCCGGAAACACCCGGCAAAATATTCTCTTTGGGTACTTTTACATCGTTGAAAACCAACTCACCGGTTGCGCTGGCTCTCAAACTCCATTTGTTGTGCGTTTCAGGGGTTGAGAAACCCTCCATTCCGCGCTCTACGATAATGCCATGTATTTTGCCTTCTTCATTTTTGGCCCATACCACGGCCATATCGGCAAAGGGAGCATTGGAAATCCACATTTTCGCACCATTTAACACAACATGATCACCGGCATCTCTGTAGTTTGTGGTCATTCCGCCAGGATTGCTGCCATGGTCAGGTTCGGTGAGTCCGAAACAACCCATCATTTCTCCGGATGCCAGTTTAGGAAGGTATTTGCGCTTCTGCTCTTCACTGCCAAATTTATAAATGGGATACATTACCAGACTTCCCTGAACACTGGCGGTGCTTCTAATGCCACTGTCACATCTTTCCAGTTCCATCATGATTAGGCCATACGTGGTATAATCCATTCCTCCACATCCATATTCAGATGGCAATTGGGGGCCAAATGCACCCACACCGGCCAGTCCGGAAATGATATGATGTGGAAACTCTGCCCGTTGTGCATAGTATTCAATTATGGGTGACAGGTCTTTTTTAACCCAGTCTCGCACCGAATCGCGGATTAGCTTCTGCTCTTCAGTAAGCAAATCGTCCACACCCATGAAATCGGGGGCTTTATAGTTGTCTTTTCCTCGGTTGGAGGCGTATAATTCGTCGAGATTTTGTGCCTGCATTTCGTTTATTTTATTGCAAAGGTACATTCTTCTGTTTTTTTGTACATCAATACTTAACTACATTGGCAGCATGTTTGTCGTTTTTTTAGACAGTCAAGAGGTTCATTGCCCCATAGGTGTGCATGATTTTGAGCGTAAAGAAGGAGTGAATCTGTATATAAGCGTACAAGTAACACTTAACAGGCATGTGGGCTTGGATGACCTGAATCATACGGTAGACTATACTTTGCTGGTGGATATTGTGAATGAGCAGGCAGCCATAGAAAGGCAATTGCTGGAATCTCTGGCAATAGATATTCAAGCCGCCATTCTTGCAAAATCACCTTCGATTATTGAGAAAATCCATATCCGGATTGTTAAGCCCGCTATTCCGCATTTTGGGTATGCTGCCAGTGCCTGCGGCATTGAATACACCTTCAGCAATCAATAAAATATATTAACTTTGTTTGCTTGTAGTATGAACTTAAGGTGGGTTTTGGCGATGATGTGTTTGTGCTTCTTTCAAACACTCTTTGGGCAGCAGAATGTGCCCGGTATTTATGGATGGATTGAAGATAAAGAGACCGGAGAACGCATTGAGAATGCCCTGGCCATTGACAGCAGCGATTTGCAGTACACCTATTCCAATAGGGATGGATATTACAACATGGGGGTTGGAAGTGGTAAACACGTACTGATTTTTTCCGCTGCAGGTTATCAGGCCATTAGAATGGTTGAGGATATTTACTCTTCAACTCCCATCAACATCAAGCTTTCTCCGCTGCCTTTAAATCAGGATGATACTACCTGGAATAAATACCATGCAATTTTTGATCTAAGAAGTGGCCATACCAGTCCAACCCGAAATCAGACCCTGCAAATGAACTCGTTGTTGAGTATTCCGGATCCTGTAAAATGGATGCAGTTTTTACCGGGAGTATCCGGGGGTATCGAGGGATTGAGCGGTATGTATGTTAGGGGTGGTAACAGCGACCAAAACCTGATGATGATGGACGGATTACCCATTTATGGCAATGGACATATTTTTGGGTTTTTAAGTTCGTACAACCCTGAGATTTTGGGAAGCACTGAGTTTTATCGGGGTGTTGCACCGGCGCGTTACGGGGGCAGGGCCGGGGCAGTGCTGGATGTGGGCATGTCGGAAGGCAATACCAAGGAATGGAAAGGTTCTTTTAATCAGGATTTACTCTTGTTTAATGCTTCTGCCAATGGTCCGTTAAATCAAAGTGGAACGGTTACCGGCAGTTTTGGTATCCGGCGCACCTGGCTGGACATGCTCCTGCCCAAAGAGGGTGATATTTATGCTTACTATGTTTTGCATGACCTTAATGGTAAAGTAACCTGGCGGATTAATGAGAATAATAAACTCAGTTTTTTTGCCTATAACGGCAGAGACAAACTGGCTTCAGCCATAGATACAGACACCCGTGATTCACTAAACAGACAGATTAAATTTAACCTTAAACTGGGTTTTAGCTGGCAAAACACCCTACTTGGGGTAAACTGGGCCAAGAAAATCAATAACCGGCATTATGGAAATTTCATGCTTGGCATGACCAGGGCTACTTACAATGTACCTTTTGAAATTGGCGGTAGTATTCAGTCTGACACTTCCTTTTCCTCGTTTAGAATTAAAACGGAATTATCCAATTCCATTACCAATGTCATTGGGAAGGCCAATCTGGAATACCGGCTCAAAACCAATGCGCATCTGAGATACGGGGGGGAATGGACATTACATTCATTTAATCCTTCCAGTCAGTACATCGAATTCAGCGGTTCTGGCTCAGCAACCCAGGACACTACTTTCGGGCTTCTCAACAAAAGCACTTCACCGGAGGTGAGTCTGTACGGCGAGTATGAAAACAATCTGGGCGGTGGCCTCAAAATCAATCTGGGTGGACGAATCTGGTCGTTCTTTGGTGATGGAAAAACATGGATAAGGCCCGAACCAAGAATACTCATAAGCCAGATTTTACAGGGCCAGAAAGCGTTAAAGCTGGGTTTCAGCATCGCCAATCAGGGTGTGCACAGACTCAGCAGTGTAAACGCCAATCTGCCCGGCGATATATGGTTCCCGACGGGCGGCAAAATCAGACCACAAAGGACGCTTCAAATCACGGGCGGGTTTTATCAGCCGTGGAAGCGAGGCCTGGAATTTAGCATGGAGCTTTATCTGAAATCGTTTGAAGGCATTTCAGATTTAACGGGTCAGGACGAAAATGATTTAGCCCCCAGATACTGGGAACGAATGCTGGCACAGGGTATTGGTCGTGCCTACGGAATTGAGTTTCTTCTGATGAAAAAAATTGGCCGTTTAAATGGGCTTGTGGGTTACACGATGTCTCGAAGCGACAGAAATATTCCTGATATCAATTTTGGAGAATCTTATCCCTTTAGGTGGGACAGAAGACACAAAGTCTCTTTTCAGGCAGTATACGCTCTCAATAAAACGGTGACAATTCAGTTTGGCGGGGTGGTGATGACAGGCAATGCGGTGACTGTGCCAACGGGTCAGTACCTTTCTGCAGATGGCATGCTGGTGCTGGATTATACCGCAAAAAACAATTACCGTATGCCATATTACAGCCGATTTGATTTTGGATTTACCAAAAAGCTGAAGCCCTATTTGAGAAGACCTTACAATTCTTATTATGGCGTTAATGTCTATAACATAGCAGCACGCAACAACCCATTGCTAGTGAGAGTGGATCAGCCGGCCGGGCAGGCAGTGGAGGCGTTCGGCATCTCATATTTTCCATTTATTCCATCAGGTTTCTACAGGGTAGTATTTTAAAACATGAAAAAATTACTTTTTTTAATCGGCGTTGCAGTGGGGATTTCGGCCTGCGAAACCAAACTGGATCTAAGTGAAATAAGCGGTCGTAACCGACTGGTTGTGAATGCCTTGATAAATGATCAGGATAAAATAGAGATACAGGTGAGTAAAACCATTCCGTTGGGCAGTACCGCTGCAGTTGAATTCGTTAATAATGCGGTGGTGACAGTCAGTGATGAAAATGGTAATTCAGTGGGTTTTTCCTACAATGTTGGTACCGACAAATATGAAAACTCAGTTTTCAGGGCCAGTGCGGGTAAATATTATAGTGTGAGCGTAAAAGCGCCTGGTTTTGATGAGGTGTATGCAGACATGGTGATGCCGGGAAAAGCTATTTCCGTGCCTTCCACTTGGAAAGATTCCACCGACCTTGATTCTTCCGGTTATCCCACCGGAACCCTAACGGTAAATCTTAATGATAAAAGCGGGGAGGCCAATTATTACAGGGTTTCATTGTTTTATTACGATGATATTACCGCCATTTGGAATACCCTGGCACCCATAACCCGTGATGCGGCCATAGAAAATGAAGCTATCGTTAGCGAAGACGGTTCGTGGGTGTTTTCTGACAAAACATTCAATGGTCAGCAAAAAAGCATTTCATTCATAACCCCATTCGGTTATGCTCAGGGAACCCCAAAATACTTGGTTGTTACAGAAAGTCTCAACGAGCCATACTTTCAGTATTTCCAGAGCATTGAAAATTATAAAGCCGGTGCCGGGGTTTTTGGTGAAGCTACCCCTGTCTTTTCCAATATCCGCAATGGGGTAGGCATTTGGGCAGGAAGCAGCATTTCAAGGGATACCATACGCTGATTATTTCGTGTTTTTTAATTGTTTTTAGCCCATCTGAGTCAAAATAGCCGAACTTTGCGACTCATTTATTGTCCGTGACAAAAGAAACTGCCATATACCTTAAAAATGCCCGCCAACACAATCTTAGAGGGGTAGAAGCCACATTCAGGCACAATAGTTTTACGGTGGTTACAGGTGTTTCGGGCTCCGGGAAGAGTAGTCTGGTATTTGATACCCTGTTTGCAGAAGGGCAACGACGCTATGTGGAAAGCTTGAGCAGCTACGCCCGTCAGTTTATGGGCCGTATGAAAAAGCCAGAAGTGGATTATATTCTGGGGTTATGTCCGGCGGTTGCGATTGAACAAAAGGTCAATACCCGCAATCCACGGAGTACGGTAGCTACCTCCACGGAGATTTACGATTATCTTAAGTTGCTGGTTAGCAGAATCGGGCACACTTTTTCCCCGGTCAGTGGGCTGGAGGTGAAGCGGGATGATGTGAAAGATGTTGTGGACTATGTGCAACAATTACAGGGAGATACTGCAGTACTGATTGTATCGCCATTAAACGATAAAATATTACAAAAAGAAAAACTTGAGCTGCTGCGTCAAAATGGGTTCAGCCGGGTTCTGGTCAATGATCGCATTCTTAAAATTGAAGATTTGCTGGAAACAGGCCAGGTAGAAAGTGGAGATAACTTCCTGGTGCTGGATAGGTTGACGGTAGATTTGCAGGATGATGAATTTTTAAGTCGTCTCACCGATGCCGTTGAAACGGCCTTTTGGGAGGGGCAGGGGGAATGCGCCGTTCGTTTGGATTCAGGGCATCTGCAGGTTTTTAATCATCGTTTTGAAAGGGATGGAATTACATTTGAAGTTCCCAGCAGAGATTTTTTGAGTTTTAACAACCCATACGGCGCATGCCGCAAATGTGAGGGTTTTGGCAGCGTTTTGGGCATAGATGAGGATTTGGTGGTTCCCGATAAATCGCTGAGTGTATATGAAGGATGCGTGGCGCCTTGGAAGGGTGAAGCCATGGGGGCATGGCGTGAAGATTTTATCCGGTTGGCCCTGTCAGCGGACTTTCCCATTCACAAGCCCTACCGGGAATTGAGCAGAGAGCAAAAGAAATTGCTGTGGGACGGTACCAAAACGTTGCCGGGAATTCATGATTTTTTCCGTTACGTGGAGGAAAAATCCTACAAAATACAATATCGTGTACTTTCAGCCCGTTATCGCGGGAAAACGCAATGTCCGGATTGCATGGGAACACGCCTGCGCAAAGAAGCAGGTTATGTAAAATTAAGGGCTGTAAATCCGGGTGAGGGGATTCCTGAAAGGATTAACCTGCAGGAAATACTGCTCATGAATGTTGACAGCGCATTCGAATATTTTACTGCGGTTCAATACGATGAAAATGAGATGATTATCAGCAAGCGAATTTTGGATGAAATTGTCTCAAGACTGTCTTTTTTAAGAAATGTAGGGTTGGGTTATCTTAGTCTCAACCGATTAAGTAATACACTCAGCGGGGGAGAAAGTCAGCGTATTAACCTGGCTACCAGTCTGGGAAGCAATCTTACCGGCAGTATGTATATTTTGGACGAACCCAGTATTGGTCTTCACAGCAGGGATACCGAACGATTAATCGGGGTGCTGAAGTTGCTTCAGAAGGAGGGCAATACGGTCATTGTGGTAGAACATGATGAGGAGGTGATGAAGGCGGCAGATCAGGTGATTGACATGGGGCCGCTGGCGGGAGCGTTGGGCGGCGAGGTTATATTCAGCGGTAATTTTGATGCGTTGGTTACGGATGATAACAGTCTAACCGGTAAATACTTGTCGGGCAGAGAATTGATTGAGGTGCCAAAAAACCGCCGTAAATGGAAGCATAGCGTCAAAATACTTGGTGCGGAAGCCAATAACCTGAAAGAGGTAGATGTGGAATTTCCGCTTGAGGTTTTTACCGCCATCACGGGGGTTAGCGGAAGCGGCAAAACCAGTCTGGTAAAACAAATACTGTATCCATCACTCAGTAAGGAAATTGGGCAATATATCAGCACCAAAACCGGCCATCACAGAGCGCTGGAGGGTGCTAAAAAACTGGTAAAAGCGGTAGAACTGGTAGATCAGAACCCCATAGGTAAAAGCAGCAGAAGCAATCCGGTTACGTATGTGAAAGCATACGACGAAATACGGGAGCTTTTTGCATCACAACCCCTAAGTAAATTCAAAGGGTTTAAGCCGGCCCATTTCTCCTTCAATGTAGATGGAGGCCGATGTGATGGATGCCAGGGTGAAGGTGAGACAGTCATTGAAATGCAGTTTATGGCTGATATCAAGCTGCCCTGTGATGCCTGCGGAGGTAAGCGTTTCAAAAACGATGTGCTTGAGGTGGTATACAAAGAAAAAAACATACATGACATTCTTCAGCTGACGGTAGATGAGGCCATATCGTTTTTTGCCGATGATAAAACAATAAGAGAGCGTTTGAAGCCATTGCAAGATGTGGGTTTGGGCTACATAACCCTGGGGCAGGGAAGCCATACCCTTTCCGGAGGTGAAGCACAACGTGTGAAGCTTGCCTTTTATCTTAGCAAAGCCAATCCCCACAAGGATGGAGGTACTGTGTTCATCTTTGATGAACCCACAACAGGCCTGCATTTTCATGATATCAAAAAACTCATGAATAGCTTTAATGCATTGATTGATAAAGGAAATACCATCCTATGTATTGAACACAATATGGATGTGGTAAAATGCGCTGACTGGGTACTGGATCTGGGGCCTGATGCCGGCGAAAACGGGGGAGAACTTCTATTTGCGGGTGTTCCCGAAGATCTGGTTAAAGAGCCAAAAAGTTATACGGGTAAATATCTGAAATACAAGCTATAGCAAGTATTAACCTGTACTATCAATTTAGGTACACATCCACTACTTTTTCCTTTAAAACAGCCACTTCTCCTGCCGCTGCTTTGCGAGGCTTGCTCACATATTTTCTTTCCGTATAAATAACAGGTACCATTTTTTGGGTTTTGGCTTTGCTGTTTTTGGCCGCCAGTTCTGCCGCCTTTTGAATAACAGACTCGGGAAAGCTGTTGCCTTTTTTCTTAATGATAACATGCGAACCTGCATATCCGCGAGCATGCAGCCATAAATCCTGCTTGGAGGCCATTTTTAGCATGTTGTCATTGTCTGTTGCACTCTTACCTAGCCACACTTCAAAATTATCAATCATGACAGTTTTGTAGGGCTTACTCTCTGCTTGTTTTGCCGTTTGTGCGGTATTGGGTTGACGGATGTAGCTATGGCCCGTTGGTTCTGAAATGGCTTTCAGTTCCGCCTCAGCAGCATTAAGCGCCGTGCGTGTACTGTCCAGGTTCTGAAGCAAATGGGCTTTTTCCAATCCCTCGTTTTTGGCTTTGCGATAAAAACGTTCTGCATTCTCTGCCGCGTCCAAATCAGGATTGAGTTTAATCCGTATGGGTTTTTGGGTATAAAAATCCTGTAGCAGCGCTGTTCCTACCCCTTTTTTTATTTGGTGGGCATGCGCCAAAACTATATCTCCCAGTTCCTTATAGCTTCTTCTACCCTCAATTTCAGCCAGCTGTTCTTCCAGTTTAAGGAGTCTGGCGCTATGCACGGCTATCTTTCGGGTCCAATGAGTTTCCCATTGTTTTTTGGATTCGTCCCTCCGTTTGTTTCTAACGTACTCACCGGCGTAGGCAAACAATCCCTCTGCACCATTTCCCAATGGATTTCTACCCGCTGCCGGCTCTGCAAATAATTTGGAATTGTCAGAAAAAATGCTTATATTGGGTATGCCGGAACAATTGATGTACCTGGCTTCGGCCAGTAAGTCCGCCACATTCAAATCCCGATCAGATTTTAAGGAAAGTCGAAACATTGAAGTGGGATTGGGTGCGCCATCCTCCAACAGCAAAACATTGCCCAGGCGTCCAAATCCTTTGATGAGCAGCCGTTTGTTCTCTGACAAATTCATCAAAATCAGCCGTTCATTTTCAAAAACCTCCACATCTAACACACTTGCGCCGTGGATGGATTTAAACTGACTGATGGCTTTTCTTCCTGCTTGTAACGGTTGTGCAGGTTTTATAAAGTAGATATTTCCATCCACAAACTGAATCAGGCATTGAAACACGTTTTTATCCGCCGTTTTGAATTCCAGTATCAGTGCATCTTTATGGGTACTGAATGCATCGGTCAGTTTTCCTCCACACAGATATTGCTTGAGATAACAACCAATAATCTGATAGGTGAGGGCTGAAGAGTAATGCATAAAGTGGCGAAATTACAATGATACAGGTTACAATGGGTTGATGAGGGCTGCGAATTTCCTCACATCAGATTATTACACGCAGGTAGTAGTGTTTATCGCGAAAGTTTCAGGATTTTTATGGCTCCTTTACCCACAATCACAAATACGATACTTCCAATGAGTATGTCAGGGTAGGGAGATTGCGAAATAAATACCAGTAAGGCAGCCACCATCACCCCTAAATTGACAAAGACATCGCTAGAGGTAAAAATCATGCTTGCCTGAATGTGTACCTCTTTGCTTTTGCTCTTTTGTAGAAGATATAGGCATAGGGCATTTGCCAATAAAGCAAATACGGATACAACCACCATGATTAGGTAATCGGGAGTTGCCTCAAGGCCCACAAAACGGCGGATAACTTCTATAAAACCCAGCATGGCAAGGACTAGCTGAAAATATCCGGCAAACAGGGCTATTGTCTTTTTGCGCACTACACTGCCACCCGCTGCCCATAGTGCCATGCCATACACAATGCTGTCGGCAAGCATATCTAAACTGTCGGCCATGAGTCCCATTGAGTTGGAAATAAAGCCCGTAATAAGCTCTAAGGCAAAGAAAAAAGCATTAATGGCCAGCACCTGCCACAATAGCTTTCTTTCTTGGTGTACATTTTCTGTAGAAACGGAGGCTTTATTTACATCAATACTCTCAGATAAGCATGTATCAAGCTTCAGGTCATTGAGTTGGTGATGAATATTTTCGTGGGTTCCAGTGTGATAAACGGTAAGTTTGCGCTGAGGGATATCAAAATTCAGAGTCTGAATTTCAGGTAAATCTGTCAACTTCATCCGGATTAGCTGCTCTTCAGAAGGGCAGTCCATTTTGGAAATGATGAAGATGGTTTTTTTCAATTCCTGCTGACGAAAACCTTTACATTTGAAACATTAGTTCTTTGGCCTCAATAGCAATATGCTGCCTTTATCTTGCCGGTTCGGAGTTTTTCTGCCCTTAAATTTAATGCGGTAAGCATAAACGCCTTCCGGACAATGGGTTCCCCTGTAAGTTCCATCCCAGAATTGAGATGCATTGTCACTCTTGAAAACAATCTGTCCCCAGCGGTTATAAATGAGCATTTCAAATTCGGTTGCACCAATCACCACCGATTCAAGCTTATCATTAAAGCCATCATTGTTGGGCGTGAATGCATTGGGTATATAATAGACCACCGTATCGCGGTAGCAATAATCTGCCTCTGCGCTGTCAGTGCATCCTCCTGCATTTTGCACCACAAGTTTCACACGGTATCGGTTCTTTTCGCCGTTGTAGAAATGCTTAGGGCTCATTCCCGGGTCGAAGGGTTCACTGCTGCCGTCTCCCCAGAACCAGGTGCCGGTTTCTGCGCCTACGCAATTATTGAAAATTCTTAGGTTGGGATAAATGGGACTCAGGCAGGCAGCACCATTGGGTATGCTGCCAATAAATGCTGCAGTGATGGCTTTGTAGCCGGGGATTTCAATGGTGGTATCCACAATACAGCCGGTTTTAAGGTTTACGGCAGTTACCCTATATTGATTGCCACTCAAGGCATTCAATGAATCACCGATGTAAGCCGGACTTACATCCCAGGTAAAACGATAAGGCCCGGCGTCTTTCATACGGAGCTTAACCCACCCTTTTTGACCGAAGCAAACCGGAGGGGATGTGGTAGCCATAAAATAGGGCTTAGAATGCCTATAAATAGGCACAGCTGCTGTTGCCGGCTCACTGCACCCATCGGTAACTACTACATTGTAAACGGTGGTTGTAAGGGGGCTTACAAACGTTCCGTTGCCTGTTTGTCCGTTGCTCCAAGCAAATGAATAAGAAAACTTATCACCACCGGTGGCTGATGCGCGCAACCATACAATTTCACCCGGACAAATGGTATCGATTGGAGGATTCACCCTGACCTTCAGGGTGTCAATCACCGAAACGTTTACGGTAGTGGCAGCCGTGCAGGCGCCTGACACCAAGGTGTAGGTTAGCGTATGGGAGCCGCTGCCGGCCAAATAGGGGTTGAATTGATTGCCGGAGACACCATTCCCGGAAAAAACTCCTCCCGGTATATTGGCGATGAGGAGATAGGGGGTGTTTTTGAAACAAAAATCGGTTACCGGATTCACAAACCACAGGGAAGGAGCTGCATCAACCCGTATAAAGAAGTTAACGGTACAACCCCACTTGTTTCGGAATGTGACAACATGGTTGCCAGCGCCGGCTACTGCAGGGTTAAATGTGCCGAGAATGACATTGGTAATGCCTTTTCCACTAAAACTTCCTCCCGTTTCTCCAGCGCGGCAATTGAAAGCCGCTGTGTTAATACAAACAGCAGTATCGGTCTGGGCTGTAGGCCGCGGTCTTACGAAGGCATTCAGGGTATCATTACATCCATTTTTATGATATACCAGCTTATGATGACCAAAACCGGCCAGGGCTGCAGTAAAGCCATTTACACCTGTAATGCCCGGTCCTGTCCAATATCCACCGTCAGGGCTTAAACCCAGCAAGGCATTGTTTAGTATGCGTACAGGGTTTTCTATGCAGAAAAACTGGGTGTCTTTTTTATTGATTTTGGTAGGAATCAAATGTACAAATTTCCGATCTGTACAAACCCCGTTGCGAAGCGTGAGCGTATCGATATAGGTGGCTTTACCCAGGGTAAAAAAGAAGGAAGGGTCGTAGTTGGGCGAACCGGGAGATACAATTCCTTTGCCTGTCCATGTGTAGTTGGCAGAAGGCCTGAAATTAGCCAGTACTTTCATACCATTAGCCGGACAGAAAGTATCATTAGTGCCGGCTTCACTGGGTAGCACGGTCAAACGGGTGGTGTCTTTGCATCCGCCGCCATTCCATATAATTAATTTTGTTCCGGCACCGCCGGTCTGACTTGGATTGTACCATCCCCAGTAGGAATTGGTTAAACCCACAAACCAGTTAGGATAGATACCTTTGGGTGAAAATGTAAGAGTATCAGATGTTCTCGACTCGCAGGTGGTATCAAACTTAGGAACCACCATGTTTTCTACACGGATGGTTTTGACACTTTTACATCCTTTCCAGGTATAAGTATCCTGATAGATTCCGGGAACATCCGGATTGAAAATTCCGGCAGACGTAATTTTAGGACCACTCCAGGTGCCTCCTAATGGACCATACCACCATACGGCCTGAGGTGGTTTTCCCGGGCAGAAGACGTTTTCCAGGTTCCATGGCCCCACGCTGTTTACCATCACGGTATCTGCACAGCTACCTATCTTATACCATACTTTGTTTTGACCCCACAATGTTGACGGTTTAAACTCACCGGAAAGTGAATTGACAATGCCGGAACCGTACCAACGTCCACCGGCCGGGGAAGCCCTCAGGAAAATGTTGGGACCGTAATAACATATTTCCGTATCGCCCATGGCAGCGGGTGGGTCCAAAACCACAATGTTGACGGTATCTGACGAAGGAATAGACGATCCATCGGTAACCCTGAGTATGTACTGGGTATTCACGGTAGGACATATTCGATGTGGTCCTGCCCCTGAGAGCACAGGAGTCCATGTATAAACATATTTGGCGGGGTTTCCACCACTCACAGTAGACCTTAGAAAGGTGCAGCTACCCTTACAAATGGTGTCCGAATCAGCTTTAAGTAATACTTTAAGTGGGCAGTCTGAAACACTGAAAATTAATTTACTTTGTGTTAAATATACACTATCGCAGAAATCTTTCCAGTATACATTTAATTGAAAGGTGTAGTTGCCGTTCAAAAATAATGCCCCCCCTGTATTTACGGTAAAGATTGTGGCCTTGCCTCCCGAGCAGTTATCCGGGGTGACGGATGTTATTCCAACGGCACCAAATGGCCCTGTCAGTGAACCCAGTATGGCTTTAATGCTGTCACAGGGAATGCTGCGGTTGCTATTTACCTTAAAAGAAGTAGCGTTACATTTTACGGTTCCATTAAGCGTAAAGACCGGGGTAGGCGGCGGGATGATGGTAGTAATAATATCGGCTTCCCAGCCATAGCAGGCAACGCTTTTGTCCGATTTAAAATGAATGGTAATAAAGCTGTCCTTACTGATAATGGTACCCGGTCCCTTGCTTCCGGTCCATCTGCCTATTAACGGTGCAAATGTGTCTTTACCATCGAAAATACTAAGTACATCATTGTCTTTTTCTATACAGAACGATTTGAATTTAAGGGTGATGCTCTTAGCTCCCGGGACACTTAATGTGAGTGTGTAATTTTCATTGTGATCATAATCCCCTTTGGTTTTCCCTTTTTCACTATCCTTAAAAACGCCTTTGCAAACCCTAACCCGCCCGTTTTGCATGAAAACTTCGGTCTGCGCTGCCGAAAATTGCAACGAGCAAAGCAAAAGCACTATAAAGGTTAGCTTTTTCAGCATCAGCGTGTTATGATAACTTCCGGTGTTTTGATGGGATTACTCCAGTTGCCCGCCCTGTCCTGAATCCGAACAGTGAAAGACGTGGTTTCTATATTGCCTGTGCCTAAAAGAAACACGTTTCTAAGGTTCATCGTCATTTGACCTTTAATGCGAATCTTCTCGCCTACAGGTGCCATAGGAGGTACGTAGTAATAATCCGGCTTGGCAAGTCGTTCGTCCTGAACTTCCAGACTGTTGATATCGGCATTGTCATTTCCCAGATCTCCGTCTCCATCCTCATAGGTAAAGGTAATCTTCAATGAATCTACAAACTGTTTAACTTGTGTGGGGGCTATTTTGACCAATGCAATACGCGGAACGGGGTTTCCGGTAGTGTTAAGTATTTCCTTGCAGCTATTTAACAGAGGAAACAACAACAATGATATACCTGTAATTACAATCCTCATGGTATTCTCAGGGCAAAGTATTTTTTCAGAAAGAACATGCTGTTTGTGTTTGGCAACTGATAATCGTTATTGATATTGTCACTGCAGGTAATCCTGAACCAAAGCACATCATAGGATTGCATGCCTGCGGTGGAGAAGAGGAAATACCAGGCATAGGGGGTATTGGCAGCATATAATCCGGGTAGATTTTTAACGGCTCCCTTGATTAAGGGTTTTTCGTTGGATGGATCAAATTTCTCAGGATCTGTAGACCAATTGATGCTCATACCGGTAAGATTCTCCTGATTAAGGGCATCATCTGCCAGTGAAAACCAAAGTTCCAGATTTTGACCAGGTTGGGCAACCATGGGTTCATATTTACCGCCTCTTCCAATGGGAGTGCCATTTAACAAGGCCTGAACCCCCATAACCTGGGGTGGAAAATTGACCGGCCCGGGTTTATTGCCTTTGGAATCGGGAGCTCCTTTGTTAATCCACTGTTTCAGGTTATCGAGCAATTTGTCTTTTACAGCCGGATAATTACTGCCCGGTTCCAGCGCCAACGGCATAATGCCGGAGTTTCCACCCAAATCCACTGTCATTCGGTAAATCAATATGCTTGCATCTGCATTGCCCGGCAAAACCCTGGCATTGAAGGTGCCCGCCTGATCATTTTTGATGGGCTTTACATTGACCAGAGAGGCAAACGAACTTTCCACTGTTCTGAAATCGGGCTCAAACGTTCCATCGTGGCAGCCACTGTTGGCGCAGGTAGGAGCAAAGAGATCTCTATGCAATCCCTGAATGCTGGTGGCATCGGCAGCCGAATCGCGGGATGTGGTGGTATCGCGGTTTATTTTAATGGGCTTACCAAAGGGATTGCCAATAGATGAACCCTCTTTTTTACATGCGATTCCAAACACGAGCAGGATTGCAAATAATGCCGGTATCAATCGGGACTTATTCATCACATTCTCAGAAATAAGCTTTTAGACTGTGGATCGAGATATGGACTCGCCTTTACTTCATCGTATACACCAAATATATCGGCAATGGTTGGCACAATATCAGTGAGTTTACCCACTTTATTGCCTTCGGAGCCCACCGATATTTTGGGAACATTCTTACCTACCATCACCGACCATACCCGCATGGCATTGGCGTCGCTGTGGTCATAGGCATACCAGTCATTTTCATCCAAAATGGGATTGGGATTTAGATTTCTACCGCATTCCGGTGCAATTATCATGATGGTCTTGCCTGACATTTCAGGGATATTGTTCTGGATGTAATTCCAAAGCCATCCCACGGAGTGATCGGCGCGATGCAAACTGCGTAAATATCCTGTAAAGTTGCTGTGGCAACCGTCTACCGCACTCATGTTGAGGGTAAGGAACTTGGGCTTGAAATGGCGTAATACCTCGGCGGCATAGCTAATCGTGACTGCATCACCATTGTCAGAAACCGGAGGACGGGGGATGAGACCCTGGTCCTGACGCTGAAATACAGCACGGATAAACTCCTTGATTTTGGTCTTTTCTTCGTCTGTGTTTTTTATGGTCTCCAATTGATTGGGATTCAGGCCAAAACTCTGATCCAAAAAATTCTTCATGAAGTACATGGGGTCCAGGTCCGCACGGGAATAAGGTTTACCATTTCCCAGAATTTCTCTGCCCACGCCACCAAAGGTATACGGCGCTGCAAACATATTGCCCCCATACTGCAAGCCGTAATCTTCATTTTTACTGCTATTTAGTAAAGGTGTACTGTTGCCAAGGCCGTTGGCTATGAACCAGGTATCCAATGCTGCAAATCCTGCATGTTTTCTCAGGTATTCAAAAATGGTTGGGTATTTGGGGCGTGTTTTCAAACCCTGTGCAGTTCCGAGACTGCCGGTAATCAGGGTGTTAAGTCCCACATAGTGCCCTGCACTTATTGCCGACATTTCTTTGAACACCGCTCCGGTATCTTCCATGCTCTGACTAAGTATACGGGGAATGGGCTCGCTCCCTCGGGTTGCTCCGCCACCGGGGTCCGTACCATACACAATCTTGCGATCCGGCGCGATGCCTGTAAACAGGTTGGGCATAATATTGCCAGCAGCTCCGGTCACCTCCTGACTGTCATCCAGATATCGTTGCAACACGCTTTCCTGTTGCCTAACACCACCGGCAAACATAACCATGACCACATATTCCGCCTTGGGTGCGTTGGTGCGCGCAAACATTCTACCCGTGGGGAGTATATAGGGAGCAGCCACCGTGCCGGCTGTTACCATTCCTGTTTTTTTGAAAAAATCTCTTCTGTTCATGGGTTTCAATTAATAGTATTGGTATTCATCGCTTACCGAAAAAGCGGTGTAAACCATTTCTACCGATACGTTGGGATTGCTGTTGATGTAGTTGATAAAGAAGGTCTTTTCCCCTTCAGACGGGTATCTTAGAAAAAATCGCTTGTAGCACTTTTCGACAAAAGCAGCCACATCAGCCCGCATTTCACTGTCTTTGGGAATCTTTAATGTTGAAGTGTTGAAGTAATTACTCAATACCATTTCATTGGCTACATTTCTGTCGCCAATGCTGTAAATCACATTTTGCGTTTTATACAGCTGGTTGGGAGAGATGGGCACCTGATACAGATTGGTGTATAGAATAGAGATATACTCCGCATCCGATTTGCGCTTGGTTTTTAAGCTCTTATCTTCATATACAACCTTGTCATTGACACCAAAGGTTACATTCTTCTCTTTGGTACAACCCGCTATCAGCAGCATTGTCATAACAAAGGCGGCGGTTATGTTTTTACCTGAATTGTGCATATTCGTCGGTTTTAATTACGGCTTTTTGAACTTCCTGTAAGTTATTGCTGCGCATATAGTTTCCCAGCAGGTTGATAACTTCCTGAGTATTGGCGTCTCTCTGGAGAAGGAGGTAATAAACCCAGCGTATTTGTGCTTCATAGAACTCGGGTGTATGCGTTAAGACATCGCAGTATTCATTTTTGTTGGCTGCCCATCTTCCAAAAATTTGCCGGGGTATGTTTTTGTCTATAATGTCATAGGCAGCCGTAAACTCGTTTTTCAGCGGCTGCCGTTGAAACAAATCATCAAAACTGGCGTTCACATAGTTAAAACTGTTCATGTTGATTTGATCGTAAATAGAATTATTGAGCATAGCAGCGCACATATCGCTGTAGGTGGCCGTATTTTTTAATAATTTGTAGCGGCTGTTCAGCACATCTCTGTATTGTTTTTGGGCTGCCTTTGCCGAATAGACACCAACAGAGTCGCCATTTAACCTTGATATTGTGATGCTAAACTCTAGAATTCCGATATTCTGAGCAATATCATCATCGCTGGCCCCTTCAAGAAATCTAGCCTTACTTAAGTCATAAATGCGCTGAATGGCTGCATGCCGGTAGCTGGAATCGCCGGGATGATAAACAGTGTCATACAACAACTGATTGATAAGGGTGTCCCTTGAATGTATGCTCAGTTTGTTTCTTTTTAAGAATTCAGTGTGGTAAACCCGCTCTGTGTCAGTAGGTTCCCGTCCAAGCAAATCGATAAAATATCGATTTACATAGTTTTCTACCTTGATGGTAGGCACAGAACGATAGTCAGGCGGCTGGTTGCCCGTTATGAGAATGTCTTCTGTCTTCGTACACGAGGATATCAGCAGAAAAACAAAGCTGAAGGGGAGGGTAAACTTCAACACTATCACAATTTTAACCAAAAAAAATGACATTTCAAAGTTGAATCGATAAAATTAATATTTTATATATTTATAAAATATTGAAATATAATCTATTAAATATGATTATATAAACTATAAATTAAAGATACGATTCCATAATAAACCGGCCTGAAAAGTGCACACTTTGAGCCAAATCATTATATTTGTATAGTTAATCACGCAAAATGGCTTTCTATCATAAATCCGGCACCATACCAGACAAAAGACACACACAGTTTCGCAAGCCCAACGGAGACCTGTATTCAGAAGAATTGTTCAGCACTGAGGGTTTCAACAGTATTTATTCCCTGATATACCATTGCCACCCCCCTACATTAGTATCCCAAATAGGGGAGCCCTATAGCGTAGAGCCCAAGATTGCGATGGCCAAAAACATGCAACACCGCAGCTACCTCACCTGGAAAGTGCCGGCAGAATCAGATTACATCAAAAGTCGTAAAGTGTTGCTTATGAATCATGATATACAAATAGGAGTTGCTGCACCATCGCAAAGTATGCACGATTACTTTTTCAAAAACGCCGATGGTGATGAGGTCCTCTTTATTCATGAAGGTGAGGGATACCTGGAAACCATCTACGGACGCATAGATTTTGAATACGGTGATTACCTGGTGATACCCAGAGGCACCATTTATAAATTGCATTTTAACAGTTCAAACAATCGGGTCTTTTTTGTAGAATCACCCAATCCTGTGTATCCTCCCAAGCGCTACCAGAATAGCATGGGACAGTTGCTTGAGCATTCCCCTTACTGCGAACGCGACATTAAATTGCCCCATGGGCTGCAAACCCATGATGAAAAAGGGGAGTTTAAGGTAATGATAAAAAAACAGGGAAATATTTGGCCATATACCTACGCTACGCATCCATTTGACGCGATTGGATGGGATGGCTTTTTGTATCCCTTTGGTTTCAGTATTCACAATTATGAGCCCATAACAGGCAGACTGCACATGCCACCGCCCATCCACCAGACTTTTGAAGGCAAGGGATACGTTATTTGTAGTTTTGTTCCGCGCCTATATGATTATCATCCCTTGAGCGTTCCTGCACCCTACAATCACAGCAATGTGGACAGTGATGAAATTCTATATTACGTGGATGGCGACTTTATGAGCCGCAAACATGTGGAGCGTGGTATGATTACCCTTCACCCTAAAGGAATCCCTCATGGCCCGCACCCCGGAACGGTGGAAAAGAGTCTGGGACAGAAAGAAACCCGTGAACTGGCGGTGATGATAGATCCGTTTTCCCCTTTAATGATCACCGAAGAAGCCCTAAATCTGGAAGATCCAACCTACTGGAAAAGCTGGGTTGAATAAAATTGTAACTATCTTTAAATGAAATCTTTAAAAATCTTTTCTTGCTTTATTTTAGGGTGTTTTAGCACCCTAAATTATGCCCAGGTTAACCCTAAAAATTACAGCAAAAAGGTTAATAAAACCTACAAAAAGCTGACAAAAAAAGCTTCGGCAAACACAGATAGTCGCGATGAAAAGAAAACGGCTACCCCAAATCTTTTCTGGGCGCAGGAATACATTGCCACCATGGACCCAATAACGGGCAAACCTGCACCTAAAAATGTGATGACTGCCATACAGCAAAGCATGGCTAAAAAAGACCTGGGTCGAAGGGCCATGCCGGGTATGGCTGTTACGCCCTGGGTAGAACGTGGCCCCAACAATGTTGGCGGCAGAACCCGTGCGCTGTCCTGGGATCCCACAAGTTCCACCGGGAAAAAAGTGTGGTCGGGTGCTGTCACAGGTGGATTGTGGTATAACAATGATATAACAAGCGCCAGCAGCAAATGGACACAGGTGAGCGGTTTGTGGAGCAACCTCACCGTAAGTTGTATGGCCTGGGATCCTGTCAACCCGGGAACCGGCTATGCAGGCACAGGAGAGGGCTATGGTACTACTAGCAGCACTTCCAGGGGGTTCGGCATCTGGAAAACCACCGATTCAGGTAAAACCTGGAATCAGTTATCTTCCACCACCGGTTACTTCTACGTGCTTGATATTGAAGTCCGAAATGAAAATGGCACCGGCGTAGTTTATGCCGCAGTGGATGCCGGGACCTACCAGGGTACTACTTTTAATTTAAATACCTATGGATTGTATCGCAGTGTTAATGGCGGTAGTTCATGGACCAACGTAATCTCAAATGCGCCCAATAGCCAGAAATTTGCCGTTGCAGACATAGAAATTGCCGCAGATAATCGCATCTGGATTGGAACCCGCAACAATCCGTATGCAGGAACAGACAGGGGAGCTGGCCGTGTTATGTATAGTGATAATGGCACCACGTGGAATACCAGCTATACACACACCAACAAAACGGGCAGGGTGGAAGTGGCCATAGCACCTGGCAAACCCAGAACCGTGTATGCCATGATTGAACACAATCAGACAGTCGATGCTATTGTTGCTACCTATGACAAGGGAGCCAACTGGACATCGAGAACAGAGCCGGACGACGCTGACAATGGAATACCTAACACGGATTTTTCAAGAGGACAGGGCTGGTATGACTTAATACTGGCGGTTGATCCTAATGATTCTATGGTGGTTTATGCCGGAGCCATTAATCTGTTTCGCAGCGCAAACGGCGGTGCAAACTGGACCCAGATCAGCAAATGGTCAAATAATGCCAGTATGAACAATCTGAATTGTCCTTATGTACATGCAGATCAACACGCATTCGTATTTAAGCCCGGCAGCAGTTCTACCTGTGTTATTGGAAATGACGGTGGTGTTTTTTACAGCAGCAATATTGCATCTGCCGCAAGCAGCTCTACGGCTATTGCAGAACGCACGCTTGACTACAGCACGGTGCAATACTATTGGGGCGATATGGCACAAACCTCTGGCTCTAATCTAATGATTGCCGGAGCCCAGGACAACGGTAGTCACCGATTCACCACCGCCGGCAAAAATGCAGTAGGTGGTCTCACCGGTGGGGATGGAGCGTATTGTTTTATTTCCCAATCCAACAGCAATAAACAAATAACAAGCTACGTATACAATCAGTATTATTATACCCTTGACAACTGGACTACGCCCTCTGCATTTCAGCTAATATCGGATGGTACCACAGGCAGGTTTATCAACCCCGCCGAATGGGATGATAACGGAAGTGGTCTGTTTTCGGCCAAAGGAAATGGTACTTTATACAGAAGAACTCTAACCACGAGTCCGGGAACACTGCAAACCATCACGTTTGGGGGTAGTAATTACGCCAGCGCTATCAAAGCATACAAACTGGGAACAGGGAAAACCAGACTTTGGGTTGGTAATGAGGCCGGAAAAATCTTTGTGACGGATGATGCATGGGCTACAACGCCCGTGTTTACGGATAAATCAACGGGTATAAATGCAGGTTATATTTCAGACATCAATGCGTTGAGGGGAGGGGATACGTTGGCGATAACCCTTACTAATTATGGCTTGCGAAACATCTATATTTCCCTTGATGGTGGAACTACATGGACCCAAAAAGAAGGCAACCTGCCCGATATCCCAGTCTGGAGTATTCTTTTAAACCCCAATAAAACCGGTGAGGCCATTGTAGGAACAGAGGCCGGTATCTATGGTACTGACAATATTTACGCCACCAGTCCGGTATGGACCGCCTATACTGCGGGTATTGGTTTTGTAAAAATGAGAAATCTCAGGTATCGCGCTGCAGACAAAATGTTAATGGCAGTTACACATGGCAGGGGAGTCTTTACCAGCGATGCCTGGGCCAAAAACTTACCCTTACCTGCTTTTGGCACCAGTAAGCGGGATGTATGTACCAACCAATCTGTAACATTTACCGACAGTACCATCAACGATCCCACGGCATGGAGCTGGGCTATCACTCCTTCAAATGCTGTGTACATATCAGGCACAGACAGTACCAAAAAGAATCCTGTGGTTCGGTTTACCAAAGGTGGTGTTTATCAGATTAAATTGACCGCCACAAACGCTATTGGCAGCAATTTTATTGTGAAATCAAACTGGGTAACCGTTACAGATACTGTGCCTTTTAGCGCCACTGTAAATATGAGCCGCAACGGATTTTGTAATGGTGATACATTTACTTTGTCAGTAAACGTTCCCACTGCCTTACAGGGAACGATTACATCTTATTTATGGACAAGAAACACCACAAATACTGTCACGTCATCGACTTATAAGCTGGCCCCTAACAAAAACGACAGCTTTAGTGTGTTGCTAAGCAGCAATAAAAAATGCGTTTCGCCAACTTCCATCCGCACAAATGTGGTAAGACCCGTGATTTACGATATTGTCAACGCATCGGCTAAAATTTCAGCGGGAATTGGTTGTACAGGAAGGCCTTTGACACTTACGGTGACGGGCACAAACACTGGCAGTAATCCAAGTTGGAGCTGGTTTAAAAACGGAAGTCCCGAAACAGGTAATATGTCTACCTTGAACATACCAGCGCCTGTGAACGGTGACAAATACTGGGCGACTATTAATGTGGCGGGACCTTGTGTGCGGCCGGCCAATGAAATCAAATCAGATACTGCCATTCTTGCACTCAACAACACACCAGCCACACCGCAGGTAAGCCGAAATTTTGATACCTTATTTGCACAAAATTTGGGCAATGGTACCTATCAGTGGTTCAGGGCAGGTGTTTTAGCCGGTAATGGCATGGTTTTCAGGGCGATGTCAAATGGCGATTATCGCTGTGTATATACGGAAAACGGATGTGCGAGTGACAGTAGCCAAACATTGGTTTTCAACAGTCTTAGGTTGCAAGATTTTAACAGTCTACAGGTATTGTTCCCAAATCCTGCGGCTTCTTTTGTTATGTTGCCCGCTGAATCCTCTGTAAGTAGGAGTGCGGCTATTTATGACAGTAAAGGAAGGCTGGTGAAGATTATAACCCTGACAAATGCTGTCAATTATGCTTTCAGAATAGAAATAAAGGACTTAAAAACTGGCGGTTATTTTATTCAAACACAAAGTGGTAAGGCATACAGGTTTATTAAAGAATAAACATTGCGTTTAAAAATAGGAGGAGTACCCGAACATTTCAACCTGTTGTGGCAAATGCCATATACGCGGGAAGTTTTTAGAAGCCGCGGCATAACCTATGAATGGCTTGATTTTCCCGGGGGGACAGGCGCTATGTCTGAAGCACTGAGTCATGGGAAAATTGATATTGCCATCATGCTTACGGAGGGTGCAATTGCCGGAGTGGTTGGTGGTGAGAGGTTCAGAATCAGATTACCGTTTGTATTGTCACCGCTTATTTGGGGTGTGTTTGTCAATGCACAAAAAGTGAATGCATTGCCTGATTTTGAAAAAGCCCGATTTGCTGTCAGCAGAATAAACAGTGGCAGCCATCTAATGGCAAGATTTTATGCCCAAAGGGAAGCCGGATTGACCTTAGGCAACCATCAGTTTGTAATTACCCACAATATTGATGGTGCAAGGAAGGCACTTGAAGAAGGAGCAGCAGATTTTTTTCTGTGGGAAAAATACATGACTGCAACATGGGTTGAAAAAGGAGAGTTTTGTCAGGTTGGCGAAATTACCGCACCATGGCCGGCATTTGTGTTTGTAACCCGTGAACATGAATTTTTAGATTTTTCGGTAATTGGTGATGCGTTGCATGAAGCACTTGATAATTTTTACAGCGGTGATATCATGGATTGGATTGGATCTTTGTCAGAAAAATTTGATCTCTCAGAAGATCATGCCAGAGAATGGTTGGGAAGAATAAAATATTACGACGGTAGTAGTTATTGGCCGGATAGTATCATGGCCGCTGCCATGCTGATGCATGAGAATGACATGATAAACCGTGTGCCTAGACTTTCAGAACTATTGGTTACATAATTTACATTATGTTAAGTAAAGTTTTCGGTAAATAAGGGGATTGCTCCCCTTATTCTGATTATTACTTTATGGATTGAAGATTCTTTATTTGAGCTCCGTAGGCATCTGCGGCGGCCTTATCTCCCATTTCAACAGAGCATTGTTTCAATGCTTTGTAAATATTGATTTGGTCTTCTATACCATAAGCGGTGTTTTCGCTGGCTTTTTCAAGATGTGTTCTAGCACGACCAAACAACGTAATTAAACTGGCATTGAGTTCTTTCAGTTTTGCTGCATTAGCCCTTGCCATTTGATCATAGTATTTTTTACTTTCATATTTCATCAATGCCAGACCATAGTTAAACTGTGCATCATAGTTAAACTCATCCAGCTCAATTGCCTTCTGGTAATCTGAAATGCATGCATCATGTTTGCCGGCTTGTTCGTTCAAATATGCACGGGTATAATACCACTTTGAATCAGGACTGTTTTCGATTTGCTTATTTACATCATCCATCAGTTTATCCACTTTATTGATGCTCACAAAGTGGTTTACCAGAACCTGAAACATGCCATTATCTCCGGGGGCTCTTTCCAGGCCAAGGCGAATCATCCTTTCTGCACCGGCAGTATCACCCGATTCGAGGTATACTTTGCCCATAGATTCAAAAACTACGGTGGAGTTAGAACCTTGATCTATCAATGACTGTAGGATTTCTTTTTTCACTGTAGGATTGGTAGAAACCATGGCCAGGTTAGCAAAACGGTCAACCAGGAATTTCCTTTTAATGTTTTGTCTTTCTAGTGAATTGATGGTGGCTGTATCAATTTTCACCATTTCATCATACAGAAAAATGATAATTTTATAATATTCCAGCAAATCATCGTACTTCTTCTCTCCCAGCAGCTCCTCCGATTCATTAAAAGCTACCCCAAAGCTGGTGGCGCATTCCAGGGCGGCCACGTCTATGTCATCAGGTAGTTTTTTATCAGTGGACTTTATAAACTGCATCATACTATAGCCGGATTTAAAGCCCGATTTAGCTGAGGAATCTTTCAGCAGTTCATTGCCACGCATGTTGAAAACCCGGCTGTAAACCATGGCGCGGGCCAGCCACATACGATTATTATTGGCTGTTTTGGGGTCTTTAAACGCCTCGTCAATGTAGTTTTTGCCTTCCAGTACGTCGCCGGCACTGTTACTTTTTTCACCTTCAATGGCGTAAAAAGCACTTTTTACCTTAGACATCTGCGCCTGAGCGCCTGCAGCCAGAAGGACTACAGCCATAAATAAGCTCCATTTTTTCATATTATACATTATCTTGGTTTTCAGGTGTGGGTGTTTCACCGGCATCAGTGGCTTCTCCACCTTCGGTCAGTTCCTCTTCATCATCTTCACGAGGAACAGCCGCAATTCCGGCAATGCTGTCTTTTTCTTTAATATTAATCAGACGAACACCCTGTGTAGCTCTGCCCATTACCCTCAGTTTATCAGCAGCCATCCTTATCGTCATGCCGCTTTTATTGATGATCATGAGACCGTCTGCGTCGGTTACGGAGAGTATACCCACCAAATCGCCGGTTTTTTCGGTAACCTGAATGGTTTTTACTCCCTTGCCTCCGCGCCCTGTGATTCTGTAATCGTCCAGGTCGCTTCGTTTGCCGTATCCTTTTTCGCTAACTACCAGCATGGTGGCCTCCTTATTATCAGGATTAACACAAACCATGCCAATTACTTCATCTTTGGCTCCTTCAAGTGTTACACCCCTCACCCCTGCTGCGGTTCGTCCCATAGGTCTAACCGTTTTTTCAGAGAAACGAATGGCTTTACCGCTTTTCTTGGCAATTAACACTTCGCTGTTACCATCGGTAAGGCATGCCTGCAGCAATTCATCTCCTTCCCTGACCGTGATAGCGTTGATACCATTGGTTCTTGGGCGGCTGTAGGCTTCCAGGG
Source organism: Flavobacteriales bacterium (assembly GCA_947496375.1). Taxonomy (GTDB): domain Bacteria; phylum Bacteroidota; class Bacteroidia; order NS11-12g; family UBA955; genus RGEC01. Next base: position 31,612 of record CANMCY010000022.1, read on the forward strand.
AAGTCTTTTTAACAGTGCCTTTTTTGGTAACCATAATAATGAAGTTATTATTCAGGTAGTCTTCATCTTTCAGGTTAATTACATTCAGATATGCTTTGATTTTATCATCCTGAGGAATCTGAATTAGGTTCTGGATGGGACGACCCTTGGTGGCTTTTTGTCCTTCCGGAATTTCATATACCTTTAACCAGAAGCACCTTCCCTGCTCTGTAAAGAGCAGCAAATAGTTGTGGGTGCTGGCAACAAACAGGTGCTCTACAAAGTCTTCGTCACGATGGGCCACGCCTCTTAATCCTTTTCCACCGCGGTTTTGTTCTTTATACTCTTCTAGGCGTGTACGCTTGATATAGCCCATGTGACTGATGGTAACCACCACTTCCTCATTGGGAATTAAATCTTCGATGTTGATTTCTTCCGCATTGAATTCTATGCGGGTTCTGCGCTCATCACCGTACTTTTCTTTCACTTCCTGCAATTCGGTTTTGATGATACCCATCCGCATTTCTTCGCTTGCCAGTATGCTTTCAAGGTATTCTATCTCCTTCATTACCTCATTGTATTCGTCACGGATTTTGTCGCGCTCCAGGCCTGTAAGACGCTGTAAGCGCATATCCAGAATGGCCTTGGACTGTATTTCAGATAATCCGAATTTGGACATCAGCCCTTCCCTGGCTTCATCCGGTGTTCTGCTGCTGCGTATCAGTGCAATTACCTCATCCAGGTGATCGAGGGCGATAAGCAGGCCTTCCAGTATATGAATTCGCTTTCTCGCTTCGGCCAACAGGTAATTGGTTCTGCGCAATACAATCTCATGTCTGTGATTCACATAGTGACGAATCATGTCTTTGAGATTGAGCATTTCGGGTTTGCCGTGAACCAGGGCTATGTTGTTTACGGAGAAACTGGTCTGCAGTGGTGTGTACTTATAAAGCTGATTAAGGATTACATTGGGTATGGCGTCCCTTTTTAAATCAAATACCACCCGCATCCCTTGTCGTCCGCTTTCATCGCGAACAGCCGATATTCCTTCAATTACTTTTTCGTTGATTAAATCAACGGTTTTTATAATAATCTGCGAAGGCGTAACCTGGTAGGGTACTTCAGTAACCACAATCATTTCTTTACCGGTAGAACTGGTTTCAAACTCTGCTTTTCCGCGAATTACCACCCTGCCCCTGCCCGATTCAAAGGCATCCTTCAGTCCTTCTACACCGTAAATAACCCCACCTGTCGGGAAATCAGGGCCTTTCACGTGCTGCATCAGTTCTGCAATTGTGATGTCGTTGTTGTCTATGTAAGAACAGATACCATCACAAACCTCTGAAAGATTATGCGGAGCCATGTTAGTGGCCATACCCACGGCAATTCCACTGGCACCATTCACCAGCAGATTGGGGATTTTGGCAGGCATGACTGTGGGCTCCTCCAGACTTTCATCAAAATTGGGCCTGAAATCAACTGTATCTTTATCGATATCGGTCATCATTTCCTCAGCCAGTTTTCTAAGTCTGGCCTCGGTATATCGCATCGCGGCCGGTGGATCACCGTCTATGGAACCAAAGTTTCCCTGACCATCCACCATGGGATAGCGCAAACTCCAGTTTTGTGCCATACGTACCATGGTATCATATACGCTGCTGTCTCCGTGAGGGTGATATTTACCCAACACCTCACCTACAATACGGGCAGATTTTTTGTAAGGCCTGTTAGAAGCCAGCCCCAGCTCTACCATTCCATATAAAACCCGGCGATGCACCGGTTTTAAACCATCCCGCACGTCAGGCAGTGCACGGGAAACAATTACCGACATTGAATAATCAATGTAGGCGGTCTTCATCTCATCCTCGATGTTAATCGGGATGATTTTTTCATTCAATTCTTCGTTATTATCCATTGTTTTGACAACTTGTTGCAAGTTACGTGTTTCAACCCCTTGTTGGGCATGGGTTTTGCCCACATTTTATGGACATTTTTAGTCAGATTTATAAGTCAAAAAAAAGGGCCACACCATCAAAGTGTAGCCCTTTATTAATCATTTAATCGTTAATTAACGATAATTTTTGTCGTGTTTGGTTCCTTTGGGCGCTTCCAAAATTTTGTATTTACCCTTGCCGGAAGGATCCAGCATCTGCACCTTACCATATCCCAACTTATCCAGTCTTTCCTTGAGCAATAGCATATCGCCTGCTACCAGTATGGTCATTTTATCGGTTTGCAGGTTTTGTTTGGCCAATGCATTTAACTCTTCGCGTGTTAGTTTTTTCAAAACCTCCTGCTGCTGTTCTGCATAGTTTTCAGGCAATTTGCGCATGGCCATTTGCATGATATAAGATGCTTTCTGACCATTGGATTCATATTCAAGCGCTTCACTGGCCAATAGTGCATCTTTTGTGAATTTGAATTCTTCTTCACTGATACCCTCATTCTTGTATTTATTCAATTCATTCACAATCTCCACAATCGCACTGTCGGTGGCATTGGCCTTGATACCTGCGGAAATGCCATAATGTCCTTTGATATCATCGTATGAGCCGTTGAAACCACTGCGGATACCATAGGTCCATGCCTTATCTTCCCTGATTTTCAAATTCAGCCGGCTATTGAAGTTTCCTCCCAATGCAAAGTTCATTACATTGCTCTTAAACATTTCACCGGTGGCATCGTAAGACAATCCGGGCATGCTGATGACCAGATCACTTTGGTCAGCATCCACATACTCAACACCAAAAATCTGAGAAGTTTTGAACTGCGGGAATTCAGTAGGTTTTTGAATGACTACGTTTTTCGTCTTCCAGTTATTGAGGAATGATAGCTTCTGATATACTTCTTCGGCGGCTAATGGGCCTACCACAACGAGTCTGGTTACATCAGGGGCGAAATACTGCTCATAGTATTTTTTGCAGTTTTCCATGGTAACCGCATCATACTCTCCGGCTCCAACATAAGTACCCAGACTGGTTTGTCCATATCTGAGTGCTTTAATGGCGTTGGACGCACCAGTTCCCCTGTCTTTCAGACTGCTCTTTGCATTTTCACGAATGCGTTTTTTGGCTTTTTTAAATTCCGCTTCGTCCCAGCGTGGCTGAAACATCATTTCCTCCAGTAATGCAAGCGAAGCATCCAATTTGTCTTTTTCACAGCTTAAAAACACTGAATTTGATGTGCTGCCGCTTCCAAACTGAATGCTGGCTCCCAGCTTTTCCATTTCATTTTCCAGCTCTTTTGCGGTGCGTTTGGCTGTACCCACGTTCAGTGCCGATGCCATCATATCGGCGGTACCGAATGGCAAATCTTTACCTTCCAGCAAGCGGCCGCCCTCGAGATTCATGGATATCAACACTTCGGGCGTTTCATTGGTGGTAGAGCCCAATATTTCCAGTCCGTTTTCCAGTTTCTTGCGGTAAATACCCGGTATTTTCACGGTTTTGGCATCACCCGGAATAGGCCTTTTGCTACGGTCGAAATTGTCTACGGTGGGTTTGTGCACCAGATTGCTATATTCCGCTTCTGCTACTGCATTCTTTTTGCCCGCATTGGGATTAAAGCTTTCATATACCGGTTTTTTCTCGCCGGCTGCCACCTCAAGGGGTTCAATTACAACCGTGCTGGAATTTTTACCTTTCAGATATTTTCTGTAAACCTTCATGATATCTTCACGGGTAATATTTCTGTAGCGGTTGGCATCATCTTCCAGGTTGGCCATTTTCCCTTCAGCATTTTTAAAATCAAGGTACCAGAAGTTTGACAGGTAATTCGCTTTGGTACTTACATCCTCGAGACCACGGCTGTAATTACTTAAAATATTGGCTTTGGCACGGGTGAGGTCATCATCTGAGAAGTTGTCATATTCAAAAGAATCCAACATCACTTTCAGTTTGTTTTGCAGGAATTTAACGTCTTTATCCCAGGGGTAGGCCACCATCAAAAACGAGAACTCACCTGCCAGTTCATGATTGATGGTGCTTAGCGGATTGTTTGTGCAATTGGCCTGCAAGGCAGTTTCATTTTCCACAAAACGCTTGTACATAGATGAATTTCGGGTTCCACCCATCAGGTAGGCGAGCACATCCAGGGCTGCTTCATCGGGGTGTCCCACGGCTGCTGCAGGATACGTTGTATACACAAGTGGCAATGATGCGTTGGGATCGGGATACCCTTTCACTTTATTTTCAGTCAACACCACCGGAGGAACGCGCTTTTTCTTAACCTCTGGGCCACGCTGTATGCTGCCAAAATACTTTTCAGTCCATTTTGCCACATCTGCTGTGTTAACATCGCCAGTCACAATAACACAGGCATTGTTAGGGCCATACCAGCGCAGGAAGAAATTTCTCAGATCGCTGCTGTCTGCACGGTTCAGGTCGTCTACATAACCGATGGTGCTCCAGCTGTAGGGGTGTTCTTCGGGATAAAGGTTCTGGTCCTTAACTTCCATCAGGAAACCGTAAGGAACATTGTAACGCTGGTCTTTTTCGTTTTTTACGGTGCTGCGCTGAATTTCAAATTTCTTCTGCGTAAAAGCTTCCAAGAACACTCCCATACGGTCTGCTTCCATCCACAGGGCAGTTTCCGTAAAGTTGGAGGGAAATGTTTCAATATACACCGTTCTGTCGCGGGTGGTGTTTCCATTTACATCGCCCCCATACTGCCTGATTAATTTAAAATGTTCCTCGTCGGCAATGTTTTTAGAGCCCTGAAACAGCATGTGCTCAAAAAAGTGTGCAAATCCTGATTTGCCCGGAATTTCGCGGGCTGAACCTACGTGATAGGTTACATTGATGTGGGTAACAGGGTCGCTGTGATCTTCACTCACAATGAGTGTAAGTCCATTGGGCAGCTGGTATTTCTCATAAGGAATAACAAGCTTGCCGGGTTGAGCTTCAACTTTTTCAATCAACTGGACTTGTGCCTGAACACACAAGATACCGCTAAACAACGTAGCGATGGCAAAAAGCGTCTTTTTCATGTTAATGATAAGTTTACAAAGATAATCACCCTGAAAGAAATAATCGTGCCATTTAGACCAAACTTAGTCCATTATTTGATCAAAAGACAGCAATCATGTCCGGCTATTCCCTGTTTTCAATGGAATTAATACTAAATTTGCATACATGAATGGGGTGAAAAGGTTGCTGCTGATCGCAGGTTTACTGAGCATGTATTACCCGGCCCATTCTCAGTCTGAAAAAGGTTTTGCAGGCCGTGAATTCTGGTTTACTTATACGCAGAATTTATATCAGCCCAATGATTTGCTGGTTTATGTTTTACCTGAAACCCCGGATACAGTAACCGTTTTCAATCCTCAAACCAATTTTTCCATTGCCCCGGTGGCAGTTAAACCCGGCATTTGGAATCCGGTAATTATTCCGATAAATATGGCATACAGCGTATTGGCTTTTGGTCCTCAAGGCACCGGTGTGGTGCTTAAATCCAGAAGGGATGTTCAGGTTTTCGCTGCCAATGTTTTGATGGAAAGTCGGGAGGTTACCTCTGTTTTACCCGCAGAATATCTTAAAAATGCGCAGGAATACATTGTCAATATGTGGAATGGGCAGCGAGACAAGGAATCACAGGTGGCCATTTTGGCCATTGACACCGGCGTTACCAATGTTTTGGTAAATTTATCGGCAGATTTATTTACGGGACAGGGCCAAGGTAGCAGTCTTAACCTAAGTCTTAAATGTGGGCAGGTATACCTTTTACAGGCCCTTGACACTCAGAACCTC
>CANMCY010000023.1 GCA_947496375.1 Flavobacteriales bacterium
AATCAAAAGCATATAGAGTACTGTGGAAACTAAAATTGTTTTGTGTGGCAAGTCCCTAACTACGGCAAAAAATGACATCACCATCTTTAACAATGCCAATAGGGCAAAGAAAATTATATAAACCCAATATAACGGGGGTTGTGAGGTCCGGATTTCTTTGCTGCCCATACTCATGAAACCATTTCCCTGCGGCAATTGAAAGAAAGCGATGAAATCATATCGTCCGGGGTCTAACAGTGCCTTAGCAAAGCCCATAGCATGCAAATACGCGTATTTTACAGGCGACATTCTGATTGCTTTTTGGGTTTCATTTTGCATAAAATGAAATTTTTCTTTAAAATCCATGCTGTCCATTCTGACTGCAGCCACACGATAATACATTTCCTCACCGGAAAACTCTCCTTTTGTTAAGCTTCGAATATTGTACTCAAAAGCATTGGTGACAGAAATAGAGGAAAAGTGGAATACCCCTGTATGTTTTTGATTAACCCATGAAATAGAAAGTACGACAACCACGGGAAGAACGAGCCATATTTTCTGTTTGCCCTTGATCCAAAACAGCCCTATCAAAGCAATCCATGCCCAGGGCATGAACACTGGTTTTAGCAATAAAAGCGCTATTACAGTCATTGAAACACGAAGCCATTGTCTTTCGATAAAGGCCAAGGTGCCAATTAAAACCAGTACCTGACAGAGGATATCCGGCATAATCATGGCCGTGTAATAGTACTGCAGGGGATACAGTAAAAGCAATACCAGTGCAATCTTAAAACAAGTCTCCTTCCCTATTTTCACGAGCAGTTTGTGCATCAGAAATGGAACCCATGCAGACAGCATAAATTGAAATAACAGCAAAAGGTTGCTAACGTAAAAAATGGCAATCAACATAGGATAGCCGGGTGTGCGTCTTGTTTCTGGCAGACTTAGCTGTTCGCAAGCGTCGGCCGTTGAACAGGCACTCCAACCCTTGCCTGCCATTAGGTTTGTTGCTGAAGATTTATATTCGCCGGTATCTACCAGTTCGGAAGGCAGAATGATTTGTTTACCCAGCGCCAGCAACAGCAGCAACAGATAAAGGCCATAGAGCGGATATTTCCTGAAGAAAGCCAAGAATGCCCTATAGCGCTGTTTCATGTTGCCAAAATACTACTTTAAAATCCAAAAGCGAACACCGGCCAGTACGATTGCAAAAACCAGGGTTCCAACGGCAAATTCGAAGCGGACAGTTAATACAACGATACTTAGTACAAACAGAATACCCGACACCAGCAGCATTAAGGTTCTGGGCCCGTGCGGATTACCGAGTGTTTGAACCAGTTGATTACCGTTCGAATCCTGCACGTCATAATCAATGGCTTTCAGGCCACCAAAAAATGGGGTTTGATATGACACTACGCGCTGTCCGGGTACCGGCAGGATTACGGCATGATCTACTTCAATCTGCGAATGGTCATCCAAAACCACGGTATATTGCCTATCCCCATTAGGAAATACGGCCTGAAAGGCCTCTGAGCAGGTTGTTGTTGTCAATTGGGGTTTCAGAAATTCGTCCGTCGTATAAACCCCGTTAAGTAACAGAATAAAAACAGCACAAATTCGGGCCAGTTTTAACAGTTTTACTTCCATGGAAGCAGATTTGAGGCCCTGTTTAGGGATAATCAGATTTCAGTTTCAGAATCCCATTGCTCCAGATAGTCGGCGACCTTACGCACAAACATGCCTCCCAGCGCGCCATCCACCACGCGATGGTCGTAGCTGTGGCTGAGGAACATCATGTGGCGTATTGCAATCACATCGCCGTATTCTGTTTCAATAACGGCGGGTTTCTTGCGTATGGCACCTATGGCCATGATGGCCACCTGGGGCTGATTTATAACCGGTGTGCCCATTACATTGCCGAATGAACCCACATTGGTAACGGTGTAGGTTCCGCCCTGAATCTCATCGGGAGATAATTTACCCACCCTAGCCCTGTTGGCCAAATCATTTACCACACGGGTAATACCCAGCAGGTTCATGGTATCGGCATTCTTGATCACCGGCACGATGAGATTACCGTTTTGCTGGGCCACCGCCATGCCGATATTGATATTCTTTTTCTTGATTATTTTATCTCCGTCTACCGATACATTGATCATCGGAAAGTCTTTGATGGCTTTGGCTATGGCCCATACAAAAACGGGGGTAAATGTAATATTTTCTCCTTCGCGCTTTTTGAATTTGTCCTTAACCTTATTGCGCCAGTTCACCAGATTGGTAACATCGGCTTCCACAAAACTGGTAACATGGGGGCTATTTCTTTTGCTCATGACCATGTGGTCGGCGATGAGTTTACGCACCCTGTCCATTTCAATGATTTCATCTCCGGCACCCAGCGAAACGGCCACAGGGGCTTGTTTTTCTGCCACGGGTGTGGCTGCGGGAGACTGGACTTCAGGTGCGGTTGGTGTTGTGGTTGCGGCAGGAGCAGCACCACGGTTTTGAACATAGTTAAGGATATCCGACTTGGTAACGCGGCCTTCTTTACCGGTTCCGGGAATGCGATCCAGTTCTTCCATGCCAATGCCTTCGGTTCTGGCTATGTTGAGAACAAGGGGGGAATAAAACCTATCACCGGATGCAGTTACCGCTGCAGGGGCAGCCGGTTGTGCATGATTTGCGGCAACTTCAATGGTTTTCTCCACTTCCTTCACAGGGGTAGTCTGTGGGGATGCAACTACAGCAGGAGTAGGAGCCGGAGCTGATGCAACGCTTCCTTCAGTGGCAATCATGGCCACGGGTTCGCCAACTTTCACAACCTGTCCGTCTTTGTATAGCTGTTTCACCAATACGCCGGACTCGGTGCTGGGTATCTCGCTATCTACCTTATCGGTAGCAATTTCCACAATAGGTTCATCTTTTTCAACCTTATCGCCTTCATTTTTTAGCCAGCGTATGATGGTTGCTTCGGCAATACTCTCGCCCATTTTGGGCATAAGGATGGGTTTTTCTGCCATAATATGGAGGTGCAAAAATCGGGGTTTTTAGGGGTAACTGCAAATTTGTGTTTTCGAACCCTATTCTTCGGTATCCGATTCTTCCGTCATGCCCAGTTTTTTCATGTAGTATGATACATATTTCATCCTGCCTTCGTCCCGGTTTTTTTCATAGGCATAGTGTAGGTTTCTGAGCATTCTTTTCAGAATTTCGGGATTTTGGCAGGTATCAAAAAAAGCGGGTTGAGATTCCACCTTAATTACCTGCAGAAAATCACGGATGTTTTTATGTAAAAAAATCTGGCCTCGGCTAAATGGATTTATGTAAAAGAGTATGGGACCAAAATCTTCCCTGTTGAGGGCTGTGGGAGTATTGAAAGGAATGACGGGATTTAGGTGAGAGTCATCGCAATATGCCAAAACAAAATGTTGGGGTAAATTAACACCAAACACCGGCAACCCTAATTTTTGAGCTACGATAGCGTAGAGATTGCATAGCGATATGGGATTACCTGAACGGGTTTCAATCACCCTGTTTATAAGGGAATTATCGGGGTTGTGATAATCATTTGAATTGCCTTTGAAATTGTATCTTTCAAAGAAAATATGGTTGAGAATCTTGATTTTATCGTAGGGATTGGAAGCATTATACAGCGACATCCAGGCATCCATTCTCATTTTCTCAACAAAGTTCAGCACCAGAGACTCATCCAGCCCGGGGTAATGAATTTTGCTGACCAGCAAGCAGGCCTGCAGCAGGGATTTTTCGGTGGATTTCAACCAATCATCAAAGTCGGCTGACAATTCTTTTCGTTGAATATTACGGATTATTTCTTCGATGCGACCGGCCCGGAGCGGATCCTGATTGGTGAGCCAGTATTGCTCCAGTAACGGAACTATTTCTGCGCCTTCGGAGAGAAGACGACCCGCTACGGTTCCCACCACCTGCTCATCGGTATCGTCAAGCAGGTATAACATGGCTTTCAGTTCAGATTCCGAAATCATGTGCCTCAACTATCAAATATACAAAATTTCCGCGATAAAAACAAATCAAATACTGGACAAAGCATCATGCGGTGAATTTTCCTGCTGACGCACTAAAATCAACGTTTTTTGCGCGAAGCAGGCTTCTTCTCAGGCGTATTTTTCACCAGGTCCATTACCTCTTCGTAGGTGAGTTCTTCCGGTTTTTTACCTGAAGGAATTTTCACATTCAGTTTTCCGTAACTAATGTAGGGACCATATTGGCCTTTTACGATCTTCAGACTTTTATCCTGTTCAAATTCCTTGATAATCTTGGATTTTTCGCTTTCTTTTTTGGCCTCGATGAGGGGTATGGCCTCTTGCATGGTAACGGTCACAGGATTGGTCCCTTTGGGAAGACTGACGAATAATTCTCCAAACTTGATGTAGGGTCCAAAACGGCCTTTATTTACGGATAGTTTATGGCCTTCATATTCACCAATTTCGATGGGAAATTGGGGTTCATTGGCCAGATTTTGCAGAAAAAGTTCAGCATCTTCCTCGCCAAAAGCGTGTAAATCTGTATTTCTTGGGAGACTATGAAATTTATCGGCTACTTTCAAATAAGGACCATATCTTCCCACAGCTACTACCGCCTCAGTTCCATTAGACAATTGTAGTTTTTTAGGAAGCTCAAATAATTTCAGGGCCTCCTGCAGTGATATATTCTCCATGCTGATACCTGCGGGAATACTAGCATATTTTTGTTTTTCATCCTCCTCCTGGGTGCCTATCTGCACCATGGGGCCAAATCGGCCAAGTCGCACCAGCACAGTTCTGCCTGAAGCGGGATCTTGACCGAGAATGCGTTCTCCGGTGACACGTGTGGCGGTTTCTTTTGTACGCTGGATATTCTCAGCAAACGGATCATAGAAAGTTTGCATCATATCCTGCCATCCCATATTACCGTCGGCGATTTCGTCAAACTCTTTTTCAACAGAAGCGGTAAAACCATAATCCATGATTTGATTAAAATGCTGAAGGAGAAAATCAGTGACCAGCATTCCCATGTCTGTAGGAAACAGTTTTTTCTTTTCGGCGCCAAAGTTTTCTGTTTTCACCTCACGGTTTAACCCGTTTTTATTCATCAATACCGACACAAATCTGCGGGTTTTGCCCTCACGCGATTCGGAGGTAACATATCCCCTTTTTTGAATGGTGCTTATGGTGGGTGCATAGGTAGAGGGACGACCAATACCCAGTTCTTCCAGCTTTTTCACCAGGGCAGCTTCAGAGAAGCGGGCTGCAGGCCGGCTAAATTTCTCTTCTGCCTTTATATCAAGATAATTAAGGATATCATTAATGGCAACACGCGGCAGTACCCCGGATTCGTCTGATTCCTCATCATCATCGTTACTTTCTATGTAAAGTTTCAGGAAACCATCAAATTTGATAATTTCACCTTCTGCAGAAAAAATCTCGGCGTTGGCAGAATTGCCAATGCTGATAACCGTTTTTTCCAGGTCAGCGGTTTTCATCTGCGAGGCCACAGCCCTTTTCCAGATTAGGTCATATAACTTTTTTTGCTGCGGGTCATCCCCGGCTGCCGTTTTATCAAAATAGGTAGGGCGAATGGCTTCGTGGGCTTCCTGGGCACTTTCGTTTTTATTACTGAATTTGCGTACTTGACTGTATTCAGGTCCAAACATGGCGGTAATCTGGTCTTTGGCAGCAGCCACAGCCAGCTGACTCATATTCACCGAATCGGTACGCATGTAGGTAATGTGTCCATTTTCATAAAGGCGTTGCGCCAGAGACATGGTTTTAGACACATCGTAACCCAGTTTGCGGGAAGCTTCCTGCTGTAACGTACTGGTGGTGAAAGGCGGTGCCGGATTTCTGTGCGTGGGTTTTACTTCGGTATTCAGCACCGTAAATGCCGCCTGCTGAACCTGTTTCAAAAAGGATACGGCTTCGTCTTCTGTTTTAAACTTGCGGGTTAATTCTGCTTTTAAGGATTTGCCTTCTTGGTTGGTGAACAGTGCACTAACCTTGAATTCGGACTGACTTTGAAATGCATTGATTTCTCTTTCGCGCTCCACAATTAAGCGAACAGCAACAGATTGAACCCGGCCTGCAGACAAACCGCGGCCAACAGTTCTCCATAGTATCGGGGAAAGTTCAAATCCTACCAATCTATCCAGTACACGGCGTGCCTGCTGGGCATCTACCAGATATTTATCAATACTTCTGGGATTTTCAACTGCCTTGAGTATGGCGGGCTTGGTGATTTCATTGAAAACAATGCGTTTGGTATTTTCTTCACTGAGGCCCAGCGTATCAAACAAATGCCAGCTGATGGCTTCTCCTTCCCGGTCTTCGTCCGTTGCAAGCCAGACAACTTCCGCTTCCTTGGCCATTTTTTTCAATTTCTTGACCAGCTCCTTTTTATCCGGATCAATCTCGTATTTAGGTCTAAAACCGTTTTTTACGTCAATGGCACCATCACCACGACTTAAATCGCGAATGTGTCCCATACTGGAGGTAACGGTGAAACCGCTTCCCAGATACTTTTCAATGGTTTTGGCTTTCGCCGGAGACTCAACAATAACGAGGTTCTTCATCTTCAAAAAAATAACGGTGCAACAAAAAATCTAGGGTGCAAAGGTAATGGGTTTGATAATGAACCCGTTCCTTGTCTGAATGCGAACCAGATAAATTGAGCCGTTATCCACAGCGAGATTACCTAAGGTAATCAATGATTTACCCACAGGCATAAATTTTTTGCATAGGGTTTGAATCACCCGACCCTGAACATCACAGATATCTACAGTTACCGGCATCCCCATGGTAAGATTGAGTTCCAAAGTTGCGTTATCTCTAGCCGGATTTGGGTAAACAGCTGCTTTTACTTCATCCTTTTCTATTATGTGGGTTCCGGAAAACCACTGGCTTACATTGATATCGTCTATCCAAACCGAGTTTCCAGAATTGCTGATGATATCAATACGGAAAATGGCATTTTTCACCGTATCCAGTCTATTGAGCTGTGAAAAAGAAGGAATATTAATCAGTTTCCACTGGCTTTTGTTTACCGGAACAAAACCGGGCTTGGAAGTACCGCCGGAATATGCGAGGCCTGTACCTGTTCGTTCAAGAATCTGACGGAATGAATTTCCGCAGTCTGTGGAAACGTAAACCCTGAGAATTTCAGAAGCGGTAGGATCAGAGGTAGGCAGGGCGTATGCAGCATAGAAAGAGAGTCGGGCAGGTAAACCCAGTTTGCCCAGTTTACTCAAGTCATAGGAAGGTGTACGGAAGCTAAAAACTGTTCCGGAAGCGGTAAATGAATTAATCTTGGCCTGATAGCTTTTGGCACCCGTATAGGACACTGTATCTGCTAAAGTCCATCTGGAACCTGAAGGAGAAAGGTGCTGAAAACCACGCCCAACGGGATCACTTTCAAACTTTTCTTCCGCATTGGGATATAGTGCAGACTCCTGCCCTATTACTTCTATGTAATCGGTTACAGAAGATGAATTACTGCCTTTTGCGTTTTGCACCGTGAGCGAAACTGAATATTTACCGGCAGTCTGGTAAATTACTACCGGGCTTTCTGAGCTTGAAGACGGAGAGGATGAACCCGGTAAGCTCCAGCTTCGCGCTGTTACCGTGGCTTTGCAACTCATATCATAAAATTTCACCGGCTCGCCGGCACATACCACCCTATTGGAGGATGAAAACGAGGCAGTAGGCGGAGTAGATGAATTAGGGGTAATACCGGTAGCCAGCAAATTGGCGGCAGAAACATTCCCTGAGCGAGGTGACCTTGCGAGATAATATTCCATTATTGCTTTTTGCTGCTTCGTAAACATGGCCATGCAGCTGCCATCGCTGTAATCCATGTAATTTTCCCACTGATCGGGAAGATTGGGATTATCATTAGAGCAGCTATTTCCGTTGGCAGGGCAGCTGGCATTGGTGAAGGTAGAGGCCACTGGAGGTGTATCGTCGCACTGATCATCATCATTACAACCACCTTGGAATGTATGAAACAATCCCAGCCAATGACCCACTTCATGTGTAAGGGTTCTGCCGCTGTCTCCGGGAACTGCAGTGCCAATGGTACCCACACGGTCATGACGCATTACAATACCATCCACGGCTGAATTTGTTAAAAATGGGAAAACAGCATAACCCAGGGTGGTGCCATTGCCCGAAGATTGTATACTTGTTACCACCCAAATATTCAGGTATTTGGTATAATCCCAGCGAGCAATGGATTTAACGGTGGCGTTTGATTGATCTACATCAACTCCATACGGACTGTACACACGATTTATACCATCCGTACATTTGCCTGAAGGATCAATGTTGGCCAGCTTAAATTCAATCTGGCAATCGGCGGCCACCGCGGTAAACTGGCTACGGATTTTGGTCCGGTTGGGATTCAGAAAATTAAAATCCTGATTCAATACCCGAACCTGATCCAGAATCTGTTCGCGGCTAATATTTTCAGCACCATTGGTATGGATGACGTGGAATACGACGGGAATGGTGTATTTGGCGGCTCTTCTAACCGGATTATTTCTGGCGGCGCGCGCCTCGGCATTGTATGCTTCGCGCTTGGCTGCCAGTGTAGGATCTTGCTTCAGCATTTGCTGATAGTGCAACTCTGTTCCGCACGAATGCTCATGGTGAAACTGGGCTGATAAAGGTAAAAGGAAGGAAACCAGTAAAGCCGCCGCGGTAAATATTTTCTTCATGAATGGGTGCAAAAATAACCTTTTTGATGTTGCTTGGTTTTCGAAATTTTCGTGCATGACAGTAAAATGACCCTAAATACCCATGGGGAAAAAGGCATCCGGATGATAATAAAGATGCCTGCTAAAATGGGTAATAACAACCGATACAATGTCGAAACGCAATGGCCCGTTGTGCGGATTTTGTATCAAATAATTTTGCGCAGCCAGTATTAATTTTCGCTGTTTATCGGGATTTACCCTATCCTCAGGATGAACCCTATCATCTACCATTAATCTTGATTTTACCTCTACAAAAACCAGTCTGTGCCTGTCTTTGGCCACGATGTCAATTTCCAGTTTACCTGACCTCCAGTTTCTATGGATGATTTCGAAACCTTTGAAACGGAGAAAGTCTGTGGCGTAGTTTTCACCCGCATCTCCCACTTGCTTTGAAGTCCCCACAAATCAAATATACGAAATATTCTACAAAAAAGCAAGTATTTTAAAATCACGTATTTTTGCAAGCATGCAAATGTGCAACCGAAAAGATTTGGGTTTGATGGACTACAAGGATGCGTGGGATTTGCAGCTGTCGTTATTCGAAGAAAAAATCAAGGCAAAAACAAACGGAGAAAAGCCGCAGCATGATTTACTTTTAGTAGAACATCCTCATGTATACACGTTTGGGAAAAGTGCGGAACGCAGCAACCTGCTCGCCGATGCAGAAACCTTGTCTCAAATAGGTGCCGGCGTATATGATATTGAGCGTGGCGGTGATATTACCTACCATGGACCCGGGCAGTTGGTGGCATACCCCATTTTCGACCTGGAGCAACTGGGGGTGGGCGTTAAAGTTTTTGTGGAAGGCATTGAAACTGCCATCATGCGCACATTGGCGGACTGGGACATTGTGGCAGAAACGATTCCGGGCAGAATTGGGGTATGGTTAGATAAAGACAAGCCACGTGAAAGGAAAATTGCCGCCATTGGAATAAAGTGCAGTCGCTTTGTCAGTATGCATGGACTTGCACTGAATGTTAACACCAACCTATCCATGTTTAACCATATTGTTCCGTGTGGCATCTCTGACAAGCAGGTTTGCAGTATGGAGGGCGAACTGGGCCGACAAATTGACATGTTTGTCGTAAAAAACACATTAGGCAAGCATTTTGCATCTATATTTGGATTACAATACAACGATGAACCGCAATAACATTATTTTACTTTCGGTGGTGGGCTTTTTTGCCATCATCTTCTTCTGGGGCTGTAATAAGTACAACGGCATTATTGACAAGGATGAAAAGGTTAAAAATGCCTGGGGGAATGTTCAAACGCAGTACCAGCGCAGGGCCGATTTGATTCCGGCACTTATCAGAACTGTACAGGAAGCAGGCAAGAATGAAAAAGGCATTTTGGAATCTGTTACCAAAGCCCGTGCTGGTATCACAGAAGCCAAGGATGAAATCAGTAATGCTAAAAACCCTCAGGATCTGGAGCGGGCCAATGCCAAAATCAGTAGTGCGTTCACGCTTGCTGTAGAGGCCTATCCTCAAGTTAGAAGTACTGAAGCATATTTAAAATTGCAGGATGAGATGCCCGGTACTGAAAACAGAATTGCCACAGCAAGATCTGACTATAATAATACCGTTCGGGTGTACAATACTGCTGTACGCACCTTCCCCGGCAATATCGTGGCAGGATTTGGCGGATTCACCGTAAAGGATGAATTCAAAGCCGAGGCGGGTAGTGAGAAAGCGCCTGATTACGACAAGGCCTGGGATAAAGGCAAAGAATAATCCGGGTGTTTCCATTCTTTCAAAAAACAGTAAGCCTTGATGAGGCCTCCATATTGGAGGCGATCCGCAGCGCAGAAAGTCGGTCCAGGGCCGAAATACGGGTGCATGTGGCCCGAAAAATCGGGAAAACAGGTACGTTAGCCGCGGCGCAGGCCACTTTTAACGAACTTGGCATGCACCGCACTGAACTTCGAAACGGAGTGTTGATTTTTGTTTGCCCCGGCGAAAAAAAGTTTGCCATACTCGGTGATATTGGCATACACCAACATGTGAATGATGCATTTTGGGAACATGTAAAATCTGAAATGCAGGATCTGATGAAAACGGGCAAGCTTACAGAAGCCATTTGCTATGGAATAAACCTTGCAGGTGAAAAACTGCAACAATACTTCCCTGCAGGAGATCACAATCCCAATGAATTGAGCAATGAAATTTCGAGGGATTAACATATTACTCGCAGTGCTGCTTTGTTGCAGCAGCCATGGGTTATTAAAGGCGCAAACAGAAGATGATATTGCCAGAAAACCGGTACCGGATTATCGCGGTCTGGTGAATGACTTTGCCGGGCTGTTGTCGGCAGATGAAGTTCAGCAGCTTGAAAAAACTTTAAGGGCATACGAAGACAGCAGCAGCACGCAAATTGTGGTTGTGACAGAAAAGACCCTTAACGGACGCGACCAGTTTGACCGAAGTATGGATTTTGCCCGCCTGTGGGGTGTAGGCCAAAAGGATAAAAACAACGGTGTGGTGATATACCTGGCCCTTGAAGAACGCAAATTAAGTATCCGCACTGCCAATGCCACACAGGGCGCACTCACTGATGGCGAATCCGGGCAAATCCGGAGAAACATTATGCAGCCATTGCTCAAACAGGGCAAATACTTCGAAGCGTTTGACGGAGGAAGCCGGGCTGTAATGCAGGCCCTTGCCGGTGAATTCAAAGCTGATGGAAAAACAAAACAGAGTGACGCCCCCGGCTTTATAATCCTATTCATCGTTTTATTGATCATTTTTATTGCATCCTCTTTTGGACGCAGAGGCAGAAGTCGCGGTTACGGCGGAATGGGCCCCTATTTCTGGGGTGGCGGATTTGGAGGCGGTTTTGGGAGCGGAGGAAGCTCAGGAAGCAGTTGGGGCGGCATGGGCGGTGGCGGAGGATTTGACGGCGGTGGCTCTGATGGTGGCTGGTAATTCAGATTGCGTATACACTACTTTATTATTGTCCAAATCTTCAATTAGCACCGCTTTTTCAGTACCTTTGCACCCCTGTTTTGGAGCCGGAAATCAATTATATAGACAAAGGTGAAATCACCGTCATTGGTGCCAGGGAACACAACCTGAAAAACCTGGATCTGGTTATACCCAGAAACAAATTGGTTGTTTTCACAGGATTATCCGGTTCAGGCAAAAGCTCGCTTGCCTTTGACACCCTATTTGCGGAGGGGCAGCGCCGTTATCTGGAAAGTTTCAGCGCGTATGCCCGCCAATTTATTGGTGATATGAAGCGGCCGGATGTAGACAAAATCACCGGTCTTAGCCCTGTAATCAGCATAGAACAAAAAACCGTTTCGCGCAATCCCCGAAGCACGGTGGGAACTGTTACTGAAGTTTATGATTTTCTGCGCCTGCTGTTTGCCCGTGCCGGTGAGGCCTTCAGCTATGTTTCAGGAGAGAAAATGGTTCGGTTTACGGAAGCCCAGATTATCGCATCCATCATTGAGCGCTTTAATGGCGAAAAAGTAACCATGCTTGCCCCCCTTGTGAAAGGCAGAAAAGGCCACTATCGGGAGCTTTTTGAACAAACACTAAAGCGAGGGTACAATAAAGTGAGGGTTGACGGTGAAATTCTGGACATCAAACCCGGCATGCAGGTGGACCGCTATAAAATCCATGATATAGAGGCGGTAGTGGACAGGATACAGGTAAATGGACTTGATACACAACGATTGAATGACAGTGTAGGTACAGCACTGAAAATGGGGCATGGCTATCTGATGATTCTCACCGATAACACTGTTCATCCCTATTCCAGGTTTTTAATGGATCCTGTTTCCGGTATCAGTTATGAGGAACCTCAGCCCAATAGCTTTTCTTTTAACAGTCCTTATGGAGCATGCGAACATTGCGAAGGTCTGGGAGAAGTAGCAGAAGTAAATATTGATTACATCATCCCCGACAGAACCAAAAGCATAAACAAAGGAGCTATTATTCCTGTGGGTGAGCTAAGGGATAACTGGACATTTACCCAACTGAGGGCAGTTGCCAAACACCTCAACTTCAGTCTGGCGGATACCATCGAAAAGCTTTCCCAAGAGCAGGTAGATGCTGTTTTATATGGACTAAAAGACAAAATCACCTTGGAATACACAGGCAATGACGGTAAGAAACACAAATACCAAAGCCAGTGGAAAGGGGTAGTGCACTACATAAATGAGAATTTTTTCGAGAGCGATGATGATAAACTAAGGCAGTGGGCAGAGGAATTTATGCATACCCAGTCCTGCCCTGATTGTGGCGGCAGTCGATTAAAAAAACAATCGCTGTTTTTCCGTTTTGGCGAAAAAAACATTTCAGAAGTAGCTTCCATGAATCTCGGTGACCTGGCCCTTTGGATTAAAAACATTGATGCCAGTATTTCAGATCGCCAAAAGATTATCGCGGCAGAGCTATTGAAAGAAATTGGTGCCAGGGTTGGTTTTCTCAATGCTGTCGGTCTGGAATATCTGAGCTTGAACAGTCCGGCCAGAACCCTGAGTGGAGGTGAAGCCCAGCGTATACGTCTTGCCACCCAGATAGGCAGCAAACTGGTGAATGTGCTATATATACTGGATGAACCCAGCATAGGACTTCATCAACGTGATAATGAAAAACTTATTGACAGTCTGAAAGAGCTGCGCGATCTGGGCAACACAGTGCTGGTGGTGGAACACGACAAAGACATGATGCTGGCAAGCGACTGGCTCGTGGAGATTGGTCCCGGAGCCGGAGCCCATGGCGGAGAAATAGTAGCATCTGCAGTCCCTGAAGAGTTTGTAAAATCTGATAGTGTAACTGCCTCATACCTTGCTGACCGAATAAGCATTGCTGTTCCTTCAAAAAGAAGAAAACCGGGTAAAGAAAAACTGGTTTTGAAAGGTTGCAAAGGGCACAATTTAAAAAACGTGGATGTGGAAATTCCGCTGGGGCTGCTGGTTTGTATCAGTGGTGTAAGTGGCAGTGGTAAATCATCATTAATCAATGAAACCCTCTTCCCTATTTTACACAATCATGTTTACAGTACCCACTACAGACCTTTGGAACACGCCTCTATCAAAGGGCTGGAGCACATTGATAAGGTTATCCGCATAGACCAAAGTCCGATTGGCAGGACCCCACGAAGCAATCCTGCGACCTATGTTGGGGTATTCACCGAAATCAGAAATTTATTTGCCGAACTGCCAGAAGCAAGAATACGTGGCTACAAACCCGGCAGGTTCAGCTTCAACGTTAAAGGAGGCCGTTGTGAGGGCTGCGGCGGTGGCGGGAAAAAAGTCATTGAAATGAACTTTTTGCCCAATGTGGAGGTGAAATGCGATGTTTGCCAGGGAAAGCGATACAATCGTGAAACGCTGGAAGTAAGGTATAGGGGCAAAAGTATATACGATGTGCTGGAAATGTCGATTGCACAGGCCGTTGTTTTTTTTGAGCATTTACCACTCATTCACCGAAAAATAAAAACCATGGTGGATGTAGGTCTTGGCTATATAACTTTAGGACAAAGCAGCACAACCCTAAGCGGTGGTGAGGCACAACGGGTAAAACTGGCCACTGAATTAAGCAAAAAAGACACCGGAAAAACGGTTTACATATTAGACGAACCCACAACCGGACTTCATTTTGATGACATCAGACAGTTACTGTCTGTATTGCAGGAACTGACCGATAAAGGCAATACGGTACTGGTCATAGAACACAACATGGACGTAATAAAAGTGGCAGACCATGTAATCGATCTGGGCCCGGAAGGAGGCACCGGCGGTGGAACCATTTTGGCTACCGGCACACCGGAAGAAATTATTAAAGTAAAATTCAGTCATACGGGTAGATTTCTACGTAAAGAGCTAATTAGCTAATTCACACATCTATTATCTTTTGCCAAAAAAACATATATTTGTTTTTTTTAGCAACATGAAAAAACAATCAATACTGGCTTTCCTGTGCATTCTTGGGTACATGGGTATATCTAATGCGCAGGCCCCCAATTTGTTTTCATACCAAGCGGTTATCCGGGATGGCAGCGGCACACTTGTCATCAATTCAGGCATTGGAATGGAATTAGTTATCCGACAAGGTAGTTCTACCGGAACTGTAGTTTACAGCGAAACGCAAAAAGTCAACAGCAACGCCAATGGATTAATCACAGCCCAAATAGGAGCCGGTAATGTTGTGAGTGGTAATATAAACAGTATAGACTGGAGCAAAGGACCCTATTTCCTGGAAAGTAATTCTGATGCTACCGGGGGCAACAACTACACTATCAAAGGGACAACGCAGCTATTGTCTGTGCCATACGCACTATATGCCGCAAAATCAGGCAATGCTGTAACAACAGCTATTATAGCGGGTCAGGGAATGAGAAAGAGCGGCGACACCCTGCATGCAAATTCAGAAAATGATATTTGGAATGCCGGTAAAATCAAAGGTAAAGCTGTTTCAGGAATTTCACCTGCCAAAGACGATGTTTTGCAGTGGAATGGAACGGAATGGATACCTGCCAAAATCAGCGCAGGTGGCGGAGGAGGAACATTGAATGTGATAGCAGGAAACGGCCTTAAAAAAAGTGGGGATACTCTAAGTGCATTAAACAAACAAGCTATATGGAGTGCGGGTGATATAATGGGGAGAAGTATTTCAACAGCTACTCCTGCCAAGGATGATGTATACCGTTGGACTGGGACTGCGTGGGCTCCATCGGCAATTACAGGCGGAGGTGGCGGCAGCAATCCTACAGTGGCCGGTTTTGGCCTGTTAAAAAATGGTGACACTCTGTCGGCAAGAGCCAATTTCGCCATGTGGAATGCGGCCTATTTACAAGACAATTCCGTTTCGTCTGCCAAGCCCGCAGCCAACGATGTTTTGCAATACAACGGCTCAATCTGGGCACCTGCAGCACTAACCGGTATGAGCGTTTTCGCCGGCACAGGATTATCCAAAAATGGTGATACACTGGACGCATTGAACAATACAGCCATGTGGAACGCCAATCTGCTTCAGGGCAGAAGCGTATCTTCTACTGCCCCATCCACCAATGATGTATTGAAATGGAATGGCAGCAGCTGGGCACCGGGTACCGGCGGAAGCGGCAGCAGTATCAGCTGCGGAACATCGTTTAATACCAATTACACAGTGCGTGGCACCGGTAGCGGAAGCTGGGAATGTACCGATGCCATTTGGATTAATAGCACAAAAAATGTTGGTATCGGAACCACCTCACCATCTTCCTCCTTCGACTTATCTGTTGGTACATCGGGCCTTCTGGTAAACGGTTCCACCACTACTTCCAACTTTGCAGGAAGGGTTCGCATAGGCAGCACATCCACCACCAGTTATGACCTGCAAGTTGATGGCGATGGATACATGACAGGAGGACTGAGGGTAGGCACAACATCAGCGCCCGCCACGGGTGGTATTATGGCCAATGGAGTGATAGAAACCAATGCGCGTTTTATCATGAACTCAAGCACTACCGGAACCGGAACTACGGTTGTACGTACATCCGGCGGTGAATTAAGACCCACCTCCTCCACCATACATGTGAAGGAAAATGTTAAGAATCTTCAATTTTCTAAAGAGAAATTATTGTCACTCAGGCCGGTATCATACAATCTGAAACCAGCTTTGGGTGGGGATCATGAAATAGGATTGATTGCAGAGGAAGTAGCAGAATTCATACCCGAACTTGTTGTTTTTGGTCCCGAGAGGAAATGGAAAGGCAACACAGGTATAGCCGAAACTGATGCTAATGGTAGAGAGATTCTGAACTACAACAAAATGGTTCCCTACTCAGTACACTACGACAGACTGCCTGTTTATTTGCTCAGTATTATCAGGGAACAGGAAACAAGAATAAAAAATCTGGAAGAACGCTTGGAAAAACTGGAAAGACGCTGATACATTTGAAAAAATGTTATGCAGAAAAACAATACAGGTGCTTTTTTAACGTTAATCTCGGTTTTCTTCTTCTGGGGCTTTGTTGCAGCCAGCAATGATATTTTAATACCGGTTTTCAAAAAAGCGTTAAATCTTACACAGCTGCAGTCTCAGCTGATCTCATTTGCTTTCTATATTGCCTATACAGTAGGTTCCCTGGGTTATTTTATCATCTCCTCTATACGGAAGGAAGATATCCTCCATACCATAGGATACCGTAATGGACTGGCGCTGGGCTTATGCTTATCTGCCGTAGGAACCCTTCTGTTTATTCCGGCCGCCAATTCTGCATCATTCAATCTACTCATATCGGGTCTGTTTATTGTAGGATTGGGATTTTCACTTCAACAGATAGCAGCCAATCCACTGGCCATCAATCTGGGCAATCCCAAGGAGGGTAACATGCGTTTAAGTCTGGCCGGTGGTATCAACAATATAGGCACAACCATTGGGCCGGTAATTGTTGCTTTTGCCATATTTGGGAAAGTAAATTCGGGTGAAACCGAGCTAAATCTGGAAGCCGTTCAAATTCCCTATCTCGTTTTGGGTGCTGCATTTCTGCTGGTTGCTGCTATTTTTAAATTTTCGAATATTCCGGATAAAGCCAACATTGAAGAAGAAAAATCCACCACCTCTATAGCGGACATCATCACAATGCCACAAGTGCTGCTGGGCATGATTGCAATATTCGTTTATGTAGGTGTGGAGGTTTCTACCGCCAGCAATTTACCTGAATTTATGAAACAAAAACTGGGAACACGAGAGCAGGATATTGCCCCATTTGTTTCACTTTTCTGGGCCAGCCTTATGATAGGTCGCTGGACCAGTGCGGCAGGTGCATTCAGTTTAAAAGAAGGTGCTAAGCAAAAACTTAGCATTTTGTTGCCTTTTGCCGCATTCAGCATTTTTGCCTTGGTAAACTTTATTGCCGGCTACGATATTTCCCAATTTTACCCGTACCTGTTTATTGTAATACTGCTGGCTACGGCTGATACCATCAGCGACGGTAACCCTGCCAGACAGCTATTCATCTATTCCCTACTTGGGATGGCTGCTCTCATTACCGGCATTCTTACCCATGGAATCATCAGCGTGTTTGCTTTTATTTCGGTGGGTTTGTTTTGCAGTACACTTTGGCCATGTATATTCACACTTAGCATTGCAGGTTTGGGTAACAAAACCAATACCGCATCAAGTTTGCTTATCATGATGATTATGGGTGGAGGAATTATTCCATTGGCACAGGGCGCACTGGCCGACGACAAACTGTTAGGTATTCAACATTCATACTGGATAGGCGTGCTGTGTTTTGCCTATCTGGCCTTCTTTGCTTTGAAAATCGAGAGAGAATTGCGCAAGCGAGGTGTGGTAACCGGCACGGTAGACGCTACCCACTAAACTGTTGTTTTATTATTAATGACAACAACCCACGTAAAACAGCCGCTTGCCGGCTGAATTAACGTTGTTCTTCCTCAAATCTGAGCTGTTGGCTTGTTTTACGGCTTCCATCATGACTCCAACCGGGCGGACCAAAAACATACATAAACTTTTCGCGAATGCCGGGTGCGGATTTTACATCATGCCACATTTGTCTCCACTCATTAAAAAGAATATTGCCGGGATTATAGGTATTTAAGTTGGTGGTTAAACCATATTTGATTTTATCATACTTCTCATCTTCCGGCTCAAACGTGCCAAAAATCTTATCCCATACAATCAGTATCATACCCATGTTTTTATCGAGGTAACGTGGATTACTGGCGTGATGCACCGCATGATGGCTGGGACTCACAAAAATCCAGTCCCATACCGGTATGCGTTGGATGAGTTCTGTATGAATGATAGATCCATAGAGCTGCTGAATGGAAAATGCCAACACTATGTCGGCAGCTTCAAACCCAATAAACCCCAGCGGTATGAAGAATAAAAACCGATATAGCGGCTCAAAAACAGAACTGCGAAAACCCACTGTGATATTGTATTTCTCGCTGCTGTGGTGAACCGTATGGACTGCCCAGAAAAATCGAACCATGTGGCTCATCCAGTGCACGAACCAGTACACAAGGTCTGTGAGTACAATAGCGGCTACCCAATACAGGACACCATGCTCATTCCAGCTGATGAATCGGTTGGGAAAAGACCAGCTCATCAATAGCAGAAACGCACCCCGCATTGCAGTATCCAGCAGGATATTCAAACTGGTCATTAAAAAATTGTTGAGGGTATCTTTGGTTGTGTAGAGCTCCCTTTTGAGATAAACGCTTGCCAAAATTTCGGCCAGAATGGTAACCGTATAAACGGGCACCGAAATGATGACCATTGCCTGTTCCCACCAATATTGTTCCATCCTGTCGCAAATCTACATCAGTTCATCTATACATGCCTTACATTCCGCACTATTTTTGCAGTAATTTCGTTACACTAAAAATGCAAAAGAAGTTTATTAAATATACAGGCATTTCCATTGGGGTTATATTCATATTATTGCTGATTATCCCCTTTTTTCTCAAAGGCCCTGCATTGAAAGCCATCAAGAAAGTCATCAATGAGCAGGTAAATGCGCAAGTTGCTTTTGATGAAGACATCAGTTTGGGTCTGATTCGCAATTTCCCCGATTTATCTGTTGGCATAAACAATATATGTATCATTGGCAAAGACAGCTTTGAGGGAGATACCTTGGCATACATACCCAAACTATCATTAACCGTTGATTTAATGAGCGCCATAGGTGAAGGACCTGTAGCGTTGCAAAAAATAGGATTGAGACGTCCGCGTATTTTTTTGCAGACCCTTGAAAGCGGAACCGCCAACTGGGATATTGTAAAATCAGATACTACGGCAAAAGTGGCTACAGATACTTCCGGAAAAGGCTTCAAACTCGACCTTCAATTGCTGGAAATAGAAGATGCAACCGTGGACTACAATGATAGAAGTATCGGTTTCAGAACGCTGATAACAGGTATGAATCATGAGAGTTCAGGCGATTTTACCCAGGACGAGTTCACGCTAAAAACCCATACTGAAACAGATGCATTAACACTTACATACGGTGGAATGGACTGGTTACAAGGAATAAAATCCAATATTGATGCAGAACTCGGTATGAATATGAAGCAAATGAAATTCAGCTTCAAAGAGGCCAAAGCGCGATTGAATGAACTGGATATTCAAAGCAATGGCTTTGTGGATTTGAACGAAGAAGACATAGAAATGGATATTTCTTTTAAAGCGCTTCAAAATACATTCAAAAGCTTCCTGAGTATCGTACCAGGCATGTATAGCAAAGACTTTGAAAAAGCAGAAGTAAGCGGAGCATTGGCGTTGCAAGGTTCACTCAAAGGCACAATGACCGATGCCAAGATGCCCAAAACCGAAATTGGATTGCAGGTGATTAATGGGGCCTTCCACTATCCTCAATTATCACAGTCTGCCCAAAATATTCATATAGATTTTGTATTCTCCAATCCGGATGGTGTGCCAGACAACAGTATAATAAACCTCAAAAGACTACAGATGAATTTGGCCGGGGCACCCATATCAGTAAAGTGCCTTCTGAAAACACCTGAAAGCAATCCCTACATCGATGCGGAAGCCAAAGGCAGTATAGAACTGTCAAAAATTAAAAATCTGCTTCCATTGGAAAAAGGGACTGACATAGCCGGCATGGTGAATGCCGATTTATCTATGAAAGGTTATTACAGTCAGTTGAGCAAAACACAAGTTCAAAATTTACAGGCGGGCGGGAAGCTGGAAATTAAAAATCTTGTTTGGAAAAATGCCAAGGAATCTGCTCAGCTCAGCGATTTTGCCCTGCAATTTACCCCACAGAAAATTTCCATGCCCACTTGTATTGGAAACGTAAATGGCAATGATTTCAATGTAAGCGGTATACTTAATCAATTACCGGGTTATTTGTTCAATGATGAAGCCCTGCAGGGAACCCTCTCATTCACGAGTAAATTCATCAATATAAACAGTCTGATGTCTGCCTCAGAAACACCCGCAAGCCAGGGAGGAAGCACAGAACTTCCCATTATAGAAATACCCAAAAACCTTGATTTAACGCTGAATACCAGCATTGATAAACTCATTTATGAAAAATACACGCTAACCGGTATTTCAGGAAATGTGGCGGCTAAAGACGGTATCCTCAACCTCAACAAACTGCAAGCGGACATGTTGGGTGGACACGTTGTGCTGAACGGAAACTATGACAGCCGAGACACCAAACATCCAATAACTGAAATAAATACTACTGCCACCGGATTCACTCCATCTACCACGGCAGCGAACTTCCCAATGATTCAGAAATATGCCCCTATTTTCAGCAAGTTGGAAGGTTTATTTGACGCAGGAATTGAATTAAAGAGTTCGCTGGACAGCAAAATGCAACCCGATTATAAGGATTTGAACCTAACCGGAAAATTATCCCTGAGTCAGTCCGGCATACAAGGAACCGAGTTTTTAAAACAGCTTGGCAAACAACTAAACACCAGTTCTCTGGATAGATTAAATATTAAACCCCAGAAAATCAATTTCCGTATACATGACGGAGCTTTTGAGCTATTAGACAGTCTGAACTTATCCTTGCCGAGTGGCGGTGTGATGAGATTGTCTGGACATACAAATCTTGACCAGACCATTTCCTATGGCGGCTGGTTAAAAGTACCTGCAAAAAACATTGGGACAGGGAATGCACTCCTAAGGGAATGGAACCAAAAGACTGGCCTTAATGCGAAAACACAGGAAGAAATTCCGGTTGATATTCGCATTTCCGGTACCATTACCAAACCCTTAGTTTCAGTTTCTCTTAAAGGTTTTGCCCGGTCGGTAAAAGAAAACCTTAAAGACGCAGCTACAGTGGCATTGGAGAAAAAACGGGCTGAAGCCCTGAAACTGGCTCGTGAAAAGGGCGAATTATTGAAAAACGAAGCAGCCAAAAGAGCGTCACAGATTCGAGAGGAAGGAAGAAAGCGGGCGGCACAATTAACCGGTGAAGGCCAACAAAAGGCCAATCTAATTCGTCAGGAAGGTGAAAAAGCAGCTGAAAGGATTAATACTGAGGCACAGAAACAAGCTGCAGCAATCGAAGCCAAAGCCACCGATCCCTTACAAAAAGCCGTTGCCAAAAAGGCGGCCGACAAGGTTAGAGATGAGGGCCGAAAGAAAGCTGAGGCAACCAGGGGGGAATTTAATCTGAGGGCCAGGCAAACAGAAGAAGAAACTACGAAAAGGGCCACTCAGATGCAGGGAGAAGCGGATAGAAATGCCGATAAAATAGAGCGAGAGGCAAGTGATAAAGCAGCACAGCTTCTTAAAGAGGCAGAAGAAAAAAGTACGTTAGAAAAATAAAAGGACTCAGGATTTTTCGATG
Source organism: Flavobacteriales bacterium (assembly GCA_947496375.1). Classification (GTDB taxonomy): domain Bacteria; phylum Bacteroidota; class Bacteroidia; order NS11-12g; family UBA955; genus RGEC01. The sequence goes on from CANMCY010000023.1 coordinate 22,043, forward strand.
GCCCGAACGCCTGCAAGGTATCCGGTACACCAGGCCGCCTGAAAATTAAACCCACCGGTAACACCGTCCAGGTCAATGATTTCGCCGGCAAAAAACAGACCCGGTATTTTCTTACACTCCATGGTATCCTTGTCTATTTCTGTAATTGATACCCCTCCTGCTGTTACAAATTCTTCTTTGAAAGTGGTTTTACCTTTCACTGAAAATGGACTGCGGATACAGTTTTCAAGCAAGCGATTTTTATCCTGTTTAGACAAGTCCCTTACCACAGTCTCTGCATTAACACCGGCGCGATTCAGAAGCAAATCCCAAAGGCGGGCCGGCAAATGAAAAGGATTGGTATTCCCCACTTTTTTTGCAGCATTCATCAGCAAATCGGCATCCCATAAACTTCGTGCCTTCTCCTCTCCCATTCCGGTCCAGTCAACCAGCATATTTACATCATAATTTTCAGCATACAATTCACGGGCTAAAAACGCCGATGCCTTCAACACTGCCGGACCACTCAAACCCCAGTGAGTAATAAGTACGGGGCCGGAAAACCAGCCCTTTTCAGGACCTGAATCCATCCCAACCACACGCACTTTACAACCCTGCACGCTGATTCCCATGAGCGAATGCAATTCCTTATCAGGAATATTGAAGGTAAAAAGCGACGGTACGGGTTCGATAATTTCTATGCCGTGGCGGATAATAAAATCAAACTGACTAAGTTTAGGAAATCCGCCACAGGCCAATATCAAAGACTTGGCAACGATATTAATCCCTTTATCGGTTACAACCCGGAATCCTTTGGGAGACAGGGGCTCAAACGATTTTAGCCCTGTTGATGTTATGCATTCCACACCAAGTCGTTCCGCCTCATGTAATAAACAATCCACTACGGTTGCAGAATCGTCGGATATGGGAAACATACGGCCGTCTTCTTCAGTTTTCAGCTGAACACCATGACGTTCAAACCAACGTATGGTATTAGTGACGCCCCATTTTCGCAGCGCCCATTTCAGCAATCCGCGGCCCCGTGGGTAATATTCTAAAATGGATGCCAGATCGGGTTCGTTGTGAGTAACATTGCACCGTCCCCCCCCACTGATAGCAACCTTCGCCAGCAGCTTATTCGATTTTTCAATTATGAGTACTTTTTTGGCCGGTTTGGCAGTTTTGGCATGTATAGCTGCGAAATAACCTGCGGCCCCGCCCCCAACAATCAGTAAATCGGTATGAATTTCCGGCGGATGGATATACAAAACTAATCGTTATCGGTTTATCCATCATCATTAACACAGATGATTTGTTGCAGCTACTTAAAATGAAAGGATTCTGAAATGCAATAACCACTCAAAAAAACTAACTTTGCGGTATGCACATCGGCAGGCTGCAACTGTTTTATTTTAAGAACCACAACGAACAGCACCTGCAGTTTTGCAATGGCATCAATTGCATTACAGGTCCCAATGGCAGCGGAAAAACCAATATTCTGGACGCGGTTTACTACCTGGCCAATACCAAGAGTTTTTTTAATGGAATAGATCAGCAACTGATTAAACATGGACAGGAGTTTTTTAGCATACACGGTTTTTTTGAAAATGATACTACCACGGAGATTCTGGTAAACTTTGGCAAAAGCAAAAAAACGCTTAAGAAAAACGGCAAGGTATATAGTCGGCTGATAGACCATATAGGCATCATACAAACGGTATTTATTACGCCCTATGATATTTCGCTGGTGCTTGAAGGCAGCGAGGAGCGCCGCCGGTTTCTGGACTTCACCATCAGCCAGACCGACAGGTCTTATCTGGAGCAACTAAGTTTGTATAAAAAGCTGCTAGATCAGCGAAATGCTTTTTTAAAACAAGCTGAAGGTCGCCCGGTAGATCCCATATTGCTGGAAACTTTTGATGATAGAATGGCTAAGGCCGGCCAGATTATTTTTGAAAAAAGAAGGGACTTTATTGCTGAATTTACTTCATATTTTCAAGAATTATACCGGTTTTTAAGTGGAGACGCAGAACACCCTACCCTGCTGTATGTGAGTGAATTGCACGAAAAGCCCCTACTAGATATCTTATTTCTCAGCAGGGAAAAAGACAGGGTGCTACAGCGCACAGGCAGTGGCATTCATAAGGATGATCTTGAATTTTTACTGAGCGATTTTCCGCTCAAAAAATATGGTTCTCAGGGTCAAATCAAAAGCTACGTCATTGCCTTAAAACTGGCTCAGTATAAGTATTTCCTTGAAAAAACAGGGAAGAAACCCATTTTGCTGCTGGACGATATTTTCGAAAAAATTGATGGCAATCGGGCCGGAAAGCTCATGGAACTTGTTGCAAGAGATTATTTCGGGCAAATTATCATTACCGATACGCATGCTGACAGGGTGAAAGAGCATTTAGAAGGATTGGCCGTAGACAAAAAATACTTTGCGCTGGAGATGCCAGTCAATACAAATGCTGCACCGGCTCAAAATTCCAGCGAAGACCCAGATTAAACCAGTTTCCTGACGACGGATGCCAGCCGGTTTGGTTTCGGTACAGCCAGCTTAAATCTATGTTTACATTGTGGTAGAGCATGTAGGTAATATCTACCTTAAAGGAACGAATGTTTGATAATTCTCCCTGCAACATGGTAATCCCGTCGTCTCCTACCCTCATATCATTGTCGCGGCGGGGATTGCTGCCAAAATTGGTTCCATTCAGCCAGGGATCGTTTCCTTGTTTGGCCATCATAGCCAGCGCGTGAATGCGCAGGTTTGGCAATATTTTGGGCTGAAAGAAACCTTTAAAACTCCATTCCCTAAAATTACTGCCCAAGGGATGCGCCAATGGCTGATTATAATGGGTGTAGCTGTTCAACACATCGGAGTGTGAATAGGTATAAGGCCTGACCGTGTTGTATTCAGCCTGAAGCAGACCATTGCCTTTGGTTGTTCTTAGAATACGCATGAGACCCAGCTGCCAGCCGAATTTATTGCCCCACCAGCCACCCTGTTTCAATTTGTTCAGCTTAAACTCATCCAGCAAGCCCTGACCGTAAAATCTCCATCGATAAGGCAAACTATAGGTAAAATCAAATGCCATCAGGGCATTATCGGCACTGCCGGCATTGGCTTCTGCCGAACGATAAAAAATGATGGGGTTCAGGTAATCGAGATCAAAACCTCCTTGCGGACGATTATGGATAATCATTTCAGAAAAGCCAAGTTCCAGCTTTTGAAAGGGATTGGCAAATGTTAAGCTGCCCCTATGCATGGCAACATATTTTTTTGGCAACAGCGTGTTTCCTGAAAGCGGTGTAAAACCATTCAACTGACCGTATAAATTTTGGTATTTAAAGGGCCCCAGGGATGTATTTAAGCGAATAAAACCATAGGGACCAGCATGGTTGCTTAAAATCAAACTGCGAATGCCCTGGCCGACAAAAAAGCGGTCGTGCCCGGCACTCATTACAATGTGATTTTTGGCCGTTACATCATTCAGCAATGCGGCAGAAATGTAGCCAACCGACTGCAGATAGTCTGACTGAGCAGCTGCTACACCGCCATTTTGTCCGGCACCTTTCCACCAGCCCAGTCCGGGAATCACCCCCAGCGAATCGCGGTAACGATTTACAAATTGCGGGAAATACGACTGGTTTTCAGTAACGCGGGAATAAAAAGCCACTTTCCGCTGAATGTTGCCCCGAACCTCTACCCCTCTTCCATTTTGATTAAAAGTGCTTTCAAAGCCACTCCCTGCCTGTAAATTCAACACAGGATTAACAATGAAAGTGGAATTCCCTTTTATGTTCACATCCTGCCAGCTATAAAACATCCCTTTGCGATGAAATAACCGGTTTCTGCCAACGGTTTGTATTTTCTTCAATCCAACAAATCGCGGTGAAGATTCCGGATTGTCCGTAACAAAATAGTTTTTAAAAGACACCCCCCTGCCTTGAGCAATACTATCGGAATTACCTTGCCACACCCTCGGATTAAAACGCAGACTATTTCCGCCATCCTGCGTAATAATCAATTGCAATTCCTGCCAGCAACCCGGTTCATAGACAATATACTGGGCATTTGCCTGAAAACATGCACAAAGTAGCAGAGACAGGATAAACCTTGCTTGCATAATGCAAACATAAGCACTGCCATTGGTTTATCGAGAATTAGTACTTAGTTAAAATCCAGTATCCATCTTTTTTCGTGCCTGAAACGCCATTATAAATCATGGATTTTATTTTGAAATATGGTTTACAACAATCTTTTGCTTCTGGATTGAAAATAAGTTTTATGGTATCAATATCTGATTTGTTTAAGAGATAGAATGTATCTGACGGATAGCTTTTTCCATTTTTGTAATAAGGATATGTAGTAAACATAGAATCATAGTACATGAGCCAGGCACGGCTCCATGTATTGCCACCCAATGTTTCTCCGGTTATCCAAACACTATCTGCCTCATATTTTGCCAAGGGACCGAAAAACAAATCGGCTCCTGTTTTGCTATCCACAATTTTAAAGCTGCCAGATTCGGCACATTCATAATCACATCGGTTGCACTGAAATTGCTGCAACAGCATAGACATTGCCACCAAAACTGAAGCGAATATCCATTTCATGGTTAAGCGGTATACAAATTGTCGATAAAGAACCCTTAAAAATACCCGTAATTTGTGGTATGCGAATATACGCGAGTATTTTAATAGCATTATTCATACACATGAGCCACGCAAAGCAAATCAGCCCCATTCATTACACCCTCAGCATCCCTGAGCCCCATACCCACTATGTGAAAGTAGAAATGGAAATATCATGTGCAAACAAAAAGGAAGTGACGGTTAGCATGCCGGTATGGACCCCGGGCAGCTATTTGGTTAGGGAATTCAGCAAGAGTGTGGAGCGTTTTGAAGCCACAGCTTCAGGCAAGCAACTGCCTGTTATCAAAACCAACAAAAACAACTGGAGCATATCCAAAGGTAAAGCGGAAAAGATTATCGTTACCTATTGGGTATATGCTTACGAATTCAGCGTACGCACTTCTTTTGTGGATGCAGAACAGGCGCTTATTAATCCCAGCAGTATTTGCATGATGGCGCAGGGAATGGAGAATGTGGCGGGAACAATTGGAATCAACCTGCCCGGCAACTACACCAAAATCAGCACTGCCTTGCCCAAAAACACAGAAGGTTACTTTGTATTCCAGCATTATGACGAACTTGCAGATTCGCCCCTGCAGCTTGGCAATCATGAAGAATGGGATTTCGAAGTGCGCGGTGTTCCGCACAAAGTGGCGATGGTGGGCATTAACAATGCCGACAAAACCCGTTTTTTAAAAGATCTAAAAACCGTTTGCGAAACCATGACCGATATCGTAGGGGTGCATCCCTGCAAACAATACCTGTTTATCGTTCAGAATGTGGAAGCGGGTGGAGGCGGCCTGGAACACCTGAACAGCACGGTGGTGGTTATGAACCGTCTGAACTGGAAAGATGAAGGTAAATACAAATCTTTTCTGGGCCTGTGTGCACACGAATACTTCCACCTGTGGAATGTGAAACGCATACGCCCCATAGAACTTGGGCCTTTCAACTACCACGCTGAAAACTATACAGAACAGCTTTGGGTAGCAGAGGGAATTACATCATATTATGATGAACTGGCAATGCTCAGGGCGGGATTTGTGAAACCCATGCAGTTTATTGCCACTCTGGAGGGTTACATAAACGATCTGGAAAACAGGCCCGGCAGCAAAATACAAACCCTGTCACAAAGCAGCCACGATGCTTGGATCAAAGAGTATCGCCCAAATGAAAATAGCAAAAATACCAGCATCAGCTATTACGCAAAAGGACTGGTTGTAGCAGCCCTCCTGGATGCAAAAATCAGCGCTGCCACAAACGGAAAGAAGAATCTGGATGATTTGATGAAAATGCTTTGGACACGCTACTACATTGATAAAAAACGTGGTTTCACCTCAACAGAATTTGAAGCTGCCGCCACTGAAGTTGCAGAAACGGAATTAAAACCATTCTTTGATAAGCATGTGCGTTCTTTGGACATTCCGGATTACCAAAATATTTTGGGCGACGCAGGACTAACCATCAATGTAAAAACCGAAAAGCGACAGTCAAGCGGTATGACTACGGCTTCAGAAAATGGTAAAACGATTGTAAAGTATGTGGAAAGCGGCTTGCCGGCATGGATTTCGGGGGTAAATGTTAATGACGAACTCATTGCCATCAATGGTTTCCGAGTTAACAACGATGCCGATGATTTGTTAAAAAAATTATCATACCCGGCTTTATCAAAACTGATGGTCTGCCGGGGTGGTATTCTGAAAGAACTCAATTTTACCTATGCTCCCGCCGGCAGATTTTCACTGTCACTGGGATTTGAAAAAGAAAAAATTACGCCATCTCTTGAAAAATGGCTGGGTAAAATCAACTGATTATGGCAACCGTATTAATTCAGCGCGAAAAACTTCAATCCTGGGTTGAGCAGGTTTTCATTCACCATGGATTTTCTGTTGAAAATGCCCTGCTCTCTGCGGATGTTCTCATGGCAGCTGATTTGCGCGGTATCGATTCTCATGGTGTGGCACGCTTATCCGGCTACCTCAGACTGATTGAGAGAAAACGCATCAATCCAGAGCCACTAATGAAAATAGTTCACGAAACCCCCTCTACTGCAACCTTAGATGCAGACGAGGGAATTGGATTAGTTTCAGCACCGGCAGCCATGGATATTGCGATTGAAAAAGCCAAAAATGTTGGCAGCGGCTGGGTTGCGATTCAGAACAGCAATCATTTTGGCATTGCAGCATACCATGCAATGAAAGCCCTACCCCATGACATGATTGGTTTTGCAGTAACCAATGCAAGTCCGCTGGTTACACCGGTGCTGGGCGCTGAACGCATGCTGGGCACCAACCCTATATGCATAGCGGTTCCTGCTTTGAATGAACCACCGTTTGTACTGGATATGGCCACCTCTGCAGCCAGCAATGGCAAATTGGAAATTGCAGAACGCGCCGGAAACTCCATCCCATCAGGCTGGCTGACCACAAAGGACGGTTCCGATAGCATCAGCCCCTCTGAACTGAGAAATGGAGGCATGCTGCTAACACTGGGAAGTGATATGGACCATGGAAGTTATAAAGGTTTTGGCCTTGCCGCGGCCGTGGATATCCTCAGTGGTGTTCTCAGTGGTGCCAATTACGGACCTTGGGTTCCACCGTTTGTGTCTTTTCTCGATCCATTGGACAACCTTCCGGGTAAAGGCATAGGACATTTTGTAGGTGCCTGGAGAATTGACGGTTTTAGGCCTGCGGAAGAATTCAAAAAACACATGGATCAATGGATTCAGCGATTTAAAGCAACAAAACCATTGCAATCCGATAATCCCGTTCAGATTCCGGGTGATAAAGAACGTAACAGTCAAACGGAAAGAGTCCACCGTGGAATACCGCTGGTGGAAAACGTTTGGAATGACCTCCAAAACATTTCGGCGCAAACGGGTATTGTATTAGCATCTTAATCCATGCAAAAAAAATCGCACAAGATTATTGCCCTGATAGCATTCATTGCCATCATTCTGGGCACCGGTTATGTCATTTACCAATACAAACTAAAAGGCCGTAAATCTCTGCGCAAAGGCGGTTACCGCACCGATTACAATCCCCGTTATGTTGATTCGATGGTAAGGGCAAAACAGAAGCAAAAACGAGATTAATTCGATTGCAAAGTTGTTTAAATCATCATTTAGACATTTATTGCGGGCATGCACTATGCCATTTCACCGGGTAGCCATGAGTGGTGGGCAGGAATTGTTTTTTCACTCGCTTTCATCATGCTGCCAATTTATTGGGTCAAAGACAAATCAGATCAGGTAAAAACCGGAACAGGGAAAGCCATAGGTGCTGCCATTTTGATGGTCATTATCATACAACATGGCTACCTTTTGAGCACCGGAAAATGGCAATTACATAGCGCCTTACCATTGCATTTATGCTCTATCAGCGTCATTATTGCAGGACTCATACATTTCAAACCCGGGCAAAATTTATTTGAATTACTGGTATACTGGGGTCTACCCGGGGCCTTTCATTCGCTCATTACGCCGGAATTGACCCATGGTTTTTCTCCGTTTTTATACGCCGAGTATTACATTGCACATGCCGGCATTTTTGCCATGGCTATTTTCTCGTTGGTTGTTTACGGAATGAAACTCAGAAAAAACAGCTGGTTAAAGGTCTGGCTGTTTACCCAGCCGGTACTGGCTTTCGTAGAGATTGCCAATTATCTGACCGGAGGGAATTATATGTATCTTAGCGAAAGGCCCATTGCAGACAACCCGTTTATTATGGGTGAATGGCCCTGGTACATCATAGGATTAGAGTTTGCAGGGCTATTGCATTTTGCCATTGTTTACGGAATATTCTTACTGTTCAAAAAAGTAACAATTAATCCGTCAGCATCTGCTGAATAAGGGGTTCCATGAACGATCTGTCTGCCAGCTTTTCTTCCAGCTTCCCATCGATAATATAATTCAGCAAGCGGTCATTTTTAGCCCCCATTTCCAAAGCATATCGGTAGGGTGTGGTATGGAAAGTAGTCAGTTCATATTGACTTTTGAATAAATCAGGGTATAATTCTGTAAGATCGTGCTCTACGTGTTTTCGATGCCGGAATGCTGCTGTACCTACCAGATCACGCATTTCCACAAAATTCTGTATGGCGAGATTCGCAATCGCATCGGCATTGGGTTTGCGTGACTTTTGGTAATGATCAAGTGCTGTGGGCCAGTTGCCGTTATGCTCAGCGATCAATTCATCCAGTACAATACAATCCTCGAAGCAGCAATTCATGCCCTGACCATAAAACGGAATAATGGCATGCGCAGAATCACCCAGCAAAGCCGCCTTATGTTTCACCCAGGGATAGCATCTCATGGTGGCCAGGTTTCCTGTAGGATTTCCAAAAAAATCATCAATCAGTCCGGGCATCATATCAATGGTATCGCCAAATTCTTTTTTAAAGAAAGTCAACACTGATTCGGGGGTACTGAGTGAAGCAAAACTATTTTCTCCCTCCCAGGGCATAAACAACGTGCATGTGAAATTACCACCCGGATTAGGCAGTGCAATCATCATAAAACTGCTTCTGGGCCAAATATGAAGTGAGTTTTTTTGAATTCGGAAGTCCCCGTTTGCGCCGGGTGTAATCTCAAGTTCTTTATAGCCGTGGGCCTCATAGGTTTGTGAGTAGTTAAACCGGCTTGTCATGAACGAATCGCGAACAGCACTAAATGCACCATCGGTACCGATTACAATATCGGCCTTATCTTCAACCGCATTGCCGTTTGCATCAGTATAGCGGGTAATGCCTGTTTCAGGATCACAAAACGTGCATTTGTGATCAAAGTACATATGAATATTTGGGAAAGCATCCGCCAGCTGAAGTAGTCGAATATTAAGTGCCCCACGGGAGATTGAATAAATGGCTTGTCCGTCTTTGCCATAGGGCTGGTATGCCAGATTGCCTTCACGGTCATGCATCATTCTGCCGGTCATAGGTATCGCAATGTCCAGTATATCCTTATCAATACCGGCTTTCTCCAACCCCCGGATACCGCGAGTAGACAGTGCGAGGTTAATACTTCTGCCACCCAGGTAATTCCCCTGACGCATATCAGGTCTGCGTTCGAATACGTGAACCTCGTAACCCCTGCGGGCAAGAAAAACAGACAGTAAGCCGCCCGACAAGCCGCCCCCAACCAGTGTAACCTTTTCAGCCATACCGCAAAATTAAGCATAAGTACATTTGGATTATTTCTAAAAAAGACTTCATTTTGTCCTGCCAATGCACATTTTCCAAATTCCGGCCCTGCTACCTAAATTATTTCCTCACTGGATATGGCGAGGCAGCAAGGACCACAAAACGATATTTCTTACGTTTGATGATGGTCCCCATCCGGAAATTACGCCTTGGGTACTTAAGACATTGGAATCTTATGAAGCAAAAGCCACTTTTTTTTGTGTAGGAGAAAACGCCCAAAAGTACCCACACATTATACAATTAATCAAGGATCAGGGACATGAAATCGGCAACCACACCCATAATCACCTGAAAGGTTGGCAGTATTCTAAGCAACAATATATCGATAACATTATCAAGGCCACTGAGTGGCTACCTGGCAATCTTTTTCGTCCACCCTATGGCAGAATTCGTTTTTCACAGGCAAATAGATTGCGTAAAATGGGTTTTAAGATTGTGATGTGGAGTTTGCTCAGTTGTGATTACGATCCAAAACTAAACCGGGAGTATTCCCTCAAGAAAATGATAAAACATTCCAAGAATGGCAGTATTGTGGTTTTTCATGACAGTGAAAAAGCATTTGAGAATTTAAAATTCCTCTTGCCGCGCTATCTGGAATTTCTCACCCAAAATGGTTTTGAGCTAAAACACCTGGGATGATTGCATTCTGTTTATTACTGGGCATAGGAATGGTTTACATTGCCATCCAGATTTGGCAATTGATAACCCTTTTTCGCTATAAACACCATTATCAGCCGGAACCTGCAATATGGCCTGAAATCAGCATCCTCATTGCTGCCAGAAACGAAGAAGCCAATATCAGACAGTGCCTGAACTCTCTCTTGAATCTGGATTACCCAAAAGACAGACTGCATATTATTTGCGGCAACGACCAAAGTACGGACCATACCGGGGTTATTTTGGCCGAATATTCAGCACTCCACCCTCACATAAAGTCGGTGATGATAACCGATGACGACTCAGGCCTCAAAGCAAAAGCCAGGGTAATGGCCCAATTGGAAGTTTACGCTATCGGTGAATTTTACCTGATTACCGATGCCGATATTACAGTGAAGCCGGAATGGGCCAAGTTCATGGTTCGCAGCATGACAGATGAAATGGGGGTTTGCAGTGGTACCACGGTTGTAAAAAGCCATAGTAAGTGGGGTACAATGCAAGAAATAGACTGGGCTTATTTCATGGGGATGCTCAATATTATTTCCTACAATGGAGTGCCGGCAACTGCTGTTGGCAATAATATGATTGTGCGTTCAAAGGCCTACCATGAAGTGGGGGGCTACAGAGGAATAAAATTCTCCATCACGGAGGATTACAAGCTTTACAGTGAAATCTGTAAAAAAGGGTGGAAATGGGATAATATTATGCAGGCAGAGGTAACCGCCTACTCCGCTCCGGTATGCGATTTAACTGATTTATTGCATCAGCGTAAGCGCTGGCTAAGCGGTGGAAAAGAATTACCCTGGTACTGGTGGGTTTTGTTTGGTGTTTTTGGACTATTTTATTTTTCAATACCCGTCCTACTTTTTATTGACCCTGCAACCGGATGCACACTATGGTTTATTAAATGGCTGATTCAAACCCTGCAAATCAGGGGTATTTACAATCAGATTAAAGAACCCCATCCCCGCTGGCATGACTACCTGATGTATGAAATGTTTATTACAATTAATACCATTTTGACGGCAATTTTTTCCATAATTCCCTTTGGCACACGCTGGAAAAACAGGACGTATTAAAACCAGAGATGTAAACAGCTAAAACCACCCAAGTATTGCGGCTGTAGGGTTAAATGACTAAAAACATAGACATTTAACAAAAAACATGATTTCATACTTGCATAAGTTATGAGACCTCCTTTATTTTTGTTGAATAATATGCAAAAAGTAAAACGCTTAATTGTTCCTGTAATCGCGGCCGCAGTAATTATTATTGGCTGTAAATATGAAGATGGCCCAGGAATATCATTCCGTTCAAAAAGGGACCGTATTGCCAATGAATGGATTGTTGATCAGTTTATCTATGATGGAAAAGATGTAACAGATTCGGTAAACAGCCGTCAGGACACCTTCAGCATCATATTTGAAATGACGCGTACAGGTTCCTATTCTGTTGAGTGGGTTCGCTACACCATAGATCCAAACAATGGTATAAAATATTACGGTACATCTCACGAAACCAACCACAATCTCAATAATTCAGGCCCCTCTATGTGGCATCCCAAAAACATTGGTGATTACGGAAGAAAAATGCCTATACCCCTAAAAGCACTGGGTGCCAGAGGTTATTGGAGTTTTGATAAAAAGCACGAAAACATCATCATTGGTCAGGAACGTTCGTATTCTACCGAACCTACCAATGGAAACGGTAACGGTTTCCATGCAAATGCCCGCTTTTGGAGAATTACCAAACTGAAGGAAAAAAATATTGGTTTCAAGGGTGTTGATTCTGAAGGTAAATCCTGGTCAATGCAACTGAAAAATCTCAATACTGAACCCTATTGGTATTAAGTAAATATTCATCTTCTCAAAAGGCTTCATACCGAGGCCTTTTGTTTTTAAATTTCAAATGATAACCCTTCAGGACGATTACAACACGCAACGTGAACATCTGATTATATCCGAATATGGTCGGCAGATTCAGGAGTACGTAAAACACATTAAATCCTTATCTGAAAAAGAGAATAGAACCCGATGGGCTAATAGTCTCATCAACATCATGGCTACCCTAAACCCGGAACTCAAACAACAAAGTAATTACCGGGAAAAGCTATGGGGACATTTATTTCAGATTGCCGATTTTGAGCTGGATGTAGAATGTCCATACCCTGTCCCCACCCGAGAAGACAAATCCAAAAAACCGGCTCATATCCCCTATTTTGATTCCAAGATCAAGTTTAGGTTCTATGGACGCAACCTACAGGATATGGTGGACAAAGTAGGTGAAATGGAAAATGGTGAATTAAAACAGGATTTGGTGAATTTGATTGCATCGTTCATGTATAACAGCTGTAAAAGCTGGAACAATGAAAACCTCAGTAATGATGTAATTGCTGAACATTTGAAAATTTTATCCAAAGGAAAATTATCTCCGGAAGGTCAGGATATCGTTGTGTCTCCGGATAATAGCCCTGCACAGTTTAATCAGGGAGGAAGTAACCAGCAGCGTAAGTTCTTCAAACGCGGAGGGCAGAAGAAAGGCAGATTTAACAGAAATAACGGGGGATTCAGAAGGCACTGATTATGGAAGTATTTAAAATTGAAGGGGGGCATAAACTCAAGGGGGAATTGACACCTCAAGGTGCAAAGAACGAAGCACTGCAAGTTTTGTGTGCTGTTTTACTTACCGCAGAAGAGGTAATCATTGAGAATATTCCTGAAATAAGGGATGTATTAAAACTGATTGAATTGCTTCGCAGTCTCGGAGTAAAAACCCATAGAATAGAACGCGGCAAGTTCAGCTTCAAAGCCGATAATATTGATCTGGAATATCTAAAAACTCCCGAATTTAAAAAGCAGGGGGCTGCATTGCGGGGCAGCATCATGATTGTAGGCCCATTACTGGCTCGATTTGGAAAGGGCTATATACCTTCTCCCGGAGGCGATAAAATTGGCCGACGCAGACTGGATGTGCATTTTGAAGGATTTGCTCAGCTGGGGGCTAAATTTGAGTATTTACCCCAAGACAGTTTTTACCAGGTACATGCTGAAAAATTGAAAGGCAACTATATGCTGTTGGATGAAGCGTCGGTAACCGGAACTGCCAATATTGTGATGGCGGCAGTTCTGGCGGAAGGCACCACAACCATCTACAATGCCGCCTGCGAACCCTATTTGCAGCAACTATGCGGAATGCTGAACAGTATGGGAGCTAAAATTTCAGGTGTAGGTTCAAATATGCTCATAATTGACGGGGTAACGTCACTGAAGGGTTGTATACATCGTTGCCTGCCCGACATGATTGAAATTGGCAGTTTTATTGGCATGGCCGCACTGACACAGAGCGAGATTACCTTGAAAAACTGCCGTATTGATATGCTGGGTATTATTCCCAGAATGTTTCAGCGCCTGGGCATTCAGATGGAAATTAAGGGAGATGATATTTATATCCCTGAAAATACGAACTATGAAATTGACACCTTCATTGATGGTAGTATTCTCACCATTTCAGACCAAATATGGCCCGGTTTTACCCCGGATTTAATTTCGATAGCATTGGTCACTGCGACTCAGGCCAGAGGCACCGTACTTATCCATCAGAAGATGTTTGAAAGTCGCCTGTTCTTCGTTGATAACCTGATTGATATGGGTGCACAAATT
>CANMCY010000024.1 GCA_947496375.1 Flavobacteriales bacterium
CAACCAATCACACATTTATTCAGTTTCGGTGCAATGATGCCACCCCTTCGGGGTTCGTATTATGTTGTTTCTAGATATTATTATCATTCCGCTCCTCCGGAGCTGTTAATACAAACCCCGGAAGGGTGACATAAACATCCATCTACACAACCCATCAATTTTGGTGTATAAATGCCACCCCTTCGGGGTTGCTGTTGCCTTATATTTATGTATTATTATCATTTCGCTCCTCCGGAGCTATTTCTAAAGAAACCCCGAAGGGGTGCCATTATTATAGCACCAACGGTGCGATTCATCCCGAACCCCGAAGGGGTGTTTTAAAAACAATGTTGCTGATTAACGGGTAATTCGAATTTACCCAATAAACCAATACACGAATAAGCCAAATAGCTGCTTAAAAATTCGAACTCACCGTAAAGCGAACCCCGCTGAAGGCCGGCTCCAGACGGCAAATACCGCCCGAGCAGTTCACGCCCTGTTGTTGCTTCAGATAACCGATGGTGTAAACGCTGTTGCCCTTCGTATAACCCATGTAAATCATTGGATAGTGAAGTACTTCGTTGGCAATAACCATGTTTGAATAACGATGAGGAACAATATTAACCATGTCCCCGGCTCCCACATACCAAATAGGATTGAGATAGAACTCTGCGATAAGATTGGCAAACGATCCCTGATCTTTTTCGGTATGAAGGTATTGCGTTTCTATGCGCAGACTGCGGTGTTTGGGCAGTTTTAGGGTGAGTTCTCCAAATGGGGTGAGGGTAAATACATCGTCATAAGCGTTTTCCTGCTCATAACGCGCCTGGTTGTACTGAATGCTTTGCATACCCAGTTTGAGCTTGGCTTTTTTACTCAGCGTCTGGATAATTTCACCGTAGTATTCCCTGAAAAGCACAATCTCCTTGTTGTTTTTGCCATTGTTTTTTAGGGATTGCACGTAACTTCCGTTGAGCGTTATCTGGGTTCCCTTGCGGGGCTTGATATCCAGTTCGCCCTGTATTCCGTTTTCACCCAATTCCTGCGCAGGTGCATTGTATCGGGCAAGCAAACGATACGTGTTTTGGCGTGTGAGCGACGGCAGGTAAGACATCAATCCATTCAGCAATTGTTCGTTGGGTGTGATTCTCAGCGGGAATTTGTCTACATGTCTGGCCTGAAGATTCAATCCGATACTGGCCTTGTGCTTTCCCCACTTCATGCCGCTTTTACCCCAGCTGAGCGAAGTATAGTACACTTTTCCATCGGAGGATATCAACCGGTTACTCATATCGCGGATGGCTTCAGGGGTTTTGTAATTCACCTCGGCATTCCAGTTAAGATTTCCCAGATTGTAGGTAAAATAGCCATTAAACCCATACACATTGTATTTGGGTATGAACCGCTTGGCAATATCGTAAGTGTTAATTTCAGCTACCAGCCCGTCTATGGTTCCGCGGTCCAGGGTGCGGTTCAGAGCGCTACTCCCGATTTGCAGTGTTCCGAATTTTGCATCAGTGCCCAGGTTGATGTTGCCTTCCAGGTTGGCACCGGCAATTACCTGCTTGCTGTAGCCAAATCGGTTTTCCAGATAACCCTTCTGATTGCCTCCAAATCCTTTCAGTTTCCAGTTTTCGTTAAAAGCGTATTCGAGTTTAACCCCCTGCAGGGCATAGTCAATACCAATCTGCCGTTGTTCATAGGCACGGAACAAGATACCCGAGCCCAGCTGATCATAGAAAGAACCGGCGGTAATCGTCAGTTTGTCAATCTGCTTGGACGCCTGCCAGAAACCAATACCATGACTGGTGATTGATCCTTGTGGATTCAGCAGGGGCGAATTGTTCAGTGCATCATATCTCACCGTGAAACTATACCCTTTAATGCGATAATTCATAAACAGCCACGCATCCACACTGGCGCTGTTTTCCTGATACACCTTGGTGCTTGCACCAATTTTATCATCTCGCAAATATTTTTGATAATTCAGTAAAAGATTACCACTGAATTGTCCTTTATCGTCATTGCTTTGTGCCCAAAGCCAGGAGGGTGCGCATACAAGGAGGCAGTACAATACTCTTTTCAAAGCACTGCAAGTTTAAGACAAATCCTTGGAATATCGGCACAGGTAAACAAGCAAGGTACCCATCTATTTACTAAATTTGCAGGTCTGTGACAGAAACAGCCACCCAAATCGCCGCAAGAAAACTCTACATTGAAAGTTATGGCTGCGCCATGAATTTCAGTGACAGTGAAATTATCGCCTCCATCATGGGCGAGCATGGTTTTGCCACCACCAAGGACGAGTTTGATGCCGATGTGATTTTTTTAAACACCTGCGCCATTCGGGATAATGCTGAACAGCGTATCCGTGAGCGACTTAAACACCTGCGGGCCAACAAAAAACAAAACCGCGATCTGATCATCGGGGTGCTGGGCTGCATGGCAGAGCGCCTGAAAGACAAGCTGCTGGAGGAGGAAAAGCTGGTGGATGTGGTGGCGGGTCCGGATAGTTACCGCGAACTGCCCAAACTGGTAGCCGAAGTGGATGAAGGCGGTCGTGCCATCAACGTGCTGCTGAGCCGCGAAGAAACCTACGGCGACTTAAACCCGGTGCGGCTGAACAGCAATGGGGTAACAGCATTTATCAGCATCATGAGGGGGTGCGACAATATGTGCAGCTTCTGTGTGGTGCCTTTCACCCGCGGACGGGAGCGAAGCCGAGACCCTGAAAGTATTTTGAGGGAAGCGCGCGAACTGGCTGCTGCCGGTTACAAAGAAATCACCCTGCTGGGCCAGAATGTAGATAGCTACCTTTGGTTTGGCGGAGGCCCCAAAAAAGAATTTAAACATCTTACCGAAGAGGAAAAAGCCCAATCGGTAGATTTTGCCGATTTGCTGGAAATGACTGCCCTGGCTGTTCCGGATCTTCGCATTCGTTACAGCACCAGTCATCCGCGCGACATTACTGAGAAGGTGGTGCATACCATGGCAAAATATAAAAACGTGTGTAATTACATACACCTTCCGGCCCAAAGCGGTAATAGCCGTGTGTTGGAAGTAATGAGCCGAAATTACACCCGGGAATGGTACATGGATAAAGTAAGCATGATCCGCACCATCCTGCCGGATTGTGGCATATCATGCGATATCATAGCCGGATTTTGCACTGAAACTGAAGAAGAGCACCAAGACACCCTTTCACTGATGGAATGGGCCCGTTTTGATTTCAGCTACATGTATAAATATAGCGAACGCCCCGGTACACCGGCTGCTAAAAAACTCACCGACGATGTTCCTGAAGACGTGAAAGGCCGCCGTTTGCAAGAGATTATTGCACTTCAGAATGAAGTGTCCAAGACCAAGAATCAGGAATTTATAGGCTGTGTGGTGGAGGTGCTTGTTGAAGCTGAAAGTAAGCGCAGCAGCGAGGAGTGGATGGGCAGAAACGACCAGAATGTGGTAACAGTTTTTCCGAAGGAGCATTTCAAAAAGGGGGATTTGGTAAAAGTATTGGTGCACAGTGCAAGCACTACCACCCTGAAAGGCACAGCGGTATAGGTTGTGGCTTAATCTTCAAGGATTATCAATAGGCACGAATGGGCCACACATAGTAGCGGTTTCCTTTTCCGCTGCCAAATGTAGCGTTTCCTATGTCAAAGTTTACGCCATAGGCACTGCTGCCACCCGATGTTTCTGTGCTGCTCCAAACGCTGGTTTCATAGGGCATGGTTTTCGCCCCTGAGATCGTAGCCAGGGTTCTGTTAACCGCAAGGTTGTTTTGCCACAACAACAGCAGTTCATATTCAGCGGGCAGATACCAGTCGCTGTAACCACCGCTCACCAGGTCAATGCATAGCTTAGCGGCACTGTTTATGTGTCCCGATTGCCCTACTATGGCCAATGAGTTGCTCAGGCCGTTCGAATAGCTTTTTGCTGATGGAGAAACGGCGCTGGTAATATTACTCCATACCTCAGAACTTGAAAGCCAGCTGGTTCCCACTACCAGGCCATGCTCATTTCCCAGCGTGTCTTTCCATACATGGAACACAACACCACCGCCAAACTTTTCGCCTACGAAATGGGTAAAACCACTTCCTGATTTAACAGAGTTGGAAGTGATAAAACCCATTTTAGCAATACTTGCTGAGTCGATTTTGGGCAACACTACAAAGCCGCCCCTGCTAAGAAATAAGGTGTCGCTTTTTCGGCTAATTACCTGAAGTTCATTGGTGGTATCTGCATCTGCTTCTTTGGGAATCAGCACGTAATTACCCTTGCTTAAAAAGAGGGTATCCCGGTTTCGGCTCAGCAATTGAAGCTCGTTGGCAGGGTCGTCATCCTTGGCTTTAGGCAAAACCACAAAACCTCCTTTGCTCAAAAATACCGTATCGTTTTTGCCGGATAGAACCTGAAGTTCATTGGCGGGGTCGCTGTCGTTGTCTGTTGACAGCACTACATATCCGCCACGGCTTAGAAAAATGGTGTCGCCTTTGCGTTCAAGCACCTGTAATTCATTGGTGTTGGAGGTGTCTTTCACATTGCCTGCATACAGCGCATAGGGAACGCTCAGCAGCTGGGCTGTGCCTTCCAAGGTGTATTGATTACCTCCGTTTAGGTCGGTTTCAGTCTTGAGAAAATAGGGCCCTTTTGCCCAGTCAATGTTCTTAAAAACGCCGTTAATAACATTTCCACCCCCAATTTCTAAAGTGGCCAGCCCGTTTACATTGGTTTTTACGGAATGGATTTCCTTGTATACTGCGTTACCTGTGTTACTACCTTGCAAAATGCTTAGCTGAACGCCAATTGAATTGTTGGCAAGAATTTGCTGTGAAGCATCGCGAACCACCATCTGATAACTGATGCGAGAGGGAGATTGGGCAACAACGGCTGTGCTCAGACAAAAAACCAATCCTACTATTGTTTTTCTCATGTTTTTTTCGTATATTTATGTCACTGTTTCACCAATGCTGCTGTTGTGGCATACCCGGTTACTTCATCCATAAAGCGAGCCCTATAAATGCCTACAGGCAGCCCGGAAAGATCAATTACCGTATTTCTCTGCAAAACTTTTGTTGTAACCACATTTTGTCCCGAAGTGTTGAATATGGCTAAATGGCCCACAGTCAATCCCGAGAATGTAAAAATACCGGTCGATGGATTGGGTTGCACCTGCATATGCAATAAGTTTTTGTTGGCGTATGAGTTTGTTACAACCCCCTTGCTAAAAACCAGGTTGGACATGGGTGAGTTGTTTACTCCAGACAGATTACAGGGGGTCGCAAGATCAAACGATAGTCGGTAGCAGACATCCCCGGTGGGTGCATTCTTATCGGTAAAAGTGTTGTTGAATGGTGAAATTACGGCAATGGCGGTCATGCTGTCTTTGGATTTACCTCTCCATATCCTGATGCTGTTTACATTCAGGCCTTCATAATTGTTCCAGAACAGATTCCATTGTCCGGTTACCCCCGGGCTAATACCCAAATGCACTGTTCTGTGGTAGGGGCTTTGACTTGTGGACAGACCACACTCATCTTTAAGTGAAATTCGGTATCTGCGGGAGAATGAGCCTGCTCCGGATTGCATATCAGTGAATATTCCCGCTGCTTTGCCTGATACCACCCCTATTTGCTCAAATGCACTACCGGCAGCATCTCTGAAAACGTAAAAAGAATCGGCCGAAGCAACCGCTGCATTATTCCACACCACCACATTCCTATATTGACTGTCCGTAGTTACCAAACAAATGGAAGGGTCCGGCTGTGCCTGCAGCACCAAAGTCACCTCATCGGAGGCAGTGCAGCCATTTGAGGACTTTACCACCAGTCTGTAAGTGCGTGTTTGGCGTAGGGTAGCCATGGGTTGTTCTGCGGTGGTATCGTTGAGGCCGTTGGCAGGAGACCACCTGAAAGTAAGGGGTTTACTGCCTGAATAATTGGAAGTGGGTTGGGCCATTTTTACAGCGTTGCTGCAATAGGCAGCCCTGTCAGGGCCTGCATGAATGGTAAGCGGATTTACATAAACAGTTGCGGTGGAGTTCGCCACACAAACACCATCGGTTACCCGCACAAAATAATCGCGCTGACTGATGGGAGATGCTTCCGGCTGGGCAATGGATAGATTGCTCAGCGTGGGGTCGGCCGTCCAGCTGTAGCTAAGCGGTTGGTTACCCGTATAGTTAACATTGTTTTTAAGTGCTGCGCTGCCACCACATATAATGTTAGCTGTGAACTGCTGAACACTAAGGGAGTAAGAAGAAACTACCACACGTGCTGATGTATCCTTGCAGCCATTAAAATTGCTGGCAACCACATGGTAATGCCCAGGATTGGTAATGCGGATTGAATCGGCGGAATTACCGGTAGGGCTATTGTAATAAAGCCAAGTGAATGTGGTATTAGGCGTGTTTTTTGCATAAAGCGTGGTTTGACCACCGTTGCAAAAATGGGTAGAATCCTTACCTAAAATTTCAGCTTCTGCCATGGCATCCTCAGAGTACCAGCTTTCATTACCATCGGTCATGTCATTTTTCCCGTCTGTCTGATTATCGTAGGCCGTTATGCGGATTAAATCTGTTGTTTTCGCTCCTGCGAGGGTGTAGAAGGTATCCTTGCCTATTTTTATTGAGCTGTTGAAAGTAATTCCGTCGTTGCTGCCATAATAGATTTTGTAACCGCTTAAATCACTTTCCCTGTTGGCATTCCATGTTAACTTCACACCGCCCCCAACGGCAGTTTTAGATAATCCTATAGGTGGACTCATGGGGCAATCTGTGCGGGGTGAGGCAACAAAACCGGTGTAATCTACCTTGCCAAGGTTGGGGTCCTCCCAATAGTCAAAAATCCGGTTGCCGATTTCGGTACTGTTGTTCGTGCCCCAATAGCTCCCGGACGCAGTGATATTGGTGGTCCCAGTGTACTTAAAATGGAATTCACTATTGCTCCAGAAGTTGCTATTGCTGATGCTTGTGGCCCTGCCTTTTAGTCCAATCTGGTTGTTCACCATAGTAATGTTGCTGGCCGAGCCCGAAAAATCGTCAAGACCGGTTCCGGAATTACAGTGTCTGTTGCCGATAAATGACGATTGGGAAATTTGGGTACTGCCCAGATTTAACGTGTTGTCCGGACCATATTTAAAAATACAGTTTTTAATCGTGCTGTTTTGAATGTCGGTTATGGTGGTGTTGATGAATCGGGTGTGCTCTGCTACAATGTAGCCACTGCCCGAAACCAGTTTTCCATTGACTACGTCGGTTTGATAAAAGTGCAGATTCCCGCCACAGCAGGCGGCCTGCAGGTTGTTTGACCAAAGTTTACAACCATAAAAACGAATCCCGTAATTGTAGGCATCAGAGTTGATCCGGGTGGAATAGAAAGTGCTGTTGATGAAATAAATGGGCTCACTGCGGGGATAGTATCCGGTAATATTTCCTCGCGTCATGGATGTGTTTTTTACCACCATGCCGGCACTGGTCATATATCCTTTACTTCGAATATCAGCGTCGGTGAAACTGGCATTACTTATTCTCAGTGTGTCGGAGTTTTTGGGGTTGTCTTGCACATATTCTGTTTCATCTCCGATTTGAATATGGGTTTCAACCGATGTAAAATACTCGATTTGAGATTGTGACAGTGTGGCCCTTCTGAAAAGAATACGACCGCCGGTAGAATGTATGGGTGCAGTCTGAGTGCCTTTTGCCTGCAGGGCTCCGGATATTGTGATGGTATGGTTGTCTGTGTTTTTTATTACCACTCCGGGTTGTATGGTTAATGTTACGCCTGCGGTCACCGCAATATTACCTGTCACCGTGTAGGGACTACCGGAAAGCGTCCATGTCTGATTGGTAAAATAATTACCGCCCACATTGGTTTGCGCCGTCAATCGTGCTGCACACAAAAACAGAATTATGGCTGTCAATTTTATTTTCATAAAAACAATATTAATATTCGAATTAACGCCTTGTGGCCTATGCGTACAATAATTTGACATTAAATAATGATTAAAAGGAAACAGATAATCTTGTAGGAAAAGATGAAGCTGTTTTATTATCAAATAAAAATCCAAAATAATAGCATTTAATACTGATAATAAATAAACCAATAGAATTGATAATTGGTGTCAAAAAACAGACTAATTATCCTAACATGTTTTATAAAATCCGGGAATTAAATTCTTTGATTCGCCTTGTTTATCCTAAGTGTATAACTCGCGTACATTGCAATAATACAGACATTAGAATAGGTTTTTATACTGATCCGGTTTCACTGATTCATGCCAGTGGTGGTATAGCCCTTTGCATCTTGTGCGCAAAGGCATGATGCTGCTTTGGTAGCATCGAAAAAACATATCCCAGTCTTCGCCTCCCCAGCTTTGAAATTTTTCATCATAGACCATGGCTTGTCCATGCCATTTTTTATGGGCCGCAAATAGTCCAGTACCTGCACTCAGCCATTTCCAGGAGGGGTTTTCAGGGTTTAACTGCCATTGGCATATCGGAAACCATGCGGTTTTAGGCCTCACATACCTGCGAATGGTGTTTTCCAGATCCGGTGGTAAGGTCATGTCTGCATCGCATGCAAAAATCAGGTCCCCTTTCGCCTGTTTTATTGCTCGGTTAAATGCTGCTGAACGTGTAAAATCTCCACTTTCGCTTTCCCATACAAGCGCTCCGTTCCAGTGCTTTTGCAGCCATAAGTGCAGTGCTTCAGAATCGGTACTACCCTGGTCATAAATAGACAAGCCAAAAATGCCTGTTCCGTTTATGGCAGACAGGGATGTTACCAATCTTTTTACGTTATCTGAACGGTCTTTGATGCCCACACAAACCCAGATGGTTTCCCAACTTTTTTTCGATCCAAATAGACCCAACAATCCCATCAGGTCAATGCTGATGGTGGTATAGCCCAATTGCTTCCGCTGTGGACTTTTCAGCCAGAACCAAGCAAAGCGTTTCAGGGCTGTTAACACAATTTTAGGGGTTTTCGTGATGATTGATAAAATCGGTATGATCCTGTTGTTTTTCTACCATGGTTCGGTAGTAACCACCCTCTTTATTCATGAGGGTTTCGTGGTTTCCTTGTTCAATAATTTTACCCTGCTTCAACACCACAATGGTGTCAGCATGCCTAATGGTGCTGAGTCGGTGTGCAATCACAATGCTGGTTCGTCCCATCATCAGGGTTTTAAGTGCCGATTGCACCTGCTGTTCGCTTTCAGTGTCAAGACTGCTGGTGGCTTCATCCAAAATCAACAACTGAGGATTTCTGAGCATGGCCCTTGCTATGGCTATTCGCTGCCGCTGTCCCCCACTCAGTTTAATGCCTCTGTCGCCAACAACTGTTTTATAGCCCTCCGGAAAGGCAGAAATAAAATCATGGGCATTGGCCATGCGGGCTGCTTCGTATACTGCCTCCTTGTCTGCGGCCGGATTTCCGTACAATATATTTTCATAAATGGTTCCCCCGAAAAGTAAAATCTCCTGTGGTACCAGCGCCAGTTGCTTGCGCAGATTGAATAAACACATGTCGGCAATGACCTGTTCTCCAATGGTTATTTTTCCGGAATCCGGTTCATAAAAGCGGTACAGTAGGTTGATGATGGTGCTTTTTCCGGCACCGCTGGGCCCTACAATAGCCAGGCTTTTTCCGGCATCTACCGATAGATTCACCCCATTTAAAACCGGGAATTCTGGCCTGCCGGGATAGCTGAAAGAAACGTTGTCAAAAACCACCCTGCCATCTACCGGTTCTAGAGTTCCCCAAGAGGGAAGTGCCTGTTCGGAGGGCTTTTCAATCAGATCCAAAACCCGTTCTACTGCACCCAGTGTTTTTTGAATCTGCACAAACTGCTCGGCCATGCCCCCAATACTCCCGCCAATAAAGCCGGTAAAAAACATGAAGCTGATGAGCTCTCCAAGGGCCATTTCACCCGATCTTACCATGCCAAGCCCCAGGAAAATCAGCCACACAATGCTGCCAAACAGGCAAACAATGATAAAACTGCTGAAAGCACCCCGCATCAAGCCACGATAGATACTCTTTTTGCGCAGCTGCTCCACATCATTCCCGTAGCGCTGCATTTCAAAATTCTCGTTGGTAAAAGCTTTTACATTCTGAATGCCGGTAAATGTTTCTTCGGCAATGACGCTGTTTTGGCCGGTGAGCTCCTGTACTTGTTTGCCTATTTTGCGTATAAACCGCCCGAAAAACAGCGAAATGACCACTACCACCGGCACAGTTCCGAGCATGTACAGCGATAGGGTATTGCTGGTGAAAAATAAATATACAATGCCACCGATAATAACCATGAGCTGCCGCAGAAACATGGCCAGGTTGCTGGTAAAAGTATCTTGTATCTGCCCAATGTCTGCGGTGAAACGGCTGAGTAAATCTCCGGTGCGGTTTTGGTGAAAGAAGTCCATATTCTGAAGAATCACGGATCGGTATAACCGGTTTCTCAGGGTGGCTGTCAGATTTTCGGCAACCCGCACGTAAAGGCCAATTCTTAGAAAGGAAAAAATGGCCTGTGCAAGGAATAGGTATAGAAAAACCATGGCGCTTTCCTGTAGGCGGTTTACATCGGTGTAAGCGTCTACCATTCTGCCCAGCAAATCAGGAAACAGGAGGGCTGTTGCAGCAGTAACGGCCAGAAAAAGCGTGCCCAGCGCCAGTAGCCATTTGTCGGAAGCCGGCATAAGTCCAAACAATCTCAGAGATTTACGAATGGCATTTTTACTGATTTTGTGTTTGGGTATATCTCTTCGTTCCATGGTTTGCACTGCAAAGTTCACCTAAATTATGAATTATTTGGAAATCTCTTAAAAATAGACTATATTCGTTGAATTAACAAACAAAAAACAGTATTTTTACTGAACAGTCTGAAGCGGCTGTTTTACCCTAGGGTTTGTGTGCTCTGTCATCTGGCACTGGTAAAATCAGAACGGCAGTTGTGTGGTTATTGTCTGCAAAAACTTCCCAAAGCCCGGATGGTGAATCCTGTCCGAAATCCGGTTTTTGATATATTCAGGGGCCGAGTACCGCTTCGCAATGCGGGCGCATTTCTGATCTTCAGAAGGGGTGGTATCACCCGCCGTTTATTGCATGAAATCAAGTACAAAGACAACCGGGATCTGGCAGTATGGCTAGGAGAAATATGTGCCGCCGAATTGTCCGCTCAGGGTGTTGAATCTGTAGACATGATCATTCCCGTTCCGCTGCACCGCCGTAAACTAAAACAGCGCGGCTACAACCAAAGTGAGGCATTTGCCGATGGTTTGGGTGCAAAATGGCAGGTACCCGTTAACACGGAAATTTTGATACGGAAAACATTTACCCAAACACAAACCCGAAAGTCAAGGTGGGAGCGATGGCGAAATGTGGAGGAGGTATTTATAGCCACAAACAGCGAAGCATTGCGGGGCAAGAAAATACTGTTGGTGGATGATGTTGTCACTACCGGTGCCACCCTGGAGGCGTGTGTCAGGGTATTGATGCAGGCAGGTGCCCTTTGCATTGATATACAAACCATTGCATTTGCTAAAGAATAAGCCCCTGAATTATACTGTTTTAAATTGGCAATAACGGTCTTTTTTGGTATTTTTGCCTCTTATCCTATCCATCATGAAAAATATTACCATATTCGTGCTGTTATCAGCTGTATTGCAACTTTCAGCGCAGTATTCTTCTACCCGGGTTCAGGGCCTGATTGTTCCCAAGTATATGGGTTCAGGGTCCGGTAGGCTTCCTGTAATGTGCAGGTTGCGCATAGTCGGACTTGACGCGAATACCATGTATCAGTATTCAACCCGGGGTATGTCAGCCGCTGATGTGGCTTCAAATTCTGATTTTACCGGCGCAGGTAATGCCATGATGGTAGATACCAACGGTTTCAAATACAACGCAAGCGGAACGTTTCCATCCTGGACAAACAATGCTACTATAGACACATTCTATACAGATAAAACCGGCTCCTATGAAGGTTGGTTTGGGTTTGTTTATACAACCAATACCCGTTTTGCTTCGGGTAAACATGTTTATTTTGGGATAACAGCGCGCGGTGGAACTGGTCCAACTACATATCGAATGTATTGTTCAGATTCAGTGAGGGCGCTGGCATTTTCATCCACATCGAATACTGGAGACAGCTTCTGTACCGCACTATGGGGTAAATCCATGACCGCTGCCCGCAATTTTGTTGCGACTTATGATGATGTGGTAGGACTAGATCGTCCGTTATCACTCAGCTATGCAGAATCAGAGGGTATAACGGTTGCATCTGTTGCAACTTACTATACTGACAGTGTAAACGGAAAAGCCGGCCACTGGGGTGCTATTATGCCCAATACCAATAGCAACGGTGTGCGCCGTGTGGTAAGTTATGACTTTAAAACAGCCCGCGAACTTTATATCAATACCGATGCTGATGGTGTGTGGGGACCGAATGCCAAAAATACCGTAAACCCAAAAGGCGGACTTACTCCGGTAGGTCTTGGACTGGATGAGGCAGCACTCACATCGCCCTTAGTAGAGTTTTGGTCTAGAACTTCCACAACAACTGAAAATAAAGGAACTACGGAAGTTTACGTAACCCGAAAATACAGCAATGACGCCAATCAGTCCGTTCGACTGTTTGTAAATGGAGGAGATGCTGTTAAAAACACCGATTATACCATAAGTGAGCCCAAGACCATTACGTTCAAACCGGGTGGTCAAACATCAGATACCACCAAAATTACGCTGGTGGATGACAACGCTTCAGAAAACACTGAAACCATTTTGCTGAGACTAGATCAGGCCTCCAATTGTGTGATTGGTTCGGAAGTAGCTCATACGGTGAATGTAAAAGATGATGATATCCCCAACATCGTTTTGGGACCTACCAGAATAACCATTAAGGAAAATGCCAATAAGGTGGGTGTGAAAATCAAGATGGATAAGGCGCTGACTACCATTAGTAAAATCCAGCTTTTTGTGAAGTACAGAGGCGACAGTACGCTGATCCCGGGTGAATTTTCCTTGGGCAGCAGCAATACTGACTCTGTATTCAATCTGGGTAAAACCACAGGGGCAGACAGTGTAACCATTTTTGCCAAAATCACAGATGATTTCAAAACAGACCCCAACGATACGATCATTCTATGTGTGCGTCAAATCTCCGGAGTTGCTACCCTGGCAGATTCCCTGTTCACACTGGCTATGACAGACAATGATGGTCCCGCTCAAATCCGTTTTGCCGGTACCGCTCAATCCGTATTAGAAAAAGATCCTGAAGCCATCGTAAAAGTTGTGGTTGCTTCTCGGTCTGACGCATCTTCTGATTTTACACTCCGCGATTTGTCATCTGTTTCTACGGCTACCGATGGCAGCGACTATACATTCGGCACAGCAAAAATTACGACCATAGATGAATTCACCCCTGACACCATTGAGTTCCGGGTTCCCATTATCAATGACAATGATTTTGAGTCACAGGAGAAGATTTATTTTGTGATTGAGAATTTATCAAATACCCGCATTCTGTCTCCAGATACGTTTGTGGTAACCATTACCAGCGATGATTTACCCCTCTATCCAATTGCCAAGGTAAATACTCAGACTGGCTCTGCCCTTGTAGCCGACTCCTTGAACGTGAAGTGTCGTGTGACAGGAACCGTTCTTAGTGGCAACCTGAGAGCTACACCCGGACTTAATTTTGCCATCAATGATAATTCAGGTGGTATAGCTGTGTTTGCCTCTACCAGAAATTTTGGCTATTCACCCAAAGCGGGCGATTCGTTAATGATTCAAGGCACGGTGAGGCAGTTCTGGGGAACCGTTCAAATGGACTTTTTGGATACCATTATCCTGATTTCAGGAAATAGAAAATTGCCTGCAGCTGCTTTAGTCAATGACATGATAGAGGGAAATGAGAGCAAACTGGTGCAGGTTCGCCGGGTAAAACTTGTAGACCCTTCAGAATGGCCTGCCACTGCGCTCAATAACAATCAGTTCAAATATGTACGCTATCAAAATACCGATGGGACCATTGATACGCTCAACATTGATGCTGAAACAGAACTGGACGGAACTACTGCACCGTCGGGTTACCTTAACATTACGGGTATTTGTCAGCAATTTGACAACTCTAGCCCATTCACTTCACGCTATACACTGACGCCTAGAAGTATTGCAGATTTTGAAAAAGCGAACCTGCCCAAAATCAACTTTATCAAAAGCAGCGATACCATCACTGAGCTGGCAGACAGCTTCCGATTTGAGCTGGAAGTATTGCCCACCGAGGAGAATTTCACCTTTGATGTGGTTGCCATTGGAGGAACCGCAGTATCACCGCGCGATTACGATTTCGGTGGCCGCACCCTCAACGTGCTGAAAAATAACAGCTATTTCTCAGGAAAGGCAAACATAAGCGATGATAATGAGTCGGATGGACAGCAAACCCTGAAACTGGGTATTCGCAATATTAATGGCCCCGGAGAAGCCGGAAAAGATTCAGTACTGACGCTGGTGATAAAAGATAATGAAGCTTCTGCGACCCGTAATTTAAACCTGGGTAATATCCGCATGTTCCCTAACCCCGCAGCAGGCATTGTGTTCTTTAAATCGGCCGAATCAATGCAGCAAATTGAGGTATTCTCTATCGAAGGAAAGAAAGTAATACAAATCAATCCCGGTGCTAACCGTGCCCAGCTGAGTGTAAATCTGCCCGCCGGTATGTACATTGTCACTGTGCAAACCACAAATGGAGTCTTCAGCGATAAGCTGATGGTAAAATAGTTTGTTTTCTGTTTTTCAATGGTCATGCCGGCTTTGCCCGGCATGACTATTTTACAGACCTACCTTTGCAATATGAAGCAAACCGATTACGCTTTGTTTACCTTACCCTCCGGGATGCGGCTGGCCCACAAAAGAGTGGCCGGTACCCGTTTGGTGCATTGTGGGTTTGTAATTGGCGCCGGAAGCCGAAATGACCATCAGCATCCCGGTCTGGCCCATTGTCTGGAACACATGCTTTTTAAGGGTACGAACCGTCGAAAAACCATTCATGTGCTGAATTTTTTGGAGGTTGTTGGTGGTGAAATGAATGCGTTTACCACCAAAGAAATTACCGCCATTTATGCAACAGTGCAGGCAAGACATTACGTCAGAGCCGTTGATATTCTTTGCGACGTTACATTCAATAGCAACATTCCACAGGCAGAACTTATTAAAGAGAAAAAAGTAATTGCCGATGAAATCAGTATGTATCTCGACACCCCGGATGAGAATATCTATGATGAATTTCAGGAGCAGGTTTTCGGTTCTCATCCACTGGCACACAATATTTTGGGAAGCATAGAATCTCTAAAAAATATTGAACGCAACGACATTATCGATTTCACCGAAAAGCATTACACCGCTGATAATATGGTATTTGTGGTGGTGGGAAATATTGCTGCCGAAAAGGCCATACAATACGCAGATCGGTTTATCCCGGAACTCAAACACCGGAATGCGCCCCCCAAAAAAGAACATATCCTGAACTATAAACCCACTTCAACTACGGAAAAAACCGATTTTAGCGGGGCTTATACCATCATGGGTGCGCCTGCTTATCCCGAGAAAAACCCCAAAAAATGGCCTCTGTTGCTTTTAAACAACCTGCTTGGAGGTCCAGGGTTAAACAGCAGGTTAAATCTCGGTATACGCGAAAAATATGGCTATACATACCATATTGAGAGTGGTTATCAATCCTACCAGGACGCGGGTTTGTTTCATTGCTACCTGAGCTGCGATGCCCGGTATGTGCAGAGAAGCACTGAGCTGATACAAAAAGAACTGAAAAAGCTCCGCGAAGACAAACTGGGTATCAGGCAGTTGTCTTCTGCTAAAAAACAGTTTCAGGGCCAGATTGTGATGGCCGATGAGAACCGCAGCAGTCTGCTGGTTTATATTGGTAAAGGAATTCTGAGACACGGCAGGGCAGAAACCTTGCAGGAGGTACTTAGGAAAATTGAAAATATTACCGCATCTGACATACTGGAAGTGGCCAATGAAATTTTACAAGAGGACCGGTTTAGCCATCGCACATTTCTGCCCTCATGAACCCAATGCTGCGCAAATATTTAAAGGATGGCGAAAGCACTACCCTGGATTTTAAGCAATCTGTGAGCAGTGCGGCTAAAATTGCCAAAACCATGGTGAGTTTTTCCAATACACACGGAGGTGTGCTTTTGATGGGCGTGCGAGACAACAGAACCATTTGCGGAGTTCGTAGTGAAGATGAAAAATACATGCTGGATATGGCAGCCCACTTTTACTGCAGGCCGGAAATCAATATTGAAATCATTGAACATATAGCGGAGGGAAAGACCTTACTGGAGGTGAAAGTGCCTGCCGGTGAAGATAAACCGTATTATGCGAAGGATGAAGAAGGGAAATGGTGGGTGTATGTGAGGGTGAACGATAAGAGTCTGCTGGCCAGCAAAACCACGGTGGATTTTTTGAAAAGACAAAAGCAGCAAAATCCCGGTACCATCCCAATGGGCCCAATTGAGCGCGGTATTTTGGATTATTTAAGCAAAAATGAACGGATAGCACTACCGCAGGTCTGCAAAATGTTCAATATCAGCCGCCGTAGGGCTTCACGTATACTGGTGAATCTAATGAGTCTGGATGTGGTTCGCAGCCATACCACAGAAAAATTAGAATATTATACCGGCGTGTAAAATAATTAGGGTGCCTGTTCAGTTATGATAGATATGGTTTGAGCTTTACTTCCTTTCTTGTATTCTGAATTTGAATGCCTAAAAGGGTTAATTATTAAAGTATTAAAACCATGAAAACACTTGTCATTATTCAGCAGCCGGCCAGCCATGCCGTTAAAAAATGGATGCTCTTTACAGGTTTATTGTTGTCTTATTGTATGCTTCGGGCGCAGGATCCTTGGTATCAGCCAGATTTAGATTCTACCGCCCCGGCAGCGGTTTCCGAATGGGAGTCAGCTACTTCCGTAGATGAGCCAGAAGAATTTGGGTTGTTTATCTTTCAGTTTGGTAACGGAATGATTGCTACGCTCGATGAAACTTCAGCACGTGATATTGGCCTTAGGGTGGGTGTTTCCAGCCCGATTCGTGGCATAAACAAAACAGGCGATTACTATGCCGAATTGTTGCGTGCCAATATGCTGGCTGCGATGACCAATGGGGGTAGTATGCAACCTGTATTGCTGAAAGGATTTTTAGCGCCTAATGGCAAGGTTTACAAAAGCCGGGCCCAGTATGAAAGCCAGCCCCATAAACCACTCGTAGATCCATCCGTGTATGGCCGATATAACGTTCAGCAGGGTGGGCAGTGTAAGGTCTTTACCCTGTAATCAGGGCAGTCGGTAAACATGTGTGTTTTTCTGATGGTACACCGCTCGGGCTCCGGTTTTTAATCGGGGCTCGTAGCGGCTGAACCAAAGACCGGTATCATTTAGCACCAGATACTGTGCGTGGGATTGACTGAGTATTTCGGCAGTGATTTCGGGTCCAAAATCCCTGCTGATGCGCACGCCCCGTTTTTTCAAGAGATATAATGCCGTATTGGGTGTGATGTCAAACGCGTAAAAAACCCTCGCGCCATCCGGAATTACCTTTTTTAGCGTATCTGCCTGTTCCACCAGTTCTGCCGCCTCTGTAAAGGCATTCTGGTTGTAATAGTCTCCGGTAGAATACCTTCTGTGCATCATGTGTTTTGCATGTCCGGCGTTCATGAAGGGAATTATCCAGAATGAAATACCCATTATCACAGGCATACATCCCATAAGCACAGTGCGCTGTTCCTGAAACAACTGCTGCAAAAAAAGCCAACCAAAGAAAATGGCAGGATATAGTAATATAAAATAATAATCGTGGTATAAAAACTGACGATTAAACAAAATCCAGATGGCTCCGGCACCCAGTAACATCAGCCCGGCAGCCAGTCCCGGCAACAGCGCCTCACGTATCCTAAACAGCAACAATAGAGATAGTATGGCAAGAAAAAGTATGAAAAACCCGGGTCTGTACATGCTTTCCTGCCAGTTGTTGAGCGCTGTTTGTGAATTTTGTATGAACTCACTCAACGTCTCTGCAGGATTCATGGATTGTAAGAAATGCATGTTGGATGTTTTGCGGGTAAGCCAGCCGGCATAACCATACCATGCTGTAATGGGAATTGCAGGTATCATCATCCAAAAAACATCCCGGCGCGTCAAAACAACCTGCAAGGTCTGGTTCTTGAAAAATCGCCATAAAAACAAGAGTAGAACCCCCGCGATTCCATATATCAGAAATGAAACTTTCAGCAAACCTGCCAAACCCATCCATACGGCAAACCAGCGCAGGTTACGAGCGGGCTCCCTGCCGTAGATCCTCAATATTAAATGATACCAGGCCATCATCACCAAAGACATAGCACCGGCATCCGCTAAAAAATTGGGAGTGTAAAATATAAGAATGGGTGAACAATACCACCCAAAAACCAGCAGTATGCGGTGTATGTTGCGTTGAATAAATAGGCCCGTGATTTTCCAGGCGTGAAATACGCCGGCACAGACCAGCAGGTACAATAGTAGCCGATAGATGATGTCATGTGGACCGAACACCTTGTATAGTAGGGCTGCGGTATAGGGAATGATGGGAAATTCCATGCCGGTGATTCCTTCAGACTGCCGGTCTTCCGATACCCTCGGTAAAAAGAAATTCATGTCTTCGTGGTAGTAATTCCAGGCCACGCAGGCACGGTCGCATTGTGCCCCCTGATGAACACTTTCAGGGGCCTTGGGTAAGGCCCTAAAAAGTCCCAGATAGGCACTTAAAACAATCCATGCCACCCAGAATCCGTATACGGGTTTAATCCGTTGCATCGGCAATATTGCTGTCTCTTACAATGTAGTGCGGCCGGTTTTTTACATTGTCACTGACCCTTCCAAGGTATTCGCCCAGCATACCAATGCCGATGAGTTGTATACCACCCAGAAACAGCACCGAAATATGCAAGCTGGTCCAGCCGGGTTCTGTGGTGCCAAAAAACTTTTGATAGAGACTGTATACAATCAACACAAATGCCACTGCAGAAACCAAAAAGCCGGTGATGGTTGCCACTTTCAGTGGCCAGGTGCTGAAACTGCTGATGCCATCCAGGGCAAAACGCATCATTTTGCGATAGGTAAACTTGGTTGCCCCACCCATACGTTCTTCCCGGTCATATTCCAGAAAGGTCTGATTAAATCCTATCCAACTAATCTGCCCTCGGATATATTTATGTTGCTCGGGCATCTTGCTCAAAATGCGCTGTATTTTTCGGTGAATAATCCTAAAATCACCCGTGTCAACCGGGATTTCAATATTGGTGATTCTGGCCAGCAGCCGGTAAAACAGCCGTGCAGTGAACTTTTTAAGGAAGTTTTCACCATCCCGCTTGCGCCTGCGGGCGTAGACCACCTCAAATCCTTCTTGCGCTTTGGATAGTAAGTCCGGCAAAAGCTCCGGAGGATCCTGACCGTCTCCATCCATAATCACAATCCATTCACCACGGGCATGCTCAATTCCTGCGGTAATGGCCAGCTGATGACCAAAATTCCTCGAAAAATCGATGTATTTAACATGATGATCAGTTTCGGCCAGCCCTTGTAGAACCAATAAAGAACGATCTTTAGAACCATCGTTTATGTACACTACTTCCCAGTCAATATTCAGCGGTTTCAGTGAATTTTGGAGCCGCTGATAGAGCTTGCCAATGTTCATTTCCTCGTTGTAAACCGGAATAACAACCGATAATGTGGGTGTCGATGTCATATTGGCAAAATTATTGCATTAGTTGCACTAAATTTGTGCTAATATGAAAAAGAACCTTTTCCGCGTACTTTCCACGGTTGCCATATTAACCGCTTCTTATGCTTTATACGCTTGTCAGGGCAAACCATCAGAAACCCATGAAGATGGAGTAGAAATTCGTGAACCCAAGGAGACTAAAGTTGAAGTTTCCGGAATACCGGCAAAGAAATTCGACAGTCTCATCGCAGGCAATAAGTTGGTAATGGTTGATTTTTACGCAGTTTGGTGCGGTCCATGCAAGCGCATGGCTCCGTTTGTTGAACAGGTGAAAGATGAGAAAAAAGATGTGGTTACCGTACTCAGCATTGATGCCGAAGCCCAGCCCGAAATCAGCAGCCGTTACAACCTGGAAGGATATCCTACACTTATATTCTTTAAAAAGGGTCAAGTGATAGCCAATGCTATCGGTTATCACGATAAAAACCAGATTCTGGAATTAATCAATAAGTTTAAGTAAGCTAACTTAAAATATTGACGGGTAATAACAAGGGTGCATTAACGCATCCTTTTTTATGCCTGTGGATTTTCGAGGAAATAGAAGAAACTGTCGCCCCGCAAACCCAGTCTGAGGGTTTCAAGTGCGAGCAGTTCATTGGGTGCAATATTGCCTAAGTTTACATTGGCACCATACAGTTTAATGAACCACACTTGCTGAGACTTCAGGGGTGCCTCCCATATAATTTTATCCTGAGGGATTTTTCGGATAATTTCTGCCACAAGGCCGCTTCTTACCTCTCCGGTCCCCCTGAATATGCCAACCGTACCGCTTTCTCTCGCCTCTGCAATAACTTTCCATACGCCGGCACTGATTTCACTTTCCATTTGCTCTATCCATTCATAGGGAGGGATGATTTTTTCAGCATCTTTACTTCCTACCTCACTAAGCACGGTGGCTTGCTTAGACAATTTCCGGATATACTCACATTTGGTATCATGGTGCATTTCGATACTGCCGTCACTCACTTCTGCATAGTCTACACCTGTTTTATCCAACAGGCGCAGATAGTCTTCAAACTGATTTCGCACCACGTATGCCTCAAACAAGGTACCCCCGAAGTATACAGGTATTCCCGCAGATTTATACAGATTGATTTTATCCTGAAGTCCCGGTGTCACATAACCCGTTCCGAAACCCAGTTTAATGATGTCAGTATAGTGAAGTCCGCTGCTGAGAAAATCCTCTGCTTCACGCAGACTTAGCCCCTTATCCATTACCATGGTAAGGCCGCTTTCTCGCGGTTTTGAGCTGCGCTCAGGCAGTTGTGATAGGTTAAATAATTCCTGGTTCATGTTTGCAATCCCGGATTGGTAAAGCGTGCTATCAATCTTAATAAGCTACCGGCTTTTTTCAATTCCGGTGCAAAAATAAACATTTGCACATGTTCTTCTGCATTAATAGACAGGGCTGTTTCCAATAAGTAGGTAGCGGCTGCCTGTTGTCCGGTGAGGTAGCATAAAGCTGCCATTCGATAAAGCAACTTGGTATTTCCCGGATTGTTTTTAATGCCCACCTGTGTTATTTCCAGTGCCCGGTCAGATTGTCCTGTTTCATGTAATGCAACACCCCAGTCAAGCCACACCTCGTCTTCGGAGGGGAAATCTTCGGATAATACTTCATACAGCGGCTCCCATTTTTCCGATTGGTTGGTGCCGAAATATGCGGCTGCCAATACAATACCGTAATCTGCTTCTGTATGGTTTAATTCCCATGCTTTCTCCAGGTAGGGAATGGCTTTTGCGTATTCCTGTTCATAGTGCCAGGTCAGCCCCATGCTGTACCAGCTTTCACTGTCTTCAGGATTGTTTTTCAGCACCTCATGGTAAAGTGTTCTTGCCTCTTTTACTTTTCCTGTTTCATAGTGACTCCAGGCAAGCAGGCCTTTCAATTCTTCAAAAGCGCCTTTATGAAACCTTTCTGATTGTTCAAAGTAGTGCCGAATAAAACTGGTGTAGTCTTCGTGTTCGTATAGCGCCTCCATGTAACCCAGCCAGGCCTCAAGAAAATTTTCGTTGATGGTAACTGCGAAATCAAACGCTTCAATGGTCCTGGGGTAATCTTCCAGATCCGCACAGGCGTTGGCCAGTAAATACCAGGCCTCCTCCGAATACGGATCCTTGTCTACCAGTTTTTCCAGCATGGGCATCAATGCTGCCACGTGGTTTTTATCCTGTGTTTGCCCAAGCCATTTTTCAACAATGTAGTGAATGTCCCCTCCAAGTTCCAGGCACTTGTCAAGCAGAGGCAATGCCAGCTCAAATTGACCATAATGGATGAGCAACTCTAGAAAATCTTCCATGGCCTGCTCATCTTCCCCGGCAAGTTCCAGCCCTTCCCGAAGCATTTCCATGGCTTTGTCTTTTCGTCCTTCAAGCCCGTAAATGGCAGCTTCTACCATAAACAGAGCAGGTTCAAATGCACTGTATTCTTTCGCTTTGGCAATGTATCGCCTTGCCATGCGGTAGTTTTTTTCGCGCATCAGTACCTCTGCCATGTGAATGGCAAAAACAGGTATGTATGGAAACTGGTCAATTCCCTGTTCCAGCACATTTTTCATTAATTTGAAACCCTTGCCTGTATCGCTGGCCATCAAATGGTTGTAGGAATAGTACCGAAAGATTTCCAGTAACTCCCTTGGACTGAAAGTAGCATCCTTGTTGGATTCAAATTCGCGGACAAGTTCCTCCACATTACCGCTGAACTCGTCCTGCTCCTCATCATCCCAATCGCTTGGAAAAAATCCCATCGCCGTCAAAAATAATCAGCCAATTGGTCGAAAAACCTGATTGGATGAAAGAAGCCCCCTATATTTTTGCACAGTTTGTATACAATGCATGTCTTTATCAACCCTACGCGGCTTTTTCTGTTCGTCCTATTGTCTTTTCTTCCGGTGCTTTCATCGGCGCAAAGCAAAGTTTTAAAACAACAGGCCCCCTGGCAGCAGCATGTGGATCACGATATCCGCGTTGTCTTTGATGAAAAACAGAAAATTTTGCGGTGTTTCCAGACTATTACCTATACCAATAACAGTCCTGATGTAATCAATCTCATTCCTTTTCATATTTGGCCGAATGCTTTTTCAGGGAGGCACACGGTGTATGGAAAAGAAGCAATTATTAATGGAAATAAGAAGTTTTTTAATGCTACAGAAGAAGAACGGGGAGCATTGGATAGCCTGAATTTCGCTGTCAATGGTATCCCTGCCCGGTATTATGAAGATTCCATCAACCCTGATGTTGTCTACCTGGCCCTGCCACAGGCCTTGAATACAGGAGACAAAATAACCATTACCACGCCTTTTCGTGTAAAAATTCCCTGGTTATTCAGCCGTATGGGTTATAATGGCAATCTGTTCTCAATTACCCAATGGTATCCAAAACCGGCAGTATATGATGTGAACGGCTGGAATGTGTTTCCTTATGCAGAACAGGGTGAGTACTACAGCGAATTCGGAGATTATTCAGTTAGTTTGGATGTGCCCGCAAACTGGCGTGTTGCTGCCACCGGTGAGTTGCAGGATTCTGCTGAATTTGCATGGCTTGATTCGCTGGTGTTAGGCCATGATACTACTGAAAGAACTGGCCGAAAAACGCTGGTATATAAACAAATTAAAGTAAGCGACTTCGCCTGGTTTGCAAAACCTGATTTTAAGGTTGCCAAAGGGAAATCAACATTACCGAATGGCCACGTAGTAACAAACTTTGCTTTCTATAATGGCTGGAAAAAAGCCAATGCTCCTTCCATGCTAAATGCCATTGACAAGGCCCTGCACTACTATTCCGGCCGTGTGGGAATGTATCCCTACCGGTATTGTTCTGTCGTTATCGGACCCCTTCAAGGCGCAGGTGGAATGGAATATCCTATGATTACCATTTGTGCAGATGCATCAGAAGGTACCATTATCCACGAAGTAGGCCACAACTGGTTCCAGGGAATGCTGGGTTCTCAGGAGCGTGAACATCCCTGGATGGATGAAAGCATCAATACTTTTTACCAGCAACAGGCCGAAGGCAAAGGTGCCGATGAATATTCTAACGGCGACAAGTTTTCTGCCAATAGTGGGTATGCTGCGTTTCGCCTCACCCATGACGTGGGTCAGTTTCAGTGCGGACATCTGCACAGCCGCAGCTACACAGGAGTAAACTACGGTGCCATCGTTTATGCCATCAATCCACAGCGGTTTCTCTACCTGCAGGAATATCTGGGCCGATCGGTATTGGATAGCTGCATGAAAACATACTTCAGAAAATGGCAGTATAAACACCCGCTCCCTGCCGATATTCAAGCCACCATGGAGCAAGTTAGCGGTAAAAATCTGGGTTGGTTTTTTGATGGACTTCTCGCCGGTCCTGCTCCCGATGTCGCTATTAAATCTGTGAAGAAATCTAAAAGAGGGTATATTGTAAACATCAAAAATAAAACCCCTTATGAACTGCCGTTCAAATTGCAATGGCGATATGGAACACGCAAGGAGTCTATGTGGTTGCATAGCGATACTATCCTTGAGCTTAAGGGCAAGATGCAGGAAATATCCCTCAATGCAAGTGGTTACCTTCCGGAAACAAACCTGGCTAATAACGATGCTAAAGTATCCAAAGCCATCTTGAAAACATGGGGTAAAGCCCGTTTCGGGCTTCCCGGTTTTTACACCCGCGGTCAAAATAGGCATTGGGTATTTCCTATGTTCTTTATGTGGAACAAATATGATGGCTATACTCCCGGACTGGTATTTTCAAACCTCACTTTTCCCCGCCGCAACTGGGAGTATTGGGTGGCGCCACTGTATGGAGTAAAATCCAAAGACATGGTTGGTTTTGCAGGATTGCGCAGAAATATTTTTCACCATGGCGGTCCTTTTGCACTTACCGAAATCGGATTCAACCTACGCCGTTTTAACTTCCTTCCTGTTTCTGTATATTCTGAACCAGCCATATACAATCGTTGGGCAATTAAAGTGAATCAATATTTTCGGGTGTCAAAACCATGGGTATCAAATCGACTGGAAACGGAATTTACCCGTGTTAGGTTAAATAAAATCCTTTCCTTGACTGCCTCAACCTGGGAATCAGATGTGGCGAGAATTTCATGGATTAGGGAATCTGCCAAAAAATTGATGCCTTTTAACACAAGGATGGATGTTTTGGGTGGAGGAAATGTTGGTCCCTACAGAATTGGCAATTTTTTAATGGCCAATGCCACAGCAGAAATCTATATTCCTTATCCCAATAAATCCAAAAAGAACATAGGTTTCAGGGCCAAGGGTTTTGCATCGGGAATGATACACGATTATGCAGGCAGTACCGGCAATTTTGTTATACCGGTTAGTGCCCCGCAGTTTGCACCCAATGATCCTACATTCAGTCACATGGCTGTAGCACGCAGTGCCGGCTTTGGAACAGGTAATGGCTATTGGAGCCAAATGTTGGTGAACGGAGCTAATGGAATAAGGATGTTCCCCAATCTGAACAGCGATCGTTGGGTTGCCGGTGTCAATCTGAATACCCATGTGCTTCCATTTTTGCCTGTGCAGGTGTTTTTTGATGCTGCCTTTATTCCCAAAAACGTGGGTTTGCAGGAGCAGTTGCCTTTTGCCGGCGGTTTGAGTTTTTCTACCCGCCTGGGCAAAAGCGCCGGTTTTGAAGCGAATCTGCCCTTGTTTTATAGCCGGACCTTCAAAGATTTTGTGGCACTTAATCCTCGGTTTAAGTGGTACGAATTTGCTTCTTTCCGCATGAAACTTGATCTGAATGACCCTTTCGATATCGTAAGGAATTTTATCTATTAAACAATAAATTGAACCAAATAACGCAATTTTGCATAACATGAACCGAATATTCGCCATCCTCAGTCTTACATTATTTACCGTAA
The DNA here is from genome assembly GCA_947496375.1 of Flavobacteriales bacterium. GTDB lineage: Bacteria > Bacteroidota > Bacteroidia > NS11-12g > UBA955 > RGEC01. The sequence continues at coordinate 25,683 of CANMCY010000024.1, forward strand.
CCGCCTGCAAAAAATATAAGGACGGTCCTGTCGTTTCCATCTGGAGTCGTAAGGAAAGAATCGAGGGGAAATGGGTAGTGGCGTATGCCGAAAAAAACCAGCAACAGGTAACATCAGACTATAAAGATCTGGTTTGGGAATTTACACGCAACTTCGCCGTAATAGAAACTAACGACACCTCAAAAAATAATGGTATTTGGGGCACTATGACCAACGATAAAGATTTTGTGATTGATTATGATAATGGGAAACGAAGTATTTATGAGATCATTCGGTTAACCCGCAAACAATTCTGGCTAAGAGATCGTCAGACTGAACTGGTATTGCATTTGAAACCCTACTAAGGTGTACTGGGCTGCCCCCGCACTCTTCGGTCTGCTGACCGGCTTTATGATGAGTATACTGCTCGGGGTTGTGTTTTTTCTGTTGATTCAGGCGGGAATTCAGTATGGAACCAAAAAAGGAGTGATCATTGCTGCGGGTGTTGTTGCCGGCGACTTAATTTTTTTATCATTGTCCATTGGTTTTACCTCAGCAATTTCAGGGTTTCTGCAAAAGCATAGTCAGGCAATTGCCCTCATTGGGGGGCTTATTTTGTTGGTGATGGGGTGGTGGATGTGGACTAAAAAGCGCCGCGCAGAAGAGGAAAACCAGGAGATAAAAGGGCTGCGATCCGCCCGCGATTTTTTCGTAAAGCCCTTTATTATCAATATCCTCAACCCAGCCAATGCCGCATGGTGGCTGGGAGTCTACAGCTTTCCACCCGCTTCCGGCTATGGGACTCAGCAGAAAATTGTATTCGGAGCTTTTGCTATTGTTGCCATATTTAGTACCGAAGTGGGTATTGCCGCAGGGGCATCGTTATTAAAAAATTATATTCGTGAAAAATGGCTAAAAAAAGTAGATAAACTGGTGGCTGTTGTGATGTTTTTAATGGGCTTGAACTTATTTATTAGAGGGTTCATATAGTTTAAAATATTACTGGTTTATTCTTTGCCGTAATATTAAAATTTCAAATTACAATAAATAAAATTAATAAATTTATTTGTTGTTATATAAAAAATTCACCTAAAAGTTGATTAAATTAGTTGTTATATATTAAATAATGCTATAAAAAGTCCAAAATGGTTTATTTATAGTTTGGAATAATTATTATATATAAAAGGTCCAAAGGATGTTAATACATTCAATATTTAATTAGGAAGAATAAAACAATCTTAAAAAAATAAAGAGTAAAACAAAAATAAATTTATTTTAATGTTTTAAAATCAAAGTTTAATTGCAATGATAATAGACCAATAAACTATTAAACGAATAAACAAATAAAAGAATAAACAAATCACTTCTTTTCTTCACACATTTCTACCAATATATTTCCAGTACTTTTTGGATGTAAAAAAGCAATTAATTTATTGTCTGCCCCATCTTTGGGTTCTGTGTTAATTAATTCAAAACCGGCTTCCTTTTTTTCTTCTATTTTCTTTTTGATATTATCTACCCCAAAAGCGAGATGATGAATGCCCTCGCCCCGCTTTTCTATGAATTTGGCTATGGGGCTGTCGGGCCGGGTTGCACTCAGCAATTCAATTTTGGTGTTACCGGCATCGAAAAATACAGTAATTACCCCTTCAGATGCCACTTCTTCTGTTTTGTAGGGTTTCACGCCCAACAAAAGGGTGTACATTGCGATTGATGCTTCGAGGTTTTTTACGGCAATGCCAATATGTTCCACTTGATTCATGTCAGCAAAATAAAGCATTTGTCATGCATTGAAAAAATTCATGCAACCGTAAAACAGATTTGTCTGAAATGGTGTTACTTTTGCAAATTAGAATCAATCTAAATAAGATAATGAAACTGCCTGTATATCTCGATAACAACGCTACTACCAAGGTGGATCCACGGGTGCTGGATGCCATGATTCCCTACTTTACCGAAGACTTCGGCAATGCAGCCAGCCGTAATCACCCTTTCGGTTGGAAAGCGGAAGAAGGTGTAGATTACGCCAGGGAGCAAATCGCCGCCCTCATTGGTGCCAATGAGAAAGAGATTATTTTCACCAGCGGTGCCACAGAGAGCAACAATCTGGCTTTGAAGGGTGTATTTGAGATGTATGCTGAAAAGGGCAGACATATTATTACCGCCGTTACCGAGCACAAGGCCATACTTGATACCTGCAAGCACCTGGAAAAACAGGGTGCAGAAATTACCTATCTCCATCCGGCCGAAAACGGTTTACTGACCATTGCCCAGGTGGAGGAAGCCATACGCCCCGATACCATTTTGGTAACCATCATGTTTGGAAACAATGAAATTGGGGTATTACAGCCCATTCGTGAGATTGCTGCATTGTGCAAAAAGCATGGAGTGCTGTTTCATTCTGACGCCACACAGGCAGTAGGTAAAATCCCTGTAGACGTTGTGGCCGACAATATTGATTTAATGAGTTTTACTGCGCACAAAATGTATGGACCCAAAGGAATAGGGGTTTTGTATGTGCGTCGTAAAAACCCACGGGTTAAGGTAACTGCCCAAATGGATGGTGGTGGCCATGAACGGGGTATGCGCAGTGGCACCCTCAATGTGCCGGGCATTGTTGGTCTGGGCAAGGCCGCAGAACTCGCGCGTCTGGAAATGGATTCCGATACACAAAGAATCATCAAAATGCGGGATCGCCTGGAAAACGCGCTGCTCACCATGGAGGAATCTTATCTGAACGGCTCTAAGGAACACCGCCTGCCGCACACCACCAACATCAGTTTTAAGTATGTAGAGGGTGAGGGCCTGATGATGGCCATCAAAGACATCGCGGTATCCTCAGGTTCTGCCTGTACTTCAGCATCACTGGAACCCAGCTATGTGTTAAAAAGTCTGGGTCTTGATGACGAACTGGCGCATAGCTCACTCCGATTTGGACTCAGTCGCTACACCACCGATGAGGAAATTGATTTTACCATCAAATGTGTAACGGACGCCGTAAACCGATTGCGTGAAATGAGCCCGCTTTGGGAGATGTTTAAGGAAGGAATTGATCTTAAATCCGTTCAGTGGACTGAACACTAATTTTATTTGGAAAGATTCTAAATAGTATATAACTTTGTAATAAAACCCAATAATCCAAAAAGCAAAACGATATGGCATACAGTGAAAAAGTAATCGACCACTACAGCAACCCCCGCAATGTGGGAACGCTTGACAAGGGAAGCCCCAACGTGGGAACAGGACTGGTGGGAGCGCCTGAATGCGGCGATGTAATGCGTTTGCAGATACAAGTAAATCCTGAAACCGGTGTAATTGAAGATGCCCGTTTCAAAACGTTTGGCTGTGGTTCAGCCATTGCCTCCTCCTCTCTGGCCACCGAATGGCTGAAGGGAAAATCTGTAGATCAGGCCTTAACCATTGACAATATGGATATAGTGGAAGAGCTGGCCCTGCCACCCGTTAAAATTCACTGCTCGGTACTGGCAGAAGATGCCATTCGTGCAGCCATTAACGACTATCGTGTAAAACAGGGACTTGAGCCCATTGCTGAAGAAAAATCTCACCACTAAGCCCACAAAACTGTGCTGACCGATACCGGTGCCATAACCATAACTGAAAAAGCTAGAATGAAGGTACATAACCTCATGGCAGAGGCAGGAATAAGTGCACCCGAGTATTTTGTAAGGGTAGGGGTGAAAGGCGGTGGTTGTTCAGGTCTTACCTACCAGCTCGATTTTGATAATGAGCCACAGACCGGTGATATGGAATTTGGAGATGAAGAATTGAAAGTCGTCTGTGATATGAAGAGTTTTTTATATCTGTGTGGCACTGAGCTTGATTTTAGCGATGGCCTAAACGGTAAAGGATTTAATTTTATCAATCCCAACGCTTCGCGAACCTGTGGTTGCGGAGAAAGTTTTGCAGTGTAACGGCAGCCGGGGCGACTTTCGTCATTTTTCTGGTTCTTTAGATGGCATAGTTTTGTATGACTATGTCAAATAATACCTATATAAAAGAACTTCACCGCATACACATCGAATGGAATTCACTGCTGGATTTGTCAATTGATGAGTTAAAATCATTTGAAAATCGGTTGCAGGAAATTGCTCAGGGCAATACGGCTAAAGAAACCTTGGCTCAGGTAGAGCATTTTCAGAATCAATTTATCCGTCAAAGGGAGCTGATTGACGAGCTAAGACACGATATTCATGAGGATGAATTTCGCATTGCACAAAATGCAAAGGAAAACAGCGTAGCGGTTGAGCATCGTAAACTGGAAGAAAATGCAGCGCTGAGGGAAAGGGTTACTATGCATAAAAAAACATTCGATAAAATAAAAGAGGAATACTTAAAATTTATGTCGAAATATTTATAATTAATAAAATCAAATATTACGCAACAAAATCTGCCTAGAGCGCATTTTTATTTTTAGATAAATGTAGTTAAAATAAAAATACAGTATTGAAAAATAGGAAAAAAAACAAATAATTATTTTGCATAATAAAGGTAAAAAATCCGATTAAATTGTGCGAAAAATCATGCCGCTAACCTATTTAGTCACAACATTTACCCCAAATTTTTGGTTTTATAGAATATTTACACTTATTTTACACCCAAATTGACTTTAATTAGATGAAAAACGTATACAGCTCACTAAAGATTTTTATTTCGGTTCTCATGTTTGCCTCTGTTACGCAGGAAATTGCAGGGCAGTGTGGTGGAAGTATTGCTCCTACGGGTGTTAGCGGCACTAACAGCATTTGTCAGGGAAAATCCACAACATTATCACAGACGGGAGGATCCCTGGTTTCAGGTGCTACCTGGCAGTGGTATTCTGCAGGTTGCGGTACTGCCTCAGTGGGTTCCGGTGCATCATTGACTGTAACTCCTGTTACCACTACAACCTACTACGTTAGGGCTGAGGATGGTTGCGGAAATACAAGTTGCGCATCAATTACTGTTACGGTTAACGATACTTCAATTACCCCAATAATTATTGGTCCAAGCACAGTCTGCGAGGGTCCCGGACAAATTAAATGGAAGCGTTCAGGTGGAGACTTGAAAGGCGGTACAAAATGGGAGTGGTTTCGTGTGGCGTGTTATGGACAAACAGGCAACGTTTGGCTGGGTCAGGGAGATTCAATTTCATTTACATCAGCACAACTTGGAATAACTACTCATGGAGTTTATCTGACGGCTACAGGAACTAGTTGTCCGGGTGTTTGTGCGTTTAAATCAACAATAATACGTGATTCGTCTGTTGCTGCCACATCAATAGCCGGCACGTCTACCATATGCCTTAAAAATTCATCAACTCTTTCAGTTAGTGGGGGGAAACTAGGTTCCGGCGCAAGTTGGAAATGGTATCTTGGAAGTTGCGGTGGCAGTAGTGTTGGTTCCGGAAACAATTTAACTGTTAGTCCAACATCTGCAGGTACATACACATACTACGTTCGCGCTGAGGGTACATGCAACACCACTCCGTGTCAGTCATTTACGCTCACGGTAAGAGACACTTCAATACCTCAAACATCAGTTAGTGGCTCAACAATTATTTGCCTTGGTCAGTCTACTACTTTAAGTTTAAATGGCGGTAGCCTTGGCCATGGTGCTTCATGGAAATGGTATCAACATTTTTGTGGAGGGAGTGCTACTGTCCTTAGCAGTTTGTCCTCATTAACTGTTTCTCCAACCTCAACTACAAACTACTGGTTAAGAGCTGAAGGCACCTGTAATAATACTCCGTGTACTGTGGTAACCGTAACTGTGCGAGATACTTCAGTACCGGCAACCGCGATTAGTGGTTCGAGCACTATATGTCTAGGACAGACGGCCACATTGTCCCCATCAGGAGGAAGGCTTGGTCATGGTGCCGATTGGAAATGGTATTTGGGAAGTTGCAGTGGAACCAGCATTGGATCGGGAAGTAGTTTTGCGGCAAGTCCGACCACTGCCGGTTCATACACCTATTACCTTCGCGCTGAGGGTACTTGTAACAATACGATTTGTCGTTCACTCACTTTAACAGTAAGAGACACTTCAGTACCTGCAACCGCTATTTCTGCCACCACTACCAATTTTTGCGTGGGTAGCAGCACAACAATCACTCCGGTAGGTGGTTCATTAGGTCACGGTGCGAACTGGCAATGGACCGAAGGGGCTTGCACTGGCTCAGGAACCGGAAGAGGTTCTGGAAATTCATTAGTGTTTACACCTACTATTGGTGGAAATTACACTTATTACTTAAAAGCGTCAGGGACTTGCAATACGACTGTCTGCACATCCCTATTAATAACGGTTAATGATACAACAGTACCTGCAGGTTCGGTCACATCAAGCCTAGGCAATCCAATCTGTCTTGGCCAACAGACACAATTATATGGAACAGGGAACCCTGGAATTTTAGGAACCGGTGCAAGTTGGAAATGGTACTCAGGCAGTTGTGGAGGTACACTGGAATTTACAGGTGCTAACTTCACAGTTCCCAATACACCAGGTACTTTTACGTATTATCTTAGAGGTGAAAACTCCTGTCATACCACCGTCTGCAGAACTTACACGATTACCGTTCGTGATTCTTCTGTGCCGGCAAGTTCTATTGGTTATACAACTTCCAAATGTCTGGGAGTTGCCAATAATCTTAGTGTTAATGGCGGATCTCTTGGAACTGCAGCTTCCTGGAAATGGTATACCAGTTCATGTGGAGGAGCCTACGTTGGCACTGGATCATCCTACGCTTCCAATCCATCTTCGCCTGGAACTTATACCTATTATGTAAGAGCGGAAGGCACCTGTAATAATACCATTTGTAAATCGGTTACTTATACGGTTCTTGATTCTGCCAAACCGGCCATTTCAATTTCTGGTCCAACAACGGCCTGTCAAAGCCCTAATCGACTTGTATTTGTTCGTCAGGGAGGTTCATTGGGTTCAGGGGGCAAATGGAACTGGTGGCGTGTTTCTTGTGGGGCTCCGAATCCATGGTTGGCAGTGGGGGACACTTTGTTTGTAACAACCGGAGCTTTAGGAACGGGTACACATAACATTTATTTAGTGGGGAATGGCTGTAATACAACCAAATGCATACTAAAAACCGTTGTTATTAGTGATACGGCTGTTCCGGCAAATAGTATAACTGGCACTAGCACCATTTGCCAAGGTTCGAGCACAACGTTGACTGTAAATGGCGGTAAACTTGGATTAAACGGAACGTGGAAATGGTACAGCGGAAGCTGTGGTGGAGTCTATGTGGGTTCAGGCAGTAGCATTACTGTGAGCCCGTCTTCCACTACTACATATTTCTTAAGGGCAGAGAGTTCTTGCAGTACTACAATTTGTAAAAGTGTAACGGTAACGGTGAGGGATACAACTGTACCTCCAAACGCAATAAGCTCAGTAAATTCAACAATTTGTCAAGGTCAATCTACAACCTTATCTATCACCAATGGAACCCTTGGAAATGGTGCTACATGGAAATGGTATAGCGGTAGTTGCGGTGGCACAAGTGTGGGAACAGGTACATCCGTCTCTGTGAGCCCTAATTCCACTACCACCTATTACGTCAGGGGAGAGAGCACGTGTAAAAACAGCATTTGTCGGAACATCACCATCACAGTGCGTGACACATCGGTACCTGCGACCTCAGCTAGCGCGAGTTTGTCAACGATTTGCGAAGGCCAGAACACAACGCTGAGCTTAACCGGTGGTAAATTGGGCACGGGTGGCAGCTGGAATTGGTATAGTGGTAG
>CANMCY010000025.1 GCA_947496375.1 Flavobacteriales bacterium
GATGCTGGTAGCTGACGGGGTTATTGTAACCGTTAAAATTGATTTCAGAGGACATGTCCTCTTCAAAAAGGTTGATCTGTTTTCTAACTGATCTAGGAAATACTTGGACTCTAGCCATTTTGACTTGTTCCAAAGCAGTGTTTAAGGTTTGGCTCATAAATGATTGTTTATAAATGAGTAATTATAACAATCAATATTTGTCAAATAAGGTCAACGGGAATGATAGAAATCTATCAATTTTGGTAAAATCACTATTTGGCAATTGGCAATGGGTATATATATACCATTGCCATATTGCCATAGAGATATGATTTTAGAAATTGCCTGGTTTTCCAATTTTCAAAAAGACCTAGAATGGTCATTCCGGAACAGGTTAGTGGTAAGTTGTGGACAAAACGCTATGTCTTCTCCGGTGGGTTCTCTATATTTGTGTCATCCAAAGGGTGACTAAATGAGAGTCAAGTCCCCCAACTTTTAGACTTGGTTTCCTATTGGTGACCCCTTTGGCTAGAGAAAGACGTAGATCATTCGAAATCACATACTTAGGAGTCAAGGTTCATAGACCTCTCTCTCCGCCCAAAACCAAACTAAAGCCCGGCAATTGCCGGGTTTTTTATTTTCGAACTTCAAGCCAAGCTTGCTTGGGCGATGAAGGAAGAAAATAAAAAACGCAGCCGCGAATGAGCGGCTGTGCTTTTGTTTGGTTTTGTAGCCGCCCCACCCGGGTTCACGAGGCGCAGCCGAGTAATCCCAATGCGGCAGCCATGCTTCGACAAGCTCTGCATGACATGCCGCTGTAAGGAGCCAGGGCTTTTTGGTTTGTAGCCTCCCCTTCTGGGTTCACGAGGCGAAGCCGAGTAATCCCATCGCGGCAGCCGTGCTTCGACACGCGCTGCATGACATGCCGTTTTAAGGAGCCAGGGCTTTTGGTTTGTAGCCTCCCCTTCTGGGTTCACGAGGCGAAGCCGAGTAATCCCATCGCGGCAGCCATGCTTCGACAAGCGCTGCGTGACATACCGCTTATATAAGCAATGCGAAGTCGGGCAACTTCGTATAGCTGACTTTGCAACACTGAGCTTACAAAGACCGTGTTTTATTATTGCTTTATACATAAATCATATTGCCTTATTGCTTTTTATATAAAGCATTTTGTATATTTGCTTTTTACAAATAGCAAACAATGGATTACTTACTGGCCAAATCGAATAAAAAAGTCACCGGCTCGATTGAAAAGATTAAACGGTTGATCTATGATGATATTCAGTGGAAAGAACGATTAATTCTCTTGCTGGGCTATAGGGGAGTCGGAAAAACGACCCTCATGCTACAGCGATTAAAAGAATATGGAGACAAAGGAATTTACTTCAGCATGGATGATTTATTCTTTGAATCCAACCGCCTGGTAAAGGTTGTGGAACATTTATACACGTTGGGGTTCCGTACTTTTTTCATAGATGAAGTTCACCGCTATGCACTTTGGTCAAAGGATTTAAAGCAATTGTACGATGACTATGAGGACATTCATCTTGTTGCCACCGGCTCATCTATTCTGGAGGTTTCCAAGGGTCAGGCCGATTTGTCCAGGAGATCCGTTGTGTATCAGCTTGAGGGCTTATCATTTCGGGAATATTTGCAATTTGAAAAAAAATTGAAGCTATCACCCATTGACCTGGAAACCATACTTGACCGACATCACCAAATCTCCGCGGATTTATCGGAGCAGTTTTCCTTTAAAAAAGACTTTAATAACTACTTAAAAAATGGCTACTTCCCCTTTTTCAAGGAAAATAAATCGGTTTACTATCAAAAGCTTTCAGAAACCATAAACCTGGTAATAGACATTGATATTGCCCCCTTTGAGGATTTGAACTACAGTACGGTTCGTACCATGAAAAAACTATTGTATGTCATTAGTCAGTCAGTACCATTTGCACCGAATATCACGAAACTTTCCGCGCAACTTGAAGCTCCCAGAAACACCATTTTACGGCTGTTGGATTTATTGAACCAGGCCAAAATAATTAAGCTATTGCATGCGGAGCATGAGAAAATGAGTTACTTAAAAAAACCGGAAAAGATTTTTCTGGAAAACACCAATTTCATGTACCTCTTTGCTGAAGAAAAAGTTAACATCGGTTCCGTAAGAGAAACATTTTTCTTTAATCAATTGGGCAGGAATCATCGGGTTACCGCCGCCAAATGGGGAGATTTTATGGTGGATGAAAAATTCACTTTTGAGGTGGGTGGTTCCAATAAACCCTATAAACAAATTAAGGGTGTCCCAAGCTCTTATCTTGCTGTTGATATTGAAAATGGCTCCGGAAATAAAATTCCATTGTGGCTTTTTGGAATGCTCAAATGAAACAACGATTCAGTTGAGAGTTGAAAGTTGAGAGTCTAGAGTTAGAAATACCTTTGTCAGTTGAGAGATGAGAATTGACAAAAAAGCGGGCTTGCGATTGTGCGGCCCCTTCTGTTTGAATTCGCATCAACAAATTATTCTACAAACCACAACATAGTATTAATTATTTGTTTATTTCATTTTCTTTTTGTTAATTCTATTTTATGCGATTTAATTTTTCTACCTTTCTATGTAGAGATTTAACCGCATATGTAATGAATAGCGCGTATGAAAATCTGCAAAACCCATTTAATGGTATTTCTTTCGGCCTTACTGGCCTTTAGAATCAGCTTCGGTAACAACCTTGTTGTAAGCAACATTTCATTAACAAGCCAAAATAAATCCCAGGATTATACCATGATCAAGTTTGATGTGGGCTGGAGCAATTCATGGCGGGTAAGTACAGGCCCATCCAACTGGGACGCTGCTTGGATATTCATAAAATACCGACAACAGGGACAAACCACATGGCACCATGCCACCCTGAATTATGTGGATGGAAGCGGCAGCGGAGATGGCCATACAGAACCTTCCGGGTGCGAAATTAGCAGTAGCGAGGACAACGGCAGTGGCCGTGCACTGGGTGTGTTTATCTATTCCGGCGTAGCGCTATCCCAGAGCAATGTTAATTATAACAATATCAGTCTGCGCTGGAACTATGGTGTGGATGGACTTGCCGATAGCGCCAAAGTGGAAATATGCATTTTCGGAATTGAAATGGTGTATGTGCCACAAGGCAGTTTTTATGCAGGAAGCGGAGGCAACGAAACAGGGGCGTTTTATTCCGAACCATCCACCACAGATCCTTACCTTATAGGCAGTGAATCTGACATCATTGTAGGCAGCGGCACAGGTGAATTCAACTACACCAGCGGAGGAGATAACCTGGGGCCCATTCCGGCAGCATTCCCCAAAGGATATAAAGCATTTTACTGCATGAAATATGAGATAACCCAGGCCCAATATGCCTCTTTTCTCAATAAACTGACAGCAACACAAGCCACTGCAAGAAACCCGGCTTCTGCCACCTTACGCTTTGGCATTTCCGGCTTTTTTGCCAATTACACCACCACCCTGCCCTATGTAGCCTGCAATTTCCTGAAATGGGCCGATGTGGCGGCCTACCTGGACTGGTCCGGACTCAGGCCCATGACGGAGCTGGAATATGAAAAAGCCGCCCGAGGGACCCAATCTACTGTAGCCAATGAATACGCATGGGGCAGCACAAGCACAACAGCAACGTTGAGTATAAGGAATAGCGGTCTCAATAATGAAACCTCCTTCAATTCAACCGCCAATGCAAACTTTGGCAATGTGCCAGGCGTGCAAGGACCCATGAGATCGGGATGTTTCGGGCAAGGCACAAATACCCGAATCGCCACCGGTGCCGGCTACTACGGCATTATGGAATTAAGCGGAAATTTATACGAAAGAACGGTCACTGTGGGGAATACGGATGGAAGAGATTTTACGGGCTTGCACGGAGACGGCTTACTGTCTTCCTCCGGAGATGCCGATGTGATAAAATGGCCCGGCAATAGTGCTTCCGGCATGGGATTCAGGGGTGGAAGCTGGAAAGAAGCCGCTGTTCTGATGCGCACCTCAGACCGTTTTTATGCCACCAATGCCAATGGCGATAGAAGCGGCGACTTCGGAGGACGAGGTTGCCGCACAGCCCCCTAAATAACCTAAAACATGAAAACATCAACACTGAAAAACTGCCTGCTGCCAACGCTGCTTTACCTGGGATTGCCTTCGGCTTCCCTCAGTCAGATCTACAATGTGGGATCCGATGACGGATTCTCATTTTCCTGTGCAGGATCTTTGGGTAATGAGATATTTTTACCTTTTTCACACAAACAGTTTAAGGCACAATGCACCACGCAAGGTATACGCGTCTATTGGGAATTCACCGAAACCAAATCTGACCGGATTGTTGTAATTGAAAAATCACTGGACGGAAAGACCTTTCACCCCTGCCACGGAAGCATACGCCCATTTGAATCAGGGTTTGAATACATAGATTATTCATCGGCTGATGAAACAAGGTATTACCGGCTCATAATCCAATCTACCAATCAAATACCCGAATATTCACACACCATTGCTTCTGTCTGTAACAGCCGAAAAAACCAAATTTCGCCCAATCCATCACAGGGTATTTTTTCCATTTCTTTCGGCGAACCAAATTCCCAAATCTTCATTTCGGATGTGGCAGGGAAGCAGGTATTAAAAACCACGATTTTACACCCTACCGAACCGATTAATGTTTCGCACCTGAAGGCCGGTATTTACCACTTGGAATACGCTTCGGGAGAAACTCGACTGCAGCAGCGCATTATCATCACGAAATAGTTCATTACACCCACTTCATCAGGGAGAAATCCTGCCTATGGGCAAGCAATGGATGTTTGGGAAAAATTCGAAAACCATATTCATACACACCGGGTTTTTGCATCTGCACAATTCCGGACCAGGTTCCTTCATCCTTACCGGACATTACGCCCGTTAATGCCGTACATTTCAGCACAGAAAATGGCTCTGTCATGTTTTTTCTTTTTCTGATAATCAGCATTTCAACCCCAAGTTCCTCCGGTTTTATTCCATTCAGTTTCAGGGTGATTTTTGGGCACATACTTTCGCCTAAAGGCATCGCTTTATTGGCCGTATCATGCCATTGTGTCTGAATAACACTAAGACCCAACCATGCCTGCTCCAGCTTTTGCCTCCATGCAGTAATTTCCTTTAGCCCTTCCCTGTCATTTTTTAGCAGCCGCTGCTTTCGCTCATTGACAGGCAAATACATTTTCTGCTGATAATCCAAAAGCATTCTCCCTGCTCCAAATTGCTGCCGTACCCTTTTCATTCCATTGCGCATCTTAAACACCCATTGCGATGAATTTTGCTTCAATACAGTATTTTCATAGTCCGGTATTATATAACGCTCAAGCAATTCATATAACCTTTCAGCGTCCCATTCATCCTCACCGTTTTTTTCAGAAATGTGATGTTTGATGGTCCATCCACAGTCCATATTTTCTGCCTCTGCCCACCATCCATCATCCATACTGACATTCAGCACCCCGTTCATGGCTGCTTTCATGCCGCTGGTTCCGCTGGCTTCCATGCCATCCCGGGGCATATTGAGCCAAACATCCGACCCCTGAACCAGGTATTGGGCCAATGACATATCGTAATTGACCAAAAAAAACAGCTTACCCCTAAACTCAGGACTAACAGACAGATTTAGCAAATGGCTAATTTCTTCCTGCCCTGCAAAATCATTGGGATGGGCTTTACCGGCAAATAAAAACAAAACCGGCACGCGGGCATTGTTGATGATTTTCAATAGTCTGTCCTGATCAAAAAACAATAATCCCGGTCTTTTATAAGCCACAAATCTTCTGGCAAAAGTGACAATCAATGCCTTTTCATCCACCGTTTGAAACAGCCCGGCATACCGCTTGTAATAACGATTATCACCCCCATCGGCGCGGTTAAAGCGCGCTCTCAACTCCTGAATTAGCTGTAGTTTCAGCGCAATATGTTTTCCCCATATTTCCTCTGATGTCAGGGCATCCACATCGGAATGATTCCATTCAGACGCCACCCAGGTGGGCACATGTACGCCATTGGTTACGTGTCCGATAAATAATTCATCTTCACCGTAACCTTCCCACAAACCCGAAAACATGTGCCTGCTGACCCGTTCATGTTTTTGGCTTACTGCATTCATTTGAACAGCCGTATTGGCCGCCAATAAACTCATGGAAAAATGCTGCCCTGACCGCGAGTGGTTTGGCCAGTTGCCCAGCTGCATCAATCTGTCCCAGCTAATATTCAGCAAGGGTGCAAAATGTCCTACATAGCTTCGCAGCAGTTCTTCACTAAAAATTTCATGTCCGGCGGGAACCGGTGTATGGGTAGTGAAAATGGTGGTGGCTCTCACCCATTCTAGTGCCTCCTCAAAGCTCATATTTTCATCATACATCAGCATTCTGATGCGCTCCAGAGAAGCAAAGGCAACATGCCCCTCATTGTAATGAAAAACATCCGGCAACAGCGATAAAGACTGCAATAAACGCATACCGCCTATTCCCAGCAACAGTTCCTGTTTGAGTCTAAGTTCACGGTCACCGCCATACAACTGTCCGGTGACTTTGCGGTCTTCAGGCCGGTTTTCTGCAATGTCTGTATCCAGCAAAAACAGACGGGTTCTTCCCACATCGGCACGGCGTACCTGCGCATACAGGGTTCGCCCCGGCAGGGCTACATTCACCCTAAGCCAATTTCCCTGTTGATCAAACACGGGTTGCAACGGCTGACAGGTGAATTTTTGTGACTCCTGCCCTGCTATCTGCTCTCCATGCAATGACACCTCTTGTTTGAAAAAACCATAGCGATACAATAAACCTACCCCTACCAGCGGATAACCCTCGTCGGAGGCCTGTTTCAGCATATCGCCCGCCAGTATTCCCAGTCCCCCGGAATATTGTTCCAGTCCCGCGTAGATTCCATATTCAGAGCAGAAATACGCCACCTCGGGCCCGGGTTTTGACGGTTTGTTCATGTAGTCAGTAAATTCATGATACACGCGGTCCAAACGGGATTTAAAATCTTTGTCATTTTCCAGTTCAGATAAACGGTCTGTTCCCAGCTGCTCCAGCATATTCAAGGGGTTATGGGCAGATTGCTCCCATCCAATTGGATCTATATACTTAAATAATTCAAAGGTTTCAGGATGCCAGGTCCACCAGAAGTTTTTCATAATTTCCTCCAGGGGCCTTAGTGATTCGGGCAACCGGGTTTCTACGAATATTTTACGCCAGCGTGGCACCCCGGCAGGTCCGGTGCTTCCTGAAACCGTAAACGCATGAACTGTTGCTTCATGACTAAAACTTGCCTGACGGGTGTGCGTTTTTTGCAGCGCGCGGCCATAGGCCGTTATGTAGTTTTGCAGCAGGTGTTTCCAAAGGGTTTTACCTGACAGTGCATGGGCTGAAACACGTGCCATTTTAACCTGTTCTGATGTTAGCGAAGCGAATTGCATCACCACGTCAGCAATATCGCGGCTCACATCTGCCAAACTTTTCTCCCCCCTCACAATGACTGCAGCCCCGTGTCCAATATCGTTCTGTGGCATGTTCGCCAACAGAAAATCTCCAAATCCTGCATTATCCGTTGTAATGGTTGGCACATGAAAAGCCACGCTTTCCTGAGGTGTATAGCCCCATGGCTCATAATAGGAAGGAAACACAGTCAAATCAAACCCCGGTAATAAATCATAGTATGAAAGGTGGTAAATTCCATCCTGTCCGTTTAAGTAAACCGGAGAATACACCACATGGACCTTTCCGTCTTCGCCATCCGGCAAACCCGCTTTTTCAATGGCCGAGGCAATGGCATCGTGACCTACGTCCATTAAATTGTGGGTAATCAACCTATTCCCGAGCAGTGGCCCATCTGTGCCATTGAGGATGCTTTGCAGATCTTTGCGATATCCGGTATGGCCGGCCGGAATAAAAACAAAAGCCAGAATATCCCTTCCTCGGTGTTGATTTTTCAATAACACAAGCGCCTCAATGAATGCATCTATTCCCTTATTGTGAAACTCATACCGTCCACTTTTTAGCAGCAATAACGTATTGTCACCAAATGCCTTACCCTTTATGGCTGAAGCTACATCCAGCAGACATCGGCGGGCCATCATCCGTTTTTCCTGAAACAAAAAATAATCCGGAACGATGCCGGTATCAAAACCATTCGGCGTAATAATATCGGGAGCTTTATCCAAAAAAGCCAGGCACTCCTTGCCCGTTATTTCACTGACTGTGGTAAAACAATCAGCCAGCCGGGCCGCACATTTTTCGAGTGAATGTTTGGCCAGCACATTGAATCTGCGGGCTTCCTGGGCGGCATCAAATTGATTCAGGTTTTCATACAGAGGCAAACCATTCCCTGCAATGCATCGTCCGAGAACTGTTGCGTGTGTTGTGAATACCGTAGCTGCCTGGGGTACATGCTCTTCCAGATACAGCACGCCCACACCGGTCATCCATTCGTGAAAATGGGCTACTATGCGGTCGCTGTAAGTTAAATAAAAATGATAAAAGCTCTCAATCACTTTTCCGGCAGCATAACCAAACATAGCG
This sequence comes from Flavobacteriales bacterium, assembly GCA_947496375.1. Lineage (GTDB taxonomy): Bacteria > Bacteroidota > Bacteroidia > NS11-12g > UBA955 > RGEC01. The sequence continues at coordinate 8,554 of CANMCY010000025.1, forward strand.
GGTTCGGCATAATCCCATCCTCCCGTGAGTGAATCCAGCTGAAACCGGGTCCACAAATGGGCAAAAACCTCATTTTTACGGGCAAAAAACGGGGTGAAATCCACCAGTATCACGGGGGGATTACCCGGAATTTTCCACCGTCCGGTGCGCGCATGAATACCCAGGGAAACTGCATGATTTCGCCAGTCGGCAAATAATTCAGCATCTTCCTCAAATTCAGGATGCTGGGTGGCCCCTTTCCATATATCAGGCCCAATCATGATTAACTTATCCTCCCAAACCTGCATAGCAGCAATGGTTTTACTGCTAATCACCGTATGTATTCCACCCACTTTGTTGCATACTTCCCAGCTAACCTCAAAAATTACATCGGCGGTATATTGATCTTCATCCATCATATTGTTTGTATTAATCTGTTTGAACCCTGTGCGGTATTGCTTCCCGCTGTATTTTAAATGAACGACGAAGCGCCGGCGGCAACGAAGCAGCAGTTTCCAACCTCAGTTCAAAATCCGCCAGCACATTCATGTAATTCACAAATGCTTCATAGGGCGAATCATAGGGGTTGAAATACTTGTGTACATCGCCATCGGCGAAATATTTGGTACACATGTAATAAAAATGATCGCTGGTTTGCAATTTTTGCCAGTCACGCTGAATGTGCTCATCTGCGCAGTTTTCCACCCGTGACTGCAGTCGATACAGACTTTCAAATGCATCGTCCTGCAAGGGATTTCCCAGCCAGGCACTCAGATCTCGCGCTTCATCTGCCCACGAAACCGGCTCAGGCATACTGATTCGGTCTACCGGATGCAATTGCTCCAAAACTTCCGAGGGTGTAATAAACTGAAAATCTGAATTTTGAAAAACGGCCTCCGGGAGTGCTTGTAAAAAATCAAAAATGCCGGATTCTGCCCACTGGTGTTCCCCAAATGTTTCATAATCCATGAATAAATTCACCAGCGGCTCATCTTCGGGTATGGCATTCAGCCAGTGTACAAACTTTTCAGCGGTTAAGGGTCCTTCATTCCAGCCGGGCTGAGAAAAACGAAAAGCAATATCATCACTTAATCGGTAATTCTTAAGCAATAAGCTCAAAGCCGGTGCCTCTGAGGCGGCATATAAAAAATTAGGACTCCTCCAGCCCAGAATCCGGTCGGCCCCTTCGGCGAGTATACCCTTAAATCCCATTTCGGCAGCATATTTTCCAATGCTATCAGAATAAATAAGCTCTGTGTTACGCAACACCGTCGGTTGCTGATGAAACAGCGACATGATCATTTCTCCATGTCTTTTTACCTGTTTTTCAAACTCCTTTTGGCTCGCCAGTGCACTCAGGGAATGTCCGTAAGTCTCTGCCAGCACCTCCACCTCCGGTTGCGATAACAACTCCTGAAACACGGATAACACTTTCGGGTTCATTTCCTGTAATTGCTCCAGCACCATCCCTGAAAATGAAAATGAACACTTAAAACGACCGGGATAGCTGCGAACGAGATCTTGCAGAAGCAGGGTAGCCGGCAAATAACACTTGGCACTTACCTTATCCAGAATCGCCCTGTTCTTATCATCGTCGAAATACCCCCCACGACGCCCGATATCAAAATATCGGAATCTGCCCAATCTGTAGGGCTGGTGAACCTGAAAATACAGACATATATACCGTTTTTTTTTCATGATAATAATTTTGAATACGTTGTAAGCACCCTGGAAGCTGCCTTGTTCCATGTCTGCATTCGGGCCTGCTGACGACCATTTCGGCTCATCCATCGTCTCAGTGAATTATGTTGCAGCAGCGCAATAATAGCATCCGACATCCCATCAACATCCCAGAAATCTGTTTTCAGTGCACTTTTCAGCACCTCCGCCACACCGGTTTGCCGGGAGATGATTACCGGCACACCTGCCCGCGCCGCTTCCAACGCCGAAATCCCGAAGGGCTCCGATACAGAGGGCATCACATAAACATCGGAATCCCCAAATAATTGTCCAATGTCATCGCTATTAATAAATCCGGTGAAACTGACCCGAGACGATATTTTCAGCCGTGCCGCCAGGGTTATCATAGACAGTAATTTATCGCCATGGCCCGCTACCACAAACCGCACATCAGGATTGTTTCTCAGCACTTTTGCAGCAGCGTATAAAAAGTATTCAGGTCCTTTCTGAAAGGTTACTCTTCCCAAAAAAACCACCACCGGAAAAGTTTTATCAACCCTTACCTCCGGCTTCTCCGAACCCGGCAGCACCCCATTGTGCACCACATCTACCTTTTTTTCGTCGATATGGTATTGTTTTATTGCAATTTTTTTCGTATATTCACTAACGGCAATCACGCGCTCAGCCGCCTGCATTCCCATTTTTTCTATTTGCATCACCCGCTCGTTGGGAAAATCCCCCGAACGGTCATATTCTGTGGCATGCACATGGGCTATCATGGGTTTACCGGCATAGGAAGAAGCCGCCATCCCCGCCGGATAGGTAAGCCAGTCATGTGCATGAATTAGGTCAAAACTATGCCGGGCAGCAATATCTGGTGCCAAAGAGGCATAGCGGAATACCTCATCCATCAGCCGACTGCCATACATTCCCGTTAAGCCACCACCCATAGCCGTTTTACTTTGGAACGTTGCATCATAACCCATTGCCCCGTCGCCTGACAAATAGGATTTATCTGTGGCATAAGGAAACAGGGCTGTATTTACCTGCAAAAGCTGCATTTTACCCTGTTCCATAAAACGGCTGAACTCTTCGGGCAGCTCTGCTTCTGCAGCCCCAATCATGCGCATTGTGCCTGCATCTTCTCCTCCAAACAGGCGAGGCAACACAAACAACACTTCCGCACCATGCTCCATTAAGCCCTTGGTAAGGCCATAGCAGGCCGTTCCCAACCCACCGGATATGTAGGGTGGAAACTCCCAGCCAAACATCAGCACCCGCATCTGTTAAGCTGTTGCGGTGGCGTGAGTGGAAACTTCACCGAGGGTTTCAGCGGTTCTTTCCGATTTCAGGGTTTCCAGCAGCTGCCTTATTCTGAGTAATTCAGCCACACTCCATGCCTGAGATACTGCGCCTCTGGGCTCAAACGGCGGATCTCCGTCGTATATTTCTGCCATCGTTCCGATACAGTATTCCTTCAGGGCCGGCTGCAGGTCGTCCCATATTTTTTGTACCACATTCAAGGCCCTTTTTTCATGGGCAGCGCAGTAGGCATAGGCATAATGTCCCAATAACCACGGCCATACCGTTCCCTGATGATATGCCAGGTCGCGATGTCGCACATCGCCTCCATAATTGCCCTTATAATTGGCATCACGGGGCTCCAGTGTGCGCAATCCGCGCGGGGTTAGCAGCTCCCTGCCAACTGCCTCAACTACCGCCTTTTTCACTGACTTTTTAAGCGGAGAATACGGCAATGAAACCGCAAAAATCTGGTTGGGCCGCAAAGAAGCATCTGCCAGGTTGTTATAGTAGCTGTCGGCCAGATAACCGCGCTGTTCATCCCAGAAAATCTCCTCAAAACTGCCCTCAATGAGCGTGGGCCAGCGACTCCAGGTTTCAATAAAGGGGGTGTCTGCAGCGCAGCGGGCCGCTTCCAGACAAAAACAAACCGCATTATACCACAGGGCGTTAATATCCACCGCCATTCCTGAACGGGGCGTAACCGGATATCCATCCACAATGGCATCCATCCAGGTGAGGGCTTTGCCGGTTTCTGAAGCTGTAAGCAAACCATTGCTCATGGCATGTATTCCATTGAGTGTGCCTTTGGCATGGTAGTTTAGTATTTTCTTCAGGGCATCGCCGTAAGTTTTCCATACCTTTCCGGCATCCTGAATATAAATGGCATATTGTTGCAAGGCCCACACACACCACAAAGCCGCATCTGCCGAATTATAGGAGGCCCCGGATTTTTTGCCCACATTCGGCAACAACCCGTATTTCAGGTCTTTGAGGGTGGTATTGATTACTTCGGTAAAAAGCTGTGGCTGATGCGTGGCAAGGGTTAAGCCCGGAAGGGCAATACAGGTATCGCGGCCCCAGCGGCCAAACCAATGAAAACCGGCCTGTATTTCCTTGCCGCCCCGCACAGTTCTTATGAACTGACCCGCAGCATGATTCAGCATTGCCTCCTCATCTTTCAGCGCCTTCAGCCCCCTGCTGTCTGTTTTGTATCGGGAAAGCAACCGTTCCGAGGGCAAGGGTTTGGTTCCTGCGGAAAACACAACAGGTTTGCCGGGCTCCAGCGGAACTTTAAAATATCCGGGACAATATAGATCCTCCTCATAGGCATAGCCCCTTTCCTGCTCGTGGGCAAATTGCATGTGATAATAGAAATGGGCATGGTGTATGAATTCCTGCTTACCCGAAACCTGGCAATACAGTTTCATTTGTGTATGGTCAATTTCGGTGCAGATTACCAGCTTTTGTATTTCGGTTTTACCCATGAAATCGGGTTCCATGTGGCGCAGATGATGAATATCGCGGAAAGCCATTAAGGGATGAATACCCAATGAAACTCCCGGAATATTGCTTTCCAGCAATTCGTACTTCACCCAAAGTCGGTTTTCTGCCGGCGACAGAAACAGGGTTTTCTTAAACCTCACCTGATCCACGCGGAAGGTCCAGCTGATGGCCTCATCCATTTCCATCGATTCAAGGTATTGATACCCAACCGGGTGAATGGCATCCGGATAGCGATGTGTGGCCAGTTCAAACCGGTCTTCATAGGCAAACAAGGTTTCATCCAGTGAAGAGAGCAACACCTGCATTTGCTCATATTTATCCGGCAACACCAGCATGCCGTGATATTTGCGGCTATGGCAGTTACTGAGTGATGATGAGGCATAGGCGCCATGGGGTGAAGTCCGCAGCCATTCGCGGTGCAGGTGAAAATCGTTTTTGTGCAGTTGGGATTGTGTGAAATGCATGGGTTACCTCCGGAAATGCAAAACTGCCCTTGCATCGCCGAATGGCTTATGAGGAGTGTGGTTGAGGATGGTGATATAAATCAGGACATTAAAATTAAAATGGTAAGCAGAACCTCCAATTTGTTTATTTTCATTACGCTGTCTTCTATCAACGATAAATATGGCAATCTTTTTTGATTCATGGAATGGCTGAATGTTTCGTTTGTATTATTTCAAAACCATTGCCACCCAACAATGAATATTATTTCGGCACACATAGGCGTGTTACGTAGAGGCGGACAATTGTCCGCCTCTACGTAACACGCCCATTTTCTGGCACAAAGGATTGGCATGAATGCCACCTTGCTGTCTCAATACGTGAGGGGAAGAAAAAAACCATCTCCCAAACAAACCCTGAAAATAATGAAAGGCATCAACAAAATCGGAAAGGAACTTTCCGAGATACAATTGTTGTGAGTCGGGCCTTAACCGCATAGTAGAGACGCACGATTGTGCGTCTCTACTATGCGGTTAAGCCATCCAGCACATACAGCGCCTCAAACACGTTCTGCACCCCGCTTACGTTCACAATCAGCGCCTTTTCCGTTTGCTTCATGCTGAATTTGCCGGGCTGCGAGGCAATCCTACCCATCATTTCCACAAAAACATCACTGTGGTATACCGCCGCGTTGGGGTCGCCCGGAAAATACAAACGCATGCGTCCATCATTTAATGTAATTTTCTCCAGTCCCATCCGTTTCCCCGACCACTTCAAACGCACCGTATCCAGCAGGGCCAAAACAGCATCCGGCAGCTTACCAAAACGATCGCGCAATTGCTCACCAAATACCTTCAGTTCGCTTTCTGTTTGTATGGATGACAATTCACTATACAGGGCCAGTCTTTCTGCCACCTGGGTCACGTAATGGCTCGGAATGAGCATTTCAAAGTCTGCCTCCACCTGGCAATCACGGCTGCTGATGTCTTCTGTGGTTTCATCCTCATATAAACCGGCAAATTCCTCATGTTTGAGCTCACGTACTGCCTCGTCCAGAATTTTGTGGTACATCTCAAATCCCATTTCGGAAATGAAGCCGCTTTGTTCAGCACCCAGCAGGTTTCCCGCACCCCGTATATCAAGATCGCGCATGGCAACCTGAAATCCGCTGCCCAGATCGGTATATTCCTCGATGGTGCGCAGTCGTTTGCGGGCATCATCACTGAGCGTGCTTAGCGGCGGAGACAACAGATAGCAGAATGCCTTCACATTGCTGCGTCCTACCCTGCCCCGCATCTGATGCAAATCGCTCAGCCCGAACATGTGGGCATTGTTGATAATAATAGTATTTGCATTGGCAATATCCAGTCCGCTTTCAATGATGGATGTGGCCACCAGCACATCATATTCGCCTTCAATAAACCTTACCATGGCATCTTCCAGCGCAGCCCCTTCCATCTGCCCGTGTGCTACGCAAACACGGGCACCCGGCGCCACCCCTTCAATCATGGCGGCAATGTCGTGAATATCCTTTACCCGGCTGTGAATAAAAAACACCTGTCCGCCACGCCCCAGCTCATGTTGCACGGCTTCGGAGATTACCTCGCGATTAAATGGGTGCAGCTCGGTATGCACGGGCTGACGATTGGGCGGCGCAGTATTGATGATGCTCAAATCGCGGGCCCCCATTAGGGAAAAATGCAGGGTGCGCGGAATGGGTGTGGCCGTGAGGGTGAGCGTATCCACATTCACCTTCAGCTCCTTGAGCTTTTCTTTGGCGGCTACGCCAAATTTCTGCTCTTCGTCAATGATCATCAACCCCAAATCTTTAAACTCCACGTCTTTGCCCAGCAACCGATGGGTGCCAATGAGCACATCCACCTTTCCTTCCTTCACCTTGGCGAGGGTAGCAGTTTGTTCTTTGGCGCTTTTAAAACGGTTTAGGTATTCCACGTTCACGGGAAATCCGGCAAAGCGCTTGCGGAAGGTCCTATAGTGCTGCTGAGCCAAAATGGTGGTGGGTACCAGCACTGCTACTTGCTTGCTATCGCAAACCGCCTTGAAAGCCGCGCGCATACTCACTTCGGTTTTTCCAAAACCCACATCACCGCACACCAGGCGATCCATGGGCTGTTCGCTTTCCATATCGCGTTTTACATCTTCGGTGGATTTTGCCTGATCGGGTGTATCTTCATAAAAAAATCCCGCTTCCAACTCCAGCTGCAGGTAACTATCGGGGGCAAATGCATAGCCCTTTTGCGCTTTGCGGCGTGCATACAGACTGATGAGCTCGCGGGCAATATCTTTCACCTTCTTCTTGGTGGCCTTCTTTTGCTTGTCCCAAACCGGACTGCCCAGTTTATGCAATGAGGGCGCTGTGCCATCTTTACCGGTATATTTGGCAATCTTGTGCAGACTATTTACCGAAACGTACAGCAAATCGTTATCGCGATACACCAGTCTCACCACCTCCTGCATCACCCCATTCATTTCCATTTTTTCCAGTCCGGCAAACCGACCGATGCCGTGGTCCATGTGGGTAACGAAATCTCCGGGCTTTAAACTGCGTAATTCGCGTAGGGTTAATGATGTGGAAGCGCTGTAACGCTCTCTGGATTTGGGCCTGTAATATTTATCAAACAGCTGATGTTCGGTAATGAAGGCCATTTTTGCATCGGCATCCACAAAACCCTGGCTGAGGCCTGCATACACGGGGGTAAACTCAACCTTGGCCTGTAAATCGGTCAATATGGTCTGTAATCGCTCAATCTGACGGCTGTTTTCGCTAAAAAGCAAACTTTCTATCCCTTGCTTTTTGTTCTCTCTCAGCCAGTCGATAAGCAGGTCAAAATTGCGCTTGAATATGGGCTGTGGTTGCTGTAAAAAACCAATTCTCCGGCTTTTCGATGTTGGGTTTCCGAGATAATGAAGAACGCTGTACGATTCCAGTATACGACCCAGCTGCCCCGGTGTCAATAAGCGATCTTTGGGATGAGGTGGCAAATTTTCCGCTCCTGCATCACTGGCTGTGGCATGATCCTGCAATGCCTTTTCCCAGCCCTTGCCCAAATTTTCGATTTGCAGGGGCAACTCAGCACCAAATATCAAGGTTTCATTAGACAGATAATCAAATACCGGGGTTCGGTTTTCTTCGAAACGGGAATCATGTACGTTGGGCACCAGACTGAAATGGTCTATTTCTTTCAGCGACAACTGGGTATTCACGTCAAAACTGCGGATACTTTCAATTTCATCACCGTCTAGCTCTATCCTGAACGGGTGTTCATGCGCAAAAGAGAATAAATCCACTATCCCCCCTCGAATGCTGAAGGTGCCCGGCTCGAATACAAAATCCACACGCTCAAACCCATTCTCCTGAAGAAAATCCATGAGAAATTCCAGATTCAGTTGCTGTCTTCGGGCAATATCGCAAGTATTCTGCGCCAGCACCTGTTGCTCTACGGACATTTCCGCTATGGCAGCCGTGTAAGTAATGAGAATGCGACGATTGTTTTTGCGCAGCGCAGATATGGTTTCTATGCGTTCCTGCGCTGATATGGCATGTTCGGTTCCGAGCTTGTAGGGTTTCAGGCAACTGTCCGGCAGAAAAAGGATGTTTTCACCCGGCAGCAAATGCTCCAGATCTGATTGTATGTAGCCGGCCTGCTCCCTGTCGGGCATTATCACCAGCAAAGGTTTGGGGTTAGCTGCAAAAACCGAAGCCAAAATAAGTGCCTGCCCGGATCCGCTCACGCCCTCCAGGTAAATATGATCTCCGGCTGCAGCCAGAGCGGTTTCCAGTTCCTGCATCGGTGCGGTCTGCCCGAAATGCCGGAGAATGTCTCTGGTATTCAATTTACAACTGCAAAGTTAAGGTCCACAGATTGCAATCTAACTTTTTACCATAGCTAAAGTTAGCCCACCCGATAATCTACGCATTTTACTCGGAGAATAGCTATTCACATATTGCTCATTTTCAATTTTTTACAATAATCTAACCCCATTATTGAGCGCAAAAAAACGAATTGAAATAGGATTTTAAAAGTTTTTTTATCCAAGTAATCTCCAAGTTTAATTTGGAATTTACTTGGTTATTTTATACCTTTGAATGATGTTTAGGCGCATAGCAAGTTACACGATTACGGAAGACATGAAGGATTTTCCTGTCGTTACCATCCTCGGCGCCAGGCAAGTTGGAAAAACCACGCTGGTTAAACAACTATTTGATTCCCATGATAACATCCTGTTCCTGGACCTTGAAAAAGATTCAGACCGCAACCGACTTTCCGATCCCGAGTTGTTTTTAACCTCTCAATCCTTCGATACAATTATCATTGACGAAGCACAGGCAATGCCTGAAATATTTCGAATTCTGCGCCCCATCGTTGATAAACATCAGCGGCCCGGGCAGTTCCTTCTCTTAGGCAGCGCTACCCCTTCGCTGGTTAAAGGCGTGTCTGAGTCACTGGCAGGGAGAACCTCATACGTTCACATACATCCCTTATCTCTCCGTGAAACCCTAATCCGTGATGTTTTCATGCAGTGGCTTACCGGTGGCTACCCTAAATCTGTGAACGCGCAGAGCAAAAGAGCCCGTCAGCGCTGGTTTTCGGCCTACATAGACAGCTACGTCAATACCGATATCAATGCCATGTTCGGGCTAAATCTGTCTCCCATTATCATTAAAAAAATGTGGCAGATGCTATCACACAACCATGGCAATCTCTGGAACGCAGAAACATTTTCGCGCGCGCTGGGTGTGAGCGGCACAACCGTAAACCGCTACCTCGAATACCTGCAGGCCGCCTTTCTGCTTACTGTGCTGCAGCCATGGCACAACAACATGAAAAAACGGCTGGTAAAATCCCCAAAAGTATACCTGAATGACAGCGGCATACTGCATCATTTTCATGCCATCCCTTCACTGGTCCAGCTGTTTGGCCACCCCATCTGCGGCGCATCCTGGGAAGGGTTTGTATTGCAGGAAATCATCAAACACCTACCCGAAGACTGCGAGGTTTATTTCTATCGCACACAAAATGGCGCCGAAAGTGATGTGGTAATTACCCGAGGAGACAAAGTTATTGCCGCCTGCGATGCCAAATTCTCAAGCTCACCTCAAGCCAAACGGGGCTTTATGCAATCCCTCACAGATTTGAATACCGACAATGGCTACCTGATTACACCCAACGCAGAAAGCTATCAGATTCATGACAACGTCAAGGTTATTTCCCTGCTCAATTTTATCAGGGAACTGCAGACATTGTAATCGTTACGCATTTATACGCTACCTAAGGAGCAACCAACTATCTCATGAGATAAACTGTACCGTTTTGGATGTAGCGTTTCCACCTGAAATCTCGTTCCAGGTAAATGGCACCCTTCCCTATTTTTCGATTCACTAAAGCAAATTTTTCGGGTACTCGCACAACCTCAATGCCTGAATGATGCACCGAGCCGGCCCACTGAAATGGTAAGCTATCAGAATAATCGACGCTGTCGCCCATTTTAAGGGTATGATTAAACCAGGATTTTTGGGCAAGTTGCGCCCATTTCTTTTCGGGAATTCTGGAGATGTATCCGCTGCACATTTTTGCATTGGGCACACCCATCAGACTCAAATCTGTAACCTGATAGTTGCCCACAGCACGCAGCCCGTCGCGAACTCCAAAAGGCAGTGTCAACACAGTTTTGTTACTCAAAAACTTATAATCGGCCGGTGTGGGACTAAAACTGTCTTTATCCGCTGGGATTTTAGTACGGGTTGCATGTTCAGCAAAAAAGATAAAAACAAACAACACTGCCAGCAAATGTTGAATCCATCTTCGTTTTGGGTTCATGTTTTCAGCCACCAAGAAAACAAAGACCGATGCGGCCATGAAAAACATGATAATCATTCTTCCCGGTGCTCGCAACTGATTCACACCCGGTATGTAATGCATCAAGGAATTGGGAAAATAAAAAATATTGCGTCCATCCCATTTTATCACAGGAAAAACGATGCACCAGTAGCACAAAAGCAGAAATAGCCAAAAACCTGCCCCTTTTATTGCATTTTTCTGGTTGAAATAGTAATAAATACTTACCGATAAACACAACAATAAAGAGTAACCTGCGAATACGAAATTCTCGGTTATGGGAGATTTTGGAAAAATCTGTTCAGAATGCAACCATCGGCCCAAACTGCCGGGAGTAAAGAAAGCGCGTATATCAGGTGCATCCCAGATTCCGCCCATTTTGTCCATACCACTCAAAAACAACAGTCTTGAAATGATATGAAAAACAATCAAAACAACGATGATCCAAACAAAATTTTTAATACTGCCTTTAAATGTCCGGTTTTTCACTAAACGCTGATAGAACAACCATAAAAACACAAAACTCAGTGTGTAGATAATAGCATAATAGTCAAAAGCCATGTTCACTCCTAAAAGCAACACTGAAAACAATAACTGCTTTGGCTTTATTACCGCTGCATGCTCATTAAAACTGCGTAAAAACAACCCTAAATTCCAGGGTATCCATCCCAGCAATAACAAATTCAGATGAATACCGGATTTACTCAGTATATAACTGTTAAAAACAACAATTAGTGCCACTGCCATTCGGAACAATGGTGTTCTTAACCACATGGAGCACAAATAATAGGTACCGGCAGAAAATGCAACAAGATGTAAATAAACTGTTACATTCATAGCCAAAAAAACATCATTGAACAACCAATTAAACAACCCGATCACCAGGGTGTAGGTATGTCCCCACAAACCAACACCATCAGGTGCCAGAATTGAATTTGTATAATAAAGATTTCCGCCTGCGCCAATGGCTTGCTTTACATGTTCTGCATTCCAGTATACCGAATACAAATCATCCGGAATAATATAAAATTCCATGGCATGCCAGTCCGGTAAAATAATCAGCTTGATTAGTATAGCCGGTATAATCCAGGGTAAAACCACCCGGATTGCATTTCCCCATTTTGCCCACCTGACAAAATCAGGATGCATTGTCAAATTTTTCTGGCGATAGCCCGTTCAGCCGCTGCCACCACATCCGAGGTATCGAGGTGGTATTTGGTAAGAAGTTCCTCGGGCTTTCCGCTCTCCCCGAAACTATCCATCACTGCCACCATTTCTACCGGTGTCGGGAGGTTACGTGCAAGTATCTGAGCGATGCTATCCCCCAGACCACCATTGATTTGGTGTTCTTCAGCCGTAACCACGCAGCGGGTTTTACGCGCACTGTTCAGCACGGCCTCTGCATCCAGGGGCTTGATGGTATGGATATTGATAATTTCAGCACTAATCCCCTTTTCAGCCAGTATTTCTCCGGCCTGTATGGCTTTCCACACCAAATGACCGGTGGCGAAAATGCTCACATCGGCACCCTCATTCAGCATCAGTGCCTTTCCAATTTCGAAAACCTGATTCTCGGGTGTGAAAACCGGCCATTTGGGTCGGCCGAATCGCAGGTAAACTGGGCCATAATATTGGGCTATGGCCAGGGTTGCCGCCTTGGTCTGGTTGTAGTCGCAAGGATTGATTACCGTCATTCCCGGCAACATTTTCATCAATCCTATGTCTTCCAGAATCTGGTGTGTAGCGCCATCCTCGCCAAGGGTAAGACCGGCATGGCTGGCACAAATCTTCACATTTTTATGGCTGTAGGCAATGCTCTGCCTGATCTGGTCATAAACCCTGCCGGTACTAAAATTCGCAAAAGTACCCGTAAAGGGTATCTTCCCTCCGATAGCCAGTCCGGAAGCCAGGCCCATCATATTGGCTTCAGCAATTCCTGTCTGAAAAAAACGGTGCGGATATTCTTTTTGGAAGGCATCCATCATTAGTGAACCGGTTAAGTCTGCACATAGGCCTACTACGCGCTCATCATGCCTGGCGGCCTCTAGAAGTCCGGCACCAAACCCACTGCGGGTGTCTTTCTGTGCGGTTATTTCAAATTTTTTCATGGGTTACAAAGTCAATACGGTATTGCTGCCTGTGGTTATTTTAAAGTCTACTGTTTTACTATAAAGGGTTCTTGTTTCGCTCTTAGCGCGATAAACAGCCTTGTATTCGCCTGGCTGCATGGTGATAAATTGTGAAGTCCGCGAACCATCGATATCGGTCACCCACTCCATTTTATTTTCTCGGTAAACGAAGATGGACGCCACTGCATCTCGGCCCAGGGTTAACTGCAATTGACCGGGAGCCGGGATTTCTACCGTGTAGGTTTTATTCTGTAACAATTCCACTCCCGGAATGAGCATGCGCGGCAGTGTCAGCAGCTCAAGATCATATTTTCCGGTCAGATATTTTTTCGTAGTCTGAAAATCCTGGGCAAACAGAGTTTCCATTTTACCGCTTTGACGAACAATGGCCTGCAATCTTCCATATTTGGTAATGCCTCCCACCTTAAGGGCGAGACTACCCATTGGGGTTTCAAACGGCAGTATATTGTGTCGGCCGGGCTGCAGCTCTACGTTTCGCCTGATGACGTTCGGTAATGTGTGCACCACAATATCATACTTACGCATCGGATCCAGGTACAATGTATCCGGAATCCCTTTGCCGTTCATCGTATGAATAACATTCTCCAGTACCTGTCCGCTCACTGCATCATACACCGTTATTGGAATATCAGACTCCCGGGGCTGGTTCTGATTATCCAGCAGATTGAACTGAACTGATGTATTGTTGAGCGTTTGACTTACGATTACACCAATAATTTTCCTGAACTCCTCCTCTGTCTGAGCATTGAAATACCTGCCTGCACAGGAATATGTCTGTTTGAACTTTTCTCCGTCTGTTCCCAGACCGATAATAAATGGCTGAAGCACAATTCCCTTGCGCTGAAGTTCCTGACTGACGGCGCAGGGGTCCCCGGGGCATTCTTCAATGCCATCGGTTATCAAAATAATCACATTGCGGGAACTTTTGTCCGAAGGAAAATCTTTGGCAGTGGCCAGCAAACTCTGGGTGATAGAGGTGAAACCCAGTGGTTTTATTTGCCTGAGTCTGGTTACAAATGATTTATGATTGTTGGGTGCGAACGGAACCTCCAGTTTGGTATCATAACAATCACGCATGGTAATGGGCTTACCGTGGCCAAACACTCGAAGGCCTACCTCGCAATTTTCCACATAACGCAAACTGTCAATCATCCGGCTGATTAGGGTAACACTCACTGCCCACCGATTGGTTTTACCCATTTCAGCCACCATAGATCCGCTGGCATCCAGCAGAAATAGAATACGGGTTTTCTTACCCGGAAATGCATTTTGAATTTGTGATTGCGCTGAAATGGCAAACAAGGCCATTAACAGCATCATCCAAGTTTTGATGTTTTTCATTAGAAATCTCCCAGTTCGGTTTCGGGGAGCTGTGCCATGGCTTTTTCAAACTGTTCGGCATTAGGGGCTTTACCATGCCAGGCATGGGTTCCCATCATAAAATCCACACCCTGCCCCATTTCGGTTTTCATAATGATTACAACCGGTTTTCCATGGCCCAGTTTTGACAGAGCCTGAGGCACTGTGGTCAGGATTTCATCCATATTGTTTCCATCCATGTACATAACTTCCCAACCAAACGAAGCAAACTTGCTGCCAATCTCATCAAATCCCATGATATCAGCGATGGAACCATCTATTTGCTGCCCGTTAAAATCAACTGCAACAAGCATGTTGTCAAGTTTATTGTGGGCGGCATACATCACCGCTTCCCAAATCTGTCCTTCCTGCAGTTCTCCATCGCCGGTCACCACATAAATCGTTCTGTCGTCTTTGTTGAGTTTTTTTGACAATGCAATCCCTGCCGCTACGCTGAGTCCCTGACCCAGACTACCGGTAGCAACCCGAATTCCGGGCAATCCCTCATGGGTAGCAGGATGACCCTGCAATCTTGAATTGATGAGTCTGAAAGTATTTAATTCAGATACCGGAAAATATCCCGAACGGGCCAAAACACTGTAATAAACCGGAGAAACATGGCCATTGCTGAGGATAAATACATCCTCATGATTTGCCTCCATGCTGAAAGCAGAGGGATTGTGTTTCATAAAATGAAAAAACAAGGCGGTAAAATAATCCGCGAGACCCAGCGAACCGCCCGGATGGCCGCTTTGCACGTTGTAAACCTGGCGCAGAATATCCCTGCGCACCTGTGTTGCCATTACCTGAAGCTGTGTTGAATCCATTTGTTTTTCTATTGTTTAACCTGCTCTGCAAATTTGTTGGTGACCGGGCGTTTGCTATACACAAGTTTTCAAGAGTTATGATATAAATAAACTCATCGATTTTCCCGGTTTTACATTTGCTTTAACCCCTTTTTAACACTATATTTGCGGGTTCAGATGACGCGCATTTTCCTCTTGATTTTTATCGTTTCCGGCATTTTTGCCTGTAGCGATTATGGGAAAATTTTTAAGTCAAAAAACGCCACACTCAAGTACAACAAGGCAGTGCAACTTTATATGAAAAAAGACTTCGCACGAGCTTTGCCATTATTCGAACAATTACGAGACATATACGGAAGGGCTACTGACAGTCTGGAACAGGTTTATTTTTACACGGCATACAGTCATTATGGCCTGGGTGATTACGAGTTTGCCAGCATGTTTTTCAAAGACTTTACCGAAAATTTCACCAGCAGCAAAAGGAGCACCGAATGCGCATACATGGCTGTTTACTGCGATTTTCTTGACATTGGTTCCCATGAGCTTGATCAAAGCCAGACAATAAAAACCATTGGCGGCCTTCAAACCTTCATCAACTACTACCCCGAAAGTGAATATGCTCAGCGTTGCAACGCACACATCGACGAACTGAGAAAAAAATTGCAGCAAAAAGAATACGATCATGTGAAACAATACTTTCTGATGGGGGATTTCAGGGCGGCGGTGAATGCTGCCAAAAACACGCTGAAACTATACCCTGATATGGAAAGAAAAGAAGAACTGGAGTTTCTGATTGTGAAAGCCCAGTTCAATTATGCCGCCAATAGCATTGAAAAGAAACGGGCGGAGCGTTACAAGGAAGCATTGGAATATTATCAGGATTACCTCTACAGCAACGGCAATAAGGGCGAAAATGCCAAAGAAGCTGCTGCTATCCACAAAAAAACAAAAGAAGCCATTCAAAAATTAAATACACTACTATGAGTCAACCTATATCACGCAATGCGGAAACCCGCGACCTGAGAAACTTTGAGTCTGAAACTGAGAATGTTTACCTCTCTGCAGTCATTATCTCAAAGCGCGCCAATCAAATCGCTGAAAGACAAAAGGAAGAACTGCGCAATCGGCTGGAGCCTTTTGTAAACGACACCGACAATCTGGAGGAGGTTCAGGAAAACCGCGAACAAATCGAAATTTCCCTGATGTACGAAAGACAACCCAAGCCCACCCTGCTAGCCACACAGGAGTTTGCCGATGGCAAAACCTACTGGCGTATGCCCGATGCCAACACCGGTAAATAAACCGTTAAAAATCATTTTGGGGGTCACAGGCGGTATTGCCGCCTATAAAATACCCTTGCTGCTCCGACTTTTTAAAAAGTCGGGAGCGGACGTACAGGTAATAATGACGCCTTCAGCCGGTCGCTTTGTAACGGCCGAAACCCTCTCTGTACTATCAGAAAAAACTGTTCTGACCGAATTTTTCAACCCTTCTACAGGTAGCTGGAATAACCATGTGGAGCTGGGATTGTGGGCAGATGCACTTTTCATAGCACCCGCTACAGCCACTACGATTGGTAAAATGGTTCATGGTATTGCCGACAACCTGCTGTTGGCAACCTATCTGTCGGCACGTTGCCCCGTTATCATCGCTCCTGCCATGGATCTGGACATGTATGCACATGATTCGGTTACCGAAAATCTACACACCCTAGAATCCAGAGGTGTACACATCATTCCGGCAGAAGACGGACCACTGGCAAGCGGACTTGCAGGGCCGGGCAGGTTACCCGAACCTGAAACCCTATTTGCTGAATTCCTTAAAATAATGAATCCGGAACTGCCGCTGAAAGGCAAGCATGTGCTGGTGACTGCCGGCCCCACCTATGAACCCATAGACCCTGTGCGTTTTATCGGCAATCATAGCAGCGGAAAAATGGGCTTTGCCATTGCAGAAGCTTTTAAAAAAGCAGGTGCGTCGGTAACGCTGGTATCGGGACCTGTTTCCCTTAAAACACCCAAAGAGGTAAACCGCATAAATGTTATAACAGCTGAGCAAATGCGAGAAGCCTGCCTGAATGAGCGTGATAAAGCAGATATTATCGTGATGGCGGCCGCCGTAGCGGATTTTAAAGTAGAAAATCAAGCAGACCTGAAAATTAAAAAATCCAGTCATTTAACCCTTAGTCTGATTAAAAACCCGGATATACTGCAGGAACTGGGCAATGTAAAGAGCACCAACCAGACCCTCATTGGCTTTGCACTGGAATCCCATGATGGTTTGGAGTATGCCAAGGAGAAAATCACAAGAAAAAACCTGGATTTCATTGTACTTAATTCTTTGGCTGATGAAGGTGCCGGATTCGGACATGACACCAACAAAGTGAATTTGATTGACAAAGCAAAAAATGTGAGGGAATACCCGCTACTATCCAAGAAAGCGGTTGCCGATATCGTTGTTAAACAAGCCATTCAATACCATTTTTCCGGTATTTTTGCAGATATATGAGGAAAATCGGTCTGTTATTGGGTGTCTTTGTTTTGTTGTTCACTGAACTTCATGCACAGGAGATTAAGGCCAATGTACAGGTAATTGCGCCCAGTTTGCAGCTCACCAATAAGCAAATACTGACCACACTGCAAAATTCTGTTCAACAGTTTATTAATTCTCGAAAATGGACAGATGATGTATTTGAAGCCCGTGAAAAAATAGAAATGTCGTTTTTTTTAGAGGTGAAAAAAATCAGTAATGCCTCCGATTTTGTAGGAACCCTTCAGGTACAAAGTACAAGGCCCGTTTTTGGCAGCAATTATAAAACCACCGTTTTCACTTTCAATGATGAAGATGTTGCCTTCGCCTACCGTGAATTTGAACCTCTGGATTATCAGGAAAATCAGAATGTAAATGATCTTACAAGTCTGCTCGCATTTTATGTGTACATGGCGCTGGGTTATGATTACGACAGTTTTGCAGAACTGGGTGGAAGTACCTTTTATCAAAAGGCACAGAATATAGGTGGCCTCATGCAGGGTAAACCCGGCTGGAACCAAGGTGATGGAAAGGGACAGCGAAACAGATTCAACCTCATTGATGGGGTCAATAATAATCGTTTTCTTCCTGCCCGTAAACTTACCTATCGGTATCATAGAAAAGGCATGGACAGAATGTCGGATAACCCTGAACAGGCACGGTCAGAAATCACAGCTTCCATCAAGAGTCTTGAAGAACTTTTTACCTTAAGCCCCAACAACCTCATTACAAGGGTCTTTTTCTCTACCAAGTGGCCTGAGATTATAGAAATTTACAAGCAGGCCCCCGTTCCGGAAAAAAACACCATTCTTGAGCTTTTGCGTAAACTGGATAGCCAAAACAGTAATCGATACGAAAAAATCAAGGCGTGATTGGTATTACCCATAGACTCTCTGATTCCCTAAAGAATTTCATATCCGAAAACCAACCGGATAAAATCTTTGTGCTTTGTGACGCAAACGTAATCCAGTATTGCCTCCCGGCGATATCCGTAGAATGGCCCCTGGAAATTATTGAAATTGCTGAAGGCGAACGATGTAAAAATCTGACAACCTGCGAAAATATATGGGAAGCACTGGCTAATGGCGGGGCAACCCGCAATTCCCTGCTTGTCTGCCTTGGTGGCGGAAGTACCACTGATCTGGGTGGTTTTGTGGCATCCACCTATCAGCGTGGTATCAAAGTTTGTTATATCCCCACTACCCTGCTTTGCATGGTAGATGCAGCGATTGGGGGCAAAACAGGAATAAATCTAGGCGGATTGAAAAATTATATTGGGACCTTCAGAATGCCGGATGCCGTGCTCGTTTATCCCGAATTCTTACGCACCCTGCCGGATGCAGAATGGCAAAATGGAAAAGCTGAAATGATAAAACATGCACTCCTATCCGGTAAGGGCTGGACTGATATCCTGCAAAACGGTTTTCCTGATCAATCCGATATACGCGAATGGTCTCAATGGATTGAGGCAAATATGAAATTCAAGACAAGTATAATCTCCGAAGATTTTGCGGAGAATAATATTAGGGCAATGCTCAACTTTGGACACACGGCTGCGCACGCCTTAGAATTTCTATACATGAATCAAGGCAGGCAATTGTCCCACGGACAAGCTGTGGCAGCCGGCATCCTTATTGAAACTATCGCTGCCTCCATGATGGAAGTATGTCCGGTTGGACTTCTGGATAACATTCGCTCCTGCATTCATGATAACTTTGATCCCGTTGCATATAACCCTTCAGACGTTCCCGAATTGAATATGGTAACGAGGAAAGATAAAAAGTCAAAGTCGGGAAATATTGTGTGCAGTGTAATTTCTGAAGCAGGCAAGCCCTCCCCGCCTCTCAGCGTACCTGAAACTGTCATGTACAAGGCATGGTTGCAATATTTGCATGAAACTGCATAAAAAAAACTTACTGCCGGAGGTCACTGTCATTTCTCTGCCCGGCTCCAAAAGCATATCGCACAGAGTGCTGATAGCGGCGACACTTTCTGGCTTACCTATCAATCTTATTCATGGTTTATCAGATTGCGATGACACCCGATATTTATTGCGCGCAATTCAAAACCCACAGCAGGAAATTTACGACTTTGGCGATGGAGCCACACCCCTGCATTTCTTTATGGCAATGGCAGCAGCCCAAAATCGGCAGTGCACCCTGACAGGAACCAATCGGCTCATGCAGCGGCCCCATGAGGATATGATTGAAGTGCTGAGACAATGTGATGCTGAATTAAAACAAAATCAACAGGAAATTTGCATTCAAAAAGGGATACAGTCATTCCGGCACATCACTGCCGATGCTTCCCGCAGTAGCCAGCACATATCAGCCATGATGCTGGTGGCGCCAGTTTTCAAGGGAACTAAAGAAATTCTGCTGAAGGGAAAACCTGCCTCATTCCCATACCTAAAGCTGACTGCATCAGTATTAAAGCTGTTTGGTATACAAGCTTCAATCTTTGATAAAAAAATTGTCATTGATGACGGCGAATACAAGACTCCTAGTAATATTGTTATAGAACCGGACTGGTCATCGGCTGCTTTTTTCTATTCACTGGTGGCCTGCGAACCAAACATCCGAATTTTGCTCAAGGGACTTAACTTAGAAAGTCTACAGGGTGATTCAGATATTGCAGACTTCTACCGGGAACTGGGTGTTACATCAACTCAAACCCAAGATGGTGTTTTGATAAACCATAATGGATATGTCAATCCAAATCCGACATTCCACTTAATCAACCACCCTGATTGCGCTCCAGCTCTTTTAGCGGTGTGTGGCCTGCTAGGTGTGGATGCTGTTTTTACAGGCCTTGATAATCTTGCTAACAAAGAGAGCGACAGACTCCAGGCAATGAATGAGAACCTGCAACAGATAGGCATCACCATAGCTTCAGATGATGGGGTTTACAAATTATTATTCAATCATAATTCAGATACCCATTCAAACCTGCTAAACATTCAATCTCACAATGATCACCGCATAGTAATGGCCATGGCTGTTTTTGGACTTAAATATTCATTACGCATAGATAATGCAACCTCCGTAAACAAATCTTTTCCGGGATTTTGGGAGCAATGGAATCATTGGTTCCATATAGACCCTTAATTTTGCATCCAATGGCATCAAACTCTATTGGCAGTATTTTCAAAGTAAGTAGCTTTGGTGAAAGCCATGGAAAAGGTGTGGGTGTTTTAATGGATGGTGTGCCGGCAGGCATTATTGTGGATGTAGATTTTATAAACCAAGCACTGCAGCGCAGAAGGCCCGGACAAAGTAACATTACTACCCAGAGAAACGAATCAGACAGGTTTCAAATTTTGTCTGGCATTTTTGACAATAAAACCCTGGGAAGTCCAGTTTGTATATGGATACCAAATGAAGACCCTGCTTCCGGAGATTATGAAGAATTAAAAGACGTGTACAGACCGGGCCATGCCGATTACACTTACGATACTAAGTATGGTTTCCGTGATTATCGAGGTGGTGGCAGAAGCAGCGCCAGGATTACGGCAGGATGGGTAGCCGCCGGTGCATTGGCAGAGCTTGCATTAAAACAACTTATTCCCAATGTAAGTATTGTTGCCTGGGTTCAACAAATTCATTCCATTAACGCCGATTTAACATCATTTCCTGCTGATAGAAGTGCGGTAGATATAAATACAGTCCGTTGCCCAGACCCCAAAGCGGCAAGTACTATGGAAGCGGCTATTCTCTCGGCAAAAGAGGAAGGGGATTCACTGGGAGGTGTGATTCGATGTAACATTAAAAATGCGCCTGCCGGATTGGGAGAACCGGTTTTTGACAAACTTTCAGCACGTCTTGCTCAAGCGATGATGAGTGTAAATGCTGTTAAAGGATTCTATATAGGTGAAAATCCATCGGAAATGAAAGGTTCTGATATGAATGATAATTTTATTTCAACGGATGGGAACATTGCCACGGAAACAAACCATTCCGCAGGCATTCAGGGCGGCATATCAAATGGCATGCCCATACATTTTGATGTTATATTTAAACCAACATCAACAATTAGGAAAAAACAAAATACGGTTGACAAATATGGAAATCACATTGCGTTAAGCGTGGAAGGCAGGCACGACCCATGCGTTTTACCGAGAGCTGTTCCCATTGTCGAAGCCATGACTGCCATTACCTTATTGGATATGGTATTACTGGACAGAGTGTCCCGTATTAATCTTTAGGGCTTATGGCTAACTTTGCGAAATGAATCGCGAAGAGATATTACAGCAATTTAACCGCTTACTCACCATTATGGATGAATTGCGTGCTCAGTGTCCATGGGACAGAGAACAAACATGGGAAAGCATCCGGCATTTGAGCATAGAAGAAATTTATGAATTGAGTGATGCGATTCTAGAAAATAATGTCCAAGAGGTTAAGAAAGAACTGGGTGACATTTTATTGCATATTGTATTCTACAGCAAAATTGCGGATGAAAAGAGTGAATTCAATGTAGGCATGGTTATCGATGAATTATGCAATAAACTTATCCGCAGGCATCCGCACATATATGGAAACGTTAAGGCAGAAGATTCAGAAACAGTCAAAGCGAACTGGGAACAAATAAAATTGAAAGAAAAGGGGTCTGAGAGACAAAGCGTATTGCAGGGGTTACCTAAAAGTATGCCATCATTGGTAAAAGCCTATCGCATGCAAGAAAAAGTAGCCAGTGTGGGTTTTGACTGGGATACAGCCACGGAAGCTTTTGCAAAAGTAAAAGAGGAACTTGAGGAATATGAAACAGCTAAAAATTCATCTGAAAAAATGGAGGAATTTGGAGATTTACTATTTGCATTAATTAACTATGCAAGAAAAAGCGGGATTAATCCGGATAATGCATTGGAACAGACCAATGTAAAGTTTAAGCGCAGATTTGAATACATTGAGAAAAAAGCAGCAGAATCAGGCAAAAACCTCAAGGATATGACGCTATCAGAGATGGATGAATTTTGGGATGCTGCTAAAGCTGAAGAAAATTAAGATAGTCTGTAACGAAAAAAACCCGCACAAGGCGGGTTTTTAAAAAGGTCGGCGACGACATACTTTCCCAGGTGTTACCCCAGTATCATCTGCGCTGCAGGGCTTAACTTCTCTGTTCGGGATGGGAAGAGGTGGACACCTGCGCCATAGTCACCATAAGATCTTTAATGATCAATGACAAATGTTGGAAATAAGCAAAGATGGTATTCATTATAAATTGGTAAGCTTACGGGTAATTAGTACTACTCGGCTATGACATTACTGCCTTTACACCTGTAGCCTATCAACGTGGTAGTCTTCCACGACCCTTAAAGGAAAACTCATCTTGAGGCTAGTTTCGCGCTTAGATGCTTTCAGCGCTTATCTATTCCGCACGTAGCTACTCTGCGATGCAGCTGGCGCCACAACAGATACACCAGAGGTGCGTCCGATTCGGTCCTCTCGTACTAAAATCAGATCCTCTCAATTTTCCAACGCCCACAACAGATAGGGACCGAACTGTCTCACGACGTTCTGAACCCAGCTCGCGTGCCACTTTAATGGGCGAACAGCCCAACCC
>CANMCY010000026.1 GCA_947496375.1 Flavobacteriales bacterium
CAAGCTTATCTTGTTGATTTTCAGTCCTATTATGTTCGTATTTGTTCGTACACCGTTGACCCCTTTTTGATTTTTGAAAAGGGGTCACCAGAAGGAAATCCAATCGGCGTACAAACGCGAACATTTTCGGAAAGTAAAGAACAAAAAAAAGTGTGTAAATCAACGACTTACACACTTTTCGTACAGTTGCGAACTGTACTCAGCGGAGAGAGAGGGATTCGAACCCCCGGTCCTGTTACAGACAACGGTTTTCAAGACCGCCGCATTCGACCGCTCTGCCATCTCTCCTTTGCGGGATTGCTCCCAACAGGGGTGCAAAAATAGGGTTTATGCGTGCCTTTTGCAACGGTTTGTTGCGAAAAAGTGTTTAGCCCCAATTAAATGATGATGCTTTGGAAAAACAATACCGACATCGGAAACCACAAAACCAGAAATACAATGGCAATCGCCCACAGCCATCCGATAGGCAGTGTTTTAAACATCGCAAATCCCGGTGTAAGCAGCGCACATCCGCGATATAACGATACATCCATCCCCACCGAATAGGGAAACATCCAAAAAATAAAAATAAATAAGGCCTGAAAGGCCATGAAATCAATTTTTCGGCGAAGAATAATCCATACTGCCATTGCAATTACACTTGTCATGATAATCAAGTTTTGCACTTCCACCCAACTTTTCATGCCCCAGCTGTGGCCCAATAGAATTTTTAAGTGCATTCCGAAATGTTTCAGCGGGCTGTGCAATCCGTGGCCGTATTTCTGCTGAATCAGAAACATGGCGTTCCAGTGCCCTGTTGCATAAGCATCATAGCCCCACCATACCAGCATGCCGGAAAAAGTTACTAAACCGGTTTTTAATGCCAGCTGCCATGGGAATTTTTTGGTCTTTATCCATTGCATTAATCCCCAAAGGGCCAGGCAAATGAGTAAAAACACCCCGCCACTATAGGAGAGGACGGCCAAAAAGCCGCAGATGCCTGCTTTCAAATAGGATTCCTTAGTAAGATAATATTGCAGTAGCATCAATAAAAATACCACCAGGGAAACCGGAAACAGCGCCTGGAAATAAATAGATCCGGGGGCAAAGCCAACGATGATAAGCCCCAGCCAGTTGCGTACTGCAAAATTCCGTACTTCCCACAATTCGGCGGCTACCAGCATTAACCCCAAAAAGAAAATCTGGCTTAGCCACAAACCGCTTTGGGCGGGTGCTGCACCGAACCAAGTACAAACTTTTATCAATAGCGGATAAAGCGGTGCCCAGCCGGCGTTGCCGCACCATGCACCGGGCCAGTCAGGGCAAGGGACGAGGTTGTGGCCCTGCTCGGCAATTTGGAGGTATAAACCGCTGTCCCATCGGCTCCAGCATTCTGCGGTCCATCCGCCATAGCATTGCGATTCAATGCCCATGAAATGGGCTGCAAGGCGGGCCAGCAAAAAAACCGATAAAGGTATGATTAAGTTGGGTCTAAGCAGTTGTTTCATTCAAGGGCCATCAGTTCCTGTCCTACAAATGAAAACAATTGTTCGATATAGTTGGAGGAAAAATCAAACTTCACGCCTGCCGTTTCGTAAATGGCCGGAATGCTTTGTGTGTAGCCGAGTTTTAGCGCTTCTTTATATTGCTGCAGACCATTTTCAGGAGTTTGTATGCAATTTTTCCATACGCCAATGGCACCCAGTTGTGCAAAGCCATATTCTACGTAATAAAAAGGCACTTCGAATATGTGTAGTTGCTTATGCCAGCTGTAAGCCAAGGCATCTTCATTTCCGCTAAAATCGGTCAGGCCGGTGCCAAACCGCGATGATAAAGCAAGCCATTGGGCCTTTCTTTCTTCGCGGGTATGGGTTGGATTTTCATAAATCCAGTGCTGAAATGCATCCACCTGGGCTATCCAAGGCAAAGTACCGATGATGCCTTCCAGTTGCTCGGTTTGGGCTCGTTTCAGATCCTCTGCATTTTCAAAATAGGCATCCCATCCCTTCATGCTGATGAGTTCCATGCTCATACTGGCGAGTTCGGCCACTTCGCTGGGTGTGTTTTTAAATGCGTTAAGGGCGAGTGGCGCCATTAAGAAACTGTGAACGGCGTGTCCACCTTCATGTACCAGGGTTTCCACGTCTCGCAAATTGCCGCTGGCATTCATGAAAATAAAAGGCAGGTTGGTTTCGGCCAGGGGATAATTATAACCACCCGGTGCCTTACCCAGTCTGCTTTCCAGGTCAAGTAAGTTTTTTTGCTGCATGGTCTGCAGGCAGTCTGAAAAGAAAGAGTCAACACTTTTCAGGCAGTCAAGGGATTTATTCAGCAATTCATTGCCGCCATCAAAGGGTTTCAGGGGTTCTCTTCCCAGCGGGTCCACCGCCAGATCCCATGGTTTGAGGGTATCTAATGCCAGTTGCTGTTTGCGTTTTTCAGCCAGTTTTTTCAGCATGGGTACTACCTTGGCGGCTATGGCCTCATGAAAACGTTTACAATCATCTGCGTTGTAATCATAGCGGCCCAGGGCCTTGAACATGTAATCCCTGAAATTGGCAAAACCCGCATTATTCGCCACTTCCTGCCGTTTGGCAATCATGGTGTCGAACAGATCTTCCAGTTTTTCGGTGTCCTGCATGCGCCTTTCGTGCATGGCTTTCCATACTTTTTCACGGAGTGCGCGGTCAGTGCGCAACAGAAAATTAGAGGCCTGTTGCATGGTGTAGGTTTGCCCGTCAATATCGACAGACATTGCACCCTGCGTGGCACTGTATTCCTGTGCCAGCGTGCTGAGTTCTGCCTGCAGGGGTATGTTATCTTCACGGTATAATTCTATGGCGCCCCGAAGACTGCGGAAATAAATCCTGACAGCTTCATCCTGCTCTGCTTCTTTGGCAAAGGGAGATGCCACCACCTTACGGTTCAGTTGGTCCTCCAGCGGCGCCAGTTCAGGCTGTATATTTTGTACAAAATCCAGGTAGGCGGCTTCATAATCCTTATTGGTGGTATCGCAGGTCATGCGAATGTAGCGCCAGGCGAGGTCTTCGGAGACTGAGGATTCCAGGTCTGAAATATTCTTTAGCCATTGGGTAAACTCTTCCTTGTTTTGGATGGGTTGTTCAATCAGTTGATTAAATACGGATTTCAGGTTAGTTGCGGTTAATGGTTTTTCAATAATCATTCACTTACAAAATTACAAATTGCAAGTGGTTCGCTGTTGTTTCATGTCTCTTTTTATCCATATCTTCGTTTTACTTATGCAAAAGCTTAATGGATTTGTGAGTGTGGTTTTGTTGCTTTGGGGGACAACCGTTTGTGCCCAAACAAAAAAATTGGTTCCCTTTAAAATCTCCGGTGATGAAAATAGATGGGGGTATAAAGATTCTTTTACAGACAAGGTTTTCATTTACTGGCATTTTGATGAGGCTTTGCCATTTCAGGACAACGGTTACGCACGGGTAACGCGGAGAGGTCATCAATCCTTTATTGATACCAATGGTAATTTGCTTTTTCCTTTCGTCTTTAAAAGTTTGCCTTCAACCCTCAGAGATACGATGATTATTGATGCAGAAAAAAACAGAAAGCTTATTAAAATTGGCAATGATTACTGGGAGTATAAAAAAGGAAAACGCAGGTTCGATTACCCGGTCAGTGAATATTTAGGACTAAATGGCTCTAATTATTTTCGAGTGTATGATTATTCTACTGCAAAAACAGTAAAGGAACTGCAGGAAAGTTCCATTACGCAGAAATCAACTTATACAATCAAAGACAACATGGAGTTGACCATCAGTTATGGTAAAATCACCAATCATCCGAAGCAATGGGTAGGTGCGGATGTGTTTCATATACAATGTATGAATTTTCTGAACAATAACACTAAGTTGCGCGGTCTATCTGCAGGCGCGGGCTACTACAATGCTCGATTAACCGGCGACACCTTCAACTATAAAATCAACATGATTACATTTGGCGTAATGCAAAGAATTAGTTTTGGAAGGAATGCCAGGGTTTCGGTTGATATTGGCATTCATCCGGTTCTAAGCAGGAGCGGCAGCTATACGGATAACTTGTTTCCTAATTCCGGTTCCAAAGCCATTAATAGCTTTAATGAAAGCCAGACCGGTTCAATAAAAGCCATTACAGAATTGGGTGTTACGGTAAAAGTATCAGAAATTTCCCGGGTTGGCTTGGCCATGAGAGGCATTCCAATGGGCATTACCGCCGGGTCGGCAAGCCAATCAATACTTTTGAAAGTGAGTTTTAGCTGGTGATCATTAAATACGAATAATTTTAGCAAATTGTAGGTCTTATAGTAGCAAACCCCGCAGGGGTGTAAGTAGTATAACAAACTGCAGTCCCATGGTTCCTAACCCTGAAGGGGTGATAGTATTATAAAACCCTAATATCGACTCAACTAAACCCCGAAGGGGTGATAGTGTTCTAACAAGCAAATAACAACTTACCCAACCCCGGAGGGGTGATAGTATTATAAGCCCCTAATATCGACTAATTCAACCCCGGAGGGGTGATAGTATTATAAAAAACCAAACATCCGCCTACTCAACCCCGAAGGGGTGATATTATCCATCATTCCAATCAAACAGATATTTTTCATCAAACTCAACTTCATATCTGTTCAAAAATTCTACATATTCCTCTTTAAAGGTTTGCTTTTTATGATGTTCTTCCTGATTGGCTATGTATTGATAGACGGTTTCTACCTGGGATTGCGCATAGGAGAAAACACCATATCCTTCCTGCCATGAGAATTTCCCCTTAATGAATTTTCTTTCGTTAATGAAATTCGATGAATTGTTTTTAATATCACGCACCAGATCCGATATGAGCATAGATGGTTTTAAACCCACAAATACATGCACGTGATCAGCAACGCCATTCACAATGATGGGTTTTTGGTTTTTACCTTTTATGATACCTGATATGTATTGGAAAACTTCCTCTCTCCAGGGTTTTTGCAACAGGTTTTGTCGGCCTTTCACGGCGAAAACATATTGGATGTAAATTTGTGAAAATGTTCCGGCCATGCTTATAATGTTTTAAATTCGTAAAATAGTTTCGCTAAAATACGAAAAAATGTTGTAATGTCACCCCTTCGGGGTTCTTTGCATGGTGTAATTATTTTTTATTACAATATCACCCCTTCGGGGTTGGATTGATGATGTGATTGTTTTTTATTATAATGACATCCCTTCGGGATTGACGGCTGCAATGCGCATGCATGTCACCCCTTCGGGGTTGGTTTAATTTTATAATAAATTCTAAAATAATGCCATCCCTTCGGGATTGGGGGATGGATGAAATGCGGCTGTATTTCACCCCTTCGGGGTTTGATTGATGATGTGATTTTTTTATTAAAATGCCATCCCTTCGGGATTGGGGTGTGTATGCCTTAGCCGCGCTTGCCATACCAGCGGCGGCGGGGCTTGGCGTCGCCACTGGCTGCTGTGTTTCGTTGTCCGGAATATCCGTTGCGGGAGCGGTTTTTGTCTGGATGCGCTGTTTTGGCCTGCGTAGGGGCTTTGGTCGGCGCCGAAGCCTGTGCAGGGGCGTTTGAAGCCGGGTATGGGTTATGCTCCGCCAGTGGAATGGACTTTTGGATCAACTTTTCAATATCACGTATGTAGGGCCTTTCTTCCTGTTCGCAAAAGGATAGGGCAGTGCCGCTGGCCCCCGCCCGGCCTGTGCGACCGATGCGGTGCACATAGGTTTCAGGAATGTTGGGGATGTCGTAATTAATTACCCAGGCAAGCTCGTCAATGTCTATGCCGCGTGCCGCAATGTCGGTAGCTACGAGTACGCGTGTGGTTCTATCTTTAAAATTGCTAAGGGCTCGCTGTCTTGCGGTCTGACTTTTGTTTCCGTGGATGGCTTCAGCCCGAATTCCGGCCTTCACGAGCAATCGCACTATTTTGTCAGCACCATGTTTGGTGCGGGTAAACACCAGCACAGTTTCAATGCCGCGATCTTCGAGAATATCGGTGAGCAGGTTGATTTTATTTTGCTTGTCTGTATGATACAGAAATTGCTTTACCGTATCGGCAGTGGACGAAACGGGTGTTACAGATACTGATACCGGATTGCTGAGTATGGTGTTGGCCAGACTCACAATTTCGGTGGGCATGGTGGCTGAGAAGAAAAGCGATTGCCTTTTTTGTGGCAAGGCCTTGATGATTTTCTTTACATCGTGCACAAAGCCCATGTCCAGCATGCGGTCTGCTTCATCCAGCACAAAATACTCAATATCGCGCAAGGTAATGAAGCCCTGGTTCATGAGGTCGAGCAGGCGGCCGGGTGTTGCTACCAGAATATCGGTGCCGCGCTGAATGGCATCGGTTTGGGGTTTCTGTCCCACACCGCCAAAAATGACTACAGATTTCAATCCGGTATGGCGTCCATATGCTTCAAAGCTTTCCTGAATTTGTATGGCAAGTTCGCGGGTAGGGGTAACCACCAGGCAGCGGATACTGCGGCGTTGGTTGTTCGAACGGCTGTTGAACAGATTTTGCAGGATAGGAACCGCGAAGGCACAGGTTTTTCCGGTACCGGTTTGGGCGCAGCCCATTAAATCGCGTCCCTGCAATACGACAGGAATGGCCTGTTGTTGAATAGGGGTGGGGGTGTCATAGCCCTCCTGCTGCAATGCGCGCAGAATGGGCTCAATGAGGTTGAGTTCGTTGAATTTCATGTTAAATAATTTGTGACGAGAGCAGCTTTACCAGATTACATACGATGGGTTTTAATTGTCAGCTGCCTTTGGGGTGCAAACCCGCTTATTTTAAAACGGGCCAATTAATTGCCAGATATACTAAAACAGAAAGAACGTTCGTCTTTGTTGTTACAAAGGTAAGTGAAAAGCGTGTTGTTAAATAATACTCTTTTTTACAAGCCTTGTCGGCCTGTCAATCAGTTGCGTTTGAGGCGAGTTTTAGTCGGTAAACCTTACGATCCCATTTTACGGGGCGTGGTGGTTTTGGCTTTTACGCCGCCACTAGGCTTGGGAGCCGAGGTTTTCACCTTTTTGGGAGCAGCGGCCTTGCCTGTGCTTTTTTCTGCAGGTTTTTCTGAGGTTCCGGCTTCTTCAGCACTTTCTTCCTCTTCCTGTCCCAGTTTGCTCCAATCCAGCAGGCCTTTGATGATGCCATACCAGCTAAACAACTTTTTCATATCGCCGGGATACACCTTTTCGCGGTCGTAGTTGGGAAGCACTTTGGCCATGTAGGACTTGATTTCATCATTGTCAGCATTGGCGGCAGGTGGGTTAGATCCGGATTCGTCCAGCGCTTTCAGCTGCTGTAGAACCTGCCACAATTTCAATTCGCCTTCATCAGTAAACATAGCAATATCGGCCAGCACGCTCACACGCTGCTGCAGCGTGGTGGCGAATTTTTTGCCGGTACCAATGGTTTCAACGATTAAACCGGTTTTGTTTCTTCCGATGATTTTGTGCAGTCCGGGAACACCCGATACCGAAACGATGTCTTTCAATTCCATGAGGGGCAAATTTCGGGTTTTATGCCCATTCCTGCAAATGACTATCCAATCGTATTACGTAATATACAAAAAAAAGACGACATTTCCAAATTATTCGCTCAGTTTTTTGCGGAGTACCACTTTTTGAAAAGCCCTTAAAACAGAGGCTTTAGCCAGATTTTCGGTAAAGTCGCCCGGCATAGTTTTAACCTTTCTATATTGGCTTTCACTCAGGTCAATGCGATTGACCACACGCATGAGGGCGGCAGGATTTTTTTGCTGTAAATCTTCCATAAATACCTGTAGTTCGGATACCATGGCGGGCAAATCGGAGTAGGTTTCTTCCTGAAACGTGAAGTCTGCAATGCCTACATCTTTTTCCAGCTGTTCTTTCGTTGCCTTTAGGATGTCGGCATCCGGTGTAAAAGCGCTCAGTTCACTGAAATCACTCATGTGTCTTCCAGTCCATTTTCCCATTTGCTCACTGCCGATGTGGCCAGGGCGTTTCCCAACACATTGGTCATGCTGCGTCCCATATCGCAAAAATGGTCTATCGGTAAAATCAGGGCAATACCCTCTGCCGGAATGTCGAACATGGCGCAGGTGGCTGTTACCACCACCAGACTGGCTCGGGGTACACCCGCAATGCCTTTGCTGGTGAGCATTAGCACCAGTAACATCGTGATTTGTGTGCCTGTATCCAGCGGAATGCCGTATGCCTGTGCGATGAAAATGCTGGCAAAGGTCATGTACATCATGCTGCCATCCAGGTTAAAGCTATAGCCCAGCGGCAAAACAAAACTTACAATATTGGGTCGGCAGCCAAATCTTTCGAGTTCTTCGGTGAGTTTGGGGAATACCGCTTCGCTGCTGGTGGTGCTGAAAGCGATGAGTAGGGGCTGCTGTATGCGGGAGAGAAGGGTTTTTAGGCGTTTTCTTAGAATGAGAAATCCGGCAGCCAGCAACACCAGCCACAACACGCCGAGTCCAAGGTAAAAGCTGCCCATATATTTTCCGTATACGGCCAATACGCCGAGACCTTTTTTGGCTACGATGGATGCCACACCGCCCAACACACCCAGCGGGGCAAACCACATGATGTAGGTCACCATTTTCAGGCAAACGTGGCCAATGGTATCCAACGCGCGGGTGAGGGGTGCAGCTTTTTCGCCTAATGCGGTCATAGCTACACCAAAGAAAATGCTGAATATCACCAATTGTAATATTTCGTTGGTGGCCATTGCTTCAATCACGCTTTTCGGGAAAACGTGTTCAATAAAGCCCTGAAGACTGAATCCCTTGCTGTTGGAAAGGAAATCTTTGGCTCCGGCTATATCGCCGTCACCCAGGTTTACTCCTACTCCGGGTTTGAATGCATTCACCAGCAACAAACCCAACAGCAGACTGATTAGACTGGCCGAAATGAACCACAACATGCTTTTGCCGCCTACGCGCCCCACCGCTTTCAAATCGCCCATTTTGGCAATGCCGGCCACCAGGGTGCTGAAAACCAGCGGCGCAATAATCATCTGTACCAGGCGCAGAAAAATGGTGGTTAGCAATTTCATCCGATCGGCAAAAAGCAGGGCATCGGGTTTGGAGCTGCTCAGGTATATCCATTCACCCAGCGCAATTCCTATAACCATGCCGGCAATAATGAGAACGGTCAGTTGATGTCTTTTGGCAATCATCGATGTTTTGTTGGTGCAATAATAATCACTGAATACGGCAACACGAACTGTTCTGCGCACAAATGGGGCATAATCGGGGCTAGTGCCATGCAAAACCGCACTGAATGCCGTATTTTTGACCCAATGATTGTTGTTACCGGAGCAGCGGGATTTATTGGTTCGGCCATGCTTGGTCATTTACAGGCCTTGGGATATGGTGATCTTGTGGCAGTGGATGATTTTTCCAATCCGGCCAAAAATCCCAATCTGGAAGGTAAAAAACTCAGCCATTGTGTGCATCGCGATGATTTTTTTGCCTGGTTCGAGAAGCATGCTGAACGAATACAATTTGTTCACCACATCGGGGCACGCACGGATACCGCAGAATTTGGCGAGGATGTGCTGAATCACCTAAACCTGGAATACAGCAAACGCGTTTGGGAATTGTGTGTGAAGCACTCTGTTCCGCTTAACTATGCCAGCAGTGCGGCCACCTATGGCGCCGGCGAAAACGGTTTTTCCGATGATCCCGAAAAGTTGCAAAATTTGCATCCCTTGAATCCCTATGGGCTCAGTAAACACAAATTTGATCTTTGGGTGATGCAACAGGAGCGTACCCCTCCATTCTGGGCCGGATTTAAGTTTTTTAACGTTTTTGGCCCCAACGAATACCACAAAAAAAGAATGGCCAGTGTGGTATTTCATGCTTACAATCAAATCAAAGAGACCGGAAAGGTGAGTCTGTTTCGCAGCCATAGGCCTGATTTTGAGGATGGCAAACAGCTCCGTGATTTTGTGTATGTGAAAGATGTACTGAAAGTTCTTGTGTTTTTTATGGAAAATCGCAGGAACAGCGGGCTGTATAACCTGGGAACGGGCACCGCCAGAACGTTTCAGGATCTGGTGCTGCCGATTTTTTCAGCCATGAATACCCGGCCGGTAATTGAATTTATCGATATTCCGACAGACATTCGGGAAAAGTATCAGTATCACACATGTGCAGACATGGACCGGCTGCTGAAAGCGGGTTATAATCAGGGTTTCTATACCCTGGAGGCCGCTGTGAATGATTATCTGTCTAATTACCTGACATCGGGCAATTACATGTAACCCTATGGCAAGATGGTTTCGCAAACCCGGACTGATTTGGATGCTTGCAGGTTTTCTTTTGCTGTCTGTGGGTTATGTGCTGATGCTGAGAAACCAGAACATGGGACCGGAAGCCGCTTTGAAAACAGAGTCAGGCCGAATTACCGGTGTGCTGCAGCAAGCCCGGGATTTAATCCGTGAGGAATGGACATTTGTATCTAATCCCAAACATATCAATGAGCGTGGTGATACCGCAACCAGATTCAGAAAAGCCGGGGTAGAAATTTTTATTTTCAGAAACAATGCACCCGTATACTGGACTTCCAACAGTTATAACCTGCAACCCAAGGGAAGCAACGGCATAGAAATTCAAAAGCATTACAGCCGTTACCTGGCAGTATGGAATATACATACCGACTCTCTGGATTATGTGTTTGCCCGAGACCTGATACGAAATCCTGAGTTTAAATCACTGGGTACTTCCATGATGGCAGAGGAGAAGGACAATAAATTTTCCCTGTCTGCAAATCCTATCGACAATAGCATACCCGTTGAGATAGCGGCTATGCCGTTGTTTTATCTGGTCATAGACGAGTTTAAGCCGGGCATCCCATTTGATGTGCTGGTTGGCGTTGGCTTACTGCTGATGAGTCTGGGCTGGACCGGATTTGCCGCCCGCAGAAAATGGAACCTCCTGAAATTGCCGGTCAGTCTTTTTTTCTGGTGGATGATTGCTGTGCTCTATGAGCAGGGTTTGATTTTCTGGAATGTATCGGCCACGGCACTGTTCGCCCCCGAGATTTATGCATCTTCTGCTTATTTCCCCAATCTTGGAGTATTGCTGTTTATCAGTATCTGGGGGTATTACTTTGTTTCTTGGCTCAATCAATTAACGGCTCATTTTTCCGGGCGTCTGCCCAACTGGCTGAAATTTATGCTGCTGGTAATTACCCTTTTTGCGCTGTTTGGATTTGCCCTCTTTATTCTGGCGGAAACCGCAAAACTGGTGCGTGACAGCTCGGTCAATTTTAATTTTCACGACATCCATCTGGTCAATGTGTTTTCGCTGCTGGGCCTTGCGGCCATTGTAATCTGGTATGTGATACTTTTCAGACTGCTTCAGCAGGTTAAGTTATTTGAAGCGTTTTTTAGCATAAATATTCGCCGATGGGCTGCAGCCATTTCATTTTCCATTTTCTATGCATGGGTCTGGCAAACACAACCCTTGTGGTTATCGGTGTTTTTACCGGTTGTGGTGGCGGGTCTCCTGCTGTATGATCTTGCATTCAAAGACCACAAAGAATGGGTAAGGGTAGGATTAAGGATTGTGATTCCCAGTCTGGTTACAGGGCTGATTTTTAACCGACAGATTGCCATCAAAGAGCTTGAAGTGAGAGAAATTCTGGCCGCCAAGTTATTGCTTCAAAATGAAAAAGAACCCTATAATCTACTGGTGTCTACAGAGCAAAAACTGCTTTATGACAAAGGAGTGGTAGATTATTATACCTGCACAGACGAAACCAAGAACGAATTTGAAAAACGACTCAGACAGCTTTATTTTTCGGAGTACAGCGAGGATTTTGACATTCTCGTTTTTGATTTCAATGCGCTGGGCCGGGGCTATCGTGAGCAAAACCCTTTTGATTATACGACCATCAACAATCTGTTCTACAGCAATGTATGTAAGCCCATCACCACCCGATTTGCCCTGGTGAATGAACGAAAACTGAAAGGCAGTTACCTGGGGCGGTTTGATGTGGGCGACAAAGGCATTTATCTGGGAACCTATTTTATATTGCTAAAACCCCGCATTTCAGCCACTCAGGGACGTTTGGCGGATATGTTCAATAAATCACCGCTGGAGGGATTGTTCACAGAAAACGGCTACAGCTATGCTATTTACAGTAAAAATAAACTGGGCAGACGCTATGGTCAGTTCAATTATTCGGTAACCTTTCCCAGCTGGGGTAAAGATACATTGCTGAGCGATGGGGGATTTAGCCACCTTACTTATTCCGATGACCTGGGCAATGAAATCATCATTAGCAAGCCCTCCGGCTCTGTGCTTGAATCCTTCTCCGGTTTCACCGTGCTGGGTATTGCGGGTTTATGCCTAACCCTGTTGTATTATGTGGTGATTTTGCTGAGACAGTTTATCCTGAGCTTGCAAACCGCTACCATGTCACGGCTGAGGGTGCTGAAAATGCTCAAAAACCGCATCCCGTTCGCATCGGGAAAAGAACTGTTTTTAAGTTCGAAATTGCAGGTGTACGTCACCCTGGTTGTTTTTATCACATTTGTGGTGGTGCTGTTTGTGACGATCAATTATTTCAGAAGCAACTACACGCTGAGACAAAAAGAGACGCTATGGAATAAAACCTCCGAAATTGCCAATGCCATTGGCACGCAGGCCAGTATGGATGCGCTGTTCAATAATTTTCAGACCGGTTTGGTTTACGATCTCAGCAGCTATTACAATACCGATATTAATCTGTATGATGCAAGGGGGAAATTGCTTATTTCCAGCAATGATAAAATCTACGAGCAGGACATTCTGGGTAACCTCATGAATCCGGAAGCATACAGGCAGCTCAATAATGGAAGCTCAGGATTTGTGGTAGATGAGCAAATCGGCGATTTAACCTATATATCTGCTTACTATACCATTTTGGACAATGACCTGAATATTAAGGGTTATCTGAATTTACCCTACTTTTCAAATAGAAAAGACCTGTATCGGGAAATATCCAATTATGCGGTTACCATCATCAATCTTTTTGCCCTTGTTTTTGCATTAGCAGCTCTTGTGGCCTACATCATGGCACGTCGCATTACTGGGCCTCTAAATTTGATTAGACAGCAAATGGGGCTGGTTAAAATCGGTTTGCCCAATTCTCCTATCGAATGGCAGCACAATGATGAAATTGGATTGCTGATTTCGCAATACAACAAGATGATTCTTGAGCTGGAAGAGAGCACCGCCCGGCTGGCAGAAGGAGAGCGACAGGGCGCCTGGAAAGAAATGGCAAAACAGGTGGCTCATGAAATCAAAAATCCCCTTACCCCGATGAAACTTAGTCTGCAGCACCTGCAGTTTGCCATACAGCGAAAGGATGAACAACTGGAAGATAAAATTAAAAAAACCACAGAGCTGCTGATTACCCAGATTGATTCGCTGTCGGCCATGGCCGAGGAATTTTCATCGTTTGCCAAAATGCCCGAACCCAAAATGGAAAAGACGGACCTGGCAAATGTGCTGGATTCCGTGATTCATCTTTTTGATAAGGAGCAGAACATGGTATTTGATTACGTGGCCCTGCCTCCGGATACTTTTGTTTTGGCCGATCAGCATCAGCTGGGCAGGGTGTTTACCAATATCCTAAAGAATGCGGTGCAGGCCATTCCGGAAGACAGAAAAGGATTAATTCGAATTCGTGCACTAGTGGAAGTTGGTCGGGTGATGATTACTTTCGAAGATAATGGTACAGGCATTCCCGAAGCCCTGCGCAAGCAAATTTTCAGTCCTAATTTTAGTACAAAAAATAGCGGAATGGGGCTAGGACTTGCCATAAGTAAGCGTATTGTGGAGCTTTTTGGCGGGGTAATTAATTTTCAAAGTACTGAAGGTAAGGGAACTACATTTGAAGTGCAGTTGCCACTGTTGGAAAAAACTAATGCGTGAGGTATCCTCGGTTGATATGGCGATTGATATGTTTATGGGCGCTGCTGATATGTTCCCAGCGTGTGCAGGCACAAAAATATATCCGTAGAATAACGCCCTCTGATACCCTGGTTTTTGTGGATTCCGGGTACGTGATACCCGCATCTGTCACAATTCTTTGCGGTGATTCATTATTGAAGGAAGGGAAGGATTATCGCTGGGTTAAAAACCAGCAGTTTCTGATTCTGTCCGCTGCCTGGGTCAATAAGTCCCTTTTGATAAATTACCAGACCCTCAGTTCGTGGTTCTTTCGATTGCGACGAAAATATCCCATGAGAACTGAGATCAATCCAAGTGGACTGCAACTTGAAGCAGCCCAAAGGGCGGAGGTGGGAGAAGTGTCTTCGGGCCTTTTAACCGATGGCGTCTTGTTGAGGGGCATATCCTTCGGCAATGCGCAGGATCTTGTATTGAATTCATCGTTAAACCTCCGAATGAGTGGCAGGGTAAATGACAATCTCACGGTGGAAGGGGCACTTACAGACCAGGAATATCCCTTTCAGCCGGAGGGTACCAGCAGCAGTATTCAGGATTTTGACCGGATTTATGTAAAAGCACAAACAGCCAGCACCACCATCACGCTGGGAGATTATGCGTTTAATGGGCTTAATCAGTCATGGTTTTCCAAATTTGCTAAAAAAAACCGGGGAATACAGTTGCAGTGGGGTGATACAATTAAAAACTGGAGAATAAAGACAGAGGGCAATGCCGCGTTGGCACGGGGCAGATTTGCCAGAAATGAACTGGAGGGACAGGAGGGATTACAGGGCCCATATCGTCTCAGCGGCGCACGCAATGAAAATTTCATCATCATCGTATCGGGTACCGAGGTGGTATACCTGGATGGTAAAAAGCTGGAACGTGGATATCAGGCAGACTACACCATCGATTATAACCTGGGTGAAATAACCTTTACCCCACGGCATCTGATAGCACGCAATTCCCGCATTGTGGTTGAATTTCAGTACACCGACCGGTTCTATACCCGAATGACAGGGGCCACCCTGTTTACTGCCGAAAAAAGTAAAATCACGCTGTATGGTTCATTGTTTCGCGAAGGTGATTTGCCATTACAGCCCCTGCAGCAGGATTTATCATTATTTGACAGCTCGCGGATGCTGGATGCCCGGCAAATTATGGAACTGGCCGGAGATAATCCCGCAGCTGCTTCCATGAGCGGGGCTTACAGGCAACTCGAATTTAATCCGGCTGCTCCCAACTATGTAAAAAAAGACAGTGCGGGTTTTGTCTTCTACACCTATAAATCTACACCGGATTCCGGAGAGGTTTACTACCGCCTCAGTTTTGCCTATGTAGGTCCCGGAAAGGGCAATTACCGTCTTTCCGCCACTACGGCCAATGGCAAAACCTATCGGTTTGTTCCACCCGTCGGTATTGCGTTGCAGGGCGATTATGAGCCGATACAGGTATTGCATACACCCAATAAAAATAGTTTGAGTGAATGGGGCGTATTATGGAATATTAGTCCGGGTAACCGGATTAAAATCAGCAATGCATTTTCATTGCAAGACAATAACCTGTTTTCTCCTGTGGAAGATGACGATAACAGGGGAAGGGCCCTTGGTTTTGAATGGAAACAAAATGGCATAGTAAAACAGGCAGGTAAGGATTCAACCCGCAACTGGAGAGTCCGTAATGATTTAAAATCCGAATGGACATCTGCCAGGTTTACATCGGTAGAGCGTTTCAGAGACGTTGAGTTTGGCCGTCTGTGGAACCGACAGCTGTTTAATCCGGAGGGTGGCGCTGAGCCCTCAGGCAGCAGGTATATTCTCCATAACCTGTATTTGGGCAACCACATCCTGGAAACTGAAAATCGCTGGGGTGTGAATCGTTTCGGCAGTAATTTATCGCGTTTTGCCTCCTTTCGGGCCAAAGCTGAAAAATGGGGCTGGTTTACCGAGCCATCGGCCGAAATATCCAACGCCGATCTGGGTACCCTGAACAATGAATTTCAACAGTTGCGGGTGCAAGGCGGCTACCGAAAAAAAAATATAAACACCGGCATTGAGCATATTCGTGAAAGCAGCGTTTTCCGGCAGGATACAGCAGCCACTTATTTGAATAATTCCTATCAGTTTGAAGAAACGCGGCTGAAGCTGGGCCTGACCAAGGGCAGATATACATTTTCGGTGAATGCCGCAGAGCGAATTAACTATCTTGCCACCACTGACGATTTTACCAAGGCATCCATGTGGCAGTCTGCAGGCAGCGATTTGTATATAACAGGTAAAAAATCCGCCTTTTTAAAAGCGGGCTGGCAGTACAGAGCCATGCACTTGCTGGACAGCGCCTTCGCAGGGCAGTTTGCCGATGAGAAACATACATCAGCACGATTGGAGTGGTCTTTTCCTGCACTAAGCAAAAACCTATCAGGGAACCTGTTTTATCAGACGCTTTCAGCCCGCGAACAACAGAGACAATTTGCCTATTTTGAAGTGCCTGCCGGACAGGGCTATTACACCTGGGTGGATTTTAATGAAAATAAAGTGCAGGAAGTGAGTGAGTTTGTGGAAACGCCCTTCCGGGATCAGGCAAGGTTTGTTCGTCTTTTGTTGCCCACAGGCACGTTCATCCGGGCTCAATCTGTGGAATGGAACGGCAATCTTCAGTACCGATTAAAAAACAAAAAAGAAACGGTATTTTTCAGCAATCGGCTGGGCTGGAACTATCTGGGTAGAAATATTGCCCAAACAAGTATGAAGCGCTATCTGCCATTTGCCGAAAATTTAATGTCCGATGATATCCTGGCCGCCAATGCCATGCTCCGAAATCAGGCAGAAATTGAAGGAAAGAAATGGTCTGTGCAATACACCGCGATGCTTAGAGGCAACAAGAACTTTTTTGGCCAGGGGCCTGAATTGCGCAACAACACCACACACACGTTATTTCACCGCCGGGATTTTGGGTCTGCCTGGCAGATGCGGCTTACGGCAGATAAGAAAAATCATAACAACCTATCATCTGTTCAGCCGGCCAATAATTTTGGCTATGATGCCATGGCCTTTGAGCCCCAAGTGTTATGGCAGCTCAATACCCGCATGCGCATAGCATTTTCAGGAAAAAAAGAATGGTCAGACTCATCCGGTGGAAAACGGTTGGCAGACCGCCTTGAATTTACCGCCACCCTCACCCGGAGTTTGGGCAATTCCGGCATGCTTGATTTGCGATTTTCGCAAATCGACTTTCTGTATGGCGCACAACCCAATACGGCCCTGGCTTTTGACGTAATGCAAGGATTTACCCCCGGAAAGAACTATCGTTTCAATGCCGAAATACGCATGTCGGCCGCCAATAATGTGCAGGTTTTGTTGAATTATGAGGCAAGGAAAACGGGCAGCACAGGCGTCATCCACATAGGGAGGGCAGAGGCCCGCTATTTATTCTGAGGAATAATGTATTTCAGGTTATTCCTTATTTTGTCAAACCCTGCGCGCGTCAAGGCAGACTTCGCAAATTGTCCTTCAAACTCCGTTTCATTCATCCCTGCCCACTGAGTGGCATCCCATTCTATCCAGTCTCCCGGCTCAAAACGGGGTTCGGTATGGGGCGTTGAAAATTGATTCCATGGACAAACATCCTGGCAAATGTCGCACCCGAATGCGTACCCGGCCAGATGCGTTTGAAATGATTCCGGGATGTCGCTTTTGCGCTCAATGGTAAGATATGAAATACATCGAGAAGCATCCACTACACCATCTTGAACAATGGCCTGTGTGGGACATGCATCTATACACGCGGTACAAGTGCCGCAATGGCTTGTGGTCGGTTTGTCTGCCTCAAGTTCAAGGTCACAAATGACCGTTGCAATGAAAAAAAACGAGCCAACCCCCTTTCTCAAAAGCAGACTATTTTTTCCGGTCCATCCCAATCCGGAAAGTGCAGCCCATTGTCTTTCCATAACCGGAGCGCTGTCCACAAAAATTCTGCCGTCTACCGGTCCGGCTGCTACCTGCAATTCGGCCATCAGTTCATACAGTTTATCTTTAATGACGCGGTGATAATCTTCACCATAAGCATATTTTGCCAGCTGAGGCGTTTGGGGTTGTTGCACGGCTTCCGGATAATAATTGTACAAAAAGCAAATTACACTTTTGGCTCCGGGTACCAGTAGTGTTGGGTCCAACCGCTTATCAAAATGGTTTTCCATGTATTGCATGGTTCCCTGATAACCCTTTTCAAGCCAGGATTTTAGCCGGTTTTCTTCTTCGGTCAATTTTCTGGCTGCGGCAATCCCCACAGCCAAAAAGCCATATTTTTCAGCCAGTGTTTGCAGGTGAGATTTCAATGCTGTTCCCTGCAACATGGGTTACTTCTTTAATTTGTCTGCAAAAAGTTTTCGGAATTTAGCCGCTTTTTCACCCACCACCGCCACACAGTATGGCTGGTCCGGGTTGTTGGTATAGTAGTCCTGGTGGTATTCTTCCGCCGGATAATAGCAGTCCAGTGGCATGATTTCCGTTACGATAGGATTGTTCCAAAGCTGGGCCTCTTCGGCAGCTTCTCTACTTTTCATGGCTATTTCCTTTTGGGTCTCATTGCGGAAGTATATGCCACTGCGATATTGGGTTCCAATATCATTCCCTTGCCTGTTTAGGGTTGTGGGATCGTGTATCTTCCAAAAAACGGTCAGAATTTCTGCATAGCTGGTTTTGGTCGTATCAAAAACCAGCTGGGTAACTTCGGCATGACCCGTCAGACCGGAGCAAACTTCCTTGTAGGTCGGATTTTTAATCTTTCCGTTGGCGTAGCCGCACTCAATGCTGATAATTCCTTCCATTTGCCTGTAAACGGCATCCAGGCACCAAAAGCAGCCCCCCGCCAGTATTGCAGTATCGGTATTGTTCATTTTTTCTTGTTTTTGTGCGTTTTTTTTCGTATCTTTATGATTCGGTTGTTTGCTGGCACAGCTTGTCGCAATAAGCAAAACCGTCCAAATCCAAAATTGTTTATTGCGCATGCCAGCGTGTGTTTAGATATGCAACTCCTGTGCCTAAAATTGCCCCTGCCAGCACATCGGTGGGGAAGTGCTTACCTGCTTTGATTCTCAATACACCCGTGCCAATGGCCAGTGCAGATAAACCCAGCGTAATTGCGGGTTTCCTGTTTACTGCAGGCTGTCGTTTGTCATAAAAATAGTGACTGGCAGCCATGCAGGCGGTGAGGGAAGTATGTCCGCTGAAAAAGCTGTACGCATCATCTTTTTTTTGGGGACTGAAGCCCGGCTCACTGGCATACGGTCTGGCCCTAAAGCTCAGTGTTTTAAATGTCTGGGTTATGTTGTAGGTCATCCAAACATTTTGAACGAGCAATAAACCGACGTTGTTTCTCTCCGAAGATTTATTTTGTGAAATACTATGAAGTG
Source organism: Flavobacteriales bacterium (assembly GCA_947496375.1). GTDB lineage: Bacteria > Bacteroidota > Bacteroidia > NS11-12g > UBA955 > RGEC01. Next base: position 19,343 of record CANMCY010000026.1, read on the forward strand.
CAAGCAATCCGGCCGATGCAAAGGTTATGTCGGAGGTTCGGGCGTAACGAGGACTAAAAAATTGGGGAGCGGCTTTATCCAGCCCCCTGATTTTCCAGTAGTTAATTTCATTATGGTGCTTCAGCGATGATATTCTTAGGTTTACCAAACTGTGTGCAGCCAGACCGGCCGCAATGGCGGTTTCTCTTCCTTTTTTCATGGTCAATGCCGGCTGTGAAAATGCAGTTTGGTTAATTAGAACAATTCCAATTAAACAAATCAACTTCAATGCCTGACTGAGTTTTGACCTGCTTACAAGAATTGTGGAGAAAGATGGCATTAATGCTTAAGAAATTAAAAGTAGTTTTGTGGCCTCGAAATTAGCGTATAAAAGCGATGAATAATCAGGAAATCATCTCAAAAATTAAGAATGCCGCTGCTGCGGTGTATGAAAATCTCACAACAGAAGAACTGGTAATAAAAGCCCTCGAACGCAATGAGGGGAAGCTCACCAATACCGGTGCCCTGGCTGCAGATACAGGAGAATTTACCGGACGCAGTCCCAAAGACAAATTTACCGTGAAAGATGCGACCACCGAAGATATATTATGGTGGGGTGCTGTGAATCAACCATTTGAAAGTGAAAAATTTGATCATCTGCTAACCAAGGTAATTAATCACCTGGGAGGTAAAGATATTTTTGTTAGACACGCCCATGCATGTGCCGACCCCAAATACCGTCTTCATATTCGCGTGGTTACCGAAAGCGCTTACCAGAATTTGTTCGCAAAGCACCTCTTTCTGCGTCCCACCGCCGAGGAAATTGCCACTGCACCTACAGATTGGTTGATACTGGCAGCGCCTACTTTCCGCGCCAATCCCGCTGAAGATGGAACCCGTCAGCATAATTTCACCATAGTGAACATGAGTCGGAAAATCATCCTGATTGGAGGTTCCGGCTACACCGGAGAAATTAAAAAAGGTATTTTTGGTGTGCTCAATTACGTATTGCCTCACCAGCAGGGCGTGCTGAGTATGCACTGCAGCGCCAATATTGGAGCCAAAGGTGATACTGCCGTGTTCTTCGGCTTGAGTGGAACCGGTAAGACTACGTTGAGTGCCGATCCCAATCGCAAATTGATTGGTGATGACGAGCACGGCTGGTCAGATAACAATGTATTCAATTTCGAAGGGGGCTGCTATGCCAAATGCGTAAACCTGACTGAAGAAAAAGAACCCCAGATATGGAATGCCATCAAGCCCGGCGCACTTGTGGAAAATGTCCGTTTTTTCGAAGGAACTGATACGCCAAACTACGATGATATCTCGGTTACCGAAAATACCCGTGTTGCCTATCCCATTGACTACATTGATAACATTGCTGTGCCAAGCATAGGCGATGCTCCTCAGAATATTTTCTTCCTCACCGCCGATGCATTTGGGGTTTTGCCTCCTATCAGCAAACTTACTCCGGGTCAGGCCATGTATCAGTTCATTAGCGGTTACACCGCCAAAGTTGCAGGAACTGAAGCCGGTGTTACAGAGCCACAGGCCACATTCTCAGCATGTTTTGGCCAGGTGTTTTTGCCCTTGCACCCCACTAAATATGCAGAAATGCTGGGTGAAAAACTTCACCAGCACCCCAATGTGAATGTATGGCTGGTAAATACCGGATGGACCGGAGGTCCTTACGGGGTGGGAAGCCGCATGAAACTATCCTACACCCGTGCCATGATTACCGCTGCACTAGAAGGCGAATTGCACGGCGTTGCCTTTGAGAACCATCCTGTGTTTGGATTTGCGATGCCCACCGGCTGTCCCAATGTACCTACAGAACTCCTCAATCCCCGCAATACATGGGAAGATAAAGGCGCTTACGATAAGCAGTGTGAAAAATTGGCTGAGCTGTTCAATAGCAACTTTGCCAAATTTGCCGATGGTGCCAGCGATGAAATCAAGGCGGCAGCGCCTAAAATGAGCGGCACTGCCTAACTTTTTTTAAATTGAATGTTGAAATGGCGCTTTCGGGCGCCATTTTTCATGAACAAAAGTCAGCCGTCATTATCTTTGCGTCTGTTTATGCGCAGCAGCTTAGAGATCAAACAGCAGTTTCTCAACTTTTTGGCTTCCAAAGGTCACCGGGTTGTGCCCTCCGCACCCATTGTGGTAAAAGGCGACCCCACCCTGATGTTTACCAATGCAGGTATGAATCAGTTTAAAGATTATTTTCTGGGCAACGCGGTCGCCCATGAAAAACGTGTGGCCAATAGCCAAAAGTGTCTGCGCGTAAGTGGCAAACACAACGATCTGGAAGAGGTAGGTCACGATCATTACCATCATACCATGTTTGAAATGCTGGGCAACTGGAGTTTTGGAGACTATTTCAAAACCGATGCCATTACATGGGCGTGGGAGCTACTCACAGAGGTATATCAGTTGCCGAAAGACCGCCTCTATGTTACGGTTTTTGAAGGCGATGCTGCAAGCAATATTGCTTTCGACCAGGATGCTTTTGATACCTGGAAACAATTTCTCCCTGCAGAAAGAATTATCAACGGCAATAAAAAAGATAATTTCTGGGAGATGGGAGATACCGGACCCTGCGGGCCATGTAGCGAAATTCATTTTGATATGCGCAGCGATGAGCAACGCGCAGCAAATGATGGTGCGCTTCTGGTCAATACCGGCGACCCGGAAGTGATTGAAATATGGAACCTCGTGTTCATGGAATTTAACCGCAAAGCCGATGGCAGTCTGGAGAAACTGCCGGCTCAGCATGTGGATACAGGCATGGGTTTTGAACGCCTGACCCGCGTAATTCAGGGTAAAAAGAGCAATTACGATACCGATATTTTTAGTTTCATTATCGAAGAAACAGCCGCCATTGCAGGTGTGCAATATGGCGCTGCAGAAGCATCAGATATCGCATTTCGGGTAATTGCAGACCACATTCGTGCGGTTTCTTTATGTATTGCAGATGGTCAGCTTCCCTCCAATACCGGAGCCGGCTACGTAATACGCCGAATATTGCGCAGGGCGGTTCGATACGGTTATAGCTACCTGAATCTTTCTTCACCCTTTTTGCATCAGTTAATTCCGTCTCTGGCTTCCTATTTTTCTGCTTCTTTCCCCGAATTACATGCTCAGCAGGATTTTGTAGCAAGGGTTATCAAAGAAGAAGAGGCCTCGTTTTTCCGCACACTTAGTACGGGACTGGGACTGTTGAACGAACATTTCGAAACCCACAAGGGACAGGATGTAAGCGGGGTAACAGCTTTTGAACTATATGATACCTACGGCTTTCCGCTGGATTTAACAGAACTGATTGCCCGGGAGCGGGGATTGAATACCGATGTAGCAGGTTTTCAGACTGAACTGAATAAGCAAAAAGAACGCAGCCGTGCCGATGCCGCCAAAGAAACCGGTGACTGGCAGCTGCTGATGTCTGATGCCGAGGAAAAATTTGTGGGCTATGACATACTTGAAACACAAACCGCCATTAGCCGTTTTCGTACCCTTAAAATAAAAGGTAAGGACCAATATCAGGTAGTGTTGAACGTGTCGCCGTTTTATGCTGAAAGTGGCGGACAGGTGGGCGATACCGGTGTGCTTATGTCACCCGAAGGTGAATCTGTGAATGTGTTGGATACCCAGAAAGAAAACAAACTGCATATCCTTATTTGTGATAAACTCCCTTCTAACCCGGAAGCAATCTTTTCAGCAAAAGTAGATGCCACTAAACGCGCATCCATAAACAATAACCACAGTGCTACCCATCTAATGCATTCGGCACTGAGAGAGGTGCTTGGCACTCACGTGGCACAGAAGGGCAGTTTGGTCAACGAACAATACCTGCGTTTTGATTTTTCGCATTTTGTTAAAATGACGGATGAGGAATTGCATCAGGTGGAGGAACGTGTTAACCAAAAAATCAGAGAGGGTATTGCCCTCAAAGAATACAGGGATATGCCCATTGATGAAGCCATGAAAATGGGCGCTACGGCGCTGTTTGGTGAGAAATACGGCGATACCGTGCGCGTGATTGTGTTTGATCAGGATTACAGCATGGAACTTTGCGGTGGCACGCATGTGGCCAATACTGCGCAAATTGGCATGTTCAAGTTTATTTCGGAAAGTAGTGTGGCCTCCGGTGTAAGAAGGGTAGAGGCAGTTACAGGATTGGAAGCTTTCAGGTTGCTGCAGAATCTACAGGCAAAAGAAAAGCAGATTGCCGAACAGTTGGGCAATCCCAAGGATATCATGCAGGCCATTGTGAAGTTGCAGGAAGAAGCTGACAGTCTTAGAAAGGTGGTAGAGCATTTTAAACGTGAAAGAAACCAGACTGAAAAACAGCGGATTCGCGCCATGGTGAAGGAAATAAATGGCATCAATACCATTATTGCCGAAGTTCAGATTGACAGTGCAGATGCGGCCAAAGACATTGCATTTCAGTTAAAGAATGAAATTCCAAACCTCTATTGCGTATTGGGTTGGAACCATGAAGAAAAACCCGGTCTGGCAGTCATGATTAGCGATGAGCTGGTAACTGCGAAAGGATGGGATGCGTCTGCTATGGTTCGTGAACTGGCCCGTGAGATTCAGGGCGGTGGCGGCGGTCAGAAGTTTTTTGCTACGGCGGGCGGAAAGGATTCATCAGGCCTGAGTCGTGCGCTGGATAAAGCGTCAGGTCTTATTCATTCATAAATCGAAATCACCTTTTTTGTTTCGAAAAAAGGTTCCTCATACCATTGGGATATGGGTTGTTCGTGTATTTTTAAGGTAGATTTCACCTTTATTAATTCCGAAGTTTCCTCGCGTAAATCACCCCCTTTGAGCAAATAAAAACAGGGTTTGTGATTCCATTGTCCCTGCATCCATTGCCAAAGTTGCAGCATGGGCGCAACAGCCCTTGCCGTGGCTATGTCAAAGCGCTTGTTTAAAGTTTCTGTGCGATGGTTAACGGCTGTCACATTTTTTAATTCCAGCTTTTCTGCCACATCAGCCACCACCGCCACTTTTTTACCTATGCTGTCGCAAAGGGTGAAATCTACATCAGGATAAAAGATTGCCAATGGTATTCCCGGAAAACCGCCCCCTGTTCCAATATCTATCACTTCGCTACCTGCAGGGAATTCGTATGCTTTGGCCAGTGCCAGACTATGCAATACATGATGGATGTAGAACATTTCCATATCCTTACGCGATATCACATTTACACGCTGATTGTGCTCCTGATACAATGCCTCCAGCTGTTGGAACTGCGTTTTTTGCTTTTCGCTCAGTTCCGGGAAATAGCGGAATATCAGTTCTGCGCTTACCATGCCGGTTTTTTTGCAAAAAATGCCCTAATCCCAATAATTAAATACCAATAGGTTTGAAACCAGTTCCAGAAAGGGTAAAGCATGGCTACACCCCCAATTTTAAGGGCGCGGCTCCGACCAAAAAATATGATCCATTCAGGCGTCAATTTTAATAGTAACAATGCCAAGGGATAAACAAACCAGTTGCTGAAGAAAAACCATACCGTAACCAGGGACCAGAAAAATAACTGCGCCATGCTGAACCATCCCAGTTGTCTTTTAACGGAACCATCGTAATATTTTCCAATCCACAGGTGACGAATACGCTGTTTGATGTATTCAGACCATGTGCTTTTCCCCTTACTCCAGGTGATGGCATCGGGATGAATTACCACAGCAGTATTGCCCGAAGTAGCCACAGATTGAACAAACAGATCATCGTCCCCGGCCGGAAGATAGTAATGGGCTGAAAATCCATTCACACTGTCATAAATACGTCTTGTATAGCCCAGATTTCGTCCTACACCCATATACGGTTTTCCGGCAAGCGCAAAACCCAGATAATTGAGGGCAGTCAGCAGGGTTTCAAAGCGGATAAGTCGGCCCAGAAATCCTTTTCCGGCATGTAGGGGAGAGTAGCCCAGTACCACCTCAGCTCCACGTGTAAAGGGTGCGGCCATGGTTCTAGTCCAGTATTTACTCCCGGGTTTGCAATCCGCGTCCGTGAGGAGGAAATGGCCATATCTGGCGGCTTTGAAGCCCAGCGTCAGGGCTATTTTTTTCCCATGCATTTTCACGTATTCTGCGTCAAGATGCACGTATTTTAATTTAGGGTTTTCCAGTACCAGCGGTGCCATCCATTCGGCTGTTCCATCGGTGCTTCCATCATCTGTGATAATTACTTCAAACTCGGGGTAATCCTGATCCAGCCATAGCGGCAGAAACTGCTGTAGGTTGGGGAGTTCGTTTTTTGCGGCAATCACAATAGAAACGGGCGGAAAACTGCTTGCGGGCTCGTTTTTTTCTCGTTTTACTTTTACGTAAAATCGAAAAAAGTAATACCAGCTAATGCCCATGAAAAGCAATGCCATACTGCCCAATACATAATCGAGAAACGAAGGAAAAGGAATTACAAAGGAAATGCCGTTCATGTCGCCTGCGAAGTTAATATCTGCAGGTCAATTCAGGTTAACGAAATCCAATTCCGCCGCCGGGGGTTCCGGGTTTAATATCGGTGCTGAATTCCTCCACATCCTCCAGTACCAGAGTATTGATGGCTTTGGCGGTTTGCTTGTTTTTAGGGAGTTCGCTCAGCCGCAAATGCTGATTGCGTATGGCTTCCTCGATAACTTTGCGAACGCTGCGACCGTTGCCAAAATATTTATCACGGTTTTTATACATGAACTCAATGTATTTCTTGAGTTGTTCTGCAGCAGCGGCATCCGGTGTAATATTGTTTTCTCCCAACTGGTTGATGGCCACTGTATACAACTCATCTGCATTGAAATCTTCAAAATAGAAGACCTTGTCAAAACGACTTTTCAATCCCGGGTTCGACTCCATGAATTTCTCCATATTCTGGGTATAGCCGGCTGCAATGACAATAAACTCGCCCCTTCGGTCCTCCATGCGTTTCAGGAGGGTTTCCACGGCCTCGCGCCCAAAATCATTAGCACCGCCGTCGGTAAGACTGTAGGCCTCATCAACAAATAAAACACCACCAATGGCTTTGTTTATCAGATCAGAAGTTTTGATGGCTGTTTGTCCTACATAACCGCCCACCAGACTCTGTCGGTCGCATTCCACCAGGTGTCCGCGCTCCAGTATGCCAAGTGCCTTGTATATCTGAGCCAGTATTCGGGCAACGGTGGTTTTGCCGGTTCCCGGGTTACCGCTGAATACATTGTGAAGACTAAATGCTTTACGCACATCCTTGCCCTGACTTTTATAGTAACGCACCAGCTTCACCAGTTCGTCAATATCCTGTTTCACCTTATTCAGCCCAATCATGCGTTTCAGCTTGCCCAGACTCTCTTTCAGCAGTTCTTCATCGATAGGAATATCGGGCAGCATGCCTTTCCCTGTGGTCATGATTTTTTGAAGATCAACCGGCTCTATATCAGATAGCTGTTCTTTGGTCAGATCGGCAGGTTTGGCCGTTTTCATGATTCGCAATCCCAGATTCATTTTGGCTTCATCTACAATGCTGTTTACCATACGTGCATTGCCAAAAAATTTGTCACGGTCGCGGTATTTATCTACCAGGTATTTGTAGAGTACATCCTTGGCAGCATCGGTAAAGCGCACCCCTTTTTTTCCTGCTGCAAATTCAGCGATTTGCGAGAGTTCCTGGGGCACATAATCCGCAAAATCGTAGTACATGTTGAATCGGCTTTTGAGTCCCGGATTGGATTCAAGGAAAATTTCCATTTCTTCCGGATATCCAGCCACCACAATGGCGATATCATTGGCATCGCTTAGTTCCTTTAGCAGCACTTCAATAGCTTCACGGCCAAAATCTTTGCTGTCTTCGTCTTTACGGGCCAGACTATATGCCTCATCAATAAACAGAATGCCGTCTTTGGCTTTCTTAATGGCCTCTTTGGTTTTGGGTGCAGTCTGTCCGATAAATTCTGCTACCAGGTCACCTCGGTCTACCTCATGCACATGGCCTTTTTTCAACAGTCCGAGTTCTTTATAAATTTTACCCAGCAATCTTGCCACTGTGGTTTTTCCGGTACCGGGATTGCCTTTGAATACAGCATGCAGGTTGATTTTATCCGATTCTTCAAAACCTTTTTCACGCCTGAGTGCTACAAACCTGAGGTAATCCGAATATTCATGAATTTTCTGTTTAATGCTGCCCAGTCCAATCAGTTGGTCCAGCTCTTTTATTACGTCATCAAAATTCTGCGCTTCTCCTGATTCTTCTTTCTCTACGCGGCCTTGTTGTTCACTGATCGAATGATCATCATCTTCATCCTCCAGGTGCACAAATTCAATTTGGGTGAGGGGTAGAAAATCCTCCTCTGTGGCTTCCACATAATCATCCCCAATTTCAAATGGCATGCTGGCCAGCAGTTCATCCATGAAAATGATTTCTGCATAGTATTCGCCCCGTGACCATGTACCCACAATATCACTGCCCCACCCAATGGTAGCCGTAAACGCTTCATCATTGGGTTTAATAAAGAACATTTTTGTAACCGAACCCTTTAGATATCCGTTGGCCGTTCTAAAGTTGAAGATGAGTTCAATGGGTAAATCCTGACTTTTACGTGTAAGGTTTCGGGTATTGACTTCTACCCACACATATCGGGTGTTCATGGCATTGAAAACCGTATAGTATTTTCGGTCTTCAGAGCGGGTGTTTTCATCCGGACCTTCGTACAGCTTAACGGTTTCAATCTTGAAATAGGGGTTCATTCCGGAACGCACCATCCCAACATTCTCTACATAGAAAGTTTTGGTGGCCACGAGTTCTTCACCGATCCATGCCTCCCATCTGTAAATACCGGCTTTCCAGTAAGCACCGGGTGTTTTAACTCCCCAGCCCTCCCTAATGTAAGTAATGGTGTCGGAAGTGTCTACTTCCCGGTCGCAATTGAGGTCACATATCTCATTGTTTTCCTGGTCGAAGCACTTTAACTGCATTTGCAGTTTCCATACTTTGTTGTCGAATTGTTTATTGAAAAGGGAAACTTCACAATATAGGTAGGCAATTTCCTGTTCATCAAATACACTGCGGTATTTCTTGGTATTATTGGCAAGCCACTCTGTGCTGCAATAGGTTTTTATGTCTCTGAATTTAAAATTCTCTGCACTCATAAATCGGTCTCAATTATAGGGGTAAGTTCTTGTTTATCCTATGGACAAAATTCATGCCCTTTCTGTTGTGGGTGAATTTTCGGTCTGAATAACAAAAAAACAGACAAAAATCACTTCTTCAAGTCAGATATTGAAACCGATAAGAATTCACCCTTGCGGGTGCGAACCTGATATTTGATGCTATATTCACTGGCATTTCCGCTGATATTGACAGAATTAATGGTGGCTTTCATGCTGTCGGGCATCAGATACACAGTTTCACCAAAGGTAAATGGCAGAAGGTTGTATATAGAGTCGCGGAGTGCAGCAGCCCTGATCTGGGGCAGGTAAGGTCTGTATTCCTTGAGCTGGCCGCTTTGCTGTCGAATAATGCTGTTAAGGGAAGTTAAAATCTTTTGTTGTTCCTTAATCTGCTGTTCCAGTTTTCGGGTGTGCTGGTCTCTTCCGGCTTCAGCATCTCGCAGTTTGATTGCAAGGAAGATAATCGCGCCCAATAGCACTATATAAATTACAATTCTGGGCCACTTTGATTTTGAAGTTTGAGGTATAGGGGGTGTAGTAATTTCCATGGGTCAATTTTACTATAAATATAGGTTATTATTCTTCATTTTCAAAATAAATCTTGTAAAACTTACGACCATCAGGATCCGTGCCCTTTTGTATCATTTCCCGATTACCATGTATGTAGATGTGAAAATTCTTATCCAGCTTTAATATGCTCTTGTAAATGCGGGCCTGTTTTTTAACGGCAGTATTGTTAATCTCGAACTGTTCCGAGCTCGGCAGTTCATGGTATTTGCAATAGTCCTCCTCGTATTTCATAAATGAATCAATCATTCTGTCGTCCTGAAAAACGGTTTCGGCAAATTCTTTTTTATCAAAATGATCGTTTGTTTTAAAATAATCCATAGATCGGCTAAGCAACTCCATGCTGTCGGTTTTGGAAACTGCAAATTCATCCTGCATTTCTTTGGTGACAAATTCTTTGGTCACCTTCATGACAGAGCTGGTGAAATTATAGTTATCTGCGGCAGGTTTTATTTGCAAGAAATCATCGCGCCAGTATTGGGTTTCGTTGCCCTTGGATTTTTCCGATAAAAGTAAAGTATACCCTTCTCCGCCGTTCATTTCGAGCACCAGGCATGCCCGGTCGGGTTTTTGAAGCTGCAAGCCCTCAATAAGCTGAATATCCCATCCCTGACCCACCTGCCTTAGTCGCATAAACATATCCTTATGTTCAATTTTTATGAGGGCAATGCCGCTGCAAACCTGATTCTGAAAATGGCAATTCTCCAGAAAAGCCACCATGAATTCGCCCGGCTTAACCTGGGGATGGTCGCTTTTTTCATACAGGTGTTTGGCGAGCTCTGTAGAAATGGTCAGGAGTTGTTCTGGATTGTCAAACAGCCGTTTGCAATACACATAGGTCTCATTCATTTCAATTTCATTGCCATGGGTAAACCGCCATGTTTCACCTTCAGCAAATCCGGAAACCACAAACTTTCGAATGGCTTTTTGCTGATTTTCATCCTGAAGCCAAAGATTTTCATCGCTGATAAAGCAGCCGTCTTCGTTATTTTTATTGCCTATGTAGTGCAGTGCAGCCGCCTGAAGGCGCGCGTCCGATAAGTCTAGTAACATGGGGTGCAAGATTAGGGAGAAAATAGGCTTAGTTACAATGAATATTGACTAAACATTATTCAAAATCTTCAAAAGTCATTTTAAATCCTTATTTTTGCGGCCCCATTGACCCCATAGCTCAGCTGGATAGAGCAACTGCCTTCTAAGCAGTAGGTCGTTGGTTCGAGTCCAACTGGGGTCGCTTCTCGGGAAGTAGCGCAGGCCGGTAGCGCATCTGGTTTGGGACCAGAGGGTCGCAGGTTCGAATCCTGTCTTCCCGACCAATTCATCAAAACCCGCCCAATTTGGGCGGGTTTTTGTTTTCCCGACAGCCTCAAGCTTGCTTGCAAGGCAGTCGGGAAAACAAAAACAACATGTCGGCGAAGCCAAGACATGAAGTTTTGATGAATTGAATACCCCACCTCAAAGGTTCATGAGGCGCAGCCGAATAATCTGAAACACAGCCTCAAGCTTGCTTTCAAGGCAGTCAGGAAAACAAAAACAACATGTCGGCGCAGCCAAGACATGAGGTTTTGATGAATTGAATACCCCACCCCAAAGGTTCATGAGGCGCAGCCGAATAATCCGAAATACAGCCTCAAGCTTGCTGGAAAGGTAGTTGGGAAAACAAAAACGCCTGTCGAAGCATTACTGCCGCTTAACACAACCCTTACCACCAAACTGTATTTTGCATTTCAACTGTAGACTATAAACTGTAAACTTTCAACTGCAATCCGCATTTCCAACTCTAGACTCTCAACTTTTAACTCTTAACTCTTAACTGACTTGTTACTCGGCTGCGCCTCGTGAATCTTGGCAGGGGAGCAGCAAACATTGAAAGCCTCACGCCCTGCAAAAGCACCTTGTCATGCAGAGCCTGTCGAAGCATGACTGCCGCTTA
>CANMCY010000027.1 GCA_947496375.1 Flavobacteriales bacterium
GTGGGCAGTGGTGTCAGTTACCAGCAGCATATTGTAAACAGCTCATCCAACCTCAGTGATACCGTTTTCATTTCGCGATATTCACTGCCTGCCGCGGCCATCAACCCCGTATTTCTTTTTTGCCTCAAAGCCAAGGGTTCTATCAACATCAACAGGTTCTATCTGGCCGCCGAAGGGGGCTATGGATGGGATTTTTCAGATAAACGCTGGCGTGTTAATGGTGCTTTTAGCGGCCCCGCAGGCAAATTCAAAGGCGATCAAATTTTTGTTAACCTCACCGCAGGTTTGCATCTGATACGCAAAAAAGCCAACAGAAGAAAGGATAATGCATCATGACGAGGTGGGTTATGGCCATAATTTTCCTGCATTGTGCATCAAATTTGGCAGCACAGCAACAAAGTGGCGGAAACAATCTTGCTGCGGGTGCAGAAAATCCTTTCCATAAAATCAACCTTCAAAAAACCGATGATTATTCGGGATTAGAGCAATTAAAGGCCGCAGTTTCCGGGCACAGGGTTTTTATCTCCGGTGAAAACCACCAGCACGTTGCCACAAATGGTTTAATTGAAATCAAGCTGTTGCAATTTCTGCATGATCATGCAGGGGTTCGGCATTTGATTCTTGAGCTTGGCGAAGCCCGGGGATGGTATGCCAACCGATATGTAAATCAGCAGGATACACAGGAGCGCTATTGCCTTCAGGCCACAACCTCCGTGGAACACATGAAAATTCTGGATATCATTCGTGAATGGAACCTTACACTATCTCCGGAACAACGAATTCAAATACACGGAGTGGATGTTGAGCGATTTAATGATATAGCCCTGTTGCGATTATCCGAATTACTGCCAAAATCAGGAGTTCCCAATAGCTTGTATTCCGCGGTGCACGCAGTTCACCAGGCGGCAGGATGGATTAAACAGGATGGATTAAAGGAGTTTGACATCACATCCAAAAATGAAAAATACCGGTCAGGAACTCCCCCATTTTCCATAGACAGGAGCATTGACCTGATGGTTTCGCACTTTGACAGTCTGGATGCCGAACTTAAAAACTGGCTGGGTAAAAAGTATGCGGACATTCAGACCGGAATCAATGGTTTACGGGAATACAAACAATGGAATCAATATCGAAGCAGCGCATTTTACTACACCTGGCGGGAAGAGCATATTTATCGTAAGCTCACCCGACTTATAGAGAGCGATACCGGTGCCCGGTTTTTTGGCCAGTTTGGCCGATGCCATGCTTCTTACAGCATACAGAACGGAGATTGTGGATGGTATGCCTACCAAAGTGTGGTACACAGACTCAATGAGCGGTATTTTAGGTCAAAAAGTCAGGTTCTAAGTTTGGGCGTTTTTTATGAAGGAGACAGAGAAAATGACGTCGCTGAAAACACGGATGCAAATCCGGCACAGAGAGCAGAAGTTAGGCGTTTGTTATCCGAAGCACCCGGCGGTGCTGTCAGCATTAAACAACTCGATGAAAAACGCAATCCGGCCCTCGCCTCACGATTTGGTTTTTTTATTGCAGTCCGCAAATTCCCTTTGGTTCAATATAAGCCGTCAGATAAAATTCAGGCACTCCAGCTCAGTCTGGGATTGGGGCTTTATTCACTCCCTACTGTCGGAAATGTAAACAATCATATAAATACGGCAAAAACAGGCCGTAATGGCTATCAATGGCCGCTTTCAATGGGACTTCAGTGGAATAATAAGAATTTTACAACAGCGGTTCAATTGACCTCCTCTTTACCTACAGAATTGTACCGTGCAGATGAGCAGTTTACCATTAACTATTCCTTTCAGTCAGCAACGGCCTATTGGGGATGGCGTTTCATTAAAATTGCAAAACTCAGTATGGATGCAGGCCCACAGCTATTTCACGCCACAGAGAAATTAAAATACAGGCCACTGGATGGTGGTTTTCTTACACCGTCCTCAGAACCTGTGAAAGTAGCTAAAAACCATGCCCTGGGTATGGGATTACAGGCAAGAATGCAGTATCAAATCATACCGTTTGTTCATTTGGGATTATCAGCCGGTTACCACTACGATTTAAGTCCCAAGGACTGGTTTATGGCAAAAAGTAACCTGTATTATGCCAAGAACCTGCTTCTAACACAAATCACAGGCAGCAGTTTCTCTGTTTTCTGTAACTTTGACCTCTGAATTACGCATGAAAGAAACGCTGAAAGGCCTCCCCAATATGCTCACCCTCGGAAATCTCTCCTGCGGGGCCATTGGAATAGAAAGACTCATGGCGGGCGATATGAACAGTATACTGATTTGTATGGCGCTGGCCGCATTGCTTGATTTTGCTGATGGATTTGTGGCACGTCTGCTGGGTGCAGACGGCGAACTGGGCAAACAGCTGGATTCACTGGCCGATCTCATCACATTTGCCCTCCTACCCGGTCTGGTGATACTGTACTACACCCTTGAAAAAGGGTATTGTATGCCCGATGGATTTTGCACATCCCGATACGCATGGCTGGCCCTGCCCTTGGCAGGTGCTTGGCGACTGGCAAATTTCAACATAGATACCCGCCAGAAAACGGGCTTCCTGGGCGTTCCTACACCCATTACAGGCCTCGCATTCGGGTCTTTGATATTGGCATTTGAAAACACGAACGATAGCGTATTTAAAGCCGTTTTTGAGCATCCCTATTTCTTCAGTTTTGCTCCGATTATTGCGGCTTATCTCATGGTTTCGGAATGGCCTATGCTGTCATTAAAGTTTAAGAAAGGAGATCCGCTGCTGCTCTGGAAAATAGCAGTTCCTCTGCTTGGACTGGTTTGCGTGCCCATTTTTGGGGTATACTCCGGCATACCTTTTTTACTGATTTATGTTTTATGGTCAATTATTGCGAACTTTGTAACCCAATCCAATCATGGCTAAAGTAGGCATCATCATGGGCAGCGACAGCGATCTTCCGGTAATGCAGGAAGCGGCGCGCATGCTCGAGCATTTCGGTATTTCTTACGAATTAACGATTGTTTCCGCACACAGAACACCCCAACGGATGTTTGACTATGCAACCAAAGCTCCTGAAAAAGGAATCAAGGTTATTATAGCGGGGGCAGGCGGTGCAGCCCATTTACCCGGAATGGTGGCAAGTGTTACCCACCTGCCTGTGATTGGTGTTCCGGTAAAAAGCAGCAACCTCAGTGGCATTGACAGTCTTTACAGCATCGTACAGATGCCTCCCGGGGTTCCTGTAGCCACCATGGCCATCAACGGTGCACGAAATGCCGGTATCATGGCTGCTCAAATTTTGGGGGCACAAGATGAAAATATTGCCCAAAAGGTGATGAACTACAAAAAACGCATCAACGAGGAAGTGTTGGATAAAGCCACACGCCTAGAAAAGCTGGGACACGAGGATTTCCTGAATAAACAAGAAAATATCTGATGCTGATTGTTGGAAACGCCATCGTTTCTGAGGATGTTATTGAGAAAAAGTTTGCCTGCAATACCCAGGCCTGTCATGGTGCATGCTGTGTTAAGGGCGATGCCGGAGCCCCATTATTAGCGGAAGAAATTAAGATTATAGAAGAAGAACTTTCTGGCATCCGACCATTCTTATCAAAAGATGGTCTGCAAAACATTGATGAACAGGGTTTTCACACAGTTGATCCGGATAGAGAGGCAGTAACGACCTGCCTTCCCGGCGGAGAATGCTCATTTTTAGTGTACGAAGGACTCACAGCCACCTGTGGCATCGAAAATGCATGGAAAGCAGGAAAATCCACCTTTCAAAAGCCGGTAAGTTGTCACCTCTACCCTATCCGCGCGAAACAATACGGCGAATACATGGCCCTGAACTACCATCGCTGGGATATCTGCGAACCCGCCTGCGACAGAGGGAATCAGGAAAATATTCCGGTGTATGCTTTTCTTAAAGATGCACTCATCAGAAAAATGGGAGCAGAATGGTACACCGAGTTTGTATCCATCGCTAAAGACTGGGCATCACAAAAAAACAACCGATAAAATCCCACTGACCATCAGCCATTTTAACCGGCGCTGAATTCGCGTGTAATCGGCTTTTTCATCAGCAGTCAGCAACTGATGGTAAAAATAAAATACGGGTAGCAACACAAATACACCGCTAAAAACACCAAAGTACAGATTCTTGCTTTCAGTTATCAGATACACCATGTGAAAATTAAGCAGGGTGAGAATACCCATACCCAGCCAGACGGATTTACGGGCTCCATAAACAATGGGAAACGTCTCGTATTCGCGTGTTTTATCTCCCTCAATATCTTCAATATCTTTTACCACTTCCCTCACCATCGTGATTAGAAAAGCTAAAAATGCGTATTCCGCAAAATAGCCGTTAAACTTTTCATCTACACCTTGAGCAGAAAAAAATACCACCACCCCATTCATTAGCGATACCAGCAAATTACCCCAAAGTGTGGTACCCTTCAGATCGGAAGAGTAGAAATAGAGTAATACCGAAATCATCACGCATACCAATCCCATGCTTAGTCCTGTTAAAAAACCGAACGCCAAAGAGCCCAGCAATAAAATGATATAGAAAATGATACCCGACCGTATGCTGATGTGTTTAGCAATAATGCGTTTCTCGGGCTTGTTAATGATATCTTCCTCAATATCCAGTATATCATTGATTACATAACCTGCAGCAGCCGTAAAAAGTACTGCCAGCAATACAAACAAAGCATCGGGCCAGCGCAGATTCTGAATATTCCATTGTGAGGCATGGAACATAAACAATGTCATGGTGAGGATAATGATGCCCAGATTGACGGGGCGCAATAGAATCCAGTAGTAGCGAAATGCCGGTTTGCGCTTATCCTCCATGTTTTAAGTAGATTTATTTTTTGGGAAATTTCATTTTGTAAGAAACATTCACCCTTCCCATACTGATACTATTAAGGCGCGACTTCAACATGGTTCGTTTTAGCGGATGAATGCGGTCTGTGAACAAAATACCTTCTACATGATCATATTCATGCTGAATAATACGTGCGGCCATTCCCTCAAACTCATGGGTATGCTCCTGCCAGTTTTCATCAAAATATCTCAATACCAGTTTGCTGTGGCGATTCACATCTGCCTGCACCTGAGGAATGCTGAGACAACCCTCTTCGTAATCCCATTTCTCATCAAACTCCTCAAGAATCTGGGGATTGATGAATACCTGTTTAAACCCCTCAGGTTTAATATCTTCTATTTCAGAACCGTCTGTAATAAAAAGACGTATCCCCAGCCCTATCTGAGGAGCCGCAAGACCTATGCCGTTACTGGCATACATGGTTTCAAACATATCTGCAATGAGTCCTTGCAGATTGGGGTAATCTTTATCTATTTCTTTGGCTATTTGCCTTAAAACAGGCTGACCATAAGCATACACTGGCAGTATCATGAAATTTTTTGAAGGTGGGTTTGCAAAATTAAGGTTGCGCTCACGGTATCCAATAATTTCTTATCGGCACGTTTTTGTTTTCCTGCCCCGCTATTGATGATACTGTGTTTGGCCTCTCTGCTGCTCAGCCGCTCATCGATGGTATAAACCGGTATATCAGGATAAACCTCTTTTAACTTTTCGATAAATAGCAATACAGGCCTGGTAGCATGGGTATCTTCTCCGCTCAAACGGCTGGGAAGCCCTACCACAAATGCTTCTACCACTTCTGATGTGAGGTATTGCTGAAGCCAAAGATGCAACCTATCGGTTTCAACGGCCAAGAGCGGGCCTGCAATCATTTTAAGTGGGTCGGTAACCGCAATGCCGGTTCTTTTCATTCCGTAGTCAAAAGCCAGTATGCGGGGCATTGTGCGAAGATAGCCACAAAATGGAGTTAGCGGATCAAATTCACAGAACCGCTGTGTTTACCGTACCTACCGCTGCGCAGTGTGTAGCTCATTTGCCAGAAGTAGGTCCCCTCCGGACAATTCACGCCTTGCATGGTTTTGCCATTCCAGCCGGTTTTGGCGTCGTTGCTTTCAAATAACTGTTCGCCCCAACGATTGAAAACACGCAGCTGTGAAGTCGTAATGCCGGTGCCCCGGAAGTTGAAAACATCATTTTTACCATCGTTATTGGGTGTGAAAACATTGGTCATGCTGAAATCTTCAGGGGCCAGAACAGTAAGTATGGATGAAAACGTATCGCTGCAACCAGTTGTAGCGTCTTCTATGCTGTGGAGAATGCGGAACCGGCCTTCCTGTGCAGACGCAAACGGCCATGTAATGGTATTTCCGTCTGCTGTCCAAAAATGCCGAAACATTCCGGATGGCAGTGGTGTGGTACTTGCAGTTTCTCCAATGTTTACGGTATCATTGGGTAAAAAATCAAATCGCGGATCGGGTATGGAATGCACTATCAGGTATTTTACCGAAGAATCCACGCATCCCTTATTGCTGGTTATGTAAACGATGCGGTAGCGACCGGGAACCGATGGCCAATGTGCAGGTGTTGAAGAAAGTGTCAATCCCTTAAAAATACCGCCCTTATTGAGAGGCACCAAAAAAACCGAATCCGAATTCTGACAAATCACGGTATCTGACAATTGAAAATCGGGTTTGTTTTTTTGAATCCACACCGCCTTAAAAGTGTCTTCCGAAATGCTGCATCCATTGTATGCCCGCAGTATAAGAAAGGCCGCTGTATCGCTTGCTGAAGGTATGTAGTTAGTCGCCGATGAAGTAGGATTTTGAATTATTCCCTTGCCACCTATCACCTTCCATGAAACGGGCCCCGAACCTGATATCATTTTCAAAGGCAAAACACTTCCGGAACAGAGCAAGGTATCTTTTCCTGCCAACACCGGCTGTTTGCTTTTGATATTGTAACTGACAGTGGCTTTGACGCTGCTATTGCAGCTGTAAAGCCACAGTTCGGGTAAAGATGGGTTGCTAAAATCGGGATAATAGGTGGGTAAAAGCGATGTGGTATCTGAAAAACGACCTGTAGCTGAGCGCCACACAAAGCATAAGCCGCCTGAAACGATCCCTTTCAGCAACACGGAGTCTCCCGGACAAAATTCAATGCCATTCAGGGTAGCAGCAGTTACTTTGAGTGGATCTACCGGCGCACTGCAACCATCATTAAGATAACTTGGATTACCTGCACTGTCAAAACTGACATAACCTCCATCTTCAGCGCCCACATTGCCATTTTGCTTCACCATTTTCACTTTGTCATAGGTAGCAGTATCACTGCAATTACCCAATACAGACAAAATGGTGGTGCGCAAACCGGATGGCGTTGAATAATTGGCAAAATGACCTGCGGTATTGCCTGCCCGTTGAAATATAGCATACGCTGTATCAGAGAGGTTGGTGAACTGATTGGAACCGACAATAAAATTGGTGGAAGTAAACAAATAGACCTTTTTATTAGCCGGTATGGTAAAAACGGAGGGCTCCAGTAGTTTTCCGCAGCCGGTAATGGTGGCGTTGATATCCGAAACTAACGTCGCTGTAGCCGCCGATTGGGTGAGTCCCAGCCACTTGTTGGAAGCGTTGGCCCATTTCACGCTTATGAATGCCATAGAGATCGGATTTTTACCGGTTTCAAACAGGACTATTTCATTTTCTCCTTCGGGATTGCCACAGGCATCTACCAGGATGGAGCGAATTTTAACGCATTTGGAAGTAAGGGTTTTGGAACTGTTTTGAATGGATTGGCAGGGCTGGGCGAAGGCCGACTGAATTAAGGCCAGCATCCATATCAAAACCGACATCCGCTGCATGAAGCAAAGATAAAGGCGGGAATATTTACATGACGTTAATTTTAAAAAAAAGGCCGCCCAAGGGCGGCCTTTTAATTCCATTTTTCGGCTGATTACATCATGCCGCCCATGCCACCCATGTCGGGGCCATGAGAATGGG
The DNA here is from genome assembly GCA_947496375.1 of Flavobacteriales bacterium. Lineage (GTDB taxonomy): Bacteria > Bacteroidota > Bacteroidia > NS11-12g > UBA955 > RGEC01. The sequence continues at coordinate 7,873 of CANMCY010000027.1, forward strand.
GTTTTTCTTCTTCCTTGATTTCAGAAAGTACGCACTCAGTGGTCAGGATCATGCCACCGATAGAGGCTGCATTTTCCAAAGCTACACGGCTCACTTTCTTGGGGTCAATTACACCCGCAGCAATCAGGTTTTCGTATTTTTCAGTGCGGGCATTGTAGCCAAAATCTGCACTGCCTTCGGTAACCTTCTGCACTACAATGCTTCCTTCACCGCCGGCATTGGCAATGATCTGACGCAGGGGCTCTTCCAAGGCACGACGCACGATTCCGATACCGGTGGTTTCATCTTCGTTATCGCCGGTGAGGCCATCCAGCGCTTTGATAGCACGGATAAAGCTTACACCGCCACCGGGGACGATTCCTTCTTCTACTGCAGCACGGGTTGCGTGCAAGGCATCGTCTACACGGTCTTTCTTTTCTTTCATTTCTACCTCAGTTGCAGCACCGATATAAAGTACAGCTACGCCACCGGCCAGTTTGGCCAGACGCTCCTGAAGCTTCTCACGATCGTAGTCGCTGGTAGTGGTTTCAATCTGCGCTTTGATCTGGTTTACGCGGGCAGCAATACCTGCCTTGTCACCGGCACCGTTAACGATGGTCGTATTGTCCTTGTCAATGGTGATTTTCTCAGCACGTCCGAGGTCAGTCAGTTGCGCATCTTCCAATCTGCGGCCCTGCTCTTCGCTGATTACGCTGCCACCGGTAAGAATGGCAATATCCTGCAGCATTTCTTTTCTGCGGTCACCGAAACCGGGAGCTTTAACAGCGGCAATTTTCAAGGCACCGCGAATTTTGTTTACCACCAAAGTAGCCAGGGCTTCGCCTTCTACATCTTCGGCAATAATCAACAGGGGTTTACCTGTTTGTACTACTTTTTCCAACACAGGCAGCAAATCTTTCATGGTGCTTACCTTTTTGTCGTAAATCAGAATGTAGGCATTCTCAAGATCAGCTTCCATTTTGTCAGCGTTGGTTACGAAGTAAGGGCTCAAATAACCGCGGTCAAACTGCATACCTTCAACCACTTCTACAGTGGTATCAGTGCCTTTGGCTTCTTCTACGGTGATTACGCCGTCTTTGCCTACCTTTTTCATGGCTTCGGCAATGAGTTTGCCGATTGTGTTGTCGTTGTTGGCAGAAATAGTAGCAACCTGTTCGATTTTAGAGTTGTCATCGCCCACGGCCTGGCTCATTTTATCCAAGCTATCCACCGCAGATTTCACGGCTTTCTCAATTCCGCGCTTAAGGTCCATAGGATTGGCACCGGCAGCCACGTTTTTCAGACCTGCAGTAACGATGGCCTGCGCCAATACGGTGGCAGTTGTAGTACCATCACCGGCGATATCAGCGGTTTTGCTGGCCACTTCCTTCAGCATCTGGGCACCCATGTTTTCTACAGGATCCTTCAGTTCAATTTCTTTTGCTACCGATACACCGTCCTTGGTAATCTGGGGTGCACCGAATTTCTTGTCGATAACCACGTTGCGGCCTTTGGGACCTAGGGTTACTTTTACTGCGTTAGCCAAAGCATCCACACCGCGCTTCAAACCTTCGCGGGCGGTTACATTAAATTCAATTTTCTTTGCCATGTTTTTAAGATTGATTAAATAATTGCGAAAATGTCACTTTCACGCATGATGAGGTAATCTTTACCTTCCACGTTGATTTCAGTACCGGCATACTTGCCATAGAGAACGGTGTCGCCCACCTTCACAGTCATGGGCTCATCTTTTTTGCCTTCACCCACGGCAATCACGGTGCCTTTTTGAGGTTTTTCTTTAGCGGTATCGGGGATAATGATACCACCGGCAGTCTTCTGTTCGGCTGCGAGAGGTTCTACCAGAACCCTGTCGGCCAGAGGTTTTACGTTTACTGACATACAATTATATATTTTGGTTGTATGCCCTGCATAGTCCAATCCTGTGCCAATTTGGAAATATGACTTTTTTTTCGTATATTGGGGTAAAATTGTCAGTTCGCCGACAATTTATCAGTCATTTTGTCATTATAAAGCATCATGTCTGCCACCGTCTGCCACGCGAAACAGGTGCAGCACATAAGGAAATAGAGCATCCATACTTTCCTCGGCACCGCGCGTACTTCCTGGCAGTGTTAAAATGAGCGTGTTGCCGATGTATCCGGCCACCCCCCTGCTTACCATCGCATAGGGCATGCGTTCCTGTCCGTACTTGCGCGCTGCCTCCATAATTCCGGGCACTTCACGGTCCAGCAAAGGGAGAATGGTTTCTGGGGTGACATCACGTTTTGAAAGCCCGGTACCGCCTGTATAAATGAGCAAATCACAATTGTTTTGACTAGCCAGTTCCGCCTTCCGTGCAATATCCTCCGGTTCGTCCGGGATAATAGCATATTCCAAAACAGAAATCCCATATTGCTCAAGGCGCTGAATGATGGCTTTGCCGGCCTTATCCTCCTTTTTACCTTTGGAAATGGTATCGCTGCACACCACTACCGTGGCGTTTATTTTTCGCTCAGGGATATCAGTATAGTCTGATTTACCGCCTTTTTTAGCCAGCAAACGTATATGTGCTATTTCCACATTTTTATCAATGGGTTTCAGCATGTCATACATCGTGAGGGCGGCAATCGCAGCACCATGCATGGCTTCAACCTCAACACCGGTGCGGTAAATGGCTTTCACTTCCACCTGTATCTGAACACCCATGTCATTGATTGAAAACTCAACCTTGCAGGACTCCACAGGCAGCGGGTGGCAATTGGGGATGACGTGGGCGGTATTTTTCACTGCCAGCAAGGCAGCTGCGCGGGAAAACTCATACACATCACCTTTGGGAACAGACTTGTTTTTAATCGCGTGCAGGGTTTCAGGCCCCATTTTTACGGTTGCCTCTGCCGTAGCAACACGCAAAGTGGTAATTTTATGGGTGATGTCGTTCATGGGTGCGAAGATAAATCCCATTCATTATCAGGACTTGCGATTGTGTATAATAGTACTTAATATTGTTGACGTATGACCTTCAAACCCAATGAGCAAAGAGCCAAAGCAGCTCAGATTTTTCTACTGGTAATCATTTTGCTGTATGCAATTAGTTTTGTCTCCACCATTTTTGAATATCAGCTGTTGAATAGCTGGCGAATGGGTTCAGACGTGGATATGGATGCAGCCACATCCAATGATCTGAGGCAACAAATAATCGGAATTTTTCAAATATTAGCCTGGATTGGTTCCGGCATAGCTTTCATTATGTGGTTTCGCAGGGCGTATTACAATTTACATCAAAAAGAAAACATGCGATATAGCGACGGCTGGGCTGCAGGCGGATGGTTTGTCCCCATTCTTAACCTGTGGCGTCCTTTTCAAATTATGAAAGAAATGTATCAAACCGCCAACCACCTATTAAATTCAAAAACCCCATTCAACCCCCATACACTTGGAATGGGTGCGCTGGGGGCCTGGTGGTTCTGCTGGATTATCAATAATTTTTTGGGAAGAATTTCATTTCAGTTAGCCACCAAAGCAGAAAGTATCAATGATTTTATCAATGCCTCTTTAATTGATTTGGTTGCAACCGGATGGGGATTGGCTACCGCCTTACTGGCACTGAAAGTGGTACGGGATTATGCGAGAGTGGAACCCTTGCTGTATAAAGAAGATACTTCTTCTTCCTTTGGGAATTTTGATCCCGAAATCCTGGATGCTTAAACAACTAGCAATTTCACCGCTGCAATACCCAGCACCAGTGCCAAGAGCCATTTCATGGCAGCAGAGCGATACTTGACGGAGCCCAGCCATGCCCCCAGGCCTCCTGAAATCAGCACAATCCCTATCATTACAGGCAGATTTTCATCCCAGGGTTTGTCGGTTCTTATCCAACCCAGCAAACCACTTAGACTATTGACAAAGATGAACGCAGAACTAAGAGCAGCCGTTTCTTTTTGCCTTGCCCATCCTGCGAGCAAAAGAATGGGTGAAAGCCATACTCCTCCGCCGATGCCCGTCAAACCACTTACAAAACCAATAACGGCGCCGATAACTGCGGCGGCCAGCACAGGTAGTTGTTTCACATTGTTGGGTTCCGCAGGCCTGAAAACCATCATAGCCGAGGCTGATAACAGCATTGCACCCAGCAGTTTTTTATACAATTCATCCTGAATAGGCACGAGTCCGCCTAAAAATGCCATGGGAACAGAAAATCCGGCCAGCCAGAGAAAATCGCGAAGTTTAAAGTAACCACCCCGGTAAAACTGCATAAATGCAGTGCCGGAAACAACCAGATTCAGTACCAACGCATTCGGACGAGCCAGATATGCATGATAACTGCACAGGGCCATTACTGCCAAATAACCGCTGCCCCCGCCATGCCCTACCCCGGCATATAAAAACGCCACCAGGGCAAAGCCAAGGTACATCCATTCAACTGACATTATTCAAAAAGAATAATTTGAACCATTTCCCCCGCTTTCAAATCCTCTGTATCTGCCTCGGTTTTAATAAAACAATTGGCATTCGCAAAAGCATCCATTCTGTAACTCTCCTGTCCCGTTAATACAGCTACAGTGCCGCTTTGCAGATATGCTTTCACAAAATGTGTCAGACCCGGTTTCTGTCGGTAATCACAGGTGAGCTTTGCCTGCTGAAATACGGCCTGCAGCGGCACATCCATCGCACTCAGCAGATATGGCCTAATCCAAGCATACCAGCAGGTGATCACAGAGGCCGGATTACCGGGCAAACCAAAAATGCGTTTCTCTCCTTTTGTGCCAAAATACAAGGGTTTGGCGGGTTTCTGTTTTAATCTATGAAATACACAATCTACGCCGAGCGCTTTGAGTGTAGGCACAACCAGGTCATAATCACCCACCGAAACACCACCGGTTACCAGCACCAAATCCGAGGTTTCAAGGGCTATTTCCAGCCGATGGTGCAAATCGGTCTCTGTATCTGAAGCATAAAAAAGGTTGGCTCGAATCCCCAGCTGTGAAAGGGCGCTCAGCAGACTGTAACTGTTGCATTCGTATACCTGTCCGGGCAATAATGTCTTTCCGGGTGCCACAATTTCATTGCCGGTAACCACCACGCTCACAGATGGTATTTCCCAAACAGAAACCGATGAAACGCCCGCAGATGCAAGCAGACCCATGGCTCCGGGTGTCAGTTTTTGGCCGGATTGCAACAAAACATCTCCACAGGCAGACTGGGAACCGGCTTTGCGGACATTGCCGCCCTGTTGCAGTTTTTCGTCCTCAATCCACACAAAACCCGCCTCAGATCGGGTTTTCTCCTGCATCACCACCGTATCTGCGCCTTCAGGAACCATGGCACCGGTAAAAATTCGCATGGCACACCCCTTCTCCAAAAACATAGCGCCAGTTTCACCGGCGGGAATTTCCCCCGTTATCTTCATCGGCTTTTGGGGATTAAAATCAGCCCAACTGAAAGCATATCCATCCATGGCCGAATTATCAAAGGGTGGAACGGCCACACCGGCCAATACGGGCTCGGCTATATACATGCCCATTGCATCCAACAAGGGCATTGCCTTTTTTTTCAGGGATATGGAATGGCTGCTGAGCAGTTCGGTGGCTTGTTCTGTACTAATCATCCTCCAATGGCTATCATGCTCCTGTTTTGCAGTATTTCGGGCTGTATTTTCTCAAAATGCTCATCAAACTGCCCACCCAGTTTTTGCTGTTTTTGTTTCAGGTTTTCAATGATGAGGGGTTCAATGGGTTCACCACTGCGCAAGACAGTCAGTAAATCAGTTTCATGGGTGGCAAACAGGCAGTTTCGCATTTTCCCGTCTGCCGTTAATCTCAGGCGATTGCAATCCCCGCAAAACGGATGACTCATGGTACTGATAACGGCAAAACTGCCCTTTGCCCCTTTTATAAAGTATTTATGGGCAGTTTCATGAGGTTCTTTTCCCAGCGGAATAAAATCAAACTTTCCTGCCAGTGTTTGCAGCATCTGGTCTCGCGTAAACACCTTGTCATGGTGCCACTGATTTCCTGCAAAAGGCATAAATTCAATAAACCGAATATGTAGAGGTGAATTCACACTCCATTCAGCAAAATCCAACAGTTCGTTATCATTGATGCCATTCATCACCACCATATTCACTTTCACATGAAAACCATACTCGATTGCCTTGTTGATATTGGCTTTCACAATTTCCAGATTGTCTCGTTTCGTCAGTAAAATGAATTTTTCTCTGTCCAGTGTGTCCAAACTAATATTTAGACTGCGTAAACCACAGTCTTCCAGCATGCTTAGGTATTTATCCAGAAAAATCCCATTGCTGGTAAGGGTTAATTGAACCGGCAAAGTAGCTAATGCCTTGAGAATCTCCGGAAACTCTTTGCGCACCAACGGTTCACCTCCGGTCAGACGAATCTTGTTTACCCCCAGATTGACAAATGTTTTAGCCAGGGTGTAAATCTCGTCTTTTTGCATGAGCTGATGATGCGGTGTACAATGGGATTCCTCTTCAGGCATACAATAGAAACAACGCAGGTTACAGGCATCGGTAAGAGAAATGCGCAGATACTGGTGGGGCCGCTGAAAACTATCGGTGAGCAATGCTTCAAAAATATCATGCTTACATGGGATTTGAAAACGTTTCGGGGAATTAACTTTGCCTTGTGCAAACGCGGGTTTTGATTTTGGCAGGCGGTGAAAGCCGCAGAATGGGACAGCCCAAGGGTTTGCTTAATTACCACGGCTTGACGCAGGTGCAGTATTTATACAACATGGTTCGGTCTCTGCAGCTTGAAGCATTTATCAGTTGCAGGGAAGAACAAAAATCGCTGTTTGCAGACTTACCCCTGATTACCGACCACGCTGACTTTGCCGAACATGGCCCCATCTCGGGATTGTTGTCAGCTTTTCACTCATTTGACTGCCACTGGCTGCTGCTGGGCTGTGATTATCCCAGTCTGGACAAAACCACGATTACTTCGCTTCTCATGATCGAAAAAGAAGCATTTGATGTCATTTGCTACAAGCACCCTGATTCTTCTATTCCGGAGCCCCTAATTGCGTTTTATACGCATTCTACAGGCAAAAAGCTGCTTGATTTTTTTAACCAGGGCAGTGATTCGTTAACGGGTTTTATCAAGCAATCCAATGCCTTTTTTATGGCTGATGCAAATGCTGTAGTTTTAAAAAGTGCAGACACCCCTGAAGATAGGGATGCCATATTGTCCACAAAACATGAATGATAAACAGCAAAATATCAGTCTGAGGCGTTTTGAAAACGGGGTATTTTCAAGCAAAATTGATGCTGTTTCCATAGAGGAGCCACTTGAAATACGGATAGAATATGGTTCTCCGGAGGACCGAAAAACTCAATCTCTGAGTATCACCATGCGCACACCGGGTAATGATGATGAACTGGCAATCGGATTTTTGTTTACTGAAGGCATTATTCACAAACAGAATGATATTTTATCGGCAAAACACGTTCATACCCTACCTGGCACATACAGCAATTATATATTGGTTTCGTTAAGCCCGGATTTACAGTTTGATCCTTCTAAGTTGCAACGCAATTTCTATACCAGCAGCAGTTGCGGGGTTTGCGGTAAAAGCAGCCTGGATTCGGTGAAAACACAGATGCCTACAAAGTCCGGAAAACCATTACCCTCACTATCGACCGAACTGATTTTATCATTACCCAACACCCTCAGAGAACAGCAAGAAACCTTCGAAACCACAGGTGGCCTCCACGCATCGGGATTGTTCGACACTACCGGAAATTTGCTTTACCTCAGAGAAGATGTGGGAAGACACAACGCCCTGGACAAACTCATTGGCAGAGCCCTTATGGACGGCAATACACCGTTAAACGAACACATTCTTTTGCTCAGCGGAAGGGCCAGCTTTGAACTGATGCAGAAAGCAGGTATGGCAGGCATTACCTGCGTTTGCGCGGTAGGTGCCCCCAGCAGTCTGGCCGTGGAATGTGCCAGCGAGTTTGGCATTACCCTTATCGGTTTTTTACGTGAAAACCGTTTTAATATTTACAACGGTGCGCTTTAGCCGGGCTGTTTCCATTGGGCTCCACCGGATTCCAGAATTTCTTTACCCCAAATCTGAACTTCCTTTTTAATGCGTTCCACCAGATAGTCGCAGGCCTCAATCGCAGGGCGCCGATGGGCGGATGAAGTGAATACAAAAAGGGAAATTTCTCCGGTCTTCACCAAACCTATACTATGGTATATATGCATGCAGGTGAGGTTGTATTTCGCAAATGCATCCTCCCGAATCCGATGAAGTGTCTGAACGGCCATATCCCGGTAGGCCTCATATTCGATAGCAGCAACTGTTTGTCCGTTTTCATTCATATCGGCCCTCACCTGCCCCATAAACATACTGTGGGCTCCGATGGAATGCTTTGTGGTATGCTTAGCCAGACTGTCTGCAATAAATGCAGGTGTTATGGGGCCATCAACAAATACTTGCTTTTCTTTTTTTTCTTCTTTCATGAATTAAAATTTCGGCAAAATGCCTCGTAATTGAATGTTAGGATAGCGTCTTTACTTTCAGGCGTTGCAATGGGTTTTGCGTCATAATTCAGCGAATAGGTTACTCCACTTTTTGTATTCATGTGAAATATCTTTCCGGACAATTCACCCAGTCCCAGCAGGGAATTAAGCACCATGTTTGCCTGTAAATTCCCCGCCAGTGAAGACACAGAGCCCAATATCCCTTCCGTTTGACATTGCCCCATAAATAGCGGATTCGGCGGAACGGGAAATACATTCCTGTAGGCAAACCCTTCAAAGGGACGGAATAATGCCCACTGCAACCCAAATTTACTCACCGCAGCGTGAACCCAGATTTTGCCGAATATTCGGGCCGCATCATCCATCAAATAGCGCACAGGCAAATTATCGGTGCAATCTACCAAAATATCGAATTGGGGCACCAGAGATACAGCCATATCTGCATCAAAAGGAGTATTGACAGCGTTTATCCTACAATGTGGATATCGTTCAGATAAAAAATCGGCCGCCTGCTTTGCTTTGTGTTTGCCCACGTCATCCGGAGCAAAGAGTATTTGCCTGTGTAAATTGTGGTACTCTACCGTGTCAAAATCAACCAATGTAATTTCACCCACGCCACAGGAAGCCAGTTGTATTAACAATGAACAACCCAGTCCTCCTGCACCCACCACAAGCACCTTTGATGAAAGCAGTTTTTGTTGCCCTGCTTCCCCTATTTCACCCAATTGTATTTGCCGACGGAAATAGCCGTCCATGATTTTATCCTCCGCTGTACGGCGGCATGAGTGCTACCTCATCGCCGTCCTTTAAGGCCGTATTTCTACTGATTAGAATTTGATTCACCGCCACAGCAAAACTCAGCTGTTGCAGTTCCGGAAAATCATTTCTTAGTTTCTCGCTGATGGTATCGGTATCTGCCATGTCAAAAAAGAAGCTGGACTGCCCACAAATTTCCGCCAACCGTCCAAACAACAATACATTCACCATTCAGCAAATATAGGCAAATGCCTGCTTTGGGAATTAGTACTTATTTTTGCAACATAAATTATGGGAATCCGCATTGCTGAAATTGCCAGAATTACCGGTGCTGTCATCGAAGGCAATGCCGATATCGAAATTTCCGTACCGGGAAAACTGGAAGAAGCGGATGAACGAACCCTTTGCTTTTTTGCCAACCCTAAATACGAAGCACAACTTTACGCGACCAAGGCAGCTGCAGTCATTGTTCCTTTTGATTTTAAACCCGCACAGCCGATATCATTTGCCCTCATTAGGCATGCCAACCCCTACTTTGCTTTTTGTATGGTGCTTAACGCCTGGTTCAATCCCAATGAGCCCAAAAAAGGGATAGAAAACGGCAGTTACATCCATTCATCCGCTGCTGTTGGCAATGATGTTTTTATCGGAGCAACGGCCTACGTGGACGAGGACGCAAGCATTGGAAAAAACACTCAGATTTACCCGCAGGTATTTGTAGGTAAAGGCGTAGTTATTGGAGAAAACTGCACCTTATTTCCGGGGGTAAAAGTCTATGCGGGCTGCCAAATTGGCAACAACTGTATTATCCATGCAGGCACGGTTATTGGCAGCGACGGATTTGGTTTTGCACCCATCGGCGATACCTATGCCAAGATTCCGCAAATAGGCAATGTAGTTATAGAAGATGATGTGGAAATTGGCAGTAACTGCAGTATTGACAGGGCCACTATGGGAAGCACCATCATTCGCAGCGGAACCAAACTGGATAATCTCATTCAGGTTGCCCACAACGCTGAAATTGGTGCCAATACTGTCATTGCTTCCCAAACTGGGGTAAGCGGCAGTACCAAAATAGGAAACAATTGCCAGATTGGCGGTCAGGTGGGCTTTGTGGGCCACATCAGCATTGCAGACCTCACCGGCATTGGGGCTCAATCAGGAGTCACCAAGAGCATAGAAGAAACGGGTACCAACTGGATAGGATCACCTGCCAGCCCCATTAAAGAACAGTTCAGGAGCTGGGCTGCCTTCAAGAAATTACCAGACATGCTCAATGAAATGAAGCAACTGGCCCGTGAACTCGAAAAATTGAAAGATCAAAAGGACAATTCCTCAAACATATAATGAGCCAAATTAACCCCAAACAAACCACGCTAAAAGCCCCCGTAACCCTTCAAGGCGTTGGTCTTCACTCCGGAGCGGAAGTTTCACTCATCTTTCAGCCTGCAGAAGCGCATCACGGGTACAAATTCCGCAGGGTAGATCTTCCCGGACAACCCATCATAGAAGCAGATTGCGACCTGGTTACAGACACCTCGCGGGGCACAACCCTGGAGAAAAATGGTGCATCCATCAGCACGGTAGAACATGTCCTGGCAGCGCTGGTGGGCTTAGAAATAGACAATGTCTTAATGGATGTTTCAGGTCCTGAAATGCCCATCATGGATGGCAGCAGCATACCATTTGTAGAGGCGCTTTCCGCATGTGGTACCATAGAGCTGGAAGCAGAGCGGGAATATTTTGAAATCCCATACAACATTCATTATACCGATCCAGAAAATCAGGTAGAAATCATTGCCATGCCGGTGAACGAATATCGCCTCACAGTAATGGTAGACTACAACTCCCCCGTTTTGGGCAGTCAACATGCAGCCCTCACCCACATATCTGAATTTAAGCACCAGATTGCCCCCTGCCGCACCTTCTGTTTTCTGCACGAACTGGAAATGCTGCTGGCCAATAACCTCATCAAAGGCGGAGACCTGAACAATGCCATTGTGGTGGTAGACAGGGCGGTTTCCCAGGATGAACTTGACCGTTTGGCAAAGGTGTTCAAAAAACCATCGGTAGAAGTTCGTAAGGAAGGCATTTTAAACAATCTTGACCTGCGATTCCAGAATGAGCCCGCCAGGCATAAGCTGCTGGATATGGTAGGTGACCTCGCACTTGCAGGCATGCCCATCAAAGGGCAGATAATGGCCGCAAGACCCGGTCATGCCAGCAATGTGGCCTTTGCAAAAAAGATAAAACAGGTCATCAAAAAAGAATTGCGACGCAAGCAGGAAGGCCCGCCCCAGTATGATGTCAATGCCAAACCGCTATATAACACAACAGACATCATTAAAATGCTGCCGCACAAACACCCGTTTTTGCTGGTAGATAAAATTGTAAGCAAAGACGAACGCACTATTGTAGCCGTAAAAAACATCACTTACGACCAGCCCTTTTTTGCCGGCCACTTCCCCGGTGACCCCATTATGCCGGGCGTATTGCAGCTGGAAGCCATGGCGCAGGCAGGCGGGGTGCTGATTTTAAGTACTGTTCCCGATCCCGAAAATTACAGCACGTATTTTCTAAAAATAGATAATGCCAAATTCAAGGACAAGGTGGTGCCCGGCGATACACTGGTGATGAAAATGGAGCTGCTGGATATCCGCAGGGGAATCTGCACCATGACAGGTAAGGCATTTGTGGGCGATAAACTGGTGAGTGAAGCCGAAATGACGGCGCTTATCAGCAAAATATCCTAAGCGAATATTTTAACGCCTCAACGCATGATAGGAAAATGCGTGTATCTTTGACCCGTAAACCTATGAAAAAACTTATTTATTCCATGGGCTTAATCGCCCTGTTTGGTGTCATTTCATGCTCAAATCCTTCAAAGAAAATCCAGGGTAACTGGGTAGTTCAGGATGCCAAACTGACCCTTTCTAAAGTATCTCAAAACGATTCCAACATGCTGATGATTGCAGGTATGATGGAAGGCATTATACAGCAGATGAAAGGCAATGCCACCATTGAATTTGCCAAAGAAGGGAAAATGACCCGTGTATTTGGCGGACAACCAGAGGTGGGTACCTGGAAAATTTCTGATAATGGCAAATTATTGATTTCCGGTATGCCCGGCTCACCCAAAAAAGATACCGCTTCGCTGGAATTTAAAGATGACGACAACATTAGTCTCACTACACACAGCAAAGAAGCAGATTTTGTGATGATGCTTAAGCGTAAAAAGGCCAAATAAGCCGAATTTTGTAATACTGGTTATTTTTGCTCCACTGCTATGATTCAACCCCTGGCTTATGTTCATCCCTCGGCTAAGATTGCCGATAATGTTACGATAGACCCGTTCGTAACCATTCATGCCAATGTGGAAATTGGTGAAGGAACGCATGTAATGTCGGGGGCCGTAATTTTCAAGGGCAGCCGCATTGGAAAAAATTGTCGTATTTTCCCGGGTGCATCTATCGGAGCCATTCCCCAGGATTTGAAATTTGACGGTGAAGAAACCCTCACCATCATTGGTGATAACACCACCATCCGCGAATATGTGACCATCAATAAAGGTACCAAGGCCCAGGGTTACACAAAAGTGGGCTCCAACGTACTGCTAATGTCCTATGTGCATCTTGCCCACGATTGTGTGGTGGAAGATTGTTGTATTCTGGCCAACAGCGTTCAGGTTGCAGGCCATGTACATATTGGCGAGTGGGCCATTCTGGGCGGTGCTGCGCTGGTGCATCAGTTTGTGAAAATAGGACGACATGCCATGATTAGCGGCGGAAGTCTGGTTCGTAAAGATGTTCCACCCTACACCAAAGCAGCCCGTGAGCCGCTGAGTTATGAAGGGGTAAACAGCATTGGACTTCGCAGACGCAATTTCTCAACCGAAAAAATCAGCGAAATACAGGATATCTACCGGAACCTTTTTGTAAAAGGATACAACACGGCCAAAGCCATCAAAATCATTGAAACCGAATTTACCCCTACCACTGAACGCGACGAGATATTGCAGTTCATCAAGGAATCCGATCGCGGTATCATGAAGGGCTACATCACCAAATAATCACTTCGCTTTGTTCAGCATTGTCCTCAAGGATTGCGGAAAATCGTTTAACAGACACTGGCTCTTCAGAAACCTGTCCCTAACCCTACAAGAGGGTGAAAAATGGGCCATATTAGGTCCTAACGGCTCAGGGAAAAGCACGTTGGGACTGTTGCTCAGCGGACAACTGCTGCCTACCGAAGGCAGTATTCACCATTACCAAGATCAGGAATCTGTGTCTATTAAAAACCTTCACAGGTATGTATCACTCACTTCACCGGCTATGGAGCTTAATGAAGATCTTAACATCCAAGAGCTTTTCAGGCAGCATCATCGTTTAAAACCGCTTCAAAAAGACTGTGGGGCTGAAACATTTGCCTCTCTTTCCGGTTTTGACAGCAAAACCATGCAAAAACCCCTGGCTACCTTCAGCAGCGGCATGAAGCAAAGGGTAAAACTGGGTCTTGCTGTCATGAGCGACACTCCCCTGCTGATATTGGATGAGCCGTTCACCAACCTGGATAAAGCAGGCGAGCAATTGTTTTATGAATTACTGAACCGTTTCGGGCAAAACCGACTGCTTTTGATTGCCTCCAACCGGCAAGAGGAATATGCGGTTTGCGAAAAACAAATACAGCTTGCCTTAGGGCTTAACGCCAATATATAAAGGCACCGCCGATCTGCTCTGTCCGTTGAAAATGCTGATGGTGTAAAAGCCGGGACTAAAACCTGCTATTTGCGCACTAAAATGTCGCTCTCCGGGCAACATTACCCATTGGCGGCAAAAACGTCCTGAAGCACCCAGCAATTGCATTTCCCACCGCTCTGAAATCGATTTGCGGTGTATGGTAACCTTGTCAAATGCGGGATTCGGAAATACTCCGGGAGTTTCAAGGTTGCCGTATCTTCTCAATCCTGCCACTTTGGCATTGGGGATTTTGGCAAAATGCAATCCTCCTCGGCCATTTCCAAAAATCAATTCCGGAATGGAGTCATTGTTAAGGTCTGCGGATGCCACATTCACGCGGTTGCCTAAATCGGGCTCAACGCTGTCTGACAGTGTGCGTTGCCAAAACCACCCTTCAATGGCTGAAAGACTGTCATAAATGCTGCGCCCTGTGGGTTTGTAAAGCCGCACTTTCCCGAAGGATGTTCCGATTAACACCTCTTGCTGCCCGTCTTTATCCAAATCTGTCACCTCAGGCATTGCATTGCCATAGGAATAAAATCCGGCCGGGTTAATTTCAGTACTCCACTCATTGGCCCGCATACCCCAAGCATTTTTTAGGGCAAGCACATAGGATGGTGCACCTACGCTGCCCTGGTTGACATACAATGCCACACGGCCATTGTACATTCCTACCAGCATATCCGGCAAAGTATCATTGTTGTAGTTGATGAGTGCAGGTGCGGCATTTTCCATACCCGGATCTACAACATTTTCAATCAGATCATCATCGGCAAAAACCAGATTAATGGGCTTGCCCACACCGGCTGTATTTCTGTACCATCCTACCTTACCAAATCTTTCGCCATAATAAAGATCGATGTCTTTATCCCCATCCACATCACCGAATTTGATGATAAGATCCGCGATTCCTTTTTGTGAAATAGCTAAATAATCATCATTAATTTTAACAAAATCCGGCAAGCTTTTGCCTCCCTTGTTTTCAAATAATGCAATGCGGTCATTGAGACCACCGGTCAGTTCAAAATCTCCATTGGAAGCAACAAACAGGTCCTGGTCGCCATCGTTGTCATAATCGCAAAGAGCCACAGCACTTTTGGCACCGAGATCCACGGTTTTTTCTGCGAGCCAATCGGTTTGCACAAATCGAAAATCCGGCTTGTTCTCCTTGCCATGGTTTTTGTAATACCAAATATTTTGGGTTTCCTTAACATCGGCAGACGGTGCGGGCGACAGCAGCAGATCCTTGATTCCGTCAGCATCCACGTCGGCTAAACAAGCGGAAGGGAAAATAAAATCAGCAGCACGTCGGGTATTCGACGGAAAAATACTGTCTATCTGAACCATGGTATCATAATAGCTGCCACGTTGTATTTTGCCATTCTTCAGCAATGTCATTTTTTTAAAACCCACATTGGAAGCGAGCATTTCAAAATCTCCGTCTTCGTCGTTATCAAACATCAGCAAACTGGCTCCCCCCACGTGGCGGGGCTTTAGCTTTTCCTGATAAATGCATTGACCCAATATGAAACTATTGTCGAGTCCTTCGTTAAAATACCCAAAGCAATAATCCATATCCTGAAATTCCCAGGTATCCTTGGGCCATCCTTTTTCGCTCCTTACATCGCGAAACATAGAGTAACTGCGGTTATAGGGATCATAGAACACAATGTCCACATCTCCATCACTATCCAGATCGCCAATATGTGGCAAATCAAGCTTACTCAGGCCCAGGGGATTATACAGATTGAAAAAATTGCTATCGTACTTATTTCTAAAATATTGTGAACCCAGGTCTCTGAATTTTATTTCTGCATCTCCGGGTTGTGTGATATTGAGGTGAATAGACAGATTGCTGATATTGCTAAGGGTGAAAATATCAGGTTTACTATCGCCATTCAGGTCAGCAGTCCTAATCCAGAAATTTAGTCTGGGAAGGGTCTTTTCATACCGCTTGTCATAGATCCAACGGTTGTTTTTGCGGATAAAGGGCATGATTTTCTGATCATGTCGGTCGAAAACCACCAGGTCCTGAATGCCATCATTATTTAAATCCAAATTCACAAACTGGGGGGAGTTAAAGCCACCTGTAAAGGGCATTTCTACAGGTCCGTTACCCATGCTGACAGTTAAGGTATCATACAGATAATAACTTTTGCTGAGGGTAACCGGCTGAGCGTGAATGGCTTTCCACCCACAAAAAACCAGCAAAACGAACAGGATTCTATACATGTTAATCCAAATTTACTCAACAAACCGTTGTGTATCCTAATTTTGACCATTATTTTTTGCCCTATGTTGCCCGTAAGCACCGAAAAATTGCACAACCTTTACCTTTCCTGTTCGGGCAGGGTTTGCACTGATACCCGAAAAATTGAAGCAGGAAGTTTGTTTTTTTGTTTGAAAGGGGAAAATTTTAATGGTAATCTCTTTGCCGATGAGGCATTACAAAAAGGGGCTGCCTATGTGGTGGTGGATGATGAAAACATCATCAAAGACCATCGTTATGTATGGGTAGAAGATGTATTGACATCGTTGCAGGCCCTCTCCCATTTTCACCGCAAATATTTACCGACGAAAATTCTGGGAATTGGCGGCAGCAATGGCAAAACCACGACCAAAGAACTGGCCGTATGCGTGATTAATTCATTCGCCAAGGCGAAAGCCACCGGAGGCAATTTCAATAATCACATTGGTGTTCCCCTTACCCTGCTGGGTTTGAATGATGAAGTGGAAGTTGGAATTATTGAAATGGGCACCAATCATCCCGGAGAAATGAAGGTTTTGTGCGATATCGCCGAACCCGATATGGGGATTGTTACCAACGTGGGAAAAGAACACCTGGAAGGTTTTAAAGACCTGGAAGGTATTGCGCGCGAGGAAAGTGAGCTTTACCTGAACCTGATACAGCATAATGGGTTCGCCCTGATTAACCTGGATGACCCCTGGCTGGGCAATATGGCCAAACGTTTTAAGGAATGTTTCGGTTATAGTATAGACAGCCCAAATGCAGACCTAAAAGCCATCATTCACCGAAGCATGCCACAGCTGGAAATTGAATTTATTTACAGGGAATGTAAATACGGGCCATACGCTGCTTCCATCGGTGGAACCTACAATGCATATAACATGCTAGCAGCAATTGCTGCAGGAATTGTTCTTGGCGGCGATGTGGAAACCTGCATCAAGGCGGCCTGTGCCTATATACCTGCCAATAATCGCAGTGAGTGGCGACAAACAAAAAATAAAATGATGCTGCTGGATGCCTACAATGCTAACCCAAGTAGCATGGAAGCCGCTCTTCGCTCGTTTGCAGAAATGGGCACTGATAGTGCTGTTTTATTGGGTGATATGCTTGAACTGGGTGAACATGCCGCGGCCGAGCATAAGGCCATTTTTGACCTGGCAGTTTCACTTCGATTCAAGGAGCTTTATGTTTGTGGCCCCGAATTCAAACAGGCCGCCGGCGGATATCCGAATGCTTTTGACAATACCGGCCTGCTATTGTCATGGATTGAAAAAAATCCTGTTTCATCAAAGTATGTGTTGATGAAAGGCAGCAGGGGTATGAAGATGGAATCTTTGCTGCCCGTACTGGAATAAAAAAGCCGAAGCGTTGCTCCGGCTTTAGAAATCCATTTATTTCAGGAGTTAATCTCTGCTGTTCAGTTTAGCCAACAGTCTTAAGATTTCCAGATACAGCCATACAATGGTTACCATTAAACCAAAGGCACAGAACCATTCCATATACTTGGGGAAACCTGATTTACTGCCTTCCTCAATCATATTAAAATCCAGGATGAGGTTGAAAGCGGCAATTCCTGCTACTACAGCAGAAATCACAATAGACAGGGTACTGGAGCCGGCGTACCAGTTGTTTCCGGTAATCCAGGTTACAATCATATTTATCAGATAAAATAAGGCAACACCCAGGGTGGCCATCACGATAATCTTAGTGAACATGGGTGTAGCACGCAAAAGCCCTGTTCTATAGGCCACCAGCATGGCTGCAAATACCAGCAGGGTAATACCGACTGCCTGCATAACGATACCATCATAAAAGTAGTTAAACACCATGGAAACGAGGCCAATGAACACACCCTCTACTGCGGCATAAAGGGGAGCCAGCACCGGTGCCCAGCTCTTTTTAAACATTAGGACGAGACTAAGCACAAATCCAAGAATCGCACTGCCAATCATCCATCCCCGCAGGCCTTCTGCTGCAGTGGGATCACCGCCCATTTTCCACCATATCCAGGCGGCGGGGACCAGTAAAGTAATGAAGAGCAAAATAGACTTGTTGATGGTGCCTTTCATGGTCATCACATCGCCGCTGTAAACTCCGGCAGACGTTTGACGGGCATTCTCAAAGGTTTTTTCCGACAAAATAGGATTTGACATGTTTTGTTTGTAATAAGTTTTAACTACGAATATACGAAATTATCGCAACAAATGCAAGGTACCTTTGGTGGAATAGACCTTATCCCGAAAATCCGAGTATTCGCATACAAAGACATAAACCCCTGCAGGACATGGCTTATCGAGGTATTTACCATCCCAGCCCAGCTCAGAATTGGTGGTTGTGAACAATTTTTCACCCCATCGATTAAAAATGGTGAATTTATAGGTTTTCATCCCCCCCGAGGTAGGTAAAAACTTCTCGTTAATGCCATTAGCATCCGGGCTGAAAGCATTGGGAATAAAAATCACCGGTTCATAAAATATCCGAATGTCGTTGCTCCAGCTTTCTCTTTTCAGCGGTCCATTTTCAATGGCTTTAATCCTAAAATACTGCCCATAATGGTCTTTGCCATTATCAAATGCTGCTGCCTGAGGAGAAAAGTAGGTGTTGTATAATGTATATGCAGATTTATTTTCCAGCAATCGGTGCAATTCGTATCGATCCACTCCACCCGGCCAGCCCAGGTAATCGGTAAAGTTCAGTGACATGCTGAAGGGCCCCGTCTTTGAACCTTTGAGCAATATATCCGTGTGTGTATTGCTGTAAATACTGTCACCACACAAATTCACAATGGCAGCCCGGTATTCATAGCTAAGACTGTCTGTAAGTGCGGTTTTATCTTCAAACAAGCTATCCGCCGGATCTGATGTGCCAATTGACACAAAAGACCCACCTGCCCTCAACCTTCGTTGAATGGTGATGGTGTTGTTGTAGCGAGGGGCATTGAGCAATGTATAAAACACCTGCACCGGCTTATCCTCACCCGGCGGCGGATTAACAGTTACCAAACGGCTGAATATGGCAGGA
The DNA here is from genome assembly GCA_947496375.1 of Flavobacteriales bacterium. Classification (GTDB taxonomy): domain Bacteria; phylum Bacteroidota; class Bacteroidia; order NS11-12g; family UBA955; genus RGEC01. The sequence continues at coordinate 27,123 of CANMCY010000027.1, forward strand.
TTATCTATGAATACATTTTTGCTCACCGTATCACCTACACAGCCGAAACTGCTTGTTTCCAGAGCCCAGACCTTGTTGTTTTGCAAGCCACTCCAATCAATAACCACTGCAGCATCTGCGGGATTGGGAGCAGGGTTAAAATTACCGCCGCTATTGCCCCAAAGGTATGTGCTGCCTGCGTATCCGGTCACGGTATATTGATAGCCGGTCAAACGCGGATAGCAGATAATATCATTGCCGCTGATGGCAGATGTTTTGGGTCTGGGATGGATGATGATCTGTGTATCAATCCATGGGCCAATACATCCGTAGGGACTGGTTTCGCGAACCCTGATTGTATAGGTTCCAAAGGTATCTCCGGAGAATGCAATGCGGTTGCTACCCTGACCTGAAAAAGAAATCCCTTTCAACTCCCACTCGTAGGTAGATCCCGCAAAACCGTTCATGGTAAACTGAACCTTATTTCGTGTCTGACAAAAATCAACATTGCCGTTGATGGGAATGGTATTGGGATAGGGCCACAGGTTCACCAGGCGAGCCCTGACAGGAGACAGACAAGGTAAGCCGGACACAGAGTCATACGCGGTTGCCTGCACACCCACGGAACCCACTCCGGTTGCTCCCCAGTCTACCTTAATAGCGGATGTATTCTGTCCGGAAATGATGGTACCTCCTGTTACAATCCAGGTGTAGCTTTCTCCGTTTACAGGCAATATGGAATAAGAAATTCCAGGGGTGAAGGCACAAAAACTGGTATCACCCTTGGGCAATTGACCGGCAAGTGCATGATTTTTTACCACCCGTAATTTCACCGTATCGCCTACACAGCCAAATTTGTTCACCTCCTGCACGTTTACAAATCCAATACCCATTCCGCCCCAATTGACACGAATAAACGGGCTCATGCCACCGGCTGACTGTATTCCACCCGCAATGGTCCACTGATAAACCGAACCCGGTGTAGGCGGATTTACCTGATACTCAATATTGCGGTTATTAGGACAAACCGATGTAGGGCCGGTCAAAGGGGGTGTATTGGGATAAGACACAAATACAAAATGGGTATCCGGCGGACTGCTGCAGCCCTGAGCGTTGGTTACAATTAAAACGGCCATGCCATTGCCCTGGGTGTTCCATCGTACATTAACTGTCGGCTGATTTACCGCTCCCAGGATATTTCCACCAGTCACATTCCAGCTGTAACTAAGGCCGCTTACTGCGGCAGTTGAAAGCACTGAACCTGAATTAAGGCAAACGGTATCCTGCCCTGTAATGTCGGGTTTGGCTGGCGAAGCAATCAGATTAACATTTAGTACCCTGGGTCCCACCCTGCAACCATTGCGGCTGATGATATAGAGTTCAATTTTCCCTGTTGAACCTGCTCCCCAGTCAATAAGCACTTTATTAAGCGTTGAATCACCATTGATACGACCGCCCGTAACCTGCCACAAATAGGTATTCCCTGCAGCCGGTGTGGAGGCGCTGTAGCTTACTGCTTTTGCATTCTGGCAAACCTGCACCGGGCCGGTAGGAATTTCGGCTGGATTGAAGGGCCTAACATAAATGAGTACGTTCTCATTGATAAATTTGGAGGGACAACCATTGTCATAAGTTTCAAACGTTATCCTGTAGGGCTCTGTACGCGCGTGATTACAATCGGTTTTCCAGCAGAATTCGGCGGTGGTGGTTTTCACACCGGAAGCAGGAGACGGCAACATGGTGGCTTTGGTTCCGGTGAAACCATTCGAACCGGTAAAAATATCACCAAAAGCCCGTAAGGTAACCACATCCCTGATATCATCATCCGTAGCGGTAATGTCTTTACAGATTTGATCACCGGCTTCCACATACCATGTTTTGCTGCCGCCCTCATAGCCGAGGCGTGGCTTGCTGTTGGGTTTGCAGTTGATAACCAGCACCTGCAAATCCTGACGTATGGTAGATATGGGAATGCCATTGCGCCATTCTGTAACCTCAATGGCCACTGCAAAACGTCCGGTTGAACGTGAAAGATAGGTTGTGAGCCCATTAAACTGGTCAATTTCGGCAATTCCACCTGTGCCAAAGGGTCTTGTGGCATTGAAACCAGATTTATATTCCACGTTTGAGAAGGAGGTCATCACCGAAGGGCAGTTGTCATAAATGGGGGTGGTGCCGGAAGCACCCTGCCAGGGTGTTACAAATCTGTATGACAGCGAGTCCCCATCAGGGTCTATGGTGCGATTACGAATGGTGGTGGTATCGTTCACACACATGAACGGAATGGGCATATCCTGAAAAACAGGTGAACTATTTTTGAGCGATGAGGCCGGAATGAAACCATAATAGGTCTGCCCCTGATAAGGTGATCCGGAATTATCGTCACGCAAATTATTTTGCGTATTTCTGCAACACCTTTCCCACTTCAAATGGTAACCGGTGCTATTATTGGGCAAGGTTAGGGTGGTTTCATAAATACCCTGATCCAAACAGGCACTTTTCACTTCCGGGCAGGTGGTATTCCCTACCGGATCTACCTTCTGAGAACGAATTAAGGCAATGGTTTTATTGTCGTAATAGGACCGATTTGAGTTATAAATGCACAGGGTAATTTCCTTGTCAAACGGCACTTCATTGTCGGTGTTATCATTGATACAATCCCTGTAAACATACAGCGTTACCCGATATTGAGAACTGCTGCCATTGGTGCCAATGAAACGATAGGTAAGGTATCCACCCACCAGGTGCGTTGCCGCAAGCTGACCCACAGACAGCACTGACAGCACAAGAACCACGAACCATCGAACGGAATACTTCACCTTTTGCCTTCTATACAAATATAGACAAGAATTGTGCCTCTTTTGTTGTGTATGAATCATAGAAAATGACAATACCCTTATTTTTGCGTCATGTTTTACAAACCGGACTGCCTTCATTTTTTGGGTCATATCCCTTGTAAGCCCCACAAAACCTCGGGTTACCACTGTTCCGATTGTCCGGCATACACCAAAATCGAGAAGCGTATCCTCATCATTAAACTGGGTGCTATTGGGGATGTAATCCGCACCACACCGCTGATAACCCGGTACAAAGCGCTTTACCCCAATGCCAAATTCACCTGGATTACCCTCTCCCCTGACATTTTGCCATCAGGACAAATCCATGAAATATTGAAACTGAATACCGAGGCGGTACTGCAGGTTCAAAATACAGATTGGGACATTGCCATCAATCTGGATAAGGAAAAAGAAGCCGGTGCATTGTTAAAATCGGTGAATGCCAAGGAAAAATTTGGCTATATATTGAAAGATGGCGCCATACAGCCGGTTAACGATCTGGCCAACCACAAGTTCGAAACAGGGCTGTTTGACGACGTAAGTAAGGCCAACACCAAAAACTACTGCACCGAAATTTTTGAACTGTGCGGCATGCAATACAAAGGTGAGTCCTACCTGCTGGACAACCATGCTGATAAGGGTTTTTCATGGAATCTTGACCGCAGCAAACCGATTATCGGATTAAATACGGGCTGTGGTGACCGCTGGACCACCCGCTTGTGGAGCATTGAAAAATGGGTGGAACTGGCCAAAGCATTGCAAAGCATGAACTACAACGTACTTTTGCTGGGTGGCGCGCAGGAACACGAACGCAACCTGCAGATACAGAGCGGCTCCGGGGCAACCTATCTGGGTCATTTTCCGTTAAAGCAGTTCATCAACCTCATCGATCAGTGCGATTTGGTGGTGACACA
>CANMCY010000028.1 GCA_947496375.1 Flavobacteriales bacterium
AGGTATTTTACGCAATGGTACCGAGTTCGTCATAGGTCATGAGGCCACCCAGGGTGGTTTTGTTATGACCAAGAATAACGGGCCCGGAACCCGCCCTTCTTTAAGTAAGAAAATACTTTCAGAGCCGCCATACAAGCCCATCTGGGCCCGTACAGGCAATAGCGGCGATACCATTCATCTGGTTTGCAGCTACACCGATTCAGCGGCAGCTGGAGAAAAACGTGCTCCTCGCAGAAAAGGGGTATTTGCTCCCATGGTATACAGCCGCAGCGTAGATGGCGGTGAAACCTGGGATATCAAACATCAGATGCTGCCCCAATATGACAGTACGTTAACTAATAATGGCGGTTCTGATCAGTACGCCATAGACGTGAAAGACTCCGTTGTGGCCATTGTTAATGCAGACAGATTTCAGGGCGTGATAATGTGGAAATCTACGGATGCCGGTACTACGTTCAAACGCACCATTGTAGATACTTTTCCCTATGCCCCTTATGTTACCTCTGAGCCCATGTTGGATACGGTTATTACCAATGACGGTACTTGCGACGTAATAATTGATAAAAATGGTAATGTTCATGTTTTTTGGGGTATTGGAAGAATCGGTGATAATGATACCACGGATGAGTCTATCCTAGACTTTTTTGGTGAGCAAGGCATTGGTTACTGGAATGAAAGCGTTGGGGTAGGAAAATCTATCGTAAATCCGCTCGCCTTTGACAGGGACGGAGATAACGAAATCCGTTTGGATGCCGCAACTTACTATAGATTGGATAACGGAAATTTACCGAAGCTGCAAAATGGAACCACCCTTTCACACTGCGCCAGACTTACCACCACCAATCCCATGCGTCAGCCCAATGCGGCCATCGATGATGATGGAAATATATACTGTGTATTCTCCGTACCTATTGAAGGAGATGTGTATGATCTGGGTGCTAACTACCGCGACATCGCCGTTGTTAGCAGCACCGATAGTGGTAAAACCTGGAGCACTCCGCAGGATCTGACTCAGGTGCTTACCCGTGAAGAAGATTTCCCTTCCGTAGCCCGCAGGGCCAATGGATTCCTGCACCTGATGTGGCAGCAGGATGCAATACCCGGAAATAATTTGAGCAATAATAATGGCAACGCCCAAAATCACCCGGTTGTGCTCAATGATATCATGTATCAGGCAATACCCGTAAAGGACATTTTAGATAAAAAAATCGGTATGATATGGGGTGTGAATGTAGACAAACCCAACACAGGCGAAGTGATGCTGGTGAACCAGAATTATCCGAATCCATTTACCGGTATTTCCAATGTGATGGTGTGGATGTCAGCCCCCGGCGATATCAAGCTGGAGGTTCATAACATTGCAGGCATGTTGGTTCACAGCCATACCTTCTCCGGATTGAATCGCGGTAATCATGTACTTCCTATTGATGCTTCCGGCCTCGCTGCCGGCGTATACACCTACAGCCTCATCAGCGGTGGCAGTAAGGTTTCACGCACCATGATGGTACATTAATTCCTGAAAATAATTTTAAAAAGGGCCTTCATGAGAAGGCCTTTTTTATTTCATATTTTTGTATCATGTTCAAAACCGGGCACTTTTATCACTTTTTAACGGCCGCAGTATTTATCTGTATGGGTATATATTTCTGGTTTCTTAATCCTGAAGCACTGACATTAAAGGGAATTAACCCCATGTGGTTTGGGGGTGTTTTGCTGATTTGGGGCGTTTTTCGCGGAATTAATGGCTTTCTGATGCTGCGTAAAAAAAGAAATAATCAGCATGATCAATAAGTGGATTGTGCTATTAGGCCTATGTTTGTCGGCCTGCACCAATTTTGATTATCAGAGCGAGGGCAAGGATGTGCCTACCGCCGGGAAGATTACCATCTGGGCGGATTTTGGTGATTCCCTGATGTTAACGCAAATGACTGAAGTTTTCGTTTCCAAGTATCCTAAGGCATTTTTGCAGTTTAAATTCACCTCTGAAACCGAGATTTTAAAAGCGGTAAACTCCGGAATTTGTAGGGTTTGCATATTGCACCGCGATTTAAATTCTCAGGAAAAACAAGCCCTTGAAAATCGCAGTTTCAAAGTGCGTAGTGCAAAATTTGCCAGATCCTCGATTGCTTTGGTGGCTAATAAAAAATCACCTGTGAATGTGATAAGCGAATCAGAATTAAAGCAGGGTTTAATCGGCAATGGAGGCAGAAAAGAGGTTCAATGGGTATTCGACAGATTGGGCGGAAACAACTATATGTATTTTTATTATCGCTATAAGCTTGCAGACAAACCCGCCCCGGACGTGGTTTCTGTGCAGGGCCCCTACGCAGTATTGGACCGGGTAATGGCTCATCCGGAGTCCATCGGTTTCGTAGGAATAAATTCTCTGGCAGACAAGACAGACACCTTGGCGATGTTTTATCAGCGGAAGGTAAAAATATTGAAGGTGATTACAGATTCAACCGAAGCATCCTATCCTTTCCAGTCTCAGATTTTTACAAGGCAGTACCCCTATCTCCAGGATGTGTATATCCATGATTTGCAAGGATATTCAGGCCTGGGAAGCGGTTTGGCTGCCTGGTTGTGTTCACAGCCCGGACAAATTATGGTGAAGAAAAGCGGACTTTTACCCTGTTTTGATGCCGGAAGAACGGTAGAAGTGAATACCGAGGAATAAATTTGGATTAATTTTTGATTTATTCTTCGTAAAGCGTTCAACTTATATTTTTTTTGCAATGAAAATGAAAACACTGTTATTCACACTGGCCACCACAGGAGTATATCTTCTGCAGGCCCAAACCATTGATCAGGGAAGAAGGCAAACCCGCAATGAGCAATATGAAGATGCTGCCAAAACCTTTGAAACCATGATTGCTAAAAAACCCAAGGTAGGTGAACCCTACTACTGGGCAGGCATAAACATGCTGGAATCCGGTGATACAGCCGCTGCCAAAGCAATGTTTGAAAAAGGTCTGTTGATGATGCCGAAGTATACCATCAACAATATAGGCCTGGGGCATCTTGCCCTGAGAAGCGGTAATGTTGCAGAGGCAGATAATCAGTTTGCGCTGGCCAGAAAGGCCGGTAAAAAGCTATTGCCCCTGGTAAACAGAGAAATAGGCAGGGCTTATCTGATGGTACAGTTTGGTTCAGCTGCCAACATTAAACAATTCGCTGACAAAGCGGCTGCCAGTCTCAAAATGGCCTCTGAAACCGATTACGAAGCCCAGCTGCTGTTGGGTGATGCATATTTGGTGATTCACAAGGGCGATGCCTCTTTGTCAATTGAGCAATACACAGTTTCCGGCTACATGAACGAAACGGATCCTCGCTCTAAATTGAGACAGGGTATGGTTTATCAGCGTGTGGGAAATTATGATGTAGCCCTGAATCAGGTGAATGAAGCGCTCCGCATTGACAAAGATTTTGCCCCTGCATACAGACAAAAAGCAGATATTTTTAACCTGATGAAAAAACGTGACAGCACGGTTCTGTATTATCAGGAGTATCTTAAGCGAAACAACAATATTTCTGCCCGTAAAATGTATGCGCAGGCCTTATTTCTGGCCGGTGATTATGATGAAGCCATTGCTGAGTCTAAGAGTATTCTGGATATTCAGACAAAATCGGGAGCAAAGTTGTTTACCAATTTGTATGGTGTAATTGCTTATGCCTACGCGCAAAAGAATGACACATCCAGAGCGATTAACCAGTCCGGACTTGATTATTTTGAGTTATATGAGAGCAAGCATGTCAAGGGTTTAAACAGACCCTTATCCATTCAGGAAAAATTTATAAAAGCCAATCTCTTGGGACGGCTCGGACAGGGTGATGTGGCCTATGAATTGCACATGAGCGTTGTAAGCGATACCGCTAATTGTCCCGCTATATGGTACCAGCAGCTGCAGGATTTTTACACCGGCAGAAGGCAGTGGAGCAGGGCTGTAACCATGATTGAATGGAAGCAGTTGAAAAATAACGGACTGGAAAATAAAGATTTGTTTTATCTGGGAAATGCACAGCTTAATGCCGGTCAGTATGATAAAGCCATTGGTACGTATACCCAGCTTGTGAGCAAAGATACAACTGCCGTTCAGGGTTACTATAAAATGGCACAGACCTACGACCAGATGGATCCTACCGATTCCACCGGAAAAGCCACTGCGGCCTATCAAGCATGGATGGATAAGCTCAATGCCGATCAGAAGTCGAAATATAAGCAAACCATTTTGATGTCGTATAACAGAATGCAAACCATTGCCAGGGGAAGAAAACAATGGGAAAAGTGCTCTGAGTACCTTGGAAAAATGATTGAACTGGCGCCTGAAGACGAAAATATCAAGAAGGATAAAGAGGGGGTAGACAATTATATTAAAAAACAGGCCGCTCGTCAGCAAAAAAAGACAACCAAACCCGGAGCCAAACCATAATTCATAAAATAGCCATATTTTTGAGGCCTGCCCTAAAAGCAGGCCTTTTTCATTAAATTTGATTGTAGTTGAATCAATGGCGGTTACATAGCTTAATCTGGATGTTTGTGGGGCTTTCAGCCGGCGCAAAGGCCCAGTCTGTGAGTTTGTTGATTCAGGTTACTCCGAATAAGATAGAGTCTATACGCGCTGTTTCCGGCCCTAAGTTTCAATGGTTAACCGTGGATAAGAACTTTGGTTTATACCATTGCAGGATTTCTGCAGAATTGTTTGCCCCTGGAATAATACGTCAGTTCAATGCAATGGACGGAGTACTTGCCATTCAAAAATGCCGAAGCATTACCCGAAGAAAACAACCCAATGACCCTTTGTTTGCCACACAGCAATATTTAAACACCATTCGTGCTCCCTGGTTTTGGGACAGAAATACGGGTGGTGTAAACAGGAGAGGAGATACCCTGGTGGTGGGAATGATTGACGACGGCATGGATACCGCCCATCCCGATCTTAAGGCCAATATGTGGTTTAACCGCAATGAAATTCCCTGGAATGGAGCGGATGATGATGGTAATGGATACACTGATGATTACCGGGGGTGGAATGGCGGTGATTCCAATAACAGAACATTCACCACCCAAAGTATTTATGCGCATGGAACCGAAGTAGCCGGAATTATGGGCGCGGCCGGTAATAATAACACAGGGGTTTGCGGTATTAACTGGCAAACAAAACTGATGCCGCTGCTCTGCTATCCCATTAATGGTGTAAATGGAGACCTGGGCGTGATTCGTAGTATGTTGTATGCGCTGCGAATGAAGAAGTTGTACATGGCCACCGGAGGCCAAAAAGGGGCGTTAATCATGGCCGTAAATACTTCTGTCGGAATAGATGCTGCATTTCCCGCAGAGCAGCCCATCTGGTGCAGTCTATACGATTCACTTGGCCATGCCGGCATTTTGAGCAGTATTGCCACTACCAATACGCCCGTGGATATTGGGGTTGTGGGCGATATCCCCAGTCTGTGTCCGAGTACCTTTACCATTGTGGTTAATAATACGGATGCCAATGATAACCGAATCAATTCCGGATACAGCAGCCAGTATGTGGATATGGCAGCACCCGGACAGGATGTGTATACCACCCAGTTAAGTTCATTTATGGGACCGAATGGGCCCTACAGCAAGGTTAGCGGCACTTCCTTTGCAGCCCCTCAGATAAGTGCCGCTGCAACACTGCTTTGCTCCGAAGTGTGTGATTCCTTCTGGACTGTGCACAAGCACCTGCCTGATTCTGCTACCCGGCTGCTGAAATCATGGATTTTACGCAGCGTGGATGTTATTCCGGCACTCAGCGGTAAATGTGCTACTGCAGGCCGGCTTAATATTGAAAAAGCCAGGGCCGAAATGAATGAGTGGTGCACAGCGGTTAATCAGAACCTGAGAACAGCATCCAAAGTGTATCCGAATCCGGCTATGCCGGGCCAGGTAATTGTGTGGAACGGACTCTTGCCCGGAATTACATCATTGACGCTGCACAGCATGGACGGTAGGCAAGTGGCGACTGCCAAAGCGATTGAAAATAATAAAATTCAGCTACCGGATTTATCGGCAGGAATGTATTTGCTGCAGGGACAAACAGAGAGCGCTGTCGTTCGCACCCGAATTTTTGTTTCTGAGGGATCTAAGTAACCGGTTTAAAGGCCTCAAATGCATTATGGCAGTTTTTGCAGTAATGCATGCTGCGACACAATGTGGGTCCGAACGGCGTTTGAAGGGTCGTATTTCTACTATCGCAGAGGGGGCAGGCAATATCACTCAACACATCTAATTCAATGTAACCTGCGTGTTTTGGCGGCGGTGCAAGACCGTGTTTTTTGAGGGCCTGTAATCCCTTTTCCGAAATCATGTTTGTATTCCAGGCAACTTCAAAGCTGCTGCTTACCTTAGGCATTTTGTAGCCCGACTCAAGTAGCTTCTCATGCACCATCTGCTCCATAAAACGCAAGGCGGGACATCCCGAAAATGTGGGTGTGAGTTTTACGTGCGGGTTTTCCTGCTCCCACTCAACTGCGGTCACAATGCCTAAATCCACCAGTGATATGGTGGGAATCTCCGGATCCATTACGGTTTCCAGAATTTCATAAATATCGGCAGTGCGTTTGTCCATAGATTTTTTTACCAGTCAGCGCCCGGGTCAATCTGAAATACTTCGCTCATTTCATTCAGCAGGGGTTGCAGGTGTTCGGTATGGAATCCTTTTCTTCCACCCAATGCCGGAATTACCGCTTCAGGGTCGGGTAAAGTATATCCGTATTTGTGCAATTCTGCACCCACTTTTTCCAGCCATTGGGCTTTGAGAGCCGCTTCACCTATAAAAATACCTGCTTCTATTAATTCTGCCTCGAATTCTCCTTCTTCGAATATACCCAAAGCCAGCGGAAATACTTCATTGATGGCCGACTGCATGCGGGCTTTGCTTTCTTCGGTACCGTAACTCAGCTGTTTCATCCATACGTCGGCGTGCATGGTGTGGTATTTGATTTCTCCTTTAAATTTTCTGGAAATCATCGATAGCCCCTCGAAAGAGGAATTTTCCAGCATGGCAAAACGAAGGGCGTCTGCATGGTCGTAAAAGAAATGACGGGCCAGACTGAAATCATATTCTCCGATGGGCATTTCTACCAGGTGACAATTATGAAATTGTTTGTCATTTCGGGTAAAAGCTACAATATCGGGTATGTTTTCACCCAGTTCATGCAACAATTCAAACAAGGCAAGACTTTGTCCCAGTTTGTCCTGAGCCATGCTGCTGAACGCAATGTCTTCCTCAAGCACCGGTCCAAGACCTGTCCATTCACTGTTTCTGTGGCCAAGGATCAATAAATCGTCAGCCATTTTATACAGGAGCTCTTTTAACCCCTCAACGTGTCTTTCTGTCAATTCCATTTTTTAACTGTTTTGTTTGGCTTTGAAAGCCTGAATTCTGTCCATTACCTTGTAAACTTCAGGTTCACGGTACTTTTTTTCAGGTGTGGTAGTGAAAATATCCTCGTCTTCATATTCTGTGGCAAAAACATCCGATGTTTTCACCACCCAAAGGTTAACACATTGTCCGCGGCGGGCATACTGTTCTTTGGCAAATAGCACAGCCAGCTCAGCATCCGGAGCATGAAGGCTGCCTACGTGTACGTGATGGGTTCCACGCTTTTTTTGCTGAAACACCTCGTAGGTATGCCATTGGTCCATCGGCTGCTGTATGCCGTCCTTCGACTCGTCGTCTATGCCTGCGCGGGTTATCCGGGGGTCTAATGATTTGATAATCATGGTTGAATAAATATTTTTTTACTAATTGCAATGTCCGGTGAATTCAGGATGTAAATACCGGTGCTGATATCACCGATATTTAAAATCCCATTTCCGGGTATTTGTCTGAAAACTTTTACAATGTTGCCCGTGAGAGAGGTCAGGTAGACCGTTACCGGATGGGGTGAATTGTGTTGAATTTGGATGAAATCCTTACAAGGATTGGGGAAGACCTGCATGAAAGGGTTTTGCTTCACCGATTGGGTATTAACCCCGAAATTTTCAAACCAGATGTCATCTATCCAGGCAATGCTGTTCGTATTCATGCCGTTTCCGGTGCTGTCAATCAGGTAGAAAGCAATGGTTGCTTTGTCTGCGTTGCCTGAATACCCCGGAAGCCATGAAATATCCTGACTGAATTTTTTAAACTGACTTGAGTTGCTGTCGATTACTATGACAGTAGAGCCCACAATGGTATCTGCATTGAACATATTGACAAAACACAAAAGCTTATCTCCAAACAGATCGGTTTTTGTGTAGCCATGGAAAGAAGCCGGCCTGCTGTTGAGTGTGAACGAGGGACTGCCATTGTTAGGGGTTAGCATATCATTCCAGTCACGACTGCGTGTGGTGACTGCAAAAGCGGGAAAAGTGTCGGACTTACCATTTGGCTGTTTGTGAACCAACCCTCTCAGAACCAATGAAGACGCACCTGTTCTTGCATCGTTGCTTCTGCTGCTGCTGGCATACTTTAAACCGTCGTTATAATACAGAATCTGGTGGGTTGTCCAGTCTACGGGCCATTCCACCCCTAAATTATCCCAGTTGGAAAAATTGTGATTGGGAATGTTGGTGAGTGCATTTCCTGCTTTGGTGAAAGTAAAATCTGCGATATCGAGGTATCCGCTTGCATTGGGCACACTTGCAGGGTTTGAGGAATAGACGATAATGTAGGCCGTATCGCAGTTTACACCAATATCCGGATGGATATAGTCCAGGGCGAAGCTTTTTGTGTTCCATCCTGAATTGCCATGTAGTATAATTTCCTGAAAAATGGCTGGGAATGAATCGCCCGATTGTTTGGCAAACACAAATACAAATGCACTGTCATTGAGCAGGGCCGGCCTATAGGTGATGCGAAGCGAGTCCGGTGTGCCATTGAGTTTGAAAGCCGGTGCCTGTCTGCCTGAATCATCGAATTTAACCTGAGCAATCGAGGTGTTATTGACGCTGCTTTTTTCATTTTGCAGTCGGATTGCAAAGGATGTTCCCTGACCCTGCACCTTTGATGTGTTACCCTGAATGCTCCAATTGGCGGCTATGGGGGTTGTTTTATTCTCGAACCATTCAAAATAGGGGTTGGGAATGGTTTGGGCATACCCCGAAGCAGCGGCAATAGAGAGAAGTAACGATAAGGGTTTATGTAGCGCCTTTATTTTCATAGCATGGATTTTAGGCGAGGGGAGCTACATATTGGGCATCTTTCTTCAGGATGGCATTCCGCACCCAGCGGCCTTTTTCCTCAGCCATTCTGCGAACAGCAAGACGCTCTTTGTTGCAGGGCCCGTCACCATTGATTACGCGCTTAAATTCTTCCCAGTCGGGTTCGGTATATTCCCATTTACCGGTGGTTTCATTCTTTTTTAGATTAGGATCTGGAACGGTTAGTCCAAGGTCCCATATTTTGGGAACGTACATGTCCAGGAATTGCTGACGCATATCGTCATTGCTGGCCATTTTAACTTTCCATTTCATCAGGGTTTCGGTATGCTGCGAAATTTTATCGCTGGGACCGAAAAAGTGCATCAAAGGAGGCCACCAGCGGTGCAGTGCTTCCTGCACCATCTGACGTTGTTTTGGAGTACCTGTGGCCAGAAATACCACATTGTCATGTCCGTATTTGAGGTGAAAAGATTCTTCAGCGCAAATTCGATCCAGTGCCCTGCAATAAGGGCCATAACTTCCTTTGCTGTTGGTTAACTGATTGATAATGGCTCCTGCATCTACGAGCCAGGCAATTACAGCGCTGTCAGCCCAGGTTTCGGCCGGATAGTTGAATATATTGCTGTATTTGCTTTTGCCGTTAATCAGATCGTTAATCATGTCTTCGCGGCTTTTGCCCAGGGTTTCGCAGGCAGAATACAGCAACTGTGCATGTCCTACTTCATCCTGAACTTTAGCCATCAAAGCCAGTTTTCTGCGGAATCCGGGTGCCCGGGTAATCCATGTGCCTTCGGGCAATGAACCAATAATTTCGGAATGGGCGTGTTGCTCAATCATCCGAATCAGCTGCCTCCGATATTCCTTGGGCATCCAGTCCTGTGGTTCGATTTTTTCGCCTGCAGCAATGCGGGCTTCAAATTCGGCCAGTTTCACCGGATCTTCGCCTGCAGTGAGGCTGTTGATGTTTCCGGTGTTTTCTACGTAAGCATTTCCGTACATATTATGGTTATTAATTGTTTGTTTTTTTGAGTCCGCTGAGGATGAATTCGGTAAGCTTTTCAGCGATTTGTTCCGGATTCATGCTGCCATGGGGTTTATACCATTCCACCACCCAATTGAGTGAAGCCAGAATGGTCAGTACTGCAAATTTGTTATTTACATCCTGAAATACACCTTCATCTTCACCTTGTTTTAAGATGGTGATAAATCCTTTTTCATATTCATCGCGAAGCTTCACGAAGCGATGACGGTTTTCATCTCCAAGATGCCTCCACTCGTGAACAAATACCCAGCCGGCAAAGGTGTTTTCGGTAAGGATGTGAACATGGTTTTTTACCGCCAGCGATAATTTTTCAGCAGGGTTAAAGTAGATGTCGTTTACTTCACTCAGTCCTTTTAGCAGACGTTCAGCCATGGTAAAACAGGTTTCGGATAATATGGCCTCTTTGCCTGAAATATGATTGTACAGACTGGCGGCTTCCATGCTAACCGACGAGGCAATGTCTCGCATGGAGGTTCCCTGATAACCCAGCCGGTACATCATCTCCAGCGAAGTGTCAATGATTTGCGCTTTTCGGGTGGTTGTTTTGGGTGATATTTTACTACTAACTAACATTTGTTAGTATTGCAAACTTAGGGCGTTTTTTTGTGCTTTCCAAATATTTATTACGCTGGTTTGGTGAAATTTTGAATGTCTGTATTCCTATATTCGCAATCATGCGAATATGGCTTTTGTGTTTCTTTTCATTATCCGTCAGCGCCCAGGCGCAGGTTGATTCCGCTTTTTTTCGGCGTGTTTTCAGCGAGGCATTGGAAAATGGACATGCTTACGCCCGATTGGGTGAGTTATGTAAAACCATAGGTGCGCGCCTTTCAGGCAGTGCCCAGGCTGACAAAGCCGTTGCGTGGGGTAAACAGATGCTCACATCCTATGGATTTGATTCTGTTTTCCTTCAGCCGGTAATGGTTCCGAGATGGGAGAGAAGCAAGACAGAAGCGTTGTGGTTTTCATCAAAAGTATTCAATACATCCATGCTGAATCAAAATCAGCAGGATTTTAACTGCGAGGCATTTGAAGAATTGCCTTTGAAGTCATCAAAAATTCATAAAATTCCCGCAGTTGCTTTGGGCGGTTCTGCTGCCACAAATGGCAAGATAAAAGGAGCATTGGTTAGCATTTACAGTGATAAGCAGCTAGACAGCATGGGAAAATTGGGTATGCTGAAAGGGAAATTGGTTTTGCTGAACAGGTCATTTCCGGAATCATACATCAATACATTCAAGGCCTATGGGGCTTGTGTGGGACAACGGGTTCAAGGTGCATCAAAAGCAGCCGCCTACGGCGCCACTGCAGTGCTTGTGCGCAGCATGAGCAACCGCTGCGATTTGCATGCGCATACCGGGGTGATGATTTATGATGAAAAACAGCCCAAAATTCCCGCCATGGCTGTGGCTACGGCTGTTGCCAATTTGCTTGAAAAACTTGCGAATACAGACCCGGAATTAACCATAACCATGGAATTGGGCTGTCGGACGCTGCCCGATGCGCCCTCGGCCAATGTGATAGCCCAGACCAGAGGTAATAAACATCCTGATAAAATCATTGCGTTTGGCGGCCATTTCGACAGCTGGGATCAAGGTGAAGGTGCACACGATGACGGCGCTGGCTGTATGCATGCTTTTGAGGCATTGAGGTTGTTAAAAGCCATTGGCTATAAACCACGTCATACGCTGCGCTGCGTATGGTGGATGAATGAAGAAAACGGATTGCGCGGTGCCAATGAATATGCGGCCATTGCCGACAAAAATAAAGAGTTTCACATAGCTGCGCTGGAAAGCGATAGGGGAGGATTTACCCCAAGGGGATTTGGCATTGATTCTTCATTTATACCCAATGCGATGAAATACAAAGCACTGCTTGATGCATACGGCATTGGTGAAATAGAAAAAGGCGGCGGAGGTGCAGATGTCGGCCCTATCAGAAAAGTAAATCCGGGCGCTGTTTTGGTGGGTTTTATTCCGGATTCACAGCGGTATTTTGATGTTCATCATTCAGAAACCGATGTATTTGAGAGTGTTAATAAAAGGGAGTTACACCTGGGTGCGGCGGCTGTAGCGGTAATGATTGCCATCCTCGACCAGGAACTGGAATAGGTTCGGTTTTTTGGGAAAATGGTTGAAAATTTCGTATATTAATATTTGA
The DNA here is from genome assembly GCA_947496375.1 of Flavobacteriales bacterium. Lineage (GTDB taxonomy): Bacteria > Bacteroidota > Bacteroidia > NS11-12g > UBA955 > RGEC01. The sequence continues at coordinate 12,378 of CANMCY010000028.1, forward strand.
GCAGGCGTTCAAATACTTTTCTGCCTTCGCTGTTTTCGTATCCAACCCAATAAATGCCTCCAGGAAGGTGCTGAATGTTCATTTCACCTAAGTTGTCCGGAATAATGGTGTCAATCAATCTACCCGTTGGATTGTAAAAACCGCAGTAACTGCCGGGTTTGCTGTTTTGAAGTTGCAATCGATCTTTGGCAGGGTTAGGAATCAGTCCGTGTCCTTTGGGTTGCGACCGGTTTGTTTTTGTGGCGGGTAAAATCAATTCAAAAACAGCGGCACTGTCGCCGCCATAAGCTTCACCGCTAAACAGTATGCTGCCGGTGTTACTGAAACAAATGGTTTCTACCTGTCGTGTACCGGTGTAGGTCAGAGGGTAGGTTTTCCCTGTTCCGTGCTGTACCCTACCGTTTTTCATTTCGCAGGTGTAAATCAGCGGGGTAAGAGAGAAAATCAGGTTGGGGACATAACCACTCAGTAAAAGGCGATTGTTGCTGTAATGTGCGCCCGTTACCCAGAATGGCGGCTGCACGGTGTCGCAGACCTGCGCGATGTATGTTCCCGCGTTTACCGGTAAAGAATAGACCCGGCAAATTCCGGATGATTTGCTTTTGCTGAACAGATACAGCGAATCTGCTGTGGCCACCATGGCTTCGCAATCGTAATTGGTAAATGTGCTTGACGTAAAGTCGGTTTGATCTGCGTAGCTGAAGGATATTACTTCGGGCATCACTTTGCTTTTACCCAGGCTATCTGTAGGAAATTTTAATATTTTCAGGTCTTTTCGGGTGCCGTTGTTGTTGCCAAAATCACCTACAAAAAAATGGGTGTTGTTGGCAGCCATGTCTTCCCAATCTGCATTGGGTTTTATGAGGATGGTTGTATCGATGATTTTACCATGGGCATTCAGTTCAAAAACCATGGCAGGGGATCCGCCGTCTCCATGGGCGAAGTAACGTTGTTGCCACACAGTCATTCCGCTGATTTCGGTGAGCGGAGCAGACAGATTATACCACTTTTGAATGGTTTGTGCAGACAAGGTGAAAACAGCCGTGCAATTCAGTAAGAAAAGCGCTAACCTCATGGCTTGAATACATTTTTACCGCCTATAAAGGTGTATTTAACTTTCGTCTTTTTGAGTGCTTTTTCGGATGCTTCCAACATATCGGTATCTAGCACTACAAAATCCGCGTATTTGTTGGGTTCCAGCGAACCCTTGTCATTTTCTTCCCGGTTGGCATACGCAGCCCAAAGTGTCATGCCCAGCAATGCCTGTTTACGGGTGAGCGCCCCCTCGGGCTGAAAGGGTGTTTTTACGATACCCGCTGCATCTTTTCGGGTTACGGCGCTGTAAAAAGTTTTGATGGGTGAAATGTCTTCTACGGGAAAATCAGTTCCCAAAGCCACCATTCCGGCCTGTTTGCAAAGTTCTGCGTAATGATACGCGCCACCTAGGCGACTTTCGCACAAACGGGATGTAGCCCACGGAGCATCACTGGTGGCATGGGTCGGTTGCACGCTGGGCACTACACCGTATTTCCCAAAGAGGTTAAAATCTTTGGGGTCTACGATTTGGGCATGTTCAATTCGCCATCTCAGTCCCTCATTATGATTTCTCAGATTGCCAAATATTCGCAGTGCAAGGGCATTAGCACTGTCGCCTATGGCGTGCACACAAACCTGCCAACTTTTCTGGGCCAGAAAATAGCCGTAGTTTTCAAAATCGCGGAGGTTGTTAAGCAGTAAACCTTTGTGTCCCAGACGGTCGCAGTAGTCTTTTTTCATGAGGGCGCCCCGGGAACCAAGGGCTCCGTCAAGGTAAAATTTCACTGCGCCAACATGCATCATGCCATTGTTGTTCCAGCCATGCTCTGTAACATAGGCAAAACTCTCTTTTGAGGCGCTCAGCATGGCATAAATTCTAAGGTCAAGACTTCCGGCACGCTGAAGTTTATCCAGGTAGTTTACCTCAGCAGTGGTAAGGCCGGCTTCATCGAGGGTGGTGAGCCCTGCAGCATAGCATTTTCTGGCACCTTCAGTAACGGCTGCATTAAGTTCTTGCTCAGGCAGCGGGGGCACAAACCCTGAAACAAGGTCTACAGCATTGTCAATAAGAATACCGGTGAATGCACCGTTTTGAAATACAAATTCTCCACCGCTGATGGTTTGGTTTACATCCAGATTTAGTGCTTTAATGGCGGCTGTATTAATCCATGCAGCATGACCATCAATTCTTTTTAAAAAAACGGGTGTATTGGGAAATGATTTATCCAGCAGTTTTAATGAAGGATAGCTTTTATTTTTCCAGTCGTTCTGATCCCAACCCCTGCCTACAATCCAGCTTCGCGAAGTGGTTTTGGCGAATTTCGAAAGTCGCTTAATTACATCTTTCTCACTTTTGGTGCCTACCAGATCCGCCTCTTTTAATCCTTTGCACCAGGCAAGAAAATGGCAATGTGCATCAATGATGCCCGGATATACAAATTGATTTTTAAAATTTACGGATTTCGCATTGGGGTAAAGTGCCTTTGATAGTGCTGCGGGGCCGGTAAATATGATTTTATCCTTTTCACAAACCACAGATTCCACTAAACTCATGGCGGTATCTCCAACGTAAATTTTTTTCGCTGTGTAAATGGTTAATTCCTGAGCAGAAAGTTTTGTTGCGTAGCCGAATACCCAATTGAATAGCAATAAAAAATGAATGATGCGACGCATGCGATTTGTTTGTAGGGATAAAACTATGCAAATTTGAAGAAAAATTCGTCATTGACCACGTCTAATCGACAACATTTTGGATAATTGGGCGTTTAATCGATAAATATGACTGTAAAACACCTTCAGATTTTTTCTTTGTGGGCAGCAACATTGCTTTCTGCACTCATTTTTATTTTATCCGGAAACACGCTTTTTGGTGATATTCCAATCCGGGTTATATTCGGTTTTTCAGCGCTTTGTATCACCCTGTTTACATGGGTTGCCACTATTTTTCTAACCAAAAGTTCAAAAGCGTCATTTTTCAATCTCTTTAGGATTTTGGGGTTTCTATCGGCTTTGTTCAACCTGGCTGTTGTGTTTTATGCTGCGTTCAGTTTTGACGGTTATTGGTCTGAGGAAATTAATGGAATTTTCTTCGTCTTTTCAGGTGTTTCATTCGTGTTTTTATTATTCAACTACCTCGGTTTTGGAAATCACGCGCTCTCAAATCAAAAGCAGAATCAAAAACCGGACGTTACAGACTGGATATTTATCCTCGTGATACCATTTTTAGTAGCCGCCTATGGTGTTTTTTCATTGTTTAACCAGGAAACTGCGTTAAGCAGTGTAGGGGAGCCGGACTTTACCATTCAGCCGGCTCCGTTAATGGATATATTTGAGAAGGAAGCTGCGGATGCCAATCAAAAGTATATTGGCAAAGTGATACGTTTCTCCGGTTCCGTAGCTGAAATCAGCGGGGATTCGTCTATTTTTATTACCTTAAATACATGGAAAGAAGGGTATGCGGTTAACTGTGACTTTGATCTGGAATTGAAAGATAAACTTTCTGCAGTATTGCAAGGGGATTCACTGCTTTTACAATGCTCCTGCAGTGGGTTAAGCGCCCCCGAAGAAGGAATGTCGCTATTGTCAGGCGCATCGCTGGAAATGACCCGCTGTGCCTTGATTACAAACTTCAAGAACAACCCAAACCTTGGCACAGATGTTGAACATCCAAAAGAAACAGCCAACAAGAAACGCAAATGAAAAACGCTTTGATACTTTTATTGGGTTTTACTCTTTTAAGAGGCGTAAGTGCTCAGTCTAATGAATCCGATAAAACCCAGTTGTATACTACCTCATCCGGAACCATTAAATTTTTCAGTAAGACAACTGCCGAAAATATTGATGCCACCAACAATCAGGTGAAAGCTGCACTGGATGCCAATACAGGAAATATGGAGTTCGCGGTTTCTATCAACAGTTTTCTGTTTAAAAAGGCGCTGATGCAAAAACATTTTCAGGAAAATTATCTGGAAAGCGACAAGTTTCCCAAGAGTACCTTCAAGGGAAGTATTACTAATAATGCAGCGGTAAAATATGGTGTAGATGGAACGTATCCTGTGAATGTGAAAGGTAAACTGACCATGCATGGGGTAACCAAGGACGTTAATATTCCCGGTAAGGTTACCATTTCGGGTAAAAAAGCCATTTTGTCAGGGGATTTCAATGTACTTCTGGACGATTACAATATCAAAGTTCCGGCCAATAATGCCTCACAAATTGCCAAAAGCATCAAAGTGACTGTAGATTGCAGTCTGCAAAAGAAATGAGTCAGTTGATTCTTCGCATACTGTTTCTTTTTTCAGCAATAACCCTGCCTTTTTTACTCTCTGCTCAGCAGGATTCAGGGTTCTCTTTACTGGGTGATGAACCGGCGGAACGAATCAAGGTTGAAAATGCCTTTAAAACCTCCAGGGTTGTCAATTTGCAAAGTCTTGAGCTCACTGACGCGGGTGTAATGGATGTAAAAATAAACCACCGCTTTGGAGCTGTTGGGCTGGGTCCCTATGAAGCGTTTGGGATTGACAATGCATCGGTGAGGATTGGAGCAGAATATGGCGTTTTTACGAATCTTGCCATCAATCTGGGTAGAAGCAGCCTGGGAAGGATGGTAGATGGTGGTTTAAGGTACCGATTGATGCACCAGACAAATGATAATGCAAGGCCTGTGAGTGTTTTACTGTATGCCGGTGCCGCAAGAACAGCAGTAACGATGATGGGCTCAGAATGGGTTTACACCGGACAGTTGATTGCCGGAAGGAAGGAAACTGACAGGTTCTCGTGGCAAATAGCTCCTTCAGTGGTTAGTGGTCAGCAGGGGCAGGTTATGGCCGTAGGGATAGGATTTCGTGAGAAAATCACCCCGCGCACTACCTTTAATGCAGAATATATTCCTGTAATATCAAGACCTTCAGGAAGAGCTAATGCCGGCTTTTATAATTCATTTTCTGTGGGTTTGGATGTGGAAACAGGCGGACATGTATTTCAGTTGCATTTTACCAACAGTGCAGGGATGGCGGAGCCCCAGTTTATTGCACAAACCAATGGTTCATGGATGGACAGAGGTTTTCGGTTCGGATTTAATATAAGCAGAGTGTTTACTGTCGTAGATCCGGCAAGGTTCCGTTAACGGCCTCTTTGTTATTCAAACCACGCAGGACCGTAAAGGTTCGGGTTAGCCCGACAAAATCTATACTCCAAATGTGTTTTAATACCCGGTTTAATGGATTTTAATAAAATAGAAAGCTTGGTTCTTGACGAAATGCCCGCGATGTCGGCGGTTTTAATGAATAGAAAAATACTTTCGTTTGCTATACCCCTGAATTCTGATTTTTTGCTGCTTCGCCAGTCAATTTGTCTGTTGCCGTTATGTAAACTGCCAATCAGTTCGATGTCGCTTGATAAAGTTGGATTTATAAGATGAATGACAATTAAATCATTTGTTTGATAACCCGCTTTCTTGAGGTTAATATCTAATGGCTTTTCAGTTTCTATCAGTGTATCTATGTAATGAACTTTTTGGTGGCCCGTTGATTCATTCAGATAAGCAATCTGGCCTCCATTAAAATACCGATGTCGGGCTTGTTTTCCGGTCCAATGTTCCAACAGTGGTACTATTCCCGGATGACTTCCCGAATTGACCGCCAGAATTATCGGAATTCTGTTAAATGCGCTTTCCCGATATTTTTCCCATAATCTTTGATAGGAAAAAGGTATGTTGGAATGGCTGATAAATTTTGGAAGGCATTGGCTACTTTCATGCCAAAGGTGATACATTAGCACATCTTCAGGCCCATCAGCCAGTAATAATTTATTTTGCCCGCAATGGGCTTTAAATGCTTTTGCCTGCTCGTGGTAAACGTCTTTACGCCCATAACTGAAATAATTGCTTTTTATCAATCCGTATCCCATCAACAAGGCCACAGCCGGTACTATTAGTGTAACTTTTTTCTCATGAATCAGGCTGATGAGCCCCATAAAGAAAAAGGGTGTGCTGAACAGTAACACTGAATGTTGTAAAACAGGTTTATTTAACCATGACCAAACAAAGCCAAAAATCATGGGAAATAAAAATACCGAAAAGCATAAAAGAGCCCATCCGATGGCGTTTTTATCAACCGGTTGGCGGCGCATAAATAAAGAACAGATCAAAATTCCCAGCACCGGATACAACATGCCGTTCAGCAAATATTGCAGGTGTTTTACAGGAAAATCAAACCCGGGTTTGCCAAGCCAGTCAAGCCCCCCAAAACCCAGTTGATGAAAGAAAACAGGAAGGGCAGGGGCAAATAGCAAAAGGCCTGTAAAAGCAGTCAATAACCATTTTAGTCTATGTTGATTTTGTTTTACCAACCCTAGCAACCCAAGTATTAAAACCGGTAACAACGCGAAATAATGCAACCAGGCACAGACAGAGCCCAGCACGCCCAGTAATATAAAAGTCCAATTTTGTGTTCTTTTTCCGGTCCAGATCAAACTCCATTGCCAAAAGTAGACATTGCTGAAAAACATACCCAACGCATAGGGCCTTATCTGGTTTCCCCACAGCAATGGCAGGTAGGAAAGGCCATACAACAGCGTAATGCCAAGGGCTTTGGTGGGGGTGGTTAATGTTTTGGCAGTTTTGTAAATAAAATAAACCGCACCTAATGAAAACAATGCCAGAACTCCATGCATCAGCGGGGCATGTTCGCCGAAAAAGCGCACCCAAAGCCAAATTAAGGTTTGCATACCGGGCGGATGCCCGTCCGGCATTACCCCTTGCTGCCAGTGTTCGTTCCAGGTGGCGGCTTTTGCGCGGAAAATGGCACTTAGCTCATCGTAAGTAAAGGCAACTTCGTTAATGTCCCAAAACCTTATGAATGCTGAAATAATCAGTATTCCGATTAAACCAATGCGCAATGATTTACTTGACACCCATGCAATGATAAGACAAAAAACCTCAGGTTTTCATCTTATTCTTTTTGGCGCTGGGGAACAGAATATTATTCAGTATCAGGCGATATCCGGCCGAATTAGGGTGCAGGTTCAAATCAGTAGGCGGCTCGCCCACCAGGTGCTGGTAATCTTCCGGATCGTGACCGCCAAAGAATGTCCAGGTGCCCTTACCGGCCTCCCCGTGTATGTATTTGGCTTCGCTTAGGGCAACATTTTCACCCATAATTAAGACATCGCTTTTAATTTTTTCTTTGTGAAAAGCCGTGGTTTGACCCATGAAACCTTTAATGGTCCGGGTGTGGTTCTGGCAAAGAATGGAGGGAATCACATCCCATTTGGCACTGTAATCAAACAGGGTGAACAGATCATTTTCTTCGGTCACACCCCGCCTGCGTGGATCCACGTCAATGTCGCTGTGCTCGTATATGTAAGGGTTTTGTTCCAGTATGAAATCCTTGAACGCAAAGCAGTTGTCAAATTTCAGGCGATTCTGGCAATCCGGATCAGAAGGGGAACCGTCGAACATGGGGCCACAGATATCCGTACTTTCAGCTGCCAGGGCAATGTCGTATGTATCGGTGGCGCTGCACATGGCAAATAAAAATCCGCCCCCCAGGCAAAAATCCCGGATTTTTTTCCCAACAGCCAGTTTCAATTCACGATTGGATGCATAGCCGTATTTAGACGCCATTTCTTCGGCTTCTCGCACCTCATTTTGGTACCAGGGTGCACTTGCATAGCTGCTCCAGAATTTTCCGTATTTACCTGTGAAATCTTCATGGTGCAGGTGCAGCCAGTCGTATTCAGGAAGTTTGTTGGTTAAAACTTCATCATCGAAAATAACTGTGTAGGGAATTTCAGCATATGAGAGAACCATGGTTACCGCATCATCCCAGGGTTGCTTGGTTTTGGGACTGTACACAGCCACTTTGGGAGCGGTTAGTAATTTCACCATATTCATGTTAACCTCCGGATTGCTGATGGTGGCTTCGATGGAGTTAGCTTCACTCTCGGTAATTACCTCGTAGGAAATACCGCGTATTTTACACTCACTTTCGGTTAGGGGGGTGTGTGCAATCATAAAACTGCCTCCCTTGTAATTTAGCAGCCATGCAACCTCCCGTCCCTCCTGTTGCAGCACCCAAAATGCCAGACCATAGCTTTTAAGGTGATTTTTTTGCGTTTCATCCATGGGAATGAGAATCCGCGAAGCTTGCAGTGTGAATGTAACGCAGCACAGGAGGAAAAACAGAATTACGCGCATTTTTTTATATTAGATCAGCAAATTTCCTGCCGATAAGTACCAGAGTATAACCCAAAGATACGGAAAAAAATCCATAAATCAAAGCACGAATATGCTCTTGTGCCTGGGCATATTGAAGTAATTCCCAGCCAAAGCCCGAAAAGGTGGTAAATCCACCCAGCATGCCGGTTACCAGCAATAATTTTAAATGTTCATCCTGGATTTTGCCCATACCCACTCCGATAAACAGACACCCCAGCATGTTTACCGCAAAGGTGGCCCAGGCAAACTTAGAAGTTTCAAAGGGCAGGTATAAGCCGACAGCATAACGCAAAACACTTCCGCAAAAGCCGCCCAGTCCCACCAGAACAATCCCCTGAAAGTTCATGTGTGCAAATGTAGCACACCGTTGTAAATTTGCATTCTATCATGCGGGTGGTAATCGATAAAATAATTCAGGAAACAGAATCTGTAAAAAGATTTTTTTTGATAACGCCCGGTAAAACAGCATTTAATTTCCTGCCTGGACAATTTATTACCCTTCGTATGCATGGGCATGAGCGAAGTTATTCCATTGCTTGTCCGCCTAATCATGAAGGGGTGATTGAATTGTGCATTGTTTTAAATCCGGAAGGGAAGGTTACCCCTGAATTATGGCAACTAAAACCGGGTGATGAAATTGAAATTTCCGAAGCTTTGGGCAGCATGGTATTGCCGGAAGCAATGGATACAGATGTCTGTTTTGTGTGCACAGGGACAGGCGTAGCACCCTTTCGCAGCATGATCGGACATTTATTAAGAAGCGGAGAGCTGAAGCATGATGTTTACCTGGTTTTTGGAAATCGTTACAGCGCCGATATACTTTACAGGGCTGAATTTGAGGCATGGGCAGAAGCGAACCGACGTTTTCATTTTATTCCGGTTTTAAGCAGGGAAGATGGCGTTCATAAAACCGGGTATGTCCATGCCGTATACGAAAACATATTTGCCGATAAGCGTAACGCCCATTTTTATGTGTGCGGCTGGGAGGCGATGTGCAGGGAAGCCCGTCAGCGACTGAAGGCCATAGGGTATAACCGCAGGCAGTATACTTTCGAACAATACGACGGCTGATGTTTTTGGGATGGTCGGATACCTGGCGCCTCGCGCGCGCACACGCCAAACCTTCAAGGTTTATTAACACCTTCAAGGTCGAAATATCTTATTTTATCTCACGATTCACCCGCAAACCCGTTTTTTGGGGTATGCCCACCGCCATCAGTATAGAGCCCACCACCGCCTGTAACCTGGGTTGCCCGCAGTGTCCCAGTGGCTTAAAACAATTTAGCAGACCTACCGGAAAAATGAATCTGCAGCAGTTCAAAGCCCTTTTGCCCAGAATTAGTCCCACCACCGGCTATATGACGCTTTATTTTCAGGGTGAACCTTTCCTAAACAAAGAGTTTACCGAAATGATATCTGCTGCCTCCCGCCGGGATATTTATACAGCCACCAGCAGTAATGCCCATTTCCTAAATCCTGAAGTGGCCCGACAAACCGTTGAAGCCGGCCTCAAGCGCATGATTATCAGTATTGATGGGGTTACCCAGGATTCCTACGCGCAATACAGGATAGGAGGTGATCTTGATAAAGTGATCCGTGGCACTCAAAATATTTTGGCCGCCCGAAAAGCCCTTGGTGTTAGCTATCCTGTGGTGGTGTGGCAGTTTATCGTCTTTGCCCACAATGAACACGAAATTGCCGAAATAAGACAAAAAGCGAAAGAGGTTGGGGTGGATAAACTGCAGCTAAAAACAGCGCAGATTTACGACTTCGAAAACGCAGAAAAATGGCTGCCGGCCAATCCGGAATATGCCCGGTATCAAAAAAAAGCAGGGCTGCTGGCGCTGAAAGCAGCAAAAAAAAATAGGTGCAAACGATTTCATGGCAATCCGGTTCTTACCTGGGACGGCAATATGGTGCCCTGTTGTTTTGATAAGGATGCATCCCATCAGATGGGTAACGTTTTTCAATCTGAATTTCAAGATGTATGGAAAGGGAAGTTGAGGCATGCCTTCGGACAAAAGTTAAAACGGGGAAGGCAGCATACCGACATCTGCAACAACTGCACAGAAGGTGTGAGGGTATGGATTTAACCGATGACTTGGAAAAATTGTTCCATTGCCCTATATTTGTAGTGTCAAATCGCTAAGGTTAGGATGTTTTTTCTTCCCGACCGAAGCTCCCAAACATTATTTGAACTCCTTAAATTCATTCACTGTTACTATTATTTATGGCAGATAAACCTGACCTGAACGTAATGTCGTTGGCCGACCTGAAGGAACTGGCCCAAAACCTCGAAATTGAGAATTTCGCCAAATTGAAGAAAAATGAGCTGATGGTTGCCATCAATCAGGAGCTTGAAAAATTGGCGAGTGCCCAAAAACCGGAAACTACCTCGGTTCCTGATGCGGAAAAGCGAAAGCGAAAAAGGTATTCTAAAAATGATACTCAGGAGGATACTGTAGAATCCGAAAAGCCGGTAAGAAAAGCAGCCATTGTTAATGAAAAGACGGAAAGTACCGCCATTACTGAGGAAGACCTGAATGCATTTATTCCACCGGTTCCCGAGAAAAGGGTGAAACAACCCGTTGCAGAATTTTCTGAGCCCGTAAAAAGAGAACAAACTGGTTTACCTCAGGAAACAACGGTAAATAAAGATGATCAGCGCCGCCGCGAACAGCTCATTGCCTATACCGAAATGGAAGGTGTGGTAACCACGCAGGGTGTGCTGGAAACTGTGCCGGACGGGTACGGTTTTTTACGCAGTCCTGACTATAATTACATGCCATCGCCGGATGATGTGTATGTGCCCGGGTTTATGATTAAACAAAATGGGTTGAAAGTGGGTGATACCCTAAAAGGAACCATTCGCCCGCCCAAGGATAACGAGAAATACTTCTGTCTGGTGAAATTGGAAAGTGTGAACGGCAGAACCCCTGAAGAAGTTCGAGACCGGGTGGCATTTGAACACCTTACCCCCTTATTCCCCAATGAGAAACTGAATCTATGCGACGATTCCCGTCATTACAGTAACCGTATTATTGATCTGGTTTCTCCCATTGGAAAAGGACAGCGGGGTTTGATTGTGGCACAGCCCAAAACCGGAAAAACCTGGTTGCTTCAAGGAATAGCCAACGCCATTGCCAAAAACCATCCTGAGGTATACATGATCATTCTGCTGATTGATGAAAGACCCGAGGAAGTGACCGACATGGCCCGAAATGTAAAGGCAGAAGTAGTGGCAAGCACATTTGATGAACCGGCTGATAAACATGTGAAACTGGTGAATATCGTCCTTGAAAAAGCCAAAAGATTGGTTGAATCAGGACATGACGTGGTAATTCTGCTAGACTCGATTACCCGCCTGGCACGCGCTTTTAACACCGTACAGCCTGCTTCGGGTAAAATTCTGTCAGGGGGTGTGGATGCCAATGCCCTGCATAAGCCCAAAAGATTTTTTGGCGCAGCCAGAAATATCGAAAATGGGGGCTCACTTACCATCATCGCAACTGCACTCACCGATACCGGTTCCAAAATGGATGAGGTGATTTTTGAGGAATTTAAAGGAACCGGCAACATGGAATTGCAACTGGATAGAAAACTGGCCAATAAGCGTATTTATCCGGCCATTGATATTTTAGGCAGCAGCACCCGCCGCGAAGATTTGTTGATTGACAAGAGTACCCTGCAGCGCATGTGGGTACTGAGAAATCACCTGGCAGACATGAATCCGGAAGAGGCCATGAATACGTTCCTGAAATACATGCAAAACACCAAAGACAACACTGAGTTTTTGGTGAGTATGAATAGTTAATTCACTTCAAATATTCTTTCCGGGGTAAAGCATACAACCCGATCGTTTTTTTCTTTCTTTTCAATAATGGATAGTCCGGTAAGACTTCCAAATGCCGGCATAATCATGTGGTTGGAACCTACGTAAAAGCAGGGTAGAGCCAATTTTTGCCTCCCTATGCCTGATAACCTGTAGCCCGGATGTATGTGTCCCGAAATGGTAAATGCTGCCTGGTTGGGAACCTCATTTTGATCATGTATACATGCAATTTCTCCCAGCAGATAACAATCGGTTAGCTCAAAACCTGCCTCTTTATAAATTTTATGGGGAAGTATATCGTGATTTCCTATAACGAGGATAACCGTTGCTTTTATGTGGGTGTACAAAAATTCAGACAATATATCCCATTCACGATTGACACCACTGTGAAATAAATCACCCAAAAAAATAATCCTGCCGGGTTGCAGGTGGTCTGCTATGTCTTTTAACCGAAGAAAATCTCGTTGAATAGCCAATTCAGGAATGGGAAGTGCATGCTTGCGAAAATGGGTGGTTTTTCCAAAATGACAATCGGAAATGATTAAAGAGCCCGTTTCCGGATGAAACAAAAACCCCTCGGAATGAGCCGTAAAAAGGGTTCCACCAAATGGAATCAGAATTTCTTTATTCATGAGAATAACTGCAAATTTCATGTAAGACATTCATGTTTTTAGAATTACTTTGCGAATATGACTGCCATTGAAAACTGGATCGCTATTCATCCGTCGGTATTGGGCTACAAGGTTTTTGCCGTTTTACTGATTGTTATACTGGTGGGAAGAGCCACCGGTATATGGTTATACAGAAAACGAAAGAAGTCTAGGAATACCGATAACTTCATCATTGGGCTGAATAACCTGACGTACGTTCTGCTTAGTATCTGGTTGTTTTTTCTGTTTTTGCATGTGTTTGGAATTACCATCAAAGAGTTCTTTACCAGCATAACCATTATTGCAGCGGCACTGGCAATCGTATTTAAGGATTATATACTCAACGGACTGAATGGCATGATTCTGATGTTCGGCGATAATATTCAAATTGGGGATTACCTGAAAATTGGAGAACATAAAGGCCGCATTGAGAATATTACATTGATGAGTGTACACCTGCTAAGCGATGATGACGACATGATTATCATTCCGAACAACCTGTTTGTAAACACCCAAATTATTAATTTCAGCCGAAATCCAAGGCACCACAGCAGCATAGATTTTGAAGTTCAAAGTGCTCAAAGCATCAATGCTGTATCCCTGGAGGCAATGCTTCAAAAAGTACTGAGCCAGGATGAACATTTGATACGTACAGACAGTTCCAAGTTGAAAGTAGTGGAGTTTAAAAAAGATCTGGTCCATTACCGTTTTAAGTTTGTGCTCAAAAACCATGATCCCAAGGTGGAATCCCGAATAAAACAGGCATTGTGGAGAGAAATCCTCATGGTTATCAACATGCAAAAAATACAATCCTGAGAGTGGTTTTATTTTTTTTCGATGGACACTAATTTTGCGATGTATTGAATATGGAAAAGAAAAAGGTTGTAACAGATTATTCCAAGTTAAACGACGAGTTGCTAAAGCTCTATGATGAAACCTATCCAACAGGCATTGCAGGAAATACCATCCGTTTTCCCAATGCCAAAGGCGAGATTGTGACGGCAGTGAGACTTGAAACTGCTGATACCATCTTCCTGGTGAAGGTGAGTGCCAAGCCCAAGGAGGTTCTGACTGAAGAACAAATGGATGAATTGGTTCGCCCGTCTGAAAAGGAAGAAAGCGAAGAGGATGAAAAATCAGAAGAAGAAGGCGAATCTTCAGGCAATCGTTCCATGGATGAAGATTAAAAATCTAATTGAAGTTATCTTTGTTGTACATCACAGTTGATATCCTGCACCACCCATAGCATCCAGGTCTCTGTAAGCAGCAGATTTATTCAGAAAGATGGTAGTGAAAATCATCCTGTTTTTGTTTTCGGGTACCAGATAACCATCACAAACGAAGGAAATGAGGTTGTACAGCTTATGGAAAGGCAATGGTTCATTACCGATGCCTGCGGAGTCAACAGAACCGTAAAAGGAGAGGGCGTTGTAGGGATGAAGCCCAAACTGGAGCCGGGTGAATCATTTTCATACTCAAGTTATTGCCCTTTATCGGTTCCATTTGGGCAAATGGAAGGTTTTTATTTGTTTAAAACTCCTGAAAATACGATTCGGGTAACCATTCCCCGATTTCTCATGGAGTCGCCCTTTCATTTAAACTAAATGCATTTAAAAAATACCATCATTATCACAGGGGCAACCCGGGGCATCGGTTTGGCTATTCTCAAAAGATTTCTAAAAAGCGGTTTTGATGCCGCTTTTTGTGGTACAAATCCGGATCGGGTTGAGCAAATGACTCATTTGTTGCAGGCAGAATTCCCCCAATCCCGCATACAAGGTTACGTTGCCTGCCTCGATAGCAAAGAGGAAGCCATTGCGTTTTCTAAAAATGCTGTCGGATTTTTAGGCGGATGCACGGTTTTGGTAAATAACGCCGGGACTTTTATGCCGGGAAGCGTGCTCAGCGAGGAAGACGGTGTTCTGGAAAAACTATTAGAAGTTAATGTTTCTTCGGCATATCACGTTTCACGCACAGTTATCCCTAAAATGGCAGATAAAAGCCGCTCTCATGTCTTCAATATGTGTTCGATAGCCAGTATTGTGGCATATCCCAATGGAGGCAGTTACTGCATCAGCAAATTTGCGCTGCTGGGACTTAGTAAATTATTACGGGAAGAACTAAAACCCAGGGGTATTTGTGTGACAGCGGTCATGCCAGGTGCAACATTTACCGACAGCTGGGCAAATTCCGATTTGCCGGAGAGCCGATTTATTAAGCCGGAAAATATTGCAGAGCTAATGTTTAACGCCTGGTTATGCAATGAAAACGCCTGTACAGAGGAGTTGTTGATTAGGCCTGTCGCCGGGGATATATGAGATGGTGAAAGTCTGTATTTTGTAAAAATCCTTTTAAAACATCTGATACTGAAACCCGTACCTTAATTTTGATATAAAGTTTGCTATCAACTATATTTGCAATCAAAAGAAAATAATCATAAAAAACCTATGAAAAAATTATTACTTGTTATCGCTGCTACCATCACAGGCACCTGCTCAGTGATGGCACAGCAAAACACCCTGGGAGACGGAGCTCAGCAGAGATTGAACCGCACTGACAATTTACTGCCTGTTAAGGAGCAAAACAAATCCCTTTCCCGCAGAACAGCAGGCAAAGGCTGGTATGTTGCCGCAAACGAAGCACGCGCTGCCGGAGAAACATACCAATATTTTGGTGATTTTCACATATGGCCGGATTCTCTACCCATTTTACGCTACGCTACCAACAATGATCACGCTTACATACATGGTGTAGGTTCTACGCTTGATCCCAAGGCGGATTATTTTACCACCCGTTTGTCTCAGTTTCAGAATTACACCGTAGATACTTTCTTCTTCCTTTACAAGTATTACAACCCGGTTCCAAGCCACACTGACTCATTGATTATCCAGATTTACAACGACAGCGGATTTTCAAGACTTCGCTGGCAGACCGGTGAAAATACCTATTCTCCTGCACTGAAAGGACTTCGTAGCCCTAAAGCTATTCGTGAAATTGGTTACCAGTTGGATACCGGTGATAATACCAAAGACTTTTTTGCACAAAGCTCATCCTCCTACACAGGTGAATTTGTAGAGGTACTGAATCCCCCTGTAGAGATTCGCGATATGAATGCAGCTAACCGCACAGGATTATTCGGTTTTACGGCCTATATGAAGCCCAATTATTCATACAATTTTGGAGATACCATGATTTATGGCCGTGATTCCAGCCGCGCAAAAGACCCCGTAAACAAAATTAGTGCGTTCCAGCCCTACTGTGTTCAGGCACAAACTGGTCTGGAAGGTCTGGGCTTCTATAACTATGCACTTATAAATTTCAGCGGTCAGCGTTATTCTACCCGCGCTGATGAGTGGTTCTTGCCTTACAATATTCCCTCAGCAAAGCGTATCTATCTTTATTCAGGTTTCCATGTAAACTACTTCAACCTCGGTAACAAGCGTTTCGAAAACACCGGTGCTGATATCAGCAATGTTTACCCTAATCCGGCCGCTAAAAACAACGATTTGATGGTTCAGGTGAAACTGAAGGAAGCTACTGACGTATTGGTTGATATATACAATGTGCAGGGCCAGAAGGTGAAATCTATTGCCAAACAGCATTTTGCTGCAGGTACATCAAGTATTAGCTTCAATGTGACTGAATTGCCCGCAGGTTCTTACTTCGTGAGAATGTCAGGTTCATTCGGCTCTGTAAGCCAGGCCATGCTCCTGAAATAATTTTTAAACTCCTAAGTAAAAAGCCGTCATTCGTGACGGCTTTTTTTATGTTTATTGTTGTAGATTGCAATCACAAAAATAGTCCATGTACTTTCCGTGCCGAATTCTTTTTCTACTGATTTTATTTATAGATTTTGCTGAAGGAGCGGCCCAGCAGCTGATAGGTCTGCAGTTTTCAAATTTTAATGGTGTACATGCCATTTATACAAATCCCGCCGGATTGGCAGACGCACGATTTAAAAAACACAGCAATGTATTTACGACTGCTGTGATGTTTGCCAATGACTATGCAAAACTGGAAATGCCATTTTCCTTCAAACAATGGATTTTTGGAAATGTTCCCAATGAATATAAAAATGCAGAGGGAAATATAGATTGGCAAACCCGATGGATTAAGGAAAATATAAACGGTAAACCGAAAAATCTGTTTTTAGGATTAGAAAATCGAGGGCCGGCCTATATGAATCGCCTTGGAAAAAATGGGGCTTTTGCCATTGCAACCCGAACAAGGAGCACTTTTCAATTGAATCAGGTAGCTGAGCCCCTGATCCAATATGGGAAATCCCTTCTGGATAGCCAGAGCGTTAAGCTATCAACTTTAACCGACAACCGTTTTACCCTGAATATGAACGCCTATCAGGAGCTGAGTTTCTCTTTGGCTAGGGTGGTTTATAACAAGAAAATGCATTATCTGAAAATAGGGGGAAGTGCAAAATATTTGATTGGACTGGGCTCAGGCTACATTGTTAATAACGGGATTGAATTTAATGCAATGGGAGGTGATAGTGTCATTATTCAACAATCTGATATCTCAGTTGGCTACACCGGGGGAACTGTTCTGGAAAGGTTTAGTCGTGGAGTATACCGGTGGGCTTTACCATCAGTTTCAGAAATTACCGGGGGAGGCCTGGGATGGGATGCAGGTTTTATATACGAATATCGCCCGGATAAAATGGATAAGATAACTTCCGCGAATCGATATTTATACAAGCTAAGTGTATCGCTGATTGACATGGGAGCAATTACCTACGGTAAAAATGTCAATACCTTCCGGATTCGTAACCAGGCGCCGGTAAAAATTCATGTTGATTCGGGATTTACCGATGCTTTTGCTCATAATCTGGATAGCGGTATTTGCTTCTCCCGATCGTTTGCGCAAAAAAACTTTCAATATGAAGAAGGTAGTGGCAAAATCACCTCATCTATTCCCTCATCGGTTGTTATGCAGCTGGACTGGAATGTGCTGAAATGGTTTTACCTGGGAATAAATTGGAATCAGGCCGTGATTAGCAGGCGAAAAATAGCATTAAGGCAGCCGTCTTCTTTGATTATTATTCCCAGAATAGAAAATAAAATAGTTGAATTTTCCGTGCCTTTGTCGCTGTATAATGACTACAAGAATGTGGGTGTAGGACTGTTCACACGTGTTGGACCTGTTTTTCTGGGTACCGATAATCTCATAAAGTCCGTAACCGGAAATAGTTACAGTGGCCTGGATTTCTATCTGGGAATCAGCACAGGATTGGGCAGTAAAAAAAGAAAGAAACAGGATTAATCCAGGGTCGTTCGCTGTATGGAGGCCCCCAGTGGATTGAGTCTCTCCTCTATGCGCTCGTAACCACGGTCTATTTGTTCGATATTGCGGATAGTACTGTTGCCTTTGGCACTCATGGCGGCAATGAGCAATGCAACACCTGCGCGTATGTCGGGCGATGACATGGTGATACCTTTTAACCGGGTTTTTCTGTCCAGGCCAATAACAGTGGCACGGTGGGGATCGCAAAGTATAATTTGTGCACCCATATCAATCAGGTTATCA
>CANMCY010000029.1 GCA_947496375.1 Flavobacteriales bacterium
CACAAAACAATTTTAGTTTCCACAGTACTCTATATGCTTTTGATTGTGGGCCCGGTGGGCAGTGCACGCTACCTGCTTCCGGTAATGCCTGTGATGATTGTAATAGCAGCCATTGGCTGGGCCGGATTTTTTAATAAAAAACAACATGAAAGTACTATTGCTGAGCGATAATCACGGATGGGTGGATGAGGGCATCCTTAAACACTGTGCTGAAGCCGATGAGGTATGGCATGCAGGCGACTGGCTGAATACGACCTTGTTGACAGCCATAGAAAAACTGGGAAAACGGGTGAGGGCCTGCTGGGGTAATGTTGATGGACAAGACTTACGCAGTATTTTCCCTGAACACAACAAATTTACCGCCGAAGGTGTCACCGTATGGATGACCCATATTGCCGGTAAACCGGGAAGGTATAACCCTAAAATAACTTCTCAGTTGAATGCCGATCCACCCAAAATGCTCATTTGCGGGCATTCACATATTTTGAAAGTGGAAAGAGACCCCGCATTGAAAAACATGCTGTTTGTTAATCCCGGAAGCTGTGGCATTCAAGGGTTTCATCTGGTTAGAACAGCCATCCGGTTTGAATTGAACCAAGGAAAGATATTGAATATGCAGGCCATAGAGTTTGGACCCAGGGTTCAAAAAATAACTGAATAATTCAGTCAAAACCATCCTAAGTTAACAGGAAAACCGTATTTTTGCACTTCCACTTTGCCCGGGTGGCGGAATTGGTAGACGCGTTGGTCTCAAACACCAATGGGGTAACACTCGTGCCGGTTCGAGCCCGGCCCCGGGTACAAAGAAAAGCCTTGCCATTCAAGGCTTTTTTTGTGCAACATGGCCGAAAAAATTTCCCTCTCTATTCCGGGTGCTGACAATCAGCAAATTCATGCCCATTTATTCCTGCCCGCAAAAGAAATAGACGTGCCGGTGTTTGTCTTCTGTCATGGTTTTAAGGGATTTAGAGAATGGGGCTTTTTCCCCAGGATTGCCGACTACTTTTGCCCTGAAAATGTTGCCGTATTGACGTTTAATCATACCTGGAACGGTGTGGATGAATCGAATCCCGAAGAATTTGTTCGTCTGGATCTTTTTGGTCAAAACACCGTTTCCAGAGAACTGTCAGAAACAAAGTCTGTTGTTGACTGGGTTCACAGCAATGCAGAAAACTTTGGTTTAAATGCAGAACAGATTATTCTCGGCGGGCATAGCAGGGGAGGTGCCAATGCCATTGTAGCCGCTTCCACTAATAAAAATATCAGCAAAGTAGTGGCCTGGGCACCGATAGCGCATTATGCATCCATGTTTGCTTCGGCTGACCTCAAAAAATGGGAAAAAGAAGGAAGTTTGATAATTCCCAATGCCCGCACAGGTCAGCCTATGCCATTGAATTATGCCTATTGGCAGGATTTAATGAAACATGAGGAAAAATACAATGTGATGGAGGCAGCAGGCGATTTGCAAATACCGCTTTTACTATTGCATGGCCTTGATGATAAATCAGTTCCATCGGTTCACTCGGATAAGCTGTATGATGAATGCTGGCACGCCCTGCTGGTGAAAATGGAGAATGCAGATCACACCTTCAATACACCCCATCCCGCGCCGGAAAATCTGTGTTCACAAACGGTAGAATTACTCACCAATACACTGGACTTTATTCTGGATTAAATCATTTTGCTGCAGCCCTGCGCAAACGATCATTCACTGCCCGCCCCAGGCCTACCTCAGGCAATAACTCCGCCACTATGCTGCGATATCCTGATTGATCAAGTGTCCTCAGCATGGCAAATAAATTGACAGCCGCTTCCTCAGGGCTTCCCAGCGGACTAAGTACATATTGTCGCTCACTATCAATACCGGGTATGCGCGATGTAAACCTCAGGTAACAGACTTCTTTCGAATCTTCAATTTTAGCCGTATGTTCCAGTATTACCCTGCAATGCGGACTGTAGTGCACGTCCAGCTGACCTGGTGCAGCGGGGTTACTACCTCCGGAAATCTGCTCGGCTACAAATCCTACAACAGCAGAAATCTGCTCTATTGAAATTCCACCCAGGCGATAAACGACCGGCTCTCCACCGGGAAAGCCAATAATGGTGCTTTCTACCCCCACAGTGCATGGCCCCCCGTCCAGAACATAGCACACCTTTTCACCCAGCTGATCCACCACATGCTGGGCAGTAGTGGGACTCACATAACCAAACGGATTCGCACTGGGTGCCGCCAGAGGAAAGTCAAGCTGCTTAAGCAATGCAAGACAAACAGGGTGGGAGGGTACCCTAATGCCAACTGTATCTTGTCCTGCAGTAACCAAATCAGGAATCAAATCGGCTTTAGGCAACACCAGCGTTAACGGCCCAGGCCAGAAAGCTTCTGCCAGTATTTTCGCTTTCTCCGGCATGGTTCTTACATATTGGTATACCTCAGAAATATCGTGGGTATGAACAATCAGCGGATCAAAAAACGGACGGTTTTTGGCAGAAAATATTTTGGCTACTGCATCAGTACGCAGCGCGTTTGCAGCTAAACCATAAACGGTTTCTGTAGGTATTCCTACCAGCTGTGCATTCTGCAAACAACCCACAGCCGCTTCCATATCGGAGCCCGGCTGAACCATCAGCGCCTTTTGAGGTTGTATTTCTCTATTTTATTGTAAAGATGACTCCGCTGTATGTCAATTTCCTGAGCTGTTTTGGCTACGTTCCAGGCATTGTGAATCAGCTTGCGCTCAATGAATATTTTTTCGGCCCAGTCTCTGAAATCTTGCAGCGTACTGTAGTTGTCAACCACACCAAAAGGATCGGAACCCCGCTGGGCCGGATTGCTGTAAATAAATACATCATCACCGGTAATTTCAGGTCCGCACAATATCACCAGTCGCTCTACCACGTTGTGCAATTCACGAATATTGCCTGTCCAGTTAACTTCCTTTAATGCGTCCATGGCATCCGGGGTGAATTTCTTGACCGGAATGCTATTCTCTTGACAAATATTTTCCAGAAAGTTAGTGGCAATAGTAGGTATATCGTCGGTGCGCTCGTTAAGCGTTGGCACATGAATCAATATTACCGATAACCGGTGATACAGGTCCATCCTAAAATTGCCTTTTTCAATTTCCTCGAGCAGGTTTTTATTGGTTGCCGCCACAATTCTCACATCAACCTTGATCTCGCGATCTCCGCCAACCCGGGTAATACGTCCTTCCTGAATGGCCCTGAGTACCTTGGCCTGTGCTGCCATACTCATATCGCCAATTTCATCCAGGAATAAAGTACCGCCGTGTGCCTGCTCAAATTTACCAATGCGCTGCTTAATGGCACTGGTAAAACTGCCTTTTTCATGCCCAAATAATTCACTTTCAATCAATTCAGACGGTATGCTAGCGCAATTTACTTCCACAAGTGGCATGTTGGCCCTCGGACTTTTTTCGTGTATCCAGCGTGCCACCAGTTCCTTGCCTGTGCCATTTTCTCCGGTAATCAATACGCGGGCCTCCGTAGGAGCAACTTTTTCAATGGTCTCTTTAATCTTTAATATTGCAGGTGTTTCACCAATAATATCGTAGGTTTTGGCTGCTTTACGCTTCAAGACTTTGGTTTCGGAAACCAGATTGTTTCGGTCCACCGCATTTCTAAGGGTAATGAGCAATCGGTTTAAATCGGGGGGTTTGGTAATAAAATCATAGGCCCCTTTTTTGGTGGCTTCTATGGCCATTTCCACAGAACCATGTCCGGAAATCATGACCATGGGAACATCGGGCGCCAGGGCCTGTACCCGGTCCAGCAATTCCATACCGTCAATACCCGGCATTTTTACGTCACTTAAAATGACATCAAAGTTGTTTTTTTGTAGCAACTGAAGCCCTTTAGCCCCATCCTCAGCAAGCGTAACTTCGTATTTTTCGTACTCAAGAATCTCTTTCAGGGTCTCCCTGATCGCAGCTTCATCATCAATGACCAAAATAGATGGCATAGTATGTATATAATTTTTTACAAGATTATGTAAAATTCATTGGACACAAGCAGTTTTTTGATGATTGTTATCCACCTATTATCAATAATTTAATAAATGATATAAAATACTGAAAATCAATATATAAAAGTACCTTTCTGCGTTTCATGACTGAAGGATCATTTTTTTGCTTAGTCCACATCCGAAAATTACGATGAAGAAAAAATAATGTAAAAAACTTGCACATTCATGCAGAATCCCCCAAATTTGTGCATTAACGATACAAGCGTTGTGTTCATGAGGAATAAACTATCAATTGCATTGCTTGCCGCTCTGGCACTGCCATTCACAGGGTTTTCACAGCAAGATCCCTACTACACGCATTATGCATTCAACAAAATACTTTTCAATCCTGCATACGCCGGGGCTTCAGGTAGTTTCTGTGTGAATGCCAATGCGCACAGACAATGGATGGGGCTTCAAGATGAAACGGGGATGTTCAAAACCCAGTCAGGCAAAGCACCTATCAACTTTGTTGACAATATCATGCCAAAAACCAATGCTTTTGGTTTTACTGCACCAATCAACATTAAAAATTCATCAGGCATCGTAACCAATTACGGTGGTGCCTTTTTGAGTTTTACCAACGATGTGATTGCCTATGAATCCAATACCTATTTGCGCGGTGGACTCGCAGGTGCATACAACCTGGCCGATGGAAGCAGCATCCGCTTGGGTTTTGACGTAACCAGCATTACCCGTCAGATTGACGGTACCAAAATGCGTGCCCATGACCCTAACGACCCATTGGTTCCTACCAACAAACAAGGAGATACCAAAACCGAATTGGGTGCAGGTGTTTGGTATTCTAATCCTAATATGAAAGATTTGTATGTGGGCTTGTCCATGTCTCACATTAACCCCAAGGAATATAATTATGCAGCTTCCGGCGGACAAATTAATGTGAAATCAGCCAGACATCTTTATTTAATGGCCGGTTACACCAAAGAACAGTTTTTAGGTAATCCCGCCCTTACCCTTGATCCCAGCATCATGATTAAAACGGTGATGGAAGAGGGCGGCTTTGTAAAACCTCAGTTTACCCCACAAGGTATGGTAACCTGGAATAATACGTTTGCCGGTGGCTTGTCCATCAGAGGGCAGGGCGTTGGCCTAGATGCTGCTTCTGTTTTATTGGGATATTATCCGCCTATTAAAGGAAATTCTCCCAATGGACAAGGAACTCAATTATTCAGGATTGGTTATTCCTATGATATAACCCTGCAAAGTCTTCGCCGCAGTAGCAACGGTACACACGAATTACAGGTAAATTATTGCTTTAAAATCGCACTTCCTGAACGAGTTGAAAAAGTATATCGTCATCCTCGTTACATGAACAGGTCTAAAGATTTGGAATAATTAATAATCTTACACAATATAATAAACTTAAAATCGTTATTCATTATCGAAGGAAAAAAATAGTTGCGTATTCAATACTAAAACCTATTTTTGCAACTTCACGCATAATACACAAAAACGAAACTGCCAGATGAAAAGGAAAATAATCAGCAGAATCATCAGTGAAAATAAAATGGTAAATAAACTGGTGAAAGCATTATCAAACAGCAGGTTGAGGTCAGCCATGATCATCGCAACCATAGGGCTGTTTGCTTGCGGTCCCGCAGACACGGGTGATCTGACGGGCCTGCTCAACAGAAGGCCATGGTTCCATCCCCAGCCTCCGGGAACTGTCTACATTCCGTCCGGAACTTTCCACACAGGTCAGTCAGGGCAGGATGTATTTCAATCGTATCTGGAGCCCAACAAGCAGATGACCATCGTTGCTTTTTGGATGGATGAAACGGAAATCACAAACAACGAATACCGTCAGTTTGTAGATCACGTGCTGGATTCAATTGCACGCTACAAGTTGGATGACGATCAGTATTTCTTCCCTGAAGATGATGAAGGAAACCGATTCATTGATTACAGCCGTCCGCTGGATTGGGAGAAACACAAAGAAGATTTGGCAGACCTTTTTTATCAGGGTGCTGAGCGTTTCCGTGGTCTCTCTCAGATTGACACGCGTAAATTGATGTATAAATATCAGTGGTTTGACTATGTAAGTGCTGCCAATCAGGATCGCGATAAATACAATCCCATGGATCGTTCGAAATTCATTAAGGATGAAGAGACGCTGATCTATCCCGATACCCTGTGCTGGGTTCGTGACTTTACCTACAGTTTCAATGAACCTATGGCGCGTGTTTATTTCTGGCACCCCAAGTATGATGATTACCCTGTAGTAGGAGTTAACTGGCACCAGGCAAACGCCTTCTGCGCGTGGAGAACCATACGCAAAGCCAGCTACTGGCACGAACTGGGTCTTCCCAATACAGAAGACTTCCGTCTGCCAACCGAATACGAATGGGAATATGCAGCGCGTGCAAACCGCATCGGAAATAAATATGCATGGGGTGGTCCCTACACCCGCAACAGCAAAGGTTGTATGATGGCTAACTTTAAACCGCTTCGTGGCAACTACGGTGCAGATGGTGGTGTTTATCCGGTACGTGCAGACTCATACTTCCCTAATGATTTCGGTCTGTATAATATGAACGGTAACGTATCAGAATGGACCTGGACTGATTATCAGGTAGCCAACAACGCAATCGTTCACGATTTAAACGGTCAGAATTATCGTCGTGTGCCTGAAAGAGGTCCCGGAAGCGAAGTACTCGTAACCCTTAAGCGTAAAGTGATTCGCGGCGGTAGCTGGAAAGATGTGGCTTACTTCATCGAAAACGGTGCACGCACTTATGAATATCAGGATACCAGCAAGTGCTTTGTAGGTTTCCGCTGTGTTCAGACTTATATCGGACGATCAAACAGAGATAAAAAATAAAACTTCTTAAACTAAACAAAACAAACACAATAACTATGGAAAAAAGTTTCTTTGAAAGCAAAAGATGGAAAGTGATCATGAACTACGTTTATGGTCTGGGTGCAGCAATCGTAATTGCCGGTGCTTTGTTCAAAATTATGCACTGGAAAGGCGCGGATCTTATGCTAATCGTGGGTATGGGTACAGAGTGTGTCATATTCGTAATCTCTTCATTTGAACCGGTTCACATGGATCCGGATTGGTCTTTGGTTTATCCCGAACTAGCTGGTGGTGAAGCCAAAGAACGTGGCAAGAAGCAGGGTTCTGTTACCCAGCAACTGGATTCTATGCTGGCTGAAGCCAAGGTAGGTCCGGAACTGATTTCCAGTTTGGGTTCAGGTTTGCAAAGTCTTAGCACCAACGTTAAGGAAATGGCCAACCTGTCCAATGCCGCAGTTGCAACCAATGAGTATGCTGACAGCGCATCAAAAGCTGCAAAGAACATGAATGACATCAGCAACAGCACCGCTATGGTGGCTGATTCTATGGGTTCATTAAGCGGAGGTTTGTCTAACTTGGTTAGCAACCTTACTGCAAGCGAGAACGAAACATTGAAATTCAAGGAAGAAATTTCTAAACTCAATAATAACCTTGCAAGCCTGAATACCGTTTATGGTAACATGCTGAGCGCTATGGGCGGAGCACGATAATTGCCCTCTTTGTTTAATTGTTAAATATAAAAACAGGAGTTAAAAATGGCAGGTGGTAAAACTACACCACGTCAGAAGATGATCAACATGATGTATCTCGTGTTGACCGCTCTGCTGGCGTTGAACGTGTCCAAAGAAATTATTAAGGCCTTCAACCTGATTGAGAATTCACTGAATACCTCAACCAGTAACATCAAGGCCAAGAACGATATGACCCTCAAGGCCATTGGTAAAGAGGAGAATGAAAGTGCAAAAGCAGCCCTAGCAATTGCCAATGAAGCTAAGAAAATTACCGACCAGTTTGAAAAGAACATGGATGCGGTTAAAACTGACTTGACCGATTTATCAGGAGGTAGAAAAACTGAAGATACATTGGTAAAAGGAGGAGTAGCTGAATTAACACAGGGTGATAATATGGAATTGCACTCCAATTATTTTTTACTGGAGAAAAATCCGCAGCGTCCTGATGGTAAGGCCTGGGCATTTGCTCCCTCCGGTAAATTGAGAGGTGACGCTGTTTTTGAAGCTATTAACAAAACTAGAGACGATCTGTTGGCTCTGCTTGATAAAGCAGTTAAAGACCCCAATCTCGGTGGTAAAGATGACAAGGGTGAAACCAAAAAGTTGTTGGAAGAAGCAAAGAAAAGCCTGAAAGATAAAACTGGTTTGGTAGCCAACGACGGTAAAAACTCCGATGGTCGCGAACAGAAATGGGTGTCTATGTATCTCGAACACTCTCCCTTGGCAGGTGTTTTTGCACTGCTCAGCAAATACGTAAACGATGCCCGCTCTCTGGAATCTGAAGTTACTGCTGTTTTGGCTAAGGCTGTAAATGCTTCTGACTTCAAATTTGACAAACTGGCCGCAGTAATCTCTGCACCCAGCAGTGCTATAATGCAAAACCAGACCTATGAAGCTGATATTATGTTGGCTGCCTACAACAGTAAGGCACAAATGAATATTACTGTAGGTGGTTCTGCTGTTGAAATCAAAGATGGTATCGGTAAATACAAAGTAACCGGTGGTTCTCCAGGGGAGTTTAACTACAAAGTGAATATTGCTGTGCCTGGTCCCGGTGGTAAAATTGAAAACCTTACCGCTGAGGCAAAATACAGTGTTTTCCCTCCTATGGCTGCTATCTCGGCTGATGAATTAAATGTATTCTACGTAGGTTTGGATAACCCTATTTCTGTTGCTGTTGCCGGTGTTGATTCGCGTAATGTGGCTGTAAATGCCAGTGCGGGTAACCTGCAGAGTATCGGAGGAGGTCGTTATAAAGTTCTTTTCCCTGCCCGTCAGGGTAATGAATCCATTATCAGCGTTAGTGCTAAAATGGGTGACGGTCGTGTGGTTCCTATGGGTTCTAAGAAATTCAAGATTCGTAACGTACCCCGTCCGGTTTTCCGTGCAGGCGCTATCTCATTTGATAAGCCCATACAGTTGTCTGCCTTAATGGCGCAGTCTTCTGCCGTTGCCATTCTGGAGAACTTTGTGTATGATGGTGTTAAATACACTGTGCAAGGCTATACCTTCACCGGTATTGGAAGAACAGGCCCCAAAAAGGCATCGATTACAGGTGCTTCTTTGCAGGGTATCAAAGGAATTCTGGGTGGCATGCGTGCCGGTGAGTTCGTAATGTTCTCCGATATACGCGCAGTAGGTCCTTCAGGTCCTGTATTTCTTGAAAACGTAAGCGGAATGCTTCAATAAATAAATGTTAAACTGAATTGATTATGAAAAAGGGAATGTTAATCGTTGCAACCTGCCTGATGGCCCTTAATGGGTACAGTCAGGACTGGGGTTGGGGAGACTCAGGTGGATCCGGTAGTGGTTCCGGTGGTTCGTCATCATCAGGGAGTACTTCTTCCGGTTCTACTGGAACAAGCTCTGGTGCAGGTTCTGGTACAGGCGCCGGCGCCGGTAGCGGTGCAGGTACTACGCCAACACTGGCAGTGCCAACCATTGGAACTCATTATGATGATGCGCCTGCATTTCATAGAGAAACGCCCTTTACTACCAATGACGGCCGTCCTGGAATCGATGACGCTGTTGTAGTACCCTATCCTTTTCTGCGTGAGGCCGATCTCAAGTTCCGTCGTCGCATCTGGAGAAGAATTGATTGTCGTCAAAAAATGAATCGTTCTTTTACATGGCCCAAAAATCCTGTAACACAGATCATTTATGAAGCTGCTACAAAAGGGCTAGTTCGCGGCTATTGGACTGACTCATTAAACAGGGTAAAAACGCCGGAAGATTGCTACAAGGAAGGTTCTAAGCTGGTAGTAACACAAATCCAAAACTGGAGAAATCCAGAGGATAACGAGGATTTGGTTGACACCGCTTACTACGATATCTTTAAATGGGAGAAAATTGTAAGGTTCGAGATTATGGAAGACTGGCTCTTTGATTATAAGCATAGTGAGCTGCGTCCCAGGATCATAGCCATTGCACCCATGTATGAAGAGAAATTCCCCAATGGTCAAACCTATGAATTGCCCCTGTTTTGGATTAAAATGGATGATTTGAGGCCTACTCTTGCAAAATCAGAAGTTTTCAATCGTTATAATGATGTTATGCGTATCAGCTGGGATGACCTTTTCAATCATTACCGTCTTTTTGACAGCTACATTGTTAAAACTACAGACTGGGATGATCGCTACCTGAGCATGAGAACTGAATTTCAGCAAGATCCCATTGCTATGTTGCTGGAAGCAGAAAACATCAAGAATGATCTGTTTATTTTTGAGCATGATCTTTGGGAGTTTTAACCAACACTAAATAACTATAGAAGTCCCGGTCTGTACAGGCCGGGACTTTTGTTTTGATATACCTATATTTCAGAAAAAGGTTGTAATTTTATGGATAAATCCGTATTTTTGCCGTTCGTTTTGAAAGACGCAAGTTTAAGTCTGGAGGAATTTGACATTGAATTCGTTAAGCTAAAAGACGGCATTCACGAATTCAATTACAGACTTGAAAAGAAGTTCTTTGAGATATTTGGTAACGAGGATGTTTTGGGCGCCGAAATTGCTGTAAAGGCGGTATTGGAGAAAACGGTGAATCTTCTTAATCTAAACCTGGAAATCAATGGCTGGGTAAACTTAAGTTGTGATCGTTGTTTAGTACCACTTTCAATAACCATGGAGACCGGTCATCATGTACTGTATAAAATGGCCCCGGAAGGTGTACAGGACGCCGATTTAAATAATGATGACTGGGTGGTATTGACGCAGCAGGATTATAAAATAAACCTCGCGCAGGAATGTTATGAAACCACGCTGTTGTCTTTGCCCATGATTCGCAATTGCGACGAAATGGAAACCAAACCTTGTAATTACCAAATGCTATCAAAGCTAAACGACCTAAACGGAACAGACGGGTCTCAGCCCGATCCCCGTTGGGACAAATTGAAAGAATTGTTTAAAAAGAAATAAAAATAAGAAAATGGCACATCCTAAGCGAAAAATATCCAAAACCCGTAGGGACAAACGTCGTACTCATGACAAACTGGAAGTACGCCCTATGATAGCCGACCCAGTGACAGGAGATGTATCACTGTACCACCGTGTAAATTTGGAAACCGGCATGTATCGTGGCCAGAAGGTCATGAAAGGCCGTAACGAATCGTAATGATGAAAATTGGAGTGGATGCGATGGGTGGCGATTTTGCCCCCCTAGAATCTGTAAAAGGCGCTGTCTCTGCTGCCCGTATTCACCCAGAATTTAAAGTGGTGCTTTTTGGTGATAAAAGTGCCATAGAAAACGTTTGCATTCAGGAGAACCTGGATCCATCTGTTTTTGAAATTATTCATTGCCCCAGCCAGATTGATATGGGGGAGCACCCCGTAAGGGCTTTTACCACTAAACATGATTCCAGTATCGCTGTGGGTTTGCATTACCTTGCAGAAGGTAAGGTTGACGCTTTTCTCAGTGCCGGAAATACCGGAGCCATGCTGGTAGGTTCTCTCATGACAGTAAAGGCCATTCCCGGAATTGACAGACCTTGCCTTACCTCTGTAGTACCCCGTCTCAATAACCATCCCGGTTTATTGCTGGATGTAGGGGCAAACGCAGATTGTAAGCCGGAACACCTGCAGCAGTTCTCCATTTTGGGTTCTGTCTTTTATGGTGCAGTCAATAAAGTTGATAGTCCGAAAGTAGGACTACTCAACATTGGCGAAGAAGAAGAGAAGGGCAGTTTGTTTACCCGTGCTACCCACTCACTACTTAAATCAACCGGGGGTATCAATTTTGTGGGCAACGTTGAAGGACGTGATATCTTTGGTGACCATTGCGACGTAATCGTTTGTGACGGTTTTACGGGTAACGTAATTATAAAAGTTTGTGAGGGAATGTACTATCGCCTTGCAAAACGAGGTGTTCAGGATGATTACCTCGATAAATTCAATTTTAAACATTACGGTGGCAGCTCTATCCTAGGTGTTAATGCACCGGTTATCGTAGGGCATGGCATCTCTAAGGCAGATACTTTTGTAAAAATGATTGAACTTGCAGCCGAGGAGGTGAGCAGTGGGATGATTCAGAAAATTAAAGATGCCGTAGCCACGTATATTAATCCCCAAGCTACCGCCTGATGCAGAAAATAACAGCAGCCATTACCGCCGTTGGAGGGTATGTACCTGAAACGGTTCTTACAAATAGAGACCTTGAAAAGCTGGTAGATACTTCCGATGAGTGGATTACCACCAGAACCGGAATCAAAGAAAGACATATTCTCCGTGAACCTGGAAAGGCCACAAGCGATATGGCTGTAAACGCCATTCTTCCGATGCTGGAGAAAAAAGGCATTTCTCCTGAAGAAATCGATGTTATTCTGGTGGGTACGATTACAGGTGATTATATTTTCCCTGCCTGTGCCAACATTATTGCTGATAAAATCGGAGCCAAAAATGCCTGGGGATTTGATATAGCTGCCGCATGCTCCGGATTTTTGTATGCGCTGGAAACCGGCAGCAGATTCATTCAGAGCGGGTGTAAAAAGGTACTGGTGTGTGGGTTCGATAAAATGAGTTCCATCATCGATTACACAGACAGAAACACCTGTATCATTTTTGGCGATGGCGGTGGTTGTGTTTTACTTGAACCCAATACCGATGGTTTTGGAGTTTTGGACTCTATATTAAAAATGGATGGCAGTGGTAGAGAATTTCTTTACCAGCCTGCAGGTGGTTCTCTAAATCCCCCCACGCTTGAAACGGTTAGCAACCGACAGCATTACGTTTATCAGGAAGGTAAAACGGTTTTCAAATTTGCCGTTACCAACATGGCAGATGTGAGCTATGATATTATGGACAGAAACGGACTAAATGCCGATTCGGTCAACTGGTTGATTGCCCATCAGGCAAACCTGCGTATCATCGATGCCACCGCCGAGAGAATGGGGCTGGATAAAGAAAAAGTTCTCGTGAATATTGATCGTTACGGGAATACCACAGCCGGCACACTCCCATTGCTTATGTACGATTTTGAGAAGAAATTTAAAAAGGGTGATAACCTCATTCTCAGTACTTTCGGAGGTGGATTTACCTGGGGAAGTATTTATATCAAATGGGCGTACAATCCCGAATAATTATTTCTCCAATACAGCCCGGTAAATAAAATCGGCATCTTTTTCATAGCCGCCGCAATAATTCTCAGAATTCATTTTTAATCCCAGTTCATCCACAAAGAACAGCCTGTTATTTTCATTTTCCTCCGTAAAAACAGAACATGTGAGGTATATGAGCTTTCCCCCTTGTTTTAGAAAAGGAAGTGCGTTTTTAACAATATTGCGTTGCCTTTGCTGATAATAGCCCAATTCTTTGATCATAAAAGCAGTTAGCATTTCGGGACTGCGCCTCCATGTGCCGCTCCCGGAACAGGGCACATCGCAAATAAGCGTATCGAAAACCGGTTTTGAAATTTGGATGTTATCGTCGAAAATGACTTTTCCCACAGGTACCGATAAATCAGCGATACCAGAAAAGGGAAGGGGCTTGCCTTCAATGGAAAATCGCTGTAACGCGTTGTGGACCATTTGCGAACGGGTATCGGAAATATACAATGTGGCATCAGGATTTAAATCAGACAGCAGCAATGACTTTCCACCTGCTCCGCAACAGGTGTCCCAAACCAGTGAAGCGCGGCTTAGTATTTCTGTGTTAAGAGATTCCTGACTGCCCAAATCCTGAATCCGACACCAGCCGCGTAAAACAGCATCCTCTAAATTGCCGCTACTTACTTTTAAGCTATTAGCCCCAAATTCTTCAAAGGTGATTCCTTTTTGAGATAAAAATGCATATAGTTCAGTTTTGAAACGGGAATTGAATTTTAGCCATACAGGTGCCTGCTTACCAAACCAATGATTGAGTACAGGCGTTTTTACATTGGGGGAAATTTGGGAATCGAATGCTCCGTAAGGATTCCATTCCTGATCGGCAAATCTTTCAATTTCATTAAATCCTGCGTAAGATGTAAGTTCGGAAAACAATTCAGGAACGAGTTCCTTCAGATTATGATCGTCAGGATAAATCCTCAACAGTCCGGCTAACAAGCGCTGCTCTGTTGAAAAGGATTGGCCAAAATTTCCAAGTTTCCAATAGGCATAAAAAGCATCTTTATAGAACCGACGGTCCTTACTGCCAAAATGTTTATGTTGCCTAAAAATATCCTGCAGCCAAAGTGAAAATGGCTGTTTGACCTGGTATTCAGACAAGAGCCCGGCTGCAATTCGCAATCTGTTTCTGAGGTTGCTCAGGGTTCTATTTCCTCCCGAACGCCTTCATTCACTCGTATAAAATGCAGGCCAAAATTTACGATTTCGTCACCGTGCTTTTTTAGATTGATGTGGTTTATATAACCACGATAATCCATATTTAGGGTTTTACTCACAAAAGAATCTCCAAATGCCATGAGCCCATAACCCATGTACAGCGCCTGATCATAGCCAATGAAGGCGTATTTGCTGGGATCGCTGAAATAGGATTCGTAATACATGTTTTCAAATTCCAGCATGGAGGTATCGCCCGGCGTATTAACCGTAACTTCTGGGTATAGTAGGGTAGGTTCGTTTTTGTTTACAATGGTTCTGTAGCTACTGTGCCAGTCGTGATGGGCAATTATCCAGCTGTTTTTCTTGTTTTTAATGAGTTTCTCCAATTCCGGTTTGACACTGATACTTTCAATGGTGTTGAAAATGATAATGCTGTCATTTCTGATAATAGGAATGGATAATCTTCCACCGCTGAGGGTTGCAAATTTGATTTGACTGATGCCTAGCTTTCGGGCGGTATTTCTAATCCGTGGTACTTCGATTTTGGAACGTGCACCTGCATCGGAAACAACATAAAAACGATGTTTAGGAAAGATCTGAAGAGCTTTTTCAAAAGTGGCACGCACACGAAGGCTATCCGGTGTGAAAAAATTAACGACTCCGGTGCCGGAAACTGTCGGCTTGTAATATTTAAGGGGTGAAACCAGGGTTATCCCCTTTTTTGAGCAATACGCCTCCACCTGTGCTAATTTCTCCGCATAAACGGGTCCTACCACGATATTTTTATCATCGAGTGTACCGTTTTGTAGCAAGGTTTCGAGTGCAGCACTGTCTTTTTCGCTATCAAAAACAGTGATTTCGGCTTTAAACCCATCCGCTTCAAGCGTTTGGGCGCCCATTACAAATCCTTGATAATAATCCAGCATGGCTTCTCCTACAGCACTGTGGTTGCCTGTGGATTTAAAAGGAAGAACCAAAGCGATTTTATAAGTCTTTTTATGATGATTTTGGGAAAAGAGGGAATGTATTGATGAGAGCATCAATGTAATCCCCATGACCATATATAAAATCAGCTTGCTCATTCCCATTCAATGGTAGCCGGTGGCTTGGAACTAATATCGTAAACCACACGGTTGATACCCTTAACGCGATTGATGATACTGTTGCTGATGTCTGCAAGCACTTCATAAGGAATGTGCACCCAGTCGGCAGTCATACCGTCTGTGCTGCTTACAGCCCTCAGCGCCACTACCTGTTCATAGGTCCGTTCATCGCCCATTACACCCACACTCTGTATAGGAAGAAGTATGGTTCCGGCTTGCCAAATCTGATCATACCATCCATATTCCTTGAGTTTTTCGAGGTAAATATGATCGGCTTCCTGTAGCAATTGTACTTTTTCTTCTGTAATGTCGCCAATAATGCGAATACCGAGACCCGGGCCTGGGAATGGATGCCGGTTTAGTATTTCGTCAGGCAGCATAAGGGCTTTGCCTACCCTGCGAACTTCATCTTTGAACAATGCACGCAGTGGCTCCACAATCCCCAGATGAAGGGATTCCGGGAGTCCGCCCACGTTGTGGTGACTTTTGATGGTAGCACTGGGTCCTTTCACACTCACACTTTCAATTACATCAGGATAAATGGTGCCTTGGGCAAGCCATCTGGCATTTTCAATTTTTTTAGATTCATCCTGGAATACCTCGACAAATACCCTGCCAATGATTTTACGCTTGGTTTCGGGATCTGAAACACCCGCCATTTCGCTATAAAAACGCTGCGACGCATCAATGCCGTGTATATTAAGGTTTAGTTGCTCATAAGCCCTAAGCACATCGTCGTATTCATTTTTCCTAAGCAGGCCATTATTGATAAAAATACAATGCAGTTTAGGACCTATGGCCTTGTGCAACAACAGCGCAGCCACAGAGCTGTCTACACCGCCGCTCAGCCCCAGAATTACGGTGTCGTTGCCTACCTGATCCCTGATTTTCTGAACCGTTTCATCGATAAAATGGCCGGGAGTCCAATCGCCGGAACAGCCGCATATTGAAAAAACAAAGTTGGATAACAGGGCAGAACCCTCCGTACTGTGGTAGACTTCCGGGTGGAACTGAATTCCGTAGCCATGGGTGTGTGTGCCCAGTTGAAATGCGGCCACGGGAATAGAAGCAGTTGTACCAATGATGGTGCTGCCTTCAGGGACTTTTAAAATGCTGTCGCTGTGGCTCATCCACACCTGACTTTCGTACTGGAGTCCTTCCAGCAAATGGTTAGGTTCTCCGGTTTGAATCAGCATGGCGCGGCCATATTCGCGATGGGCTGACTTTCCCACTTCTCCGCCAAATTTTTTTGCCATGAGCTGAGCACCGTAACACACCCCTAAAACGGGGCCGTGGGCAAGGAGGGAGTGAATATCAACATCAGGGGCGTCCTGTTCATTCACAGAGCTCGGACTACCTGAAAGTATGATTCCTTTTAAGTTTGGGCCAGGTGTGGGGTAATGGTTAAAGGGGTGAATTTCGCAATATACATTTAGCTCGCGAATGCGTCGGGCAATCAATTGTGTGTACTGAGAGCCAAAGTCAAGTATGAGAATGGTATCGGTCATCTATGATACTGCGAAATTACAAGAATTAAGGCGGCAGCCCTAAAATTTCATGAAAATGACAATGAAAATTATGGGAAAAGCGTGATTTGGGACTTCAGGAGCGTGAACGACTTGCGGTGATGTATTGTTGGACCCAGTCTGGCAATCGCGTTACGGTGTTTCTCTGTTGGATACCCCGCATTGTTATCCCAGCCATATTCAGGAAAATCAGGGTGTAGTTTTTCCATGAATTCATCCCTGTGGGTTTTGGCCAGAATACTGGCAGCGGCGATAGCAATAAAGCGCGCATCACCCTTGATCATGGTATTGTGGGGTATGTTGCCATAGGATTTGAAACGATTTCCATCCACCAAAATATGTTTGGGTTTTACGGTAAGTCCGTCGAGTGCACGATGCATGGCCAGGATACTGGCATTCAGTATGTTGATTTTGTCTATTTCCTCAGGACTGCAAAAGGCGACAGCCCAGCTTAAGGCCGTATTCTCAATAATCAGTCTGAGTTCATCGCGGTGTTTTTTGGAAACCTGTTTGCTATCGTTTAATAATGGATGTTGAAAATCGGGAGGCAGGATGACCGCTGCTGCAACCACAGGACCTGCCAGGCAACCCCGCCCGGCCTCGTCAGTGCCCGCTTCGGGGAAAAGGCCACTGTGGTTGGAAATTAAACTCATCTTAATGCAATTTTAGTGCGATGGCAAGCCGATACTTATGAAAGACTTCCAAGGCCTGATAAAGACAGATTTGAAAACCGACATTGCCATCCATAAACCCTTGTTTTATCCAAAAATTTTTCGTAAATTTAAAGATAGGGCTAAAAATCATTTTAATAATCAGCCAGGGCAGTGGTTTTTTTGCAAAATGCGTGGCGGCAATGTCAGCAAATTTTTGCACTTGCCTTATCATATCTGCTTTGGTGGGGTAGGTGTTGTGTAAAATATCACCCTCAAGATGAGCCGCGGTCTGGCCATCAAAAAGTTCGAAACGGTCATGTGGATTAGTACCGGTCCAGGCACCACTTTGTTTTTTCCATAACCGCAATTTGGTGTCGGGGTACCAGCCGCAGGTTTTAATGGGTTTTCCGCAATAGTAATTCAGGCGGTTCATGGTATAGCCGGCCAGATCATGCGGAAAATCTCCTAGTTTAAGTTGCAAAATGTTTTTTATTAAAACATCGTTCGGTTTTTCGTCCGCATCTAAACTTAGGACCCAATCATGGTTTGCCAGGTCTTTAGCGCGGTTTTTTTGTTGTATGTGACCATCGAAAGTGTGTTGATAAAAACGGATGCCCTTCTCACGACAAATTTGCTCAGTTTTGTCAGTGGAGAAGCTGTCCAGTACCACAATTTCATCCGCAATTTCTCGCACGGCATCCACACAACCGGCTATGTTGGATTCCTCGTTTTTGGTAATAATAACCACCGACAGCGGAGTCATGCGGCAAAGAAACACAAAATGATTTACCGATAGTGGGTTTTAGTGCAATATAATTAAACGTTCATTAATCATTGTTTGCAGATTGCTGTTATTAAACTTAATGATGTAAGTTCCGGAGGGGATATTATTGATGTCAATTTCAAAAATTGTTTTACTGATTTTATTCACTTTTAAATTGTGTTTAATTCTGCCATCAATACCCATTAAAGTAATGTTATCAGGAAGGGCATTTTCCGGCACTGTTAATATTACCGAATTGGAGGATGCTGGGTTGGGCTTTACAAAGATTTTATTAGACAGGTTTTGTACTAAGTGGAAATTGGTTGTTGTTTGATATTCAAAAGCGCCAATATCAATCGAATCAGTATTCTTAATGAGATTGCCCCAAAAATCTAAGTTGCCAGTACTTAACCCTAAGGTAGCCGTCAGATTAATGCCGGCATTGATACAGGGTGAGTTTTTTTGTGTTTTGTAATTGCTCAACTGTGAATTGTTTAGTGGAAATAATACCGGCGGGGTTTGAGTTAAGCCAATGATTTCTGGGTTAGCTACCAAACCGGTATTCGTATTATTGTATTTTTCACAAAAACTGCCGGAATTTCTAAAATCAACCAATGAAGTTGACATGTTGTTACCATAATTCCATTTTAAATTATTGCTCAACGACCAATACAGATTACCGGCAAATTTTGGATTATCAGCCGTAAAGGCCAACGGTACATGTATAAAAGGAAGATTTCCATCAGTAAGCAAAATATTATTGTAACAGTGTATGTTTTTCATACTATTTCCATAATCAGTAAGTTGAAAAGCACTGTAACCGGGGTATGAATTTTTTAATGATGGCTTTGCGATGATGGTATTATTATAAAAAAACAGGGTGTTCCAAGAGGTGCCAGGCGCTGTAAATAGGGTCACAGGGCTATTGTTGGTAAGGGCATCATTTACACTGATGTTGTATCGTACAATGTTATTACCCCAGGGTCTAGCCCCATCAAAGTTGCCAAGCAGAATTCCCGCACCATCATTGTCGTGCGAATAACAATACTGAATTTTTGAGTTTGTAACCCCTCCATCAAGATCAAAGCCCAGTCCGTCACATCCTTTGCCCAAGCCCGATGAATTGTGATGCGATTCACAATATTGGATATTCACCCGGTTTGCAGACCATACCCAAATACCGCCCGGGCCACCGCAGGCAGTGTTTTCAGCACCGGTATGGTGTGCAGAAGAATACTCAATTAAGGCGCTATCAATCTGTGATAAAACGATGCCGCTTCCTTTGTGGCTACTGGCACTATAACCCGGAATACTGTAGACTTCGGAATTGGAAATGTGAAAATTATCGTGATTGTAATATTGCGTGTTTTGATTATCATAAGCAATACTAACGATTCCATTTTCTCTACAATCGTGCACCTTACAGTTGTTTAGCTTGACATTTGAAAATCCGCTTTTTACATTGGCATCCCACTTACTCATGAATCGAATTCCACAATAACCAAAATTGAAAACCTCCACGTTTGATAAGCTTATATTGTATAGTTTTCCGGTAGGTAAGTCGGAATAGAACTGAATGCCATCGAAGTCTTTAGCTAATGTAGTTCCGGGTCCCTCAAAGATCAGATTTTCTATCGTAACTCCCTGACAATTGGTGGCTTTTAGTCCACATGTTGAAATTGAATTTGTTTTAATTTTAGCTTTACCTGCGGGTCCATAACTTTTTATAACCAATTGGCTGTTAGTGCTATTGGCATCTGAGGCATCGAGGTTAATATGGCCTGTAAACGTTTTGCCACCCTCTAAAAGAATGGTATCACCTGCCTTGAAAGTGAAATTATTTAATTTGTTTAAGTCGGTCCATGCGGTGGCTATTGTGAGGCCGTCTGTATTATTGCCCGAGGTATTGACATAATACTTGTTGCCGGTTTTGGTGTTTACATTGAGCGTGTTTATCAGACCCTGTGCATACCATCTGGCCAGATAATCGTTGGGATGCAAGGAATTAGAATGACAATGGGTAGCACCTTTTCTGCGATAGATAGTGTCACTTAATGTTGTCATATCAAAAACGACAATCCCTTCTGTTTCCAGTGATTTTAATTCCTGCAGAAATCCATACATAAGTGTTTCTCCATTCAATGGAGACCCTGGGGATTTGATATCAGGGAGCATATTGCCAATCAATATAAATTCTGCATTTGGGCAACCCTGTTTGATTTTAGCGATACAGCTTTGCATGCTTGCCTTGAAAGCAGCATTGGAAGTGGTTCCCCAGATATCATTCATACCCATGTCCAGTATAACAAGATCCGGATTGTTGGGATTAACCATTTCCTTACAGTATTTATCAATCCATGCTACCATTTTACCTCCGCATGAGCCATTGATAATATTTACACTGGTGTTGTATTTTCTGCCAATTTCTTCTCCAAACAGATCGACATAACTATGCATATAAGGCCGTGTGGGAGTGAAATTCTTATTGTCTCCTGCGAATCCGCTTACATTAAGGCCGGCAGTAATACTCATACCGAATGCTTCAATCGTCACTGCCTGTTTGGTGTTGAGTTTATTTAGAAATTTTGGCAACAAATGTCCTTTTGAAGTAATTATAGCATTGCCTTTCCAGTCGGTTCGGTCGGGGATGTAGCTAACGCAAGTCCATGATGTCGGGCTGACATTCATTAATCCATTGGATTGTCCATTGCCTTTTACCCCTGCTTTGATGCTGTAGGTTGCAGAAAGCGTGGCGGATTTTTGAATAATTTTATTGCCTGATACGGAATAATCAGTATTTTCAACAAAGCTCTTTGAAAAGTCGTAATTGGTTACTTTGATGATTTTTTTTGGAGTAAACATCAGCCGTGCGCTGCTGTTCAGTCCGGATAACAGCACCAACTCATTAAATATGGTATCTGCACTCCAAAAGGGTTGAATATATTCTCTTGCATTGCAAGTGGGTAGATTGTTTGTGTAATTGGGGAATTCATAATAGCCAGCATTGTTAGGTGTAACTACGACCCATGCTGCATTAGCAGGCGTTGCAGACCATCCGGCTTCATTAGCATCAACGCTTAATAATACATTGCTATTTTTATCATAAAAAATACAGCTGCCTCCCGCATAGTAAATAATATTGGGTTTTGCAGGCAATGCACCGGCAGGCTGGGCAATAACTTTAAATGATATTAACAAACAAAATGCAAAGAACAGTGTGAGTGATTTCTTTTTCATCGGTCTAGAATTTGGTGTGATGCAAAATAAGTTAAGCGAAGCATTTCGGCTATAATTATTTCATTGCAAAATTGTTGCATTTAGCTGATTTTGTTAAAATCAGGATATTTTTTTAAGAATCTTGATTTGATTGAGCGTACCGATGTTTCGCTGATGCCCATCATTTTGGCCATATCCGGTGTTTTGAGTTGTAATTTTTTAAGAGCTAAATACCTCAATTCAGCTTGAGAAATATCCGGTAATTTGGTTTCTGCTTCTTCTAGGAAATTACCATAGGCGGCAGAGAACATTTCACGGAATTTAATCCAGTCGTATTTTGTAAGAATAGTGCTGTTTCGAAGCTCCAGAATTAATTGAGCGTTTAAATTGCCATTTTCATCTTTTGTTAAATTGTATTTCCGCAGTAATTCATCTATTGCGTTTCTTTTATTGATTTTAGTTTGCACAAACAGGTTCAGTCTGGTCTGCATTTCATTTAGCTGATTTTGGAGCGATAAATTTTCAGACTGTAATAAAAGCTGATCTCGCTCTTTAATTATTTGTGACTTTTTTACCTGGGTGAAAATAATAACAATAACAAGAAATAATCCTACAGATATAATGGTGGTTATCAACCAAAACTGCTTTTTTAAATGTTTAATAGATAGTGTTTTAAAGTTATTTTTCTTTATCAAATCTGTGGTTTCTAACTGGGTTTTTAGATTGAGATTTTTGATGGTGCTTAGATTTTTGTACGCTTTAATTACAGAGTCGGTGAACTGGTTCATCAATGGCCAGTTTTTATATTTTCTATAGTAAGTCATAAGGGATTCATTGTACCGTAAAAGTAAGTGCGGATCGGAAATCTTATGTTTGATTAAATTCAATTCATTGATAATATTTTTCATCCTAATATCCTCTGTCACATGATTTGCATTTTGATGGATGATAAATGTTCCCAATTCAAATAAGCAGTTGTCTATGCGATAATTTTTTAGTTTTTCATAGACTGATAATAGTGAATCAGTAACAATGTTTTTGGAATTCATAAATATATATGCCTTGCTAATCCAAAACCATTCCTGTCTATTTTCCTTTAGGGCGTCATTTTCATTTTTTTTGAACAGATGGTTAGCCTTGTCGGATTGATTTAGCTTGGCATAGTTCAATGCCATAAGGTGATTATTGAACATGTCAGTACCAATGTTATCAGGATTAATCCGACTGCATAATTTTGCGAAATACAGTGATTTGTTAAAGTCTTCAAATTGATAATGCCCCAGAGCAAGTT
Organism: Flavobacteriales bacterium; assembly: GCA_947496375.1. Classification (GTDB taxonomy): domain Bacteria; phylum Bacteroidota; class Bacteroidia; order NS11-12g; family UBA955; genus RGEC01. The sequence goes on from CANMCY010000029.1 coordinate 22,877, forward strand.
GGTATAAAGAGTATTTTTTTAGTGGAAATTCATCATAGCTGCAGTTGTTGTATTTTTCGAAGGCCTGTTGCAAACAAAAAAGATATTTAGGCCAATTCTTTTTTTCATAGTAATAAAAACCTGTATTTATTTTTATCAAACAATAGGCCAATGGATATTCCAGTGCTTCAGCTCTGGCA
>CANMCY010000030.1 GCA_947496375.1 Flavobacteriales bacterium
CACTGTGTTTACCATCCAGCCAATCGGTTTTTACGTGGGTGATGAAAAACTGACTGCCGTTGGTGCCGGGACCTGCATTGGCCATGGATAAAACACCGGGGCCTGTATGTTTCAGATCCGCAGAGAATTCGTCATCAAAATTGTATCCGGGTCCCCCGCTGCCATTGCCTTGAGGGTCTCCGCCCTGAATCATAAAATTGGCAATCACTCGGTGAAATTTGATGCCATCATAGTAAGGTTTTCCTTCGGGTTTGGCGGTGTTTTTAATTTTACCTTCGGCCAGACCTACAAAGTTGCAAACGGTAACGGGCGTTTGCTTGTAGTGAAGGGTTAAAAAGATACTGCCTTTGCTGGTTTGCATTTCTGCATACACTCCATCAGGCTGTGTTTGGATGATTTGTGGTATGGAATTCATTTTTTCGTTTTTCTTATTATTGACCGCCTTTTTGACAGTGCCCTGTGCAAAGGAAAAGCCGACATAAGCCAAGGCCAAAGCGGATGTTAAATATTTATTCATGATGTAATGGTATGTTGTTTTGAATTTTTCTAGGCAATTTTCGTACCACTTCCTGATACGAATGCAAAATTAAGCTTTCAATGAACTTTTCCTGCAGTCCATTCAAATAAACGGTGTTCCACATCGTTTTATTCATGTGCCAGCCCGGAACTATCTGACTGTATTCCTCACGAAGCGTAATCGCCTTTTCAGGATTGCATTTGAGATTGATGCTGTCGAACATACGGACATCACCCAGACAAAATATCTTACCCGCTACTTTCCACACCAGTACGTTTTCGTCAAATGGAAAAGATTCTGTAACCATGGGCAGTCCCATACAGTAATCCCTAACCTTATCTAAATGCATGTGGAAAATAGTATGCATGCAAAGTTAACAATACCCGGTAATTTTGAAAAGTATAATAGAATGAGAACTGCACTACTTTCGTTTTGCTCAGTGGGACTTCTGCTCACCTGCTCGGCCTCATGGGGGCAACCGGTTGCGGTTCCCAAAAAACCTTCCAAGATTTTTGCTGAAAACCTGGAAATGCGCGATGGTATGGCCTATTCAAAAAATCGGCCTTATACAGGAACCAGCGTCAAGTTATGGGATAACAAGGTGGTAAATGAGGAAATACAATGGGTAAATGGCTTGAAAGACGGGGTATACAAAGAATTCACCGAAAATAATATTCTGGTAGCCACCGAAACCTGGTCAGAGGGCGTGAAGCACGGCCCTTATGCATATTATTATCCCAATGGTGCAGTAAAAAACACCGGTACTTTTCAAAATGAAAAACTGGAAGGGGAAATTACAGGATATTACCCCAATGGGAACAAGCAATATTCCGTTTTCTACAGCAGTGGGGTTAGAAATGGCAGTAATCAAACCTGGTTTACCAATGGAAACAAAGAGCAGACCACTCAGTTTGTAAATGATGTACCCCATGGAGATGTGTTTGCCTGGTATCCCACCGGATTACCGCGCTACCAAATTTCTTACAATATGGGAGTAAAACATGGTGCCTACTACAAATACCACAAAAGTGGCTGTCCTGCCGAGGAAAATTACTTTAAAAATGGCAAGCGAGACAGTATTTACCGTCTCTATGATGAAATTGGATGCAAACTGATTGCAGAGGAGTATTACTTAAATGGCGAGAAAAATGGCTTGTTTATTAAGTATGGATTTAAAGGGGATACACTGAGTGTAGAGACCTGGCAAAGCGGACAAAGAGAGGGTAGGTATGCAGAGTGGAGAGACAGAGAGACCGAAACCACCGGGTTCTATTCGGCCGGTGAAAGACATGGTTATTGGAAACACGGGTTTTCATCGCATTACCAAATGCGTGAGGGTACATACAACAAAGGCATTACTACTGGTGAATGGAGGTTTTATGACGACAAAGGCAGGTTACTTGCCATTCAGTGGTATAATGATGATGGTGAAGAAATAAAAAGTAAATTTTTTAAGAAGCGCAAATAAAGTGAAGGCCAATAATGAAAAATGGGTAATTGGCATTACAGGGCTCAGTGGCTCCGGCAAAACCTATTTTATTGAACGCATTAAAGAGAAATTGCAGGAAAAGGTGGCTGTCATCAGCTTTGATGATTACTACAAGCCGGTGCATGAGCAGGAAACCGATGAAAACGGAATCATCAATTTTGATTTGCCAAGCGCCCTTTATCACAGACAGTTCCATGAAGATTTACTAAAGCTGATGGAAGATAAGCCGGTACTGTTAAGGAAATATAATTTTGAAAATCACGCAGCCCCGGAACGGGTAGATATCATAGAACCGGCCCCTGTTATTATTGCGGAGGGGCTATTTGTATTTGACTTCCCTGAAATTGACCATTTGCTTTCCTGCCGCATTTTCATTGAGACAGATATGCAGCTGAGTTTAGACAGAAGACTTGATAGGGATATGCGGGAGCGGGGTATTCCCAAAGAAAGAAGCTTGTATCAATGGCACAATCACGTAATGCCGGCCTGGGAAAAACATATTATTCCACACAAAAATCGCTGTGATTTACACATATTCAATGACGGTCCTGCTGAGGAAAATACCCAACGAATACTTCGGCACATTGCTGAAAATGCGCATCCTGAAGTGATGCAGGAAATAGCAGGTAAGTGGTGAAGTTTACAGCGTTATAATGGCTGAACTTCGGCTGTTGGCATCAATAATGCCAATACTGGGTTTGCCAAAAACACCGGCCACCTCTCCGGGATTCAGCAACAACGCATTTCCAAATTTTTGCTTTTCTGCCTGATGGCTGTGGCCATAAAAAACACAGTCATACCAGCCGGTTTTTATCATGGTTTTTGCGTAAAATGGATAATGACTTACCCCAATTTTAAGACCTCCCAACATAAGCTGCGAATCCGTGTCCCCAATGTATTCGCCGTAAATCCGCATGTTGGTGTAACCCTCACAAACTTGCTGAATATGAAATCTGTCGCCGTCATTGTTGCCAAAAACAGCATGTACAGGCAGTCCTGACGCTGCCAGCATTTTAGCGGCAAATGGGGAACAGAAGTCACCGCAAAATATCAGTGCTTCCGCTTTTTCATCAGAAAAGCGTTGTAATGCCATCTCTAACAGCGGTAAATTATCATGAACATCGCTCAGTACTCCAAAAATCATCTGAATTGTTTTGTAAAAGGGTGCTCGAAAATACGCAAGTGTTGTAATTTTGCATCAATTTTATGGCAATAATTATTACTGACGAATGCATTAATTGTGGGGCTTGCGAGCCGGAATGTCCTAATAATGCCATTTATGAGGCGGGACTGGAGTGGACCATCTCAGAAGGCACCGGCGTTCAGGGATCCTTCAGCATGGCAGACGGGCGTGTGGTAAGCGTACATGATAAATTTGCGCCCATCAGCAGTGAAGTATATTTCATTGTTCCCGATAAATGCACAGAATGCACCGGCTTTCATGAAGAACCACAATGCGCGGCTGTTTGTCCCGTAGATTGCTGCGTTCCTGACCCGGATCATGTTGAAAGTAAGGAAACCTTATTGGACCGCAAGGAACGATTGCACCTCTGAAATTATTACTAATATTCATAACAACTTTCACGGTTCTTTTTCATTTTTGAAACATGCATTACATCTGTACACAATCCTGGGTTCCCCTTAGGGCGGAAGCTTCATCGGCTTCTGAAATGGTTAGCAGTCTGCTGTTCGGTGAAACTTGCAAAGTGTTACAAAAAAATGAAGAGTGGTTGCAGGTGGCTTGCTCACACGATGATTACCAGGGCTGGATTCCGGAAAATTACCTGACCCAATACACCGGTGAAATAGAAAATCGTGTTAGTAAGGTATCTGTGCATGGGGCCGTAATGCAGAATTCAGACGGCCGAATTGATCTGTCCCCGGGTGCTTTTATTCCTGAAAATGGAGAATGTACCATTGATGGCAAGTTGTTCCGTTTTTCTGATGCACGCGTGTTTGAACCCGAAATTAAGGACATTACAGGATTGTCCATGCTCTTTTTACACACGCCTTATCTTTGGGGTGGGCGCAGTGTATGGGGCATAGACTGCAGCGGCCTGGTGCAGGTTGTATATGGTATTCTGGGATTTCAATTGCCTCGTGATGCTTCCCTGCAGGTAAATCAGGGAATTGAGATTGCGTATACAGATTCACGTCCGGGTGATTTGGCGTTTTTTGAAAAACAGGGAAAAATCACCCATGTAGGGATTTTGCTGTCTGATCAGCGGATAATCCACGCCAGCGGTAAAGTAAGGATTGATTATATGACAGAAACCGGCATCAAAAACAGCGAAACTGGACAATTAACACACACACTATCTTGCATTAAAAGAATTTAAAATACGAAATTTGCCTGACAAATGCAAAAATTACAGGAACATTTAATCGAAATCCGAAAAGAATTTCATCTGCGTCATGGCCACGAATTTGGTTTTACTGAAAGCCAGAGCGAGGCCCATTTTGACATCACTACGCAGGCGGCTATGGCCTACATACAAGGGCTGGCCATGAGTGGCAGAATGCAGGAAATGCAGGACATGATAAAAGGGGGAGAGGATGCATTGCGCAATAGCCCTTATTTTGAAGAGCTGATTCAAAAATGTGCCGACAGTTACTATGCGCTGGATTGGGATGCGGATCGCAAAAGGCAACTTTCTGTCGCGGTGCTGAAATTTGCCCTTCAGGGCCTGCGTGAGCGCTTTATTAGCGGTGGATATAGTAATGACACAGAAGGTGTACTTAAATTTCTGGGACTCGACAGTGGCATGCTTGGCCTCATGGGTAAAATGAGTGGCATGTTCAACATGTTCAAGAAAAAATAGTCCTAATCCACAAAAGTCACTTTAATGGTGTTGGTGCGTTGCTTTTTGTGAATGGGCATACTGGCACAATTGATTACACAATCGCCCGGTTTTACTATGCCTTCCTGTTTGAGAATGTCGGTTACATCCTGAAACGTCTGGTCGGTACTTACATATTCATCATAGAAAAAACCGCGCACACCCCACACCAGACTTAATCTGGTCAGAAGACTGGCGTTATCTGTAAAAATAAATACATTGGCCATCGGGCGGTAACTGGCCACCCTGAATCCGGTATACCCTGACCTTGTCATGGCAACTATCGCCTTGGCTTCTAAATGATCGCTCATGCGAACAGCAGTAAAGCAGACCTCGTCACTGGAAAATGAAGGCGAGGTGTTATTGGGTTTTTTGCCTTTAAAATAAACCCGCTTATCTTCTTCAACGTCGGTAATGATGCTGCTCATGACCTCAACAACCCTAACGGGATACTTACCTACCCCGGTCTCAGCGCTCAGCATTACGGCATCAGCTCCATCCAGTACTGCATTGGCTACATCATTGATTTCGGCCCTGGTGGGCATACTGTCATAAATCATGCTTTCCATCATTTGCGTAGCTATGATGACGGGCTTTGCGGCCTGAATACACTTTTCAACAATGGATTTTTGAATCAGCGGCACGCGCTGCAGGGGTAGCTCAACACCCAGATCTCCCCGGGCTACCATAATGGCATCGGAAATTTTAATGATTTCCTTGATGTTTTCTACCGCTTCCGGCTTCTCTATTTTTGCAATGACCCTCGTGTCTTTTTCATGCATACCGATAATCTGTTTCAATTCCAGAATATCTTCTGCTCTGCGCACAAATGACAACGCAATCCAATCTACATTCTGCTGCAACCCAAACTCAAGGTCTTTTAAATCTTTTTCGGTCAGGCAGGGAACTGTCAGTTGGGTTTCAGGAAGGTTAAATCCTTTATTGGAAGTTAAAACTCCACCCACTACGACGGCTGCTTTCAGTCGTTTATCATCCAGAATTTCCGTTACTTTCAACTCAACTTTACCATCATTCAGAAGAATCCGCTCACCCGGCTTGGCATCAAGTGCAAGTCTGGCATAGCTCACAAATAAAGTTTCGGTGGTAGACAAACATTCTTCGGTGGTGACAGTTATAATTTGTCCGTCTGTGAGCATAATTTCTCCGTCAACCTTACCAATTCTGAGTTTGGGACCTTGTAAATCCATTAAAATGGATACATGGGTACCCAGTTCTTTGTTGATTTTTCGGATACGCTCAATCACTTTGAGGTGAGCTTCATGGGTACCATGTGAAAAATTCAGTCGGCATACGTCCACACCGGCCTCAATAATTCTCCTAAGCATGTCTTCCTCTTGTGTGGCCGGGCCTATGGTGGCTACTATTTTAGTTTTATTGAACAGTCCTCTTTTCATTTGTTATCCTCTTTCTCATTGGTTTTCTTTTCTCGTAGGAACGTTATCCATGTGAGTTTCTTTTTTTCTTTATCGTTAACCTCATATACCATCGTCATGCCGGGTATTGTCTTCATTTTTTCGGTCCAGTCTGCACCGGCAGTTTCATCTTCGCCGCCACGTCCAATCAGCAACATGTCCGGCTGTGGTTTCACATTCATCAGATTGTTTTGTGTGCCGTGGTTTTCCAATAGCCACCATTCTGTGCCGAATTCTTCCTCGCGAAAATAATACTGAGTATGTTCGGATTGCATATTTTTTACCGTAGTCATGAAACTAAAGGGTAAAATCGAAAATTTTGTACCCAGTATTCTGTCTGTCTGCCAAGCCATAATTGCGGGTGGCAATGCGGTGTGAATGGCTATTGCCCGGAACGTAATGTCGTCGAAATCAAAGTCTAAATATTCCTTTTTTGGCATAAAGCTTTGGCAAAATTAACGAGCGAATACCTTGGTATGTAAAAATTGTTTTATTTTGCACCGCAAATCCAAACAAAAAAGAACATGTCAGAAATCGCAACCAAAGTTAAAGCTATCATTGTTGATAAGCTTAGCGTAGAAGAATCAGAAGTAACCCACGAAGCCAGTTTCACCAATGATCTGGGTGCTGACTCGCTTGACACCGTAGAACTGATTATGGAATTCGAAAAAGAATTCGATATCAGCATCCCAGATGATCAGGCTGAAAAAATTCAGACTGTGGGCGAAGCCATTCGTTACATCGAAGAAAACAAAAAGTAAAATTCATGCAACTCAGAAGGGTTGTTGTAACCGGCATGGGCGCCCTTACACCCGTCGGTAACACGCTAGGCGAGTATTGGAACGGTTTACTGAACGGAGTTTCAGGTGCCGCTCCCATTACCCGATTTGATACCACATTATTTAAAGTTCGCTTTGCTTGCGAAGTGAAAAACTTTGATATCACCCAGTTTATGGACCGAAAAGAGGCCCGTAAAATGGATCCATTTACCCATTATGGAATAGTGGTAGCCGATGAGGCCATTCAGGACTCAGGCCTGTTACAACAATCTTTTAACCCCGACCGTGTAGGCGTTATCTGGGGTTCGGGAATTGGCGGTCTTACCACTTTTTTCAATGAAGTGGTAGATTTTGCCAAAGGAGATGGAACACCACGATTTTCTCCCTTTTTTATTCCCAAAATGATCATTGATATTGCTTCCGGGTATATCAGTATCAAACATGGGTTTCGTGGTCCCAACTATGCTACCGTATCTGCATGTGCCACCGGCACTCACAGCATCATAGACGCATTCAATCTCATCCGCCTCGGAAAAGCAGATGTGATGGTAACCGGCGGAAGTGAGGCCTGTGTAAACGAACCAGCCATGGGTGGCTTTAGCAATATGAAGGCACTTTCTGAAAGAAATGATGACTTTGCCACCGCCTCGCGGCCTTTTGATAAAGATCGTGATGGTTTTGTGCTGGGAGAGGGCGGCGCTGCCATCATCCTGGAAGATTTGGAACATGCGAAAGCCAGGGGAGCAAAAATTTATGCTGAGTTGGTTGGTGGCGGTATGACTGCCGATGCCTATCACATCACCGCACCCCATCCTGAGGGTTTAGGTGCCAGAAACGTGATGAAACAGGCCCTGGAAGATGCTAATTTAACTCCTGAAGACATAGATTACATCAATGTTCACGGTACCAGTACACCACTCGGCGACATTGCCGAAACAAAGGCCATTTTAGGGGTTTTTGGAGATCATTCCTACAACCTCAATATCAGCAGCACAAAAAGCATGACCGGTCACCTATTGGGTGGTGCGGGTGCCATTGAAGCCGTTGCCTCAATTCTAGCCATTAAAGAGGGGGTGGTTCCGCCTACCATCAATCACTTTACAGACGATCCAGAAATTGATTCCGGATTGAATCTCACTTTCCACAAGCCCCAAAAACGCGAGGTGCGCGCTGCGCTGAGCAACACTTTTGGTTTCGGCGGACACAACGCTTCCGTCATCTTTAAGCAATACGAAGACTGATTTAACAGTTGGCATTACGGCTTTTTCAATCCTCAGAATCCCAAAGATTTTCCAATCAGATTTTTCGTCTCACCGGACTGAAACCGAGAAGACGTGCCATTTATCGCGAAGCACTGCGGCATTCATCTGTTAATTCAGCTGATAAATCCTACCAGGGCACCCCTGACAATGAGCGTTTGGAGTTCCTCGGAGATGCCATATTGGATGCGGTGGTGGCCGAAATGCTGTTTATGCGTTATCCTGCTAAGCAGGAAGGTTTTTTAACGGAGATGCGCATGCGCGTGGTAAACAGAGAACAAATGGGTTACCTGGCAAACCGTTTGGGCCTGATTCAAATGATGGATATAAAACCGGAATTATTAAAACATGCGTCTGCTGTTCACTCCATTGCCGGCAATGCGCTGGAAGCGCTGATAGGGGCTGTGTATCTGGACCATGGCTATGCAAAGGCCAGAATTTTTATTACGCAAAGACTCATCGGCCAATACCTCGACCTTGAAAAACTAATGACCACTACCATCAGTTTTAAAGCGGTGCTGCTAAAGTGGGCTCAGCAACAAAAAAAGACCGTGTCATGGACGCACAATACAGAATCTCACGGCAAAAAAGACCTGCACGTGGTTTCTGTTTTAATTGATGATCAAGAGGTAGCCACCAATAAAAATTTAAGCCGTAAAAAGGCAGAAGAACTTTGCTGTGAAAAGGCCTGCAAGGCACTGCAGATTCAAGACTAAACCTCGTCTTCGGTTGCCGGTTCAGGTAGTATAGATTGTCCGGTTGACTTGGCAAACTGACACCATTCGCACTTTTCGCTGCCGCAACCATTCAGAAATTCCAGACTGCGCAGTTTTTGGTTGCCTAAAATCAGATAATCCATTAGCAGTGCATGATCTGTGCTGTCATAGTATTGGGTGAAAGTTGGAAATTCTTTTTTATCGTTCTGTTCCACACAATCAATCTTTGCCGCAACCGCATTCCACTTTTTCTCTGTGTAGTGATTTACAATCAGCATATAAATCCCCAGCTGAAACCAGTATTTGGGAGGCAATTTCCCCTTCATTAGACTGTCTTGTGTGGGTGGTTTAAAGGAAGTTTCTGTATTCTCAGGTTTTCCTGTTTTGTAATCCACAATAGTCACATCTCCATTTTCAATAATGATTTTATCGGCTTTACCGCCAATTTTGATGCCATTGATGCTGGATTCCAGCCATTTTTCAAGGATAATCTCTTTGTCTTTATACGATTTCCAAATATCCATTCTTACCTGGTGGTACTGCGGTAGTCGTTCGCGACCCTGATCCATCTTTAACTGGAAACCCGCAGGGGTAAATGCTCCCCTTTGCTTGAAAAGTTCTGTTTCAAATAAATCTAAAAAGGCCTTTTCATCCATCCATTCATCTTTGGTATATCCTTTATCTACTATTTTCCAGAGGGTGTTGTGCACTGCAGAACCATAACCCAGTGCGGCACTGGGTGCCGAGGGAACCCTAACCATGCGGCCGAAATAAAATTTGAGTCCACATTCCAGAATGTCGTACAGTGTTGATGGAGAAAAGGTGAATTCCTGCAATTGCTGATTAAGCCATTCGGAATCCTCGATTTTTAGCTGTGGCGAAGCAACCCTGGCAAGCAGCTGCGATTCTGCCATAATTAAATCGTCTTTGTCAAGTTCAGTCTCTTCACATTCATTTTTTCCAAGGAGTTCCTGCAGGAATTTACTCTTTTTCAGCATGGTGGTTTTAGCACTGATTTTTTCATTGCCCCAGCTAAGGCGCAGGGTTTCTTTGGCACGGGTCATGGCCACATAAAACAATCGGCGTCTTTCTTCCTTATCTGCATCCTCTTCGTTCTGATCCTTGATATTGTGTTTTAGCCCCTGAAAAAATGGTTTGATTTTATAGGGAAGTATGCTGCTTCGGTCTTTATCCCATGCTTCCTCTTCACAACCAAGGATAAATACGTGTTTGAACTCCAGTCCCTTACTGCTGTGGGCTGTTGTCAATACCACCCCCGATTTGCTGCCAATTCTTTTCTCGAGCCGTATGGCTATTTCATTACGTTTCATTTTATCCAGCGACTCCATATACTCGGTAAGGGTCAGGTAAGGATTTTTCTGATTGGCGGCTGTGGCATGACTCAAAAAAGTATGCAGTTGTTCCATCAACCATTCCCGCTGTTCGCTTTGCATGGCCATTTTTAAAAAACCACCCTGTGAAATCACATCCTGAATCAGCTGAGGAACCGTCATACCGGCTGCTTTTTTGAGCCATTCCTCTACCTGATTCCACAGGGTTCTTAACGCTTCACGGCTTTGTGATCCTGCAGGTGTCGGCTCCGGATTGTTTTTTATGTATTCATTTAGAAAATCACGCCATTTTAGTTTTTCATGTCGCCTTGCATAAACTTCTGTAGAAATTTTAGAAATTTCAAACGGTGCAATATCATACAAAGGGTAATGCAACAGTGTATATATCAGGTGTTCTCCTTTGTGCGCCACTTCCAGTTCCCAGGCCAGATATTGTAGCCAGTTTTGTAATTGTATAATCAACGGTTCCTGAAGAATGTCTGCACTTCTTGCCAGCGTAAATGGGATTTCGCGTTGCAAAAGCATTTCTGCCAGTTCGTCCACAATTTTATGTTTCGGGTAAATAACCGCTATTTCGTCCGGCGGACAACCTTCATTTTTGAGCGTTGCAATTTGATTGCAGATAGACAGTGCTTCATGAAACCGGTTTTTGCATGCGTTGTATTGAATAGGGATAGGTGCATACTGACGATTAGCACCTGAAGCGGCCAAATCTTTACTCAATTCTGGGAATGAATTTACCAGCCGTTCTTTATTGTTATCAATCAGCTGTTTTGCCCCGTCCAGCACCATTTGAGTACTGCGATAATTGCGGGTGAGTACAATTTTGGTGATGTTTTTTTCATACTTCCCGGCAAAATCCATCATATTGCTCACCCTGGCCCCCTGAAATGCGTAGATGCTCTGGTCGTCATCGCCCACTACAAAACAATTGGGGTTGTCTTCCCAAAATGAAATCAACTGATACAACAATACATTTTGCACACCCGATGTGTCCTGGTACTCATCTACCAGCACGTATTGGTATTTTTCCTGGTAGGTAAGCAATAGATCGGGGTTGTTTTTAAATGCCTGCAATACCCACTGAATCATATCACTGAACTCATAGAGGCCGGCATCTTTTTTCATTTGCTGATATAGGGGAAACAGCGCTGCGGCTTCCTTTAGCTTCTGCCACTCCCTCACGTGTTTTTCATAATCGGCAATCTTAAAATCGCCTTTTTTGTATCCATTGGATGCCCTTTTGTAGATAAACTCAGGAAATGTATTAAAGAATTCATCTTTGTCTGACAGCTTTGCACACCCCTCCTCAAAAAATGAAACATCCAGGTTTTCACTTTGCATCAGCTCGAATACTTTTGATAGTGATTTTCTTAAATAAGATGGCTGCTCCTGAAAATTTTGCAAAGGAGAACCTGCAGGAATATTCCTGATCAGAGTTTCCATCAGTTCCAGTTTGTCCAGATCATCCATTACCCGCAGATTGCCTTTGGAGAACAGCTCTGGATTCTCTTTAATAACCGTGTTGCACAAACCATGAAAAGTGTGAATGTTTACATTGTAGGCATCGGCCCCCATAAACTTGCTCAGGCGGTTTAGCATGGCCGTTGAGCCGGCGTCTGTGTAGGTTAAACACAGTATTTCCTGTGGCCTGATGTCGGCCTGTTTTAGAATATTAAGAATTCTGACGGCCAGAATCTGGGTTTTCCCCGTTCCGGGACCGGCTATAACCATAACCGGACCTTCGATGGTGTCTACAGCATGCTGCTGTTCAGCATTTAAAGATTGATAAAGTGAATGAAAATCGGAGTTCATAAAGTTTGTATAATTTTACAATAAATATAATTAAAAAAAATGACATTTCCAAATTTTATCGGAAGAAAAATGGGATTTCAGAGCTCATGTGAATAAAATGGTCTAAAAATTGAAGATCAAAACAATGTCTGTGTCTTTATTTTCGCAGAAGCCTATGGTGATGGAAAAAACCCGTGAACAATACAATGCCATTTTGCAGATTTGCAGAAATATTTTTGAGAAAAAAAATACGGATTATGGCACATCCTGGCGAGTTTTTCGGCCCCAGAGTATTACCGATCAGATATTTATTAAAGCGCAAAGAATCAGAAATATTGAAACCAGCGGAAAGAACCTGGTTGGCGAAGATATTCAGGGCGAGTTCATGGGAATCGTCAATTACAGCATAATTGCATTGATTCAACTGCAGCTGTTTGACGAAAACAGGGAAACCGGAGATACAGGGGAAATCCTGGAGTTGTATGATTACCATGCCCGGTTGACCCGTGATCTTATGCTGATGAAAAATACGGATTATGGTGAAGCATGGAGAGATATGAGGGTTAGCAGTTTCACCGATTTGATCCTGGTTAAAATTGCCCGAATCAAGCAAATTGAAGATAATGCCGGTAAAACCATTGCGAGTGAAGGAGTTTCAGCAAACTATCAGGATATCATCAATTACGCTATTTTTGCCCTTATAAGAATGCAGGAACAATGAAAATACCCGTTCAGATATCACGTGTTTTTACCGCTTTACTATTCATTTTTTCCGGTATGGTAAAACTGAATGATCCCAGCGGTTTTGCCATTAAACTCAATGAATATTTTGATGTTTTTGCTGCTGATGTAGCCCAGAAACAGGATTCAATTCACATTCAGCTGATGGACGGCGCCACTGTTTTGCAGCAAACCAGCTATCCTCTGTTTAGTTCGGATAAAACACAACCATTACAGATTAATGTTAGCAGCGAGCCAATCGCTGTGGCTGATACATCTTCCGATACAACCAAATCAAAAAAATCTTCCAAAAGGAAAAAGCGTTCCCGCAAAACCTTTAACCTGAAACTGAATGCTACCTACAAGGAATTACCTGCAGGTGAAATGGTTTTTCAACCACAGGATTCAGGAGCAAAAGCCATGGCGGTGGTTCGCTGTGTTGTTGCCAATAAAACCATTTACCAAAAAGATTTCCATTTCGAAAGCAGTAACAGTGAGGTGTTTAAAGCCGACCTGCAACTGGAACCCTTTGTGAAAAAGGAAGGTGCTCTTCATGGGTTCTTTCTGAGTATGAAGCAATACAGTTTGTATTTTTCGGTAGGGTTCTGCGCACTCGAGGTAATTCTTGGTTTTGCTCTGCTGGTGGGTTGGAGCATTTCATTTACTGCTTTATCCATGCTGTTGCTGATTGTGTTTTTTACTTTCCTTACAGGTTATTCATGGATTTATAACAAGGTAACAGATTGTGGCTGTTTTGGAGATTTTATCAAACTCAAACCCAAAGAGTCCTTTATCAAAGACTTGGTCCTCACCGGCCTGATTCTGATTATTGTTTTTGGTCGGTCTTACATTAAACCCTGGTTTAGTAAGGGTTTCGGCTGGAAATTTATGGGGGTTATTTCCCTATTGTCTGTGGCTTTTGGCTGGTTGTGTTACCTGTACCTCCCGGTATGGGATTTTTTGCCTTATAAACCGGGAAATGATATCCATAAAATCATGACGGAAGTTCCGAAAGGAATGCGTTCTTCAGACAGTATTCAGATGTTGTTTGTGCTGGAAAAAGGCAAGGACAGCTTGAGTGTAACAACCAAAGAGTACACCGCAGGTTATGAGAAATTCGAAAAAGAAGGATGGAAATTTCGTCGCAGAATAGATAAGGTTATTGTGGAAGGATATAAGAGTCCGATTCATGATTTTGCGATCTCCGATCCCCGAACAGGTACAGATTTAAAAGACAGTTTCATTGGCAGTAAAGGATACAAGCTGCTGTGGATAGTTACCTACACAGACAAAGGATATAATGGATGCAACCCTGAAATTAGTGAGATTTATCGTTGGTCCAAAGGGAATGCTGTTGCGTTCTATCCTGTAACTGCCAGCAGTCCGGAACCCGCTGCTGCGTATGTAAAAGAACAAAAACTGCCCTTTTTATTTCTGTCTGCCGATCAAAAAATGCTGATGACCCTGGCTCGTTATAACCCTACACTGTATTTATTCAAAAATGCTGTGGTGGTAAACAAGTGGAGCGGCAGAAATTTACCTTCGGAAAATAAGCTGAAGAAACTGATTAGCCGATGAGGGGCTTTATTGCCGGGAAACTCAAATTCTTACTGGCAGTACTGCTGGGCTTGGTGCTGTTTATTTTTACCCTTTTTATGGCGCTGCCGTCGCCGGAGCAAATTCTTACCGGACAGCGCAGCGATAAAGCCACCACCAATGCCATTGTAAAAGATCTTGGGCTGGACAAGCCCAAATGGGAGCAACTATTGCTATACATAAATGATCTTTCTCCCTTGTCTTTCTACAGCCATGAAAGTCCGAGGATTAATCAAACAGGTGGAATATCGGTAGGCCATCTGAAATCAGGTAAAATTCTGTTGAAAGCGCCCTACCTGCGAACCAGTTTTCAAAGTAAAAAACCTGTTTCTGAAATGATTTCCGATGCATTTACCGGTACCTTGATTCTGGCAACCACATCCCTTTTTTTCGCGCTGATTATCGGCATACCTCTCGGAGTTTTTTCTGCAATAAAAAGGGGCTCAGCAGCCGATAACATCATCGTGGCCATTTCTGCGGCCGGGATTTCACTGCCTGCATTTTTCAGCGCTATGCTCATTGCGTGGCTGTTTGGTTTTGTATGGAGGCATTACACCGGACTCGAAATGACAGGCAGTTTGTGGGAAGTAGATCCCATGGGAGAAGGACGCTACCTCGCCTGGAAAAATCTTATTTTACCGTCAATTGCCCTGGGATTAAGGCCCCTGGCTGTATTTGTGCAGCTAACCCGCAATACCATGGTGGATATTCTATACCAGGATTTCATCAGAACGGCGCGGGCTAAAGGCCTGCCCGAATGGAAGTTAATCTGGGTGCATGCTTTCCCCAACGCAGTGAATCCATTGGTAACTTCTATAGGAGGCTGGCTCAGCAGTCTGCTGGCCGGCTCGTTCTTCACGGAATATATATTTAACTGGAAAGGATTGGGAAAGGTGGCCATAGACGCCCTTCAGAATTCTGATCTGCCGGTCATCATGGGGACCGTACTTTTTACGGCAATAATTTTCTTTTTTGTCAATCTTCTCACAGAGATGTGCTATATTTGGCTCGATCCCCGTTTGCGTCATGGATAAAATTTATCTCGTAGGATTGCCCGGTTCGGGTAAAAGTTTCACCGGAAAGTGGCTGTCTCAGAAAATGGGATGGGATTTTATTGATCTGGATGAGCTCATTGAAAAGAATGAAAAACAAACCATAGCTCAACTTTTTGAAACGCTGGGAGAGGAGGGTTTTCGATCCATAGAACAAAAATATCTGAAAGTTACTTTTTCCTATAAACAATGCGTTATCAGCTGTGGGGGCGGTACCCCGACCTGGGACCAAAACATGGAAAACATGGGTCGCAACGGCCTCACTGTGTACCTGAATACAGAACTATCCGAGATTGAAAGACGCCTTGAAGCAGGTAAAGAAACCCGACCCCTGTTGGCTCAAAATCAAAACCTGGGTAATCAAATTACTGAACTCAACGAAAAAAGAAGGCCATACTATAGCAGAGCCAAGGTTATCTGGAACAGAAATGAACCTACAGAGCAGTTTTTTCGCTCACTGGATCGACTGGTTTCCATTTATTAACAGCCGCATTGAATGCCGCACATCGGTAACAGACAGTTTTTTTTGCAACATCTGGCTCAGACCAGTGATGCCCCATTGTTACTGGACATAGCACGTGCTGAAGGTCATTATATGTTTGATTCGGAAGGCAAACGGTATTTTGATTTGATTTCCGGAATTTCCGTTTCATCGCTGGGACACAGGCATCCGGAGATTTTGGAGGCCATTCAAAACCAGTTGCAGCAATACATGCACCTGATGGTGTATGGTGAGGTGGTACAGAGTCCTCAAATTCATCTGGCCGAAGCGTTGGGAAAGGTTTTGCCATCTTGCCTTGATAATTTCTATTTCGTAAATTCAGGAAGCGAAGCCATAGAAGGAGCCATGAAACTGGCCAAACGATACACCGGCAGATCGGTTTTTGTGGCACAAACCAATGCGTATCATGGCGGTACCCAGGGTGCGCTGAGTTTAATGAGTAACGAGTATTACAGCGGTCCATACAGGCCACTACTGCCCGATATTCGGTTTTTAGAGGCGGATGATATCGTTGCGTTGAATGAAATGAATGAGGTGCCTGCGGCCATTGTGCTGGAGCTGATTCAGGCAGAACGTGGTTCCATACCTGTTTCAAGAGAATATGCAATGGCTGTTCGTGAGTTCTGTAACCGCACCGGTGCACTGATGATTGTTGATGAAATACAGACAGGCATGGGTCGCACCGGCAGCATGTTTGCTTTTGAACAATACGATATTATTCCAGACATACTGGTGCTCGGGAAAGCACTTGGCGGGGGAATGCCCATGGGTGCGTTTATTGCCAATAAACATGTAATGCATTGTTTGTCTGAAAATCCGGTGCTGGGACATATAACCACGTTTGGCGGTCATCCTGTTTGCTGCGCCGCAGCAACTGCAGCGGTGAATATAACCGCTGAAAATCTGAGTGTTTATCAGGTGAAAGAAAAAGAAAAATTGTTCAGGGAATTACTGATTCATCCCAAAATACTAAGAGTAGAAGGGAATGGGTTATTGCTGGCAGCCCATTTGGATAGCGATCTTACATGCAAAAATGTGATAAAAAATGCATTAAAAGAAGGAGTCTTTACCGACTGGTTTTTATATGCTCCCCATGCCTTGCGCATCGCTCCGCCTCTCAGTATTTCCATGGAAGAAATCCGACATATCTGTAAAGTGTTACTCAATGTATTAAATTACTGATTGTTTTTGGGGGTAATTTGAAATATTGCTGTTTTATATGTTGAAAGAGCAATAACAATGAAGAAAATGGGTAAATCAACTGTATTGTGGTTAAGTTCAGCAGTGCTGCTATTGGGTATGAATGCCTGTAGCAAAATGTTGCAGGATGCACGCGACAATATAACCAGTGCTGAAGATTTTACTGCTTCGGAAACAGAGGCAGCCGGGCTGTTTGATGTTTCTGATGACATGAACGAAACCAACCTTCAGTCAACGGTGGTTCCGGCGGGTGCAACCTTCAGGTGGATAGATTCTGTGAGTACTCTCAAAGTGTATGAGCTGGATTTTGGTCCTTTGAGTACCTCAGCTCCCAAAGGGAAACTGTGTGGTGATGGAAGATACAGGGCAGGTAAAGTTCGCATCTCTGTTACTTATCCGTATAACGCTGTAGGCGCTGTGGCCACGGTTACCACTACTGCTTCAGATCTTTATTACTGCGGTGACGGAACAAGTATGACACAGGTAATCACCGACATTTCTGTAAAGCGCACTGCTACCTATGCTTTCGAAATTATTGTAAAAAACAGCGAATTGATTTTTAGTGATGGTAAAACAGCATCACATAATGGTGTTCGCAATGTAACCAAGATTTCGGGTCAGAGCACATACGGAATTTGGGGTGATGAATATGAAGTTACCGGCAAAGGAAGCGGAGTAAACCGAGATGGGGATGCCTACAATTGGAATATCACAACTCCCTTGCTGAAAAGACTGCAGCAGGGATGTGCAAGAACCTTTGTGAAAGGGGTTATTGCCATTGAAAACGAAGATTCCCGCAACCCTCTGGAAGTGGACTTTGATCCCTTCAATAATGCTGCTTGTGACCGCACTGCCAAAGCTATTTATGGCAATCGCAGCGTTAATTTCAAGGTGCGCTAAAGCAGGTTGGCCTGAAACATTAGTTCCCCTATTTTTGCCTGATGCGGAACGTTTTATGGTTTTTTGCCACACTGATGCTATTCGGCGGATGTCGTAAGACAGAAGATATTAGGTCATCATTTGATCCCGCCATTGATAATGCCATTGCATTTCAGGGCATGGCGGCACACGCTTTTCTGCCCACGGCAGAGGTGTTGAGAGACTGGGGGAATTCCAGATCAGTTGTGCCATTCCTCGTGCTCACCGATAGCGGTATCTGGTTTGATTACAAAGCCGGAATTGTTTGTCCGGATGGATTGACCCGAAAGGGAAAATGCCTGATAAAAAATGGATATGGAATGAATGGATTCCAGGATACCTGTTGGTTTATGGCTCGACCTACAGATAGTTTTGCTGTTTTTGGGAATAAAGGTCCGGTTTATTTTGCAGGTAAGCTAACCTTGTGGGCAAGCTCCGCATATTCCATTGAAATAGTTGGTACTGCGGAAATTAAAACACCGGTTAATTCTTACCCTTTTGATGTGAATGGTACCATTCAATTGGATCCGCAAGGGCAAACCACCCGTAGCGCCAAATTAAAAGTGGACTGGGATGCAGATTTTACGCTTACAGGACAGGATTTGTATCACTATAATGTAATTCGCACTCAGAATTGCTTTCCCTGCTTTTCGACAGGAACAGGAAACGACAAATCCCAACATTTTCAGATCAATTTTAATCCTTTCAGCAATGCTGCCTGCGATCCTGTGGTAAAGTTTACCTCTGGCAGGGATGAGTGGCTGGAAGATTTATGGTAAACCGCAAAGGTCCAAAGGGGGCTCAGCCGGTTTCAGTGAATTATTTTCAAATTGCAACCATGCATGATGGTGTCCATTGGTTACCCACAGCCACGGGCAATTGTATGATTTATTGTAAACCGATGCCTGCAAAATGGTTTCGGAGGTGATTTTAACATCCGGCGCTTTCACCTCCACCAAACAGGAAAAAGGCCGGTCACGGCACGAAACCATTACATCAAAACGCTTTTTTAATCCATTGAACTGGAGCTCTCTTTCCACAGAAATCATGGAAAATGACACACCAAAATGCGCATGCAAATGCCGGATTACATGCTGTCTGACCCATTCCTCCGGTGTAAGGGGGATAAATTTTTTTCGTACCGGGTCAAAAATCTGTTTTTTTTGTCCAACGATTTGAATCGTAAATTCGTAATCAGGAAAATGAAGTGTTTCCAACGCCGTGAAATTAACACAAAATGTCAAAACAGTCAGGAACCATAGACCAATTTATCAGTCTTAGCAAGCGATTTACGGCAAAAGACTGGGCGCCCCTGATTTTGTTACAGGGAGAAGAAACCTGGTTTATTGACGCATTAACGGCAAAAATTGAAGAGGGTGTTTTGACCGAGGCAGAGCGCAGCTTTAATCAAACCATTGTATATGGAAAGGAAATAAAATCCGCAGAGCTGGCCGGCATTGTAAGACGGTATCCGATGATGAGTAATTTTCAGCTGGTGATTTTGAAAGAAGCACAGAACCTGGAAAACTGGGACATTCTTTTGCCTTACCTGGAAGCTCCTCTGTCAAGCACCATTTTTGTAATCGCCTATAAAAATGGCAAAATGGACAGCAGAACCAAGGTTTACAAGGCCATAGCCAAAGGAATTGTATACACGGCAGATAAGCTGCGTGATTACCAGGTAAAAGGTTGGATTCCTCAGTTTTGTCATCTTAATGGCCGCAGTATAGATAATGCCGCAGTAGACATGATGGTGGATCTGCTAGGGGCCGATTTAACCCTCATTCATAATGAGCTGGAGAAAATGTTCATTACGGTTAAAGATGAATTTATCAGGCAACACCATGTAGAGCAGCAGGTGGGTTTTAACCGCGAATACAATGTGTTTGAACTGCAATCGGCACTGGGAATGAAAGACTTTAACCGAAGTATTCAGATAGCCCATCAGATGGGTGTGCGTGCAGAAAGAGGTGAGATTCATCGAGTAGTACCCGTCTTGTTTGGTTTTTTTAATAAAGTAGTTTCAGCCCATTACCTAATGTCTAAAAGCGATCAGGAAATGGCCTCTGAACTGGGGGTAAATCCCTATTTTGTGAAGGATTACCGCCTGGCAGCCCGAAATTATAACATGAATGACCTTGAAAAAGCGCTCGGTCAAATCAAATTTTTGGATCTGCGACTCAAAGGTGTTCACAGAGGAAGTGCCGATGATGGAGACCTCTTGGTGGAAGCTGTGCTCGGTATTTTAAAAAATTGATATTTCCAATACGGTAATAAGTGGATTGGTATATGAAAAAAATGTTAATTTGCATTCAATATCAACTTACCTATGAAGAAATTATACTTTTTACTGAGTTTAACCGCCGCCTGCTTTTCACTCAAGGCACAGGGGGTTAAAATTTCACTTGATGCCGGTGCCTCAGTCCCAATGAAAAAAGGGGGAGGCAAGGTTTATCACGACATTCCCGATAATGGCGGTCACTCTACGGGTGCTAAAATTAATTCACGCGGTGTCGCTTACACCAATTTTATCAAAATTGGAACGTCTTATTATGACTTGCAAAGCAATTATGCAATGCCACACCGCCTTTTGATGCACCCCGATGGGTCAATTACGGCTTCATGGACCACCAGTGCCAATGACTTTTCCGGATTTCCATTGCGAGGTTCGGGATACAACTACCGCAATGCTACGTTGGGTAATAAATGGTATACCCCCGACAGCAACAGGGTAGAACCCAATGATCGCACCGGCTGGCCC
>CANMCY010000031.1 GCA_947496375.1 Flavobacteriales bacterium
CATGTACTGAACCTACGGTGAAGATGGTTTCAAATGTATCCCAGGGGTTTTCTTCAAGCTGCTTGTGTCCTAAGCTTAAACGACGGTTTTCTTTGTCAACCTCAAGAACAATTACATCCAGGCGCTCGCCTTTTTTCACGAATTCGCTTGGGTGCTTGATTTTCTTATTCCAGCTAAGATCACTCACGTGAACCAGTCCGTCGATACCTTCTTCCAGTTCGAGGAACAGACCATATGATGTAAGATTCTTAACTACGCCGCTGTGTTTGGTTCCCAGCGCATATTTGTTTTCGATGGTAACCCATGGGTCAGGGGTAAGCTGCTTGATACCCAAACTCATTTTATGTTCATTGCGGTCAAGGTTTAACACCAGTGCTTCAACCTCTTCGCCCACCTTCAGGTATTCTGAAGGATTGCGCAGGTGGCTGCTCCAGCTCATTTCACTCACGTGAACCAGGCCTTCAACGCCGGTGCTGATTTCGATAAACGCGCCATAATCGGCCACACTAACCACTTTACCTTTCACCTTGCTGCCTTCGTTGATATCAGCTGCCAAGCTATCCCATGGATGAGCCGTCAGTTGCTTCAAGCCCAGTGAAATACGTTTTTTGCTATCGTCGTAATCAAGGATGGCAACATTGATTTTATCACCCAGCTTTAATACTTCTTCAGGGTGATTAATACGACCCCAGCTGATATCGGTGATATGCAGCAGGCCGTCAATTCCTCCCAGATCAACAAAAACACCGAATGAAGTCATATTTTTCACTTCACCCTCAATTACCTGACCTTTTTCAAGTTTGCTGAGGATTTCAGACTTCTGAGCTTCGATATCGTCTTCGATCAGGGCTTTGTGGCTAACTACTACGTTTTTGAAAACGTCGTTGATTTTTACCACTTTGAAGTCCATGTTTTTACCGACATACTGGTCGTAATCGCGCACGGGTTTGGTATCGATCTGTGAGCCGGGCAGGAAGGTATCGATGCCAAAAACATCCACTACCAGACCTCCTTTGGTGCGTGAGCGCACATAACCTGTAACCACCACATCCGAGTTGTGGGCTTCAATAATTTTATCCCAGGCAGTTTCCTGCATGGCTTTGCGTCGGCTGAGAATCAGCTGACCCAAACGGTCTTCTGCAATGTCTACGAATACTTCAATTTCGTCACCAACGGCCAGATCAGGCATGTCTCTAAATTCCTGACGCGATACCATGCCGTCACTCTTGAAACCAATGTTTACTACAACATCTTTTTCATTAATGGCGACTACGCGGCCTTTCACAACCTGCTTTTCTGCCACGGGATTGAATGACTGCATGTAGGCGTCTTCCAGTTTCTTCTTTTCGTCAGAATTGTAAGTCTGGAAACCTGCCTCGTCAGCATCCCAGTCGAAATCTTCGTGATCCGACACAGATGATTTTGTTTTTGTAGAAGATGGGGTAGATTTTGAGGTGGAAGGTGCAGCCGTAACTTCAGCTGATTCTTCTTCCGGATTTTGAATTTGATCGTTACTCAATGAATAGTTCCTCCTTTAAGGGGCGGCAAAAATACGGAAAAACGGATAATAAAAAAAGAAAATTCAGGTTTTTTGATTTTGACTGTGCTCCTTTGGTTTTTCTTCAGGCATGACAGGGTCTTCCCATTCGCACTGCTCTCCCTGACAGCATGGGGCAACATTGATACCACAGCGTGGACACTGATAATGGCTATGAACAAAAATCATCTCTGCCTGCAGACCGCAAAAGTCGCAACATGTG
Source organism: Flavobacteriales bacterium (assembly GCA_947496375.1). Taxonomy (GTDB): domain Bacteria; phylum Bacteroidota; class Bacteroidia; order NS11-12g; family UBA955; genus RGEC01. The sequence goes on from CANMCY010000031.1 coordinate 1,761, forward strand.
GGTTTCATGCCACAAATTTCAGCCAATGTCTATTTCATTTAATACACAAGATGATCACATCCCGGCAGCGAATCCCATCGCATACCGATTGTTATCTGTGTGGAAAGTAACGCGTGATACATATTCAATATCGCAGTAGTCCTCGTCAAAAAAATCCTGTTCCTGAACATCCTGCTCCTGAAAAATTACACATTTACAAACCGAACAGTGATAACAACCGTGAATGTTTAGGATCATCCCATAGGATCCGCAGTGATTGCATGTAGTGTTTTCCATGAATCAAATTTCTGCATGATAACAGGGTCATATTTCACATTAAATTCACATCACAGACAATTAATATGCCGTTTGGAATTTGATAACAATTACGCAATCAGGCGTCTAAAATAACTTGCTGCTTCCCTCAGCCGACTGCCATACCAGCTGAACATTTCACCATCCACTATTTTAATTGTTGCCTTGGTGCACAAAGCGGACAATTCTGCAATATGTTCTTCTTTAAAAGGATAGGGTTCAGAGGAAAGGAAAATAAAATCGGGTTTAAACGATGAAATTAATTCGTGGCTTATTTCCGGATATCGAGAATCCGGTTCTGTAATGGCGTTTTCCAGACCGCAGTATTGCAGCATATCCTGAATAAAGGTGTTTCTTCCTGCCACCATGTAGGGTTTTCGCCAGTTAAAGTACAAGGCCTTTTTCCCTGTCTTTTTTATGTTTTTTAGCGATGCAAATTCCTGCTGTATCTCTAGCGCGATGGCATGGGCTTTATCAGATTGGTTAAGGATTTCACCCAGTTCCTTAATCATCTGCAGCGCATCTTCCAAATTGAAGATATCGCTCAACCACACCGGAAACTCTTTTTCCAATTCCTGTATCTGAGATTGATCGTTTTCCTCCTTGTTTCCGATAATTAAATCGGGCTGCAAATCGCGTATGGCCTGAATGTTGAGCTTTTTGGTGCCCCCGATTTTCCGTGCGGTTTTAAAATGTTCCTGAGGATGAATGCAGAAAAGGGTTTGGCCAACAATTAACTCCTTGAGGCCTAAATCATACAGCAATTCGGTTTGGCTGGGTACCAGCGAAATAATGCGTCTGGGTTTTTCAGGTACCTCTACCCTCCTGCCCATCTGATCTATACGCAGTGGCATGATATTTACTCACTCATGGCACCAATCACATCGTAGCGTGTGATGATGTGCCAATTTCCACCCAGATCCATCATCAGCACGGCATTGTTGTCTTTGTTTATCAGCGCAGAAACATGGTCTATGGTATCGGAATAGGAAACAATGGGAAATGGCTTACGCATCACATCTTTCACCTGAGACTGCATCAAATCGCGGTTTTTTAGCAAGGCTGCGTATAGTCCTGCATCTTCCAGGGCTCCGGAAAAGATCTTCTGTTCGTTGGTTACCGGAATTTGTGAAATGCCGTATTTCTGCATGATGGCAAAAGCCGTTTCGCAGGTATCCGTTTCCTTCACTGTCACAAGGGGCAGATGGCTGTGGCCTTTCACCAGATCCAGCGCGATGGCTTTCGGTGCAGTGGGCAGAAAACCGCGGTCGCGCATCCAGTCGTCATTGAACATTTTACCCAGATATCGCGTGCCGTGGTCGTGGAATATCACCACCACCACATCGCCTTTTTTGAAGCGGTTTGCCATTTGCATCAGTCCGGCCATGGCGGATCCTGCACTGTTTCCCACAAAAATCCCCTCTTCGCGTGGAATGCGTCTCGTCATCACCGCAGCGTCCTTGTCGGTCACTTTTTCGAAGTAATCGATGATGCTGAAATCCACGTTGGCTGGCAGAAAGTCCTCTCCTATGCCTTCAGTGATATAGGGATAGATTTCGTTTTTGTCGAAAATGCCGGTTTCCTTGTATTTCTTGAAAACCGAGCCATAGGTATCGATGCCCAAAATCTGAATATTGGGATTTTTCTCTTTCAGGTATTTTCCTGTTCCACAGATGGTGCCGCCTGTGCCCACACCCACCACCAGGTGCGTGATTTTACCTTCGGTTTGTTCCCAGATTTCCGGGCCTGTCTGCTCATAATGCGCCTGCGAATTGCTCAGGTTGTCGTACTGATTGGGTTTCCAGGCATTGGGAATTTCCTTGGCCAGCCGTGTGCTTACGCTGTAATAGCTGCGGGGATCTTCGGGTTCCACATCGGTAGGACAAACAATGACCTCAGCGCCAAACGCTTTCAGGGCATCTACTTTTTCCTTGCTTTGTTTGTCTGTGGTGGTGAAAATGCATTTGTATCCTTTGATAACGGCCGCAATGGCCAGTCCCATGCCCGTATTGCCGCTGGTGCCCTCCACAATGGTTCCTCCGGGTTTCAGTAGGCCCGATTTTTCGGCATCTTCAATCATTTTCAGCGCCATTCGGTCCTTGATGGAATTGCCGGGATTGACGGTTTCCACCTTGGCATAAACCTCACAGGGTAGATCGCGGGTGATGCGGTTGATTTTCACCAGCGGTGTATTGCCGATGGTTTTCAGAATGTTGGGGTAAACGCGCATTGTGACCACAAAGTAAGGGCAAAGTGAACAAACAAAGGATTATATCCGTCAGGCATGTTTTCCACCTGTTCTGCCAATACGCCAAAAAACGCGCCTTTATTGTAACTTCGCAGGGTTGGAAAACCTCAAGCATTTATCATCGCTTTATGCCGATTATCTGAACAAAAACAGATTTTCCGGACACCCTGATACATTGTATAAGCCCATGAATTACATCATGGAGCTGGGCGGCAAGCGTGTGCGTCCCCTTCTGGCCTTGCTGGGTGCGGAAGCCTGCGGCGGCCGACCTGAAGATGCACTGTTATGGGCACATTCGGTGGAGGTGTTTCACAATTTCACGCTGGTGCACGACGACATTATGGACAACGCCCCCACGCGGCGCGGCATGCCTACGGTGCACGAAAAATGGGGTATTGCGGAAGGGATCCTTTCCGGTGACAATATGCTGATTGCCGTGTATGAAGGTTTGCTACATTCTAATTATTTGCAAAAAATGCAACTGCTGCAATTGCTTTCCAAAACCGCGAGGGAAGTTTGCGAAGGACAGCAGCTGGATATGGACTCAGCGGTAAAAAGCCAGGTTACCGAGGCCGATTACCTGGAAATGATTCGCCTAAAAACCGCGGTGTTGCTGGGTTGCAGTCTGCAGGGCGGCGGTATGTGCGCGGGTGCTTCGGCCGAGGTGCAGCAACTGCTTTATGATTTTGCTATACAGCTTGGGCTGAGTTTTCAATTGCAGGACGACTGGCTGGATGCCTTTGGCAACCCTGACCAAACGGGCAAAATGGCTGGCGGAGATATTGCCGAGGGCAAGAAAACGTGGCTGTACATTCAGGGAAATGTAGATGGGAAAATTGATGATATCTGGAACCGGTATGAGGGCGAAATGCGGGTAGCACCCACACTTACAGTGTTGGTGGAGATGAACCTGGATAAACAATTAAAAGCCAAATCGGAAGCGTATTACCATGAAGCCTTAAAAACACTGGATACCTTGCAGAAACATCACGTAGATACTACACACTTGAGGGCATTGGCTACGTGGTTACAGGAAAGGGCGTATTGATGGGTTTGAGGTGTTAAAAAATAAAACCCAAAGTCGGGAGACTTCGGGGAGCTGGCTTAGCAATCTTCTCAATGTTCGTTAATGTAATATTTTTTCTCCTCTTTCAATCATGTCGGGAGGCTTCAGGGAGCTGATCATAAATCATCTTTAGTTTTCCACATTGTTTTACCAATTTTAGTCAACACGTTAAATATTAAAACTCTGATAATCAAAGAAATGAATTTCATCCGGGCGGGGGCGTTGAGTATTTAATACTAATTACCTCTAAAAGCAATGTGGAAAACATCTCAAACCAAAAACTTGATTAATCAAAAATATTAGATTTAATTCGTTCAACAAAGCCGAAAGAAGAAGTGCAAATTTCAACCAAAGGCTTTCAGGTTTACAATTAGGTTTTCCCGGGAAAACGAGATTGGCAAGCCGGTACATACAGGAACATGTGATGGTGTTCTTCAGCATATACTGCCCCGAAAGGGGTTCCTTGCAGTTCGCACCCATCACTCCGAACTTGCATTGTATCGCTAAATACATCTGCGAAGAACGCCCACCTGGCTTGTAAAAACAAGAATTCCGGCCGGATTTCTTTAAAAGCCTTCCCAACAGGGCGTTCTGCTGGGCGTGTATCCGAAATACGTGAGTGAGTAGGATTTGTAACAATAATAACAATATTAAGGTAAATCAAAATGAAAAGTATTTTAACTCTTTTGGCGATGGTAACTTTGTGTTCATTTAGTCATGAAACATCAAATGCACTATCAAACGTAAACTCTTCACAGTTAAATGTAAGGCAAATTCCAGATTTAAATAAACCCAAGAAGAAAGTAAGGTTTGCCCTTCGACATGAAGCGGTAATTAACCCGCAGAATGGTCATCCATCTTGTACTTGTACTGATTGTGTATGTCCTGGTTGTCCTTGCCCGCTCGGCATTTGCGCATGTTTTGTCATTGAAGCAACAGAAGCAGCTCAAGGTGGCAATGATATGGGTATTGCATGGATGTCATTCAATAATAATGGCCAACTAATTCTTGAATTCACACAGGAAACGGCAATTTCTAATAATTCAATAATGCCTAATCCCTTTGTGCCGGTTTCTGGAAACGTTACCTTTTCGCAGTCAATTTGTAATTATTGGGGAGTAAGTTCGATTACAATCCCTAGCGGCAATTATGAATTAAATAACTCCTCTGAATTTTCGTTTGGTAAGATTGTTGTCAATGCTATTATACAGAATTAGAATTCTAATTGTAATTTCTATTTTTCCCATGGTGGCTTGCACTACCATGGGAAAAATAGCTTATGGCTATAGGAATCTAGAAAGATTGGATGAAAGAAGTGAAGCACGCTGGAAAAAAAGAATCAGTCGTCAGCAGGTGCAAATGATAGGTACGCTGGACTCCTCCTATATGGTAGAAATGATGAACTTATCGAGAAATAAGCAGTTTTTGAAAGCGATGGGACAGTTTATTGTCGTATTGGCTTATGATAGCAATCAATGTATGAGTATATCCAGTAATTGTTATTTCGGCGGGTTTCCTAATCTTAATTGGAAGAATGGCACATTCGATAGCTTTCCTTTTAGAAGTGCTATAAAAGATTCAATTTGCAGAAGGTTGAAACTTCCTTTGTTACTTAAACAATCAAATTTAAAATATGACAGTATAAATTACATTAAAAATTATATTGTTGTATTGTCTGGGAATAGCCTTATTAGACAAACACGAAGGTTAATCAAAACTCTTAATAAAGCTTATCCTCAGGTAAATATAATTGTGCTTAATAATGACAATGCACTTTATTATCTATTCAACAGATTACCTTTGGTAGAAGCCTGTGGTTTAAACTAGATGAGGTTTTAAAAATAGTTTTTACATAAAATAAATACACCTTGGATCAGCTCCCCAAAGTCGGGAGACTTCGGTTAGCAGAGTCGGGAGACTTCGGGTAGCAGACAATGGCCTTTGGTTAATTACAAGGCAGTTCTACTTATTGAGCTTCTTATTTTTCGTTGGTGGAAGAAAGTTATCTTCGGTAATCACCTTTTTGCCTGTTTTTTCTTCCAATGCCAGCCGTGCATCTTTGGCAATTTTGCCTCCTTTTTTCCCGGCAATGGTATTTTCGGCCACCCCTTTTGCACTGTCTGTTTCGGCTATTTGTCGGGTTGAAAGTTCGGCCAATGCCGTAAATATCAATTCCGCTTCACTCATGTGGTCTCTCAGGTTCTGCGATTTCAATCCTTTTAAATCTTTGTGCTTCTTTACCGTTAATCCTGTCCATTCCTGGTGAATGATGTTGGTTAAGTATGCAAATTCATCAGATCTTTGAACACCGCTTTCTTTCCAATAATCGGTTAATTTATTCCGGGTTTCCTGACCCGTCATTCTTTGCTGTATCCATTTTTCGCTTCTTCCGAGTTTTTGCCAGTTTACCCTTGCTCTGTCCAGGCTCATTTCCGGGTCTTGTATTTCCTGCAAACGTTCGTAACCCACTTTTGCCAGCCATTGTTTAAAGGGCTCTGCTTTGGGTGATGGAATGGATTGTACCAATCGAAATATTTGCTCAACATCTCCAACATCCGTCAATCGCATTTTACCGTCCTCTGCCTGTAATTTCAACTGGTTACAATTTGTAACCGTTTCATTACCCTCCTTTAACAGTCTACTTTTCAATACCTTCCAATAGTTTCTTGCTCTGTCGGACGAGGGCTGGTCAGTTAAAATCCCAATAATATCAACAATGCTGAAATACCATTTTTCGTTTTCACCATCCCAGTGGGTGCGAACTTTCTTACTTTCAAATAATTTAATGTCAATCATAGTTTTGCCCTTTTTTATCGGTTCAATTTTAAATACACATTATTATAGATTAAAATATGCGTATTAATTCCAAATATAGTAAAAGATTATAATTTTTGCAAAAAAATAAAGGGGTTGTACGTGTTTTAAAAAAACTCCCCGAAGTCGGGAGACTTCGGGGAGCTGGCTTTTACAAGTTATTTTTCTTCTTACCCGCCTGCTTTTCAAGGTTCTGCTGCATGCGGTATTGTACCAATTTTGCTATTAAGTCCAGTGGCAACTCGCAGCCGTAAGGAAACTGTATGGCCCCTTTGCTGGTTTGGAACGCAGACAATTCCTCCGCAAAGGCGGTGATGGCATCCGGACCAGGATAAAATCCCGCATGGTGCTTGTAGGCCGCAAAGTACACCAACGGCCCGTTCCACCTATAACCCGGCATGTTCCAGAATATGCCTTCTTCGGCATCCGGCGCTGTTTGTTGGATGGTGTGGCGCAATTGCATCAGCCATGGCACATGTTCCTGTGGCAAACAGGACATGTACGCATCAACATTAGCGGGCTTGCTTGCCGCCATTACTTTACCTCAAAAAAGAAGGTCCTACCCGGCGTATAAGGCACCTTGGCGGCATCCAGTCTGTTATTGAGCGCCTGCATACGGTCGTGAACCTGCTTTAATTCGGCTACCCAGTTGGTAAATTCTTTTTTACCCTCGCGGAAAGCATTTACATGCGTCAAGGTGGGACCATTGCTGCTATACACCATGCCGTACACCGCGGTTTCAATGCGATCGTAGATGCCGGGAGCGGTTTCAAATTCTTTGGAAGCCAGCAAACCATCGCCATTCAGGCGGATATTCAATTTTTCCAGCGAAAGCTGCAGGTCTGAAATTTCTTTCATCAATCCGGCATCCACACCCATGCTAAACAGGGCGTTTTTGGCCGATTGCAGGCCTTTGGAAGCATCATTCATGTATTCGGCTGCTGCTGATATATTTCGGCGTGTTTCTGCAATCTCATCCACGATTTTAGCCCTTTCTTCAGCCGGGAAGCTTGTCAGTGTGGGTTTCACCAGATAATCCACCGAAATGGTTTGTTTATTGCCCATGGGTGTCATTTCGGCGTCTTTCACCAGATACAGCGAAACCTGATAATTGCCTGGCGCTACAAAAGGACCGTAATCGGGCTCTACGTAGGGATTGCTTAAATCTCTGGGGCCTTGTGTAAGCGGATTGGTACTGGCATAGCGAAGATCCCACTCGGCTTTGCCCATCCCCTTTTTGGCTGAAGATTTAATCCTTCTAACCTCACGGCCTTTTTCATCGGCAATTACCAATAAAACAAATGGCTGCTCTTCCCTGGCTTCCATTCTCATGGAATCGACTGAAGGATAAAATGCATTTTTGGCCTTGGCTTCCCTACCCTGCCTAAATTCCTTGATGGTTTTGTATTCGTTTTTCAAGTGATAGCGAATTACCGCACCGGTAGCAGGATTGGGCGCATTGAAGTAAGAAGCCCCTTTGGATGATTTATCCCTGCCTCCCAACGGAGAACGGGGAATGAACATTTTGGCGGGCTTAACCGAGAAAATATAGGCGTCTTTACCCAGATTCTCCGGGGTTGCTTCACGCAGTGGCGCATAGTTATCCATTATCACAAAACCGCGGCCAAAGGTTGCCAGGGCAATGTCCTGTTCTCTTTTCTGAATGGCAATATCCTTGATGGCAGTGGGCGCCAGTCCTGAAGTCCAGGGTGTCCATTTCTTACCGCCATTATTGGAGACAAAAAAGCCAAACTCGGTTCCAACAAACAACAGATTTTCACTCACAAAATCCTCGGCAAAGGTTTTCACCGAGCCGTTCTGAGGCAGATTAGAAGCGATGGATGTCCACGTTTTGCCGGCATCGGTACTTTTCAGCACATAGGGTTTAAAATCGCCCTGACGGTGGTTATCAAACGTTGCATACACCACATTTCTGTTGAATTGCGACGGCGCAATGCAGCTTACCAGCGTCATATCGGGGATGCCGGGGAACTTAGCAGTTTTATTCCAGGTTTTACCGCCGTCGGTGGTAATCTGAATCAATCCGTCATCGGTACCGGCATACAACAGGTTTTCGTCCTTGGGGCTTTCGGCCAGCCACATGATATTACCAAATATGGATGTACTTTGGTTTTTGGCCACGGCATCCATGCTCCACACCTTCCCCATTACGGGCAATTTATTGCGGTCAACGCCACGGCTCAAATCGAGGCTGATGGCTTCCCAGCTGTTTCCCTGATCGTTGCTGCGATACACCTTATTGGCAGCGAAATACAAACGCTTTGGGTTGTGCGCACTAATAATCAATGGTGCATCCCAGTTCCAGCGCAAGCCGTTTTCACCCAGTCCTGGAATGGGTTTGATATCAATCTGCTCGCCGGTTCTGCGGTCATAGCGGATAAGTCCACCATATTGCCACTGGCTGTAAACGATATTGGGATCGGTAGGATCCACTTGGGTTTTGAAACCATCACCGCCCACGGTAATGAACCAGTCACTGTTTGGAATTCCGTTGGCACTTGCATTGGCAGACGGACCACCCAATGTATTATTGTCCTGGGTGCCTCCATACACGTAGTAAAACGGCTCTGAATTATCAACGGTAACGCGGTAAAACTGGGTTATGTTCAGGTGGTCTTTATGAATCCAGCTTTTGCCTTCATCCCAGGTTTCGTACAAACCGCCATCGCAACCTACAATCCAATGTGCGGTATTATCGGGCTGAATCCAAATGGCGTGGTTGTCTACGTGCTTCCATTTTTCGCCCACACTGCTAACGGTTTTTCCGCCGTCCTTACTCCATTTCAGCCAGGTATCCATGATAAAAATGCGGTTTGGATCTGCAGGGTCGGCCATGATTTCCTGGTAATAATTACCTGCCGTAGAGAAATCGTTGGTTTTGCTCCAGCTTTCCCCTTTGTCATCGCTCACATACACCCCAGATTTGCCCGCCTGGGCTTCTACCATCGCATAAATACGATGGCTGTTTTTGGCGGCTATGCACAGGGTAATTCTTCCCACATCACCACCGGGAAGTCCGCCTGATAGCTTTCTCCAGGTTTTGCCGGCATCGGTGCTTTTGTACAGTGCACTTTCGGGACCACCGCCCAGGTATGTCCATTCATGTCTTCTGCGCTGGTGAAAAGCCGCGTACACAATATCAGGGTTACTGGGATCCAGATGCACTTCGTTGCAGCCGGTATTATCGCTCACATGATGGATGCGGTTCCAGGTTTTGCCGCCATCTTCGGTTTTATACAAACCACGTTCTCCTCCCTCTTTCCATAATGGTCCGTATGCCGCTACATAAACAACATTGCTGTTGTTGGGGTGCACCTTAATCATCCCAATATGTTCACTGGCTTTAAGTCCCATATTGGTAAAGGATTTGCCACCATCCAGACTTTTATAAATGCCGTTTCCGTAGCCCACACTGCGCTGGTTGTTGTTTTCACCGGTTCCCACCCACAGCGTATTGGCATTTTGTGGATCCAATGCCAGGCAACCGATACTTTGGGTGCCATAACCGTCAAAAATGGGATCAAAGGTTGTTCCGTTGTTTCGGGTTTTCCATACTCCACCATAAGCAACAGCGAGGTAGTATTCGCTGTAATTATTGGGATTTACCGCAATATCTACGATACGCCCTCCGGTGGTTGCCGGGCCAATACTGCGGAACTGAAATGCGTTTAGAACCTCGGAAGACAAGCTATCCTGTGCATTGAGGCCTAACGCCTGAATACCAAGACCAACTATGATAAAAATTCCTTTTTTCATGGGCCGTGAAATTAATCAATTTCTAACGGCCAGCCAATTATTGCCGGATAATTAGCTTTCTCAGCCCTGGTGTAAATTGCAATCCCACATCACTGAAGGGCTTGATTTCATTTTTATTCACTCCGTATAACAACCTCAAGGCCTGCGCATTGGCATCGTACCGGCCATCTTCTGAAACAGTAAATAGTCCTCCGTTGGAAAACATCCACTGGGTTAACAACAGACTTCCGTTATCGAGGGTAAAAACACGCAATCCACCATCATTGCCCATGGCATACAGGTAGCGGTCATTCACCACCTGAAAATCAGCATAGCCCTGTGCTCCGGCATCAACCAGCATTTCAATAAAATCTTTTTTTCCGTTGTTAATTCTTATTTTTCCGTTTTTCAGTGAAACCACCCATTGACTATCTGCCGAAACACTCACCAGCTCAGTTCCAAACAGGGTCTGATCAGGTAGCAATCTCCATTTTTCATTTTTTACATTTTTACCGCCGGATACGGGCTCTCCGGTTTTAATGCTGAAGGTATAAATATTATTTTTTTCGGTAAAACAACGGAAGCGGGTTCCTGTGTTATTCACTGCGGCCAACCCCAATTTGCGTATGCCCAATTCGGATGTCGGGACAGGTATCTGTTTCACCTCACCGGTCATATAATCCGTTATCATGATTTTATTATTGACCGATGTGATCGCTTTTGAGCCGGAGGGCAACAACAATAAATTGGTTAGAACACCATCATCGTCTTCCACCGATATAGATTTATTATGCAGTAAGTTCAGGTGAAATTTATCAAATTTCCAGGTTCCGGCATCAAAATCTAAAACGATTTCCCCAAATTCAAATCCATCCGCACTTTCGTAGGAAATAAAAAACGCTCCTTGCCTGTTGTGCTTTGGCACAACCGTTTTGATATCGATATTTTTCAAAGGATCTAAAAAAACACTTTTGCCGCTTCCAGCATGATAAAATGCGATACCGTCTTTTTTTGATTTAAATGCCAGAATCCCGTGCCTTGCCAAGACAGAATTGATGCGTGAAACCGGCTGCCAATTACTGCCTGAATCTCCTGCGATAACGATGCTGTTTAATTTTTGGGTTTTCAGATCAACCATCCTCCACTCAGGAAGTCTGTACTCCCAACTACCTGACAGATAGTAAGAAACAGAATCCGGAATCTTACTAAAAGGTCTGTTTAGGTTAAAGTTTCTGACCATGTAATTGCCATTGTCTTTTTCCTGAAAACACTCCATCAGGCATTTGTCATTGCCCAACAGCTGTTTAAAATAACCATAGCCCCCGGGAACGGTAAGCAATGCCGATGTTTCATATTTGGGATTAAATCGGGCAAGACTGTATCCGTTTGACATGAGTAACTCATTACCTTCAAAAACAGCCTCCGTTCCCCACCAACGATATTGCAATGCAGTGTCAGTGGCATAAATCAGTCGCAGATAGGGCATTGACTCTCCCGTTGCTGAATTGATTGCGTAATCGGTCAATACCACCCAGTCGCCATCATCACTGCCGGAAAAATCACCGGGCTTACTTGCAGGAGCAGAAACGGGTATTGCCCATAACTGATTCAATGTTTTCAAATCATAGCAAACCAGTGTAAAGCGATTCACTTGCTTCTGATAAAAAAACAGTTTTCGCCCCTGAGCATCGAGAGAAAACGGGGTTTTCAATGGATTTCGCTCTCCAAGTTTGTCTGCATTGACAATTCCGGTGAAAGCTGTGATAACCTTAATTTTTTCTCCGGTATTTGTCCTCCAAACGATCAGGTTGCTATCATAGGATGCGGTTATTACAAAAGAGTCAGACATGGCAAAAGAACAACCCGTAAGCCCGTCTAAATGCCCATTAAAAGTGCGTATCAATATGCGTTTTTCCACATTCCAAAGCATGGCACTTCTATCGACACTGCCAGTAAGCAAAAATTGATTGTTTTTGCTATAATCGACAGAAACAACGGCGCCATGATTCACATCGGGAAACATCCATTGTGTTGGTTGGGCCACAGACAGTTGACACCAGCATAAAATCAATCCAAAAAACAAACGCATATTCAATTTATTTAGTCAAACCTTCCAGGTATTGATTCAGTTTAATGGCTACCGCATCCCAGCCAAAGGTAGACCTGATTTTTTCCATTCCTTTGCCGGCAAGCCGGTTTCTCTCGTCCTCATTTTCCAGTAAACGGTTTATTTCATTTATAAATGACTCCGTATTACCTGCCATGACAATTCCTTCCCCATTTTGTAGCCCCAGTCCTTTAAAACCCACCTGGGTACAAATCACAGGTACTCCCATTGACAGGGCTTCGAGGACTTTATTCTGGGTTCCGGCGCCAAAACGAAGAGGAGCTACTACAATACCCGCTTTTGCATATTCTTCTGCAATATCATTAACAAAACCGGTTACTTTAATATAATCGTTAGCCAGTGCCAGAACCCTACCAACAGGCCTTTGTCCGGCAATCACAAATTCAACATCGGGAAATTTCGTTTGAACTGAAGGAAATATTTCCTTACAAAAATATTCCACGGCATCCACATTGGGTTCATAATCCATATTGCCTGTAAACAACAATCGCTTAGGGTTGGAAACAATATGAGATTTGGGAGAAAACACTGTGGTATCCACCCCGTTTGGCAGCACTTGGATATTGGCTTTACAATGATTCAGCAAATATTGTCTGTCTTCATCACTGCACACCAAACTTAGCGGAAACTCATTTAAAAAACGAGATTCAAATTTGTACAGTCTTTTGTGCTCTAAACTTGCAAACCATTTTAGCCATGGCCAGCCCGCCCGCTCTGCCCTGCGTTTCCAATAAAGACTGAACGCATCCGGCAGATCCAGTACAACCTTATTTTTGGGTAACCCTCTGAAATAATACCCCATTCTGATGTGCTGAACATGCACAGCGTCATAGTTCTGCGTAGAAAGGTAATTCTCCAAACGATGTAGAACGGCTTTTGACCGAAAATACGCAACCTGGAACGGCAATTTATTCAATAAGGCAAATGCAGTTTTAATCCAGCTTTTCCAGACAGGCATGTACAAAATATGAACTTCCTTGAAACGGGTTTTGAGAATTTCTGCGTGCTGAAGTTCTTCGCGGTTTTGGGCAATGGTAAACAAATGCAGCTCATGATCTTTGGAAAGATGACCTGCCAGATTCCATATCTTAAGTTTGTCGCCGCGAAAAGGCGGATACGGCACACGGTTGGCGACAAACAGAATTTTCATTTGGTAGGGCAAAAATAGGTGTAAGCAATTTAGCTTCGTTTAAATGTAGGAATTTTGATTACTTTATCTGCGCTGCTTTCGGTAATATTGCGTTATCAAATAGTATGTTTAGCGCAAGCCAACGAATTTCAGACATCATTGAATCAGAAACCCTGGCCATGACCAAAAGGGCCAGAGAGCTGAGAGAGCAGGGAAAAGACATCATCAGTCTGAGTATTGGTGAACCCGATTTCAATACACCTGCCCATATTTGTGAGGCGGCAACAGAAGCCATGAAGGCCGGCTATACCCATTACCCTCCTGTGCTGGGCATGCTGCCATTTAGGGAGGCCATTTGCCGAAAACTGAAAAACGAAAACGGACTTGATTACACACCCGGCGAGATTATTGTGAGTAACGGGGCCAAACACAGCATCATCAATGCGGTTCTCAGCATTATCAATCCCGGAGATGAAGTGATTATACCGGCGCCTTTTTGGGTTAGCTATCCGAGTATGGTTGAATATGCAGGTGGAAAAAGCGTTGTCATACGGGCGGGGGTTGATCAACAATACAAATTCACCGCCGAGCAGCTGGAAACGGCCATTACCCCTAAAACAAAGCTGATCATTTTCTCATCGCCCTGCAATCCCAGCGGTGCAGTTTTCAACCAAGCTGAGTTACAAGCCATTGCAGCGGTGCTGGAAAAACATCCACATGTGTTCATCATCAGTGACGAGATTTATGAAAAAATCAATTATTGCGGACCCCATGTGAGCATTGCCTCCTTCCCCGGCATGAAAGAAAGAACTGCTGTGGTGAATGGTCTTGCCAAAGGATATGCTATGACGGGCTGGAGAATTGGTTACCTCGCAGGCCCTGCCTGGCTGGTATCGGCCTGCGAAAAAATGCAGGGTCTTTTTACAAGTGGTGCAAACAGTATTTCCCAAATGGCAGGTATTGCAGCTTTGGAAGGTGACCAAAAGCCGGTAGAAGTTATGAGGCAGGCCTTTCTGGGCAGAAGAAACCGCATCTTGGAATTACTTAAAACCATTCCAGGGCTTGAATTCGACACTCCCGACGGGGCGTTTTATGTATTCCCTGATGTATCGTATTATTTGGGTAAAATGGCAGAAAACACCCTGATTGACACGGCTGAAAAACTGTGTTTATATTTGCTTAATGAGGCCGGGGTTGCCTGTGTTGGGGGTACCGCATTCGGATTGCCGGGTTGTATCAGAATTTCCTATGCAACAGATATTGATACAATCGAAAAAGCGGTGGCAAGCCTTAAAGATGCCTTTTCCAAGATAAATTGAACAAAACACCTGTAACTTTGTACACAAGATGAGTCAGGAACTTAATCAACTTTTTACCCGCTTTCAGGGATTGAAAGTGCTTATTGTAGGTGACGTTATGGTAGACAAATACGTTATTGGCCGTGTTAATCGAATGTCTCCTGAAGCACCGGTACCTGTGGTGGATGCTGACAGTTTCGATGCCCGACTCGGAGGTGCCGGCAACGTTGCACTGAATATTCATGCTATGGGAGGCATTCCCATCCTTTGCTCGGTTATCGGGAAAGATGATGAAGCTGAAGATTTAAAAGACCTGATTAAAAAAGCAGGGCTAACCGACAGGGCCATCGTTTACAGTCAAAAACGCAAAACCACCACCAAAACGCGCATCATTGGCAATAATAAACAGATTGTGCGCATAGATCATGAAATTACATCAGACCTGGATTCCCTAGATACATATTATCTGGAAGAGCATTTCACCCGTGAACTCGAGCAGGCCGATGTGGTTATTATGGAGGATTACAATAAAGGGGTGCTGCATGAACTGAATATTCCTAAACTCATCAGCAAGGCCCAAAAAGCCGGGATTCCTGTAGTGGTCGATCCCAAAAAGCAAAATTTCAACGCTTATAATGGATGTACGCTTTTCAAACCAAACCTTAAGGAATTGAAGGAAGGTATGGGGATTGATATTGATCCTACCGATGAAACCTCATTGCTGCAGGCGGTAAACAAACTGGAAGAACGGCTAAACAACCAGATATCTTTGCTTACCCTCAGTGAGCGTGGCGTATTTATCCATAGTAAGAATGAATATTATTGGTTGCCTGCACATGTACGAAACATCGCAGATGTAAGTGGCGCAGGTGACACTGTTATCAGCGTTGCGGCTATGTGTCTTGCGCTCAAATCCCCCGTAAAACAAATGGCAGAACTTAGTAATCTCGCCGGTGGACTGGTGTGTGAGTACACAGGGGTTGTTCCCATTAATCCTGAAAAACTTTTACAGGAAGCCAAGTCGTTACAGTTGTAATTTTTTTTGCCCTTATTCAACCAAAAAAAAGGCTGCCCTTGGGCAGCCTTTTTTGATGATGCTATTGGACATTACCTAAGCAAGGTAATGGTTCCGTCAAATTTGTACACTTTGTCTTCGAAGGATGTTACCTCAACATGATACACATACACACCGGACTGGCATTCCTGTCCATTGGCCATTCCATCCCATCCTTTATTGATGTCGTTGGTTTCATACAACTTCTCTCCCCATCTGTTGTAGACAGTTACATTGATTCCCTTGAAGTTGCTGGCCGTAACGTTGAACGTGTTGTTCTTGCCGGGGCCGGCTCCATCTGGGGTGAACACATCAGGTATCCACACTATGATATCAGGGCCCACAAATACTGCCTTCCTGAACGTATCCGTGCATCCGCCCGGCTGTGAGGTCACGACCAGCTGAATGGTATACGTGGCTGTATCCTTGCCATAGGCATACCTTGGCTCAAAGCTCACAAATGTATCATCATACGGATCATACCAGGTGCCAAAGTCCCACTTGTAGCTCATCTGTGGATTGAATGGCGTGCTGGCTATGCTGCTCTGATTGATCGTCTTGAACTTGGGCAGCGCCACCGTGGTTTTGAAGGGTGGATCGGTGCTGAACAGCGCCGTGGGGTTCGGGTATGCCTGCACATAATCAATGCTGTCTACCGTTACCGCACAATTGCCTGATGTATTGGTGATGCGAAGCTGAACCCTGTATTTGCCCTGATTGGGGTAGTTGATGCCCGTGGGGTTCTGCTGATCACTGGTATCGCCGTTGCCAAAGTCCCAGCGCCATTTCAGCTGGCCCGCAGGGATACCCCGGCTTTCTATGCCGCTGAAGCTAGCTGTAAGCGGTGCACATCCCCGCAATGAGCTGGCCATGCTTACTACAGGATACGGATGCAATATAATCTGTATGCTGTCTGAGGTCTGCGGACATACTTCATTCGGCTCGGGCACTGTAGTTACCTTCAGCCATGCCGTGCCGGCCGACTGGTCTCCTGACCCGTGTTTGTACACGATGTTGTCTGCGCCCGCATTGTCTATGCTGCCATCCGAGCCCTGTATCTTCTGCCAGTTTACGCTGCTTGTAAACTTCTTACTGCTCTGCAATCCGAAGTCACTGCCTTCGCAGGCCGCTGCCGGTTTGGCGGTGGTTATACTCACCTCGGGGCGCATCCGCACAAACATCTGGTATTGTTCCGTATCCGAACAGCCATTGTTGTCGGTGTAGGTAAATGCCAGGTTATAGGGGCCTTCCACATTCTTGGTGCCCGACACGTTTGGATCGAACTTGCCACCGCTGGTCTGAGGGCCTGTCCAAGTGCTGGTCTGACCCAAGGGACGGGTTTTACCTGCATCGATGCGGCTGTCAAGGTCAAACAACGGATCGGTGCTGCACAGCGTTACCGGAGGTAGCAACACCGCATCAGGCGTATCGTTTACATACACATAGAAGCTGTCTTCCTTCAAACAGCCCGTGCTGTTGTTGCTATATTTGATATACCACGTATTGGCTCCAAAAGACGGCACAAAATAGTGGCCTTTGGGAAGCGTGGTGCCTTTCACCTTCGGGTGGCTGCGGTCATACCCGTATTCCAGCACTGTGAACCAGCCATCTCCCTCATTCGGGCGATTGCCGTTCAGCAATACGTAGTCATTCAGGTCTATTGTATCCCAGTTCACGCACAGCGGATTGGGGGATGTTACCTTCACGGTAGGTTCGGTGATTACTTCTACCGTGGTAGTATCACACTTCCTGCAGCCGGTCAGTCTGTCTTCTACGCAGTACTCCAGTGTGTAGATACCTGCATAGTCATCCTCCGTCGGGCCTCCAAAGTTCATCCAGTAGCGCTGGCTGCCCACAGGGTCTTCATACAATATCGTGGTGGGGTCTTTGCTGTTGTTGATGTCCAGCACCCTCCATGCTATATTTACGCTGATACTCGGCTGGGGGCGGATGATGCTGTTGGCCAGAGGCGCCTTCCCTGCATCCTGGCAGTAGGTCTTCTTCTGAAGCTGTACCATTGGTGTGCCGTTGATGCGCTGAGTGGTACTGTCTATATTGATACAGCCATTGGTATCGCGGTAGCGCAGGTATACCTTATCCTGACGGAACACACCGTTCTGCAGACTGTTGTTACTCAGGTTCGTCGTGCGGTAGATAAACTGGTTGGGTGCCAAGCTGTCTACCATATTATTACGTACGCGGCGTGTACCGGCCCATACGCTGATATCGCGGCCTGCCTTGGGGTTCACAAACGGATACAGAGGGATGTCGCCAAACGCGTGGCACTGACTCTTCAGTGGCTTGGGGTCCCACCATACACGGGGCAATGCATTCACCTTGATGTTCACCGTGTCGTAGTGTTCGCACGTAACGCCTCCCTGCGTTACTTTGGTGTACAGTTCGTAGTCGAAGTACACCGGTACACCGCCAGGTGAGTTTACATTCCTCGGTGACACCTTATATGAAAAGCTTGTCCCCATCAGTGTATTGGTCGTTATGTTCGTCCACCGATAGTTTGCTGAAATGCTCGCAGGGCGGTGCTGGGCGGCAAGCAACATGGTATCCTGGTGGCAAATGGCTTTGTCTGCGCCGGCTATACTCACCACCGTATCGTTCACAAACAGTTCTACCGTATCTTTCTGTTTACACAGCCAGGTTGTGTCTGTGATGGTGACGATGTATAGGCCTTTCACATGCTTGGTAATCTCTCGGGTGGTATCCCCGCTGTTCCAGCTATAATATACTGTATCGGCATGGCCCGCGTCGAACTTCATGCTGTCATACGTACAGATGCGTTTGTCAGGACCCAGGTCCACCACCGGCAGTGGCTTCTTGAAAATGGTGACCGTATCCCAGAACCTACAGCCGTCTCCATCAGTTATACGAACCACTATCGTTGAGTCCCTGTCGATGTTCGGGATGGAAAGCGTCATGTTGGTATCACCGGAGATGTGGTCTGCCGGACGGGTCCAGTAGTAGCGGTAAGGGGCTTTGGCAAACAGCACCAATGGTTGCAGACGCATGTTGGTTTTGTAGCATGCGAATGTGTCCTTGGTTGCCAGTATGGCCGTGGGG
>CANMCY010000032.1 GCA_947496375.1 Flavobacteriales bacterium
ATCCAGCAGGGTGACTCTATCGTGGCGCTGAAGATTTACAGAAAAGGTGCTGAAGCCGAATCTTTTACGGCTACCCAGGAAATGTTTGAAAAATTACAGGCACCTATGAAAGCAGCAAAAGAAGAAAAATTGAAAAAACAGGATTTTGCCCGCAATGAAGCAGAAGTGCTGAAATTATACCCAACCGCCCAGAAAACGGAAAGTGGCTTGTGGTATGTAATTGAAAAGCCCGGAACAGGCGAAAAAGCTGCTGCAGGCAAACAGGTAAAAGTACACTACAGCGGTAAACTTGCCGATGGTATGGAATTCGATAATTCCTATAGCCGAAACGAGCCCATCGCATTTCAACTCGGTGTTGGACAGGTTATACCCGGCTGGGATGAAGGCATTGCCCTGATGAGCGTTGGTGCAAAATTCAAACTCATCATTCCTTCTAAACTTGGTTATGGCCCCAGGGGTGCCGGCGGAGTAATACCACCCAACAGCACGCTGATTTTCGATACCGAACTCATGGAAGTTAAATAATAAAAGCCCCGCCGAAAGCGGGGTTTTTTGTTCTGTTGAAAACTACTGAATTAGTTTCTGGACTGAGCCCTGATTCTCATAGTACATTTGTATCCCGTAGCGACTTATTCCCATCGCTTTTCCAAAATGAAAAAAGCCAAATACGTCTTCGTTACGGGTGGAGTTACCTCTTCTCTCGGCAAAGGCATTATCTCCGCATCACTGGCCAAACTTCTACAGGCCAGAGGTTACAGCGTAACTATTCAAAAATTCGACCCCTACATCAATGTAGACCCAGGCACACTCAACCCCTATGAACATGGAGAATGCTATGTAACCGAAGACGGTGCAGAAACCGATCTGGATCTTGGGCACTACGAACGTTTTCTGAATACGCCTACATCTCAAAACAATAACGTAACCACCGGCAGGGTTTATCAGACCGTAATTGAAAATGAACGTCGCGGTGAGTATCTCGGTAAAACCGTTCAGGTAATCCCACACATCACCGATGAGATTAAAAAACGCATGCGTTACCTCGGGGAAAGCGGTGATTACGACATCATCATTACGGAGATAGGCGGTACCGTAGGTGATATTGAATCACTGCCATACGTGGAAAGTGTAAGGCAGCTGTTGTGGGATATGGGACCGGAAAATGCCATTGTTATTCACCTTACCCTCATCCCCTACCTCGCTGCAGCCGGTGAATTAAAAACAAAACCTACCCAGCATAGCGTGAAGATGCTGCTGGAGCAAGGTGTACAACCTGATATCCTAGTATGCAGAACCGAACGTCATCTAACCGCAGAGATGAGACGTAAGATTGCCCTGTTTTGCAATGTTCATCAAAATGCAGTCATAGAAAGCATCGATGTAAACACCATTTACGAAGTTCCCATGGTGATGCTGAAAGAGAAACTGGATAAAGTAGTATTAAACAAGCTAAAACTAAAAAGCACACAAGAACCTAACCTTGACCAATGGCGTGATTTTCTATTCAGACTTGAACACCCTAAAAGCGAGGTAAACATTGCCTTGGTAGGGAAATATGTAGAATTGCCGGACGCTTATAAATCCATTAATGAGGCCTTCATTCATGCCGGTGCAGCCAATGAATGCAAGGTTAATGTATCTTTCGTCCACAGTGAATTGATAACCGAAGGTAACGCGCCCTACAAATTGGGAGGTTTTGATGGAATTCTGGTAGCGCCGGGCTTCGGCAACCGGGGTATTGACGGAAAACTGACTGCCGTAAAATTTGCCCGTGAAAATAACATCCCGTTTTTTGGTATATGCCTGGGTATGCAATGCTCCGTTATTGAATTTGCCCGAAATGTGCTGGGGTTAAAAGATGCTCATTCTGCGGAAATGATGAGCGACACCAAGAATCCGGTAATTGATCTGATGGAGAGTCAGAAAAAAATCAGCCACATGGGAGGCACCATGCGTTTGGGTTCATACGCTTGCGATCTCATCAAAAACTCAAATGCCCTTAAAGCTTACGGCAAGGCCAAAATAACCGAAAGGCACCGTCACCGTTACGAGTTTAACGATAAATTCAAAAAACGCATGGAAGATGCCGGTATGAAAATTACCGGGACAAACCCTGATACCGGATTGGCTGAAATTGTTGAAATCCCTGAACATAAGTGGTTTGTGGGGGTACAGTTTCACCCTGAATTGAAAAGCACGGTTGTAAATCCTCATCCGTTGTTTGTAAAATTCATCAAAGCCGCCATGGAATAATCATAGATGATGATGAAGTTTCTTCCTGTAAAAAAATGGAAACAGGGTGGCTACCACAAGGAAGAAGTAATTATTGGTTTAATCTTCTGCCTGGCACTGTTTCCGGTACTCAGAAATATCAGTGCAGAGAATGACCTTGATATTTTTTACCTGGCTTCGCAAGAACTGTATTTTGGCACCAACCCCTACAATGGGCCGCACATGTTTGGCATGTGGTTTTATTACAGTCCGCTGTTCGCTTCAGTGCTTGCTCCTCTGACCTTATTTCCTGTGCAGGTGCTAAAAGCGCTTTGGATGTTGCTGGGTTTTACCATGCTTAACCGCATATATATTTTACTCAGGCATTTTTTGGGTATCGGTTACTCAAGTCGTGAAACATGGTTCTTAATCACACTGGCATTTATTTCCTACCACGCTGTTTTCATGAACCTCCTCTACGGCCAATTAACCATCCTGATCCTGTGGTGTTGTATGGAGGGTGTTTACAGAATGAATCAAAATCAAAGTGTAGCGGGAGGATTATCGTTTGCCATCGGAATTAACATTAAAATTCTTCCCATTTTCTTTTTGTGGTTTTACGTACTTAAAAAAAATGTCAAAGCCCTTATGATGATTATAGCCGGAGTAACTGTATTGCTGTTACTGCCCTACCTGTACCTTTCCACTGATTTTCACAGTCAAATCATGAGAGATTGGCTGGGTCTTCTCAATCCATTGAACAAGGAGCACGTAAACACAGTGGGCGAAGGAGGATTTACTGATTTTGCCAGTTTGCTTACTCGGTATCTAACACGTACGGTTATCAGAGGTGAAAGTGATTATGCGATTGCTGCTTTAACAAACAAGCAGATATTCTTGATTCAATGGACCTTCCGAGCCCTGATAACCCTCTTGAGTGCTTGGGTTGTATTGTACCTTATTCCCAAAAAATTCAGCGGGGAAAAGGCAGTATTAGCCGGAGCTGCATTTTTTATGGCCTGCATTCCTGTGGCTTTTCCTCATCAGCGTGATTATTCGGTAATGCTGTGTTTGCCTGCCGTTTCGCTTATGCTGCATAGCTTTATGGTGGAAGGATACCGCCCACCAAAATCCCTGCAAATTTTCAGTATTGTAACCTTTACCCTCATGGGATTAACCCTGTTTTTTCCAATTCTTCCATGGAATATTCGTCACTTTATAATGGAAAGCAGAATTCCGGGCTGGGGCATGTTGCTGTTTATCCCCAACCTGATATGGTGGTGGAAATGCACTTCAAACAGAAATATTAGCTAAATAGGGTATGAAGCAGTTCCTGTGAACGAACTGATTTATCCTTAGCGGCTTTTTTAACCATGTGATTGTGCATACCTTCCTCCAGAAGCCGGGCCTTGACATTATCCGATAGCTGGGTTTGCAACACCTGTATTAGCACCTGCTTCAGTTCCTTATCCTGTATGGGAACCGTCACTTCCACCCTGGATTGCAGGTTACGCTGCATTAAATCTGCACTGCCAATGAACACTTCAGGATCCCCCCCATTTTCAAAATAAAATACACGGGCATGTTCAAGATATTTATCGATGATGCTCACAGCCCGTATATTGGGGTGATTTTCTTGGACAGCCAAGCAGCAAATACCCCTGATAATTAAATCTATCTTAACACCTGCATCGGCTGCCTCTACGATGGCTTTAATGGAGGCGTCATCCACCAGCGAGTTGATTTTGATGATGGCCCTGGAGGGCATTCCTTTTGCCGCAAAATCCATTTCGCGTTTCAGCATGGCTATAAAACGCTCCCGGGTATTGACCGGACTTACCCACAGTGTGCGAAAACGCGCTTTATCCGGCCTGAAATTCTGGATGAGATCAAATACATTCAGGCACTCCTCTCCTATTTTTTTTCTGGAAGTAAGCAAAGCATGATCACAATACAACCGGGCAGTATCCTCATTAAAATTGCCCGTTCCAATGTGCACAATATTGGTGGTCTCAAAACCCACCCTGCGTGAAATGACCATGAGTTTGCTGTGTACCTTGTAATCGGGTATACCGTATATAACGTAAGCCCCTTCCTCCCTTAACCGATTGGCCCAGTAAATATTATGCTCTTCCATAAACCTGGCCCTAAGCTCCATCACCACAATTACCTGTTTGCCGTTTTGGATTGCATTAATCAATGCACCGGCAATACTCGAATTTTCTGCCAATCTGTACAATGAAATACGGATGGCAAATACTGTTGGGTCTATGGCTGCCTCTCTTAGTAGACGAATGATATAATCAAATGGCTGATAGGGATAACTCAACAGCAAATCACGTTTCTGTATCAGGTTGAGCATGCTCTTGGCTTCATCAATCTCTTTGATGCGGGTAACACTCTGTTTGGGATTGAGCAGATCAGGGCGGCTCACATCCGGAAACTTGATAAAATCCCTGAAATTATGGTATTTGCCGCCGGGAATCACGCTGTCTTTGTCTGCTTTCAGTTTTCGGGTTAAAAAATCAAGCAGGTCTTCGGGAATGTCCTTATCGTAGATGAATCGGGTGGGAGCGCCGGTTTTACGTTGTTTCAAGCTCTTGGTCACTTTATCAATCAGCGAAACAGCCACTTCATTGTCAATATCCAATTCTGCGTCGCGGGTCAGTTTAATTGTGTGGGCAGTAAATTCATCAAAATCCAGACTTGAAAAAAGCAAGGGCAAACCCACACGGATCATATCATCCAGCAGAATGATGCGCTTTTTCCCTTCGGAGGAAGGCAAAACATGAAAACGACCAAGAGACTTTGAGGGAATATCCACCAATGCATATTGAACATTTCCTGAAACGCTGTTTCTCATGCTCACTGCCAGATAGATTTCACCGTCTTTGATGTTGGGTAACTCTTTTCCATGCTGCAATAGCAATGGACTTATTTTTCCTGCTATTTTATTGATAAATACATCGTGCACAAAGATTTCCTCATCCGCTGTCAATGTGGTTTCATCCACAATGGCAATTCCTTCTTTTTTCAGGTCTTTCAGGATTTCATCGGTGTAAACCCTTGAAAATTCCTTTTGCTGAAATAAGACGGTGGCTTTAATGGCCTCCAGCTCCTTCTTGAGCGATTTAAATTCCTTGTTCTTTACCTCTTTATTCAACTGAAGCAGGCGCCTCACACCGGCCACACGAACCCTGAAGAATTCATCGAGGTTGTTACTGAAAATACCCAAAAACTTGATTCTTTCCAACAAAGGAACCTTTTTGTTGGCTGCTTCCTGTAAAACACGAGAATTGAAGGCCAGCCAGCTCAGCTCACGGTCAATCAGTGAGTAGGAAGGCGGTATTTCCTTGCTTGTAACGTTTTTATTTCGTATATTAGATTTTTTAGTTGCTTTACTTACCATAGGTTAATTCAGCGGTTACCGGCAAATGATCGCTGTAGCCATTGAGCCAGGTCTTGCCTCCAAATGTTCTAAGCGGGTGGCCTTCATATTTTCCCCCGTGCTGAAGTATCCATTCAGGCGCAAAAATCTGACTGCTGTAAGGTTTAAACTTTAAAGTTGAACCTGCTTTATTCCAGAGTGCGCTGCTAATCATGATTTGATCAAAAATATCCCAGCGGTTGTTGTATTTGAGTGTTCCGGTTTGTGTAACATCATGAAAACCGGAGAGATTGTGTATCATACATTCAGATTTTATGGCGGGTTTGCAGGCACCCAACACCTTGCTTATGCTGCTATCCCAAGGGTTGTCGTTAAAATCACCTACAATCACAAATGCTTTATTCCACAGGTTTTGAGATTGTAATTCGCGCCGCAATGCCTCGGCGGCAAGTGCTCTTTTTCCGATGCTACCTTCCATTCCTCCTCTTCTTGATGGCCAGTGATTTACAAAATAATGTAGGGTATCAGCAGTGGCAGTGTGATAAAAAACCGCATGCAGAATATCCCGGGTTTTATCATTTCCCGGCAATGCCACAGGAATCACGGAAGCGGTCACCAAGGACATTTTTTCTTTATGGTAGAAAATAGCTGCATCAATTCCCCGTTCATCCGGAGAGTCAAAATGTACAATTTCGTACTTTGTGCCCGCTAATGATGTAAGTGCAGCCCTTAAATCCACTAACACCTTTTTATTTTCCACCTCGCACATGCCGAGTATATCTGCCTGCAGTGAATCCAATACCCTGCCCATGTTTTTCAGTTTTTGCTGATAGCGATTTTCATCCCACAAATATTGACCTTCCGGGGTAAAATCATCATCGTTCCAGGCATCATTTCGGGTGTCATACAGGTTTTCCATATTCCAGAAACCTACTTTTAAAACCTTGGAAGAATCCTGCGAAGTCGCTCTTTGTCCGCTGCAAGAAACTGTTCCGAAAAGTAGAAACGCCAATGAAGCTAAAACTGAAGTAGAGGGCATGGAGTTTGCAAAAATAAACATACTGCAAGATGCTTAAAGATTAACTTGTTTTGAAGTTATTGTTATCAACGAATTGTGAAATTCACTGTTTGAGTTAAATCCACTCGAACCAGATTTTCTGATCAAAAACCGGAATTTGAAATTTTCTGCACAACAACATGGTATGGCCGGTACCTCCTTTCAGGGGATTCGCCAGATCATCATAAAATAATCCGGCTGTGGCAGGACCCCAGTCACCGCATCCCAGCACCTTAGCGGTATCCCTAATAATATATGCGGCCTTGATGGTGTTTTTATTCCTTTCGCCTGCTACAAAATCATCGACCAGCTTAGCCGTGGAAGGATTATTTTTCGCAGCATAAACCAGCTCGGATTCTGCCAGTAAACTTTGCTGATCCAGCGCCAATGTATAACCGGCTACATTGTGTTTTTTTCGGTGCCCTTCATAGGGTGTTATAACCTGCAGTCTCTCTGAATCTACAAAGGCAACACCCTCAGAAAAATACTGGTCTGCTCCGGGTGCATTTCCACTTCTGAAAATAATGTTCTGTGTGCTTTGGGCCAGTAATTTTCCTAACTCCACCAAACGGGGCTTATCCGCATCTGAAACCAGCCGTTTTCCTTCCAATAAAACAATGCTGTCTGCTACATCAAATTGCTCAATAAAAAGCCGGAGGTTCAAAATGCTAAAAGATCAAAGACTCCGTATAATTTTTGAAGTTATCCAGTATCGCCTGCCAACCCTGTCTCTGCATTTCCACCGGGTTTACATTCTCTGCATCAAATGCAATGTTTACCCTGGTTCCTGCATCGGATTCTTCCAGCGAAAAATGCACCTTTCTTCCATCCTCCATTACAAATTGGAATGAATCATAAGGAATTATTTGTTGGTATGTGGCTTTGAAATCAAACGCAAAACTTCCGTCTTTGGCCTCCATGCGGGCATGATAAGTTCCACCCAGGGTGAGATTATTGTGAGCTGCAGGACAATGCCAGTCAGGGGTAGCAAAATTCCACCGGATGATATGTTCGGGGAGCGTATAACAATCCCAGACCTTTTCTTTTGCCGCTCTGACGATGGTCGTTATGGTAATCGCTTCAGTCATTGTGATTATCTGCTATAGTTGGGTGCTTCCCGAGTAATGGCAATATCATGCGGATGGCTTTCGCGCATGCCGGCGTTGGTGATTCTTACAAAAGTGGCCTGCTGAAGGTCGTTAACGCTGGAAGCGCCACAATAGCCCATGCCTGCCCGCAATCCGCCTACCAGCTGGTATACAACTTCACTAAGATGCCCTTTGTAGGCAACAGACCCAACAATTCCTTCCGGCACCAGCTTGGCCACTTCATCCTCTGCATCCTGAAAATATCGGTCTTTACTTCCCTCCTTCATGGCCTCTATACTTCCCATACCACGATAACTTTTCACCTTTCGACCTTCAAAAAAACTGGTTTCACCGGGAGATTCTTCCGTACCGGCAAACAATCCACCGGCCATGATGGTTCCGGCTCCGGCCACCAGGGCTTTCACCAAATCTCCGCTGTAACGAATTCCACCATCTGCAATTACCGGCACACCGGTACCCTTCAAAGCTTGTGCTGCGGCAAGCACTGCGCTAAGCTGTGGCATTCCTATTCCGGCAATAATCCGTGTAGTGCAAATAGAACCCGGTCCCACTCCCACTTTCACAGCATCTGCACCGGCATCCGCAAGGGCTTTGGCACCTTCAGCCGTAGCTACATTTCCTGCAATAATCTGCAAATCGGGAAACGTAGTCTTCAGTCGTTTTACCTCATCGATAACACCTTTGCTATGCCCATGGGCAGTATCCACCGCTATCACATCCACGCCTACCGCAACC
Organism: Flavobacteriales bacterium; assembly: GCA_947496375.1. Taxonomy (GTDB): domain Bacteria; phylum Bacteroidota; class Bacteroidia; order NS11-12g; family UBA955; genus RGEC01. The sequence goes on from CANMCY010000032.1 coordinate 8,501, forward strand.
AAAGCCATAACACGGTCCATGGTTTCGGCAGTAACACCCACGGCAGCCCCGGCAAGCAAACGTCCGTGTGCATCTTTAACCGCGCGGGGGTAATTCTTCACTTTTTGAATGTCTTTGTAGGTAATTAGGCCCTTCAGATGAAAATGCTCATCTACGATTGGGAGTTTTTCCACTTTGCTGGATTCCAGTATGGCCTGTGCCCCTTTCAGATCTGTGCCCATGGGTGCAACCACCAGGTTATCTGATGTCATTACTTCACTTACCATACGGCTGTAATCTGTCTGGAAGCGCAAATCGCGATTGGTTATAATCCCAACGAGTTTCCCATCGCGGTCAATGACCGGAATACCCCCGATTTTGTGTTCGCGCATCAGTCCCATTGCATCGCCCAGGGTAGCATCTGCATGCAGCACTACCGGGTCGAGAATCATGCCACTTTCGCTGCGTTTCACTTTTTTAACCTCTTCGGCCTGACGGGCAATGCTCATGTTTTTATGGATGATGCCTATACCACCCTCTCGCGCCATGGCAATGGCCATGCGACTTTCGGTAACGGTGTCCATAGCGGCACTCACCAAGGGTATATTCAAGCGAAGTTTTTTGGTAAACTGGGTAGATGTGTTGGCCTCACGGGGCAAAACCTGAGAGTAGCTGGGTACGACCAGCACATCATCAAATGTTAAACCTTCAAGTGTAATTTTGTCTGAAATCGACATGCAAATAAATATTGGTTATTTGCGGTTCAAAATTAAGGAAAATTAATGGTTTTTCCTAACATTATTGAATCTTTATTAGACGATAACCGCAAAGGGTATTTTGCCCAATATTTCCACATGATGTTGCGTTTTCAAATAATTATTGAAAATTTGCATTACATGAAGTATCCAATCCTCCTATTTTTCTTACTTTCAATTACGGCATTGAAAGCCCAGGATAAGGACCTGTTAAAGGCCCGTAGCGCTATGCAAAGTAAACAATGGGCTCGAGCGCAATCCATAGCCGAATCGGTAGTGGAAGACGATAAATCAGCGGTAGAATTCTGGTACATCAAGGCGGCTGCTGAATACGAAATGAGTCAAATGGACAAGTACCGCGTAGGAAAAGTCAATTACTTTAAAGAATGCTCCAAAAGTGCTGTAAAAGCCCGCACCAAAGATGTGAATGGCAAATTTTACGAGCCTTACGCCAAATGGATGAAGGGTATTACTACACAAAACAACAAAGAAGCCATGGCTGCCTACGCTCAAAACAGCTATGCCAAAGCCATTCAGTTGTATAGGAACAGCTACCTCCTGACCGGCGATACCATCGCCTACGGAATGCTGGGGCTCAGCTATACCAAGGATCGTCAGGAACGAGATGGTTTGAAGATATTGAAAACAGTGGCCGGCTGGAATTTTGGTGCGTGGTCTGCACAAACTTGTCCGGGCACCTTCATGCGCGAACCGTTTGAAGTACTGAGCAACCATTACATGGGCAGAAATTTTTATGACAGTGCCCTCAGTTACACCGAAATGGGTTTGCAGGTTTATCCCTCCAATATCATTTTGAAAAATAATATCAGAACCCTCATCAATAAAGACCTGACCGCTGCAGCCAAACAGGGTTATAATAGCGAATACCTGGAGATAATCAACCGGGCGCTGAATTACTTCCCTGCCGATACCAGTTACCTGCTGGCTCAAAACAATTATTATCTAAGTAAATTGAGCACACTCACACGCAACAAACCCTGGGACGAAGCTTCTTCGATGCTGACACAGTTTTATCGCATGAAAAAAGAGGCGGCAGTAAGAGGGGTTGTTAATTCCGCGGATGTTTTTTTAATCAAAGATAGTACCGCTTTTTTGTATCAATGCCTGGATTATTTCCTTCGCAGAAACCAGCCCGGAAGCATTGCGTTCCATTTTAAGAAATGGTATGCTGCGCAAAAAGGAATTGCTGCTGTGGATGAGACCATTGTGGAAAGTTTGCTAAAATCACCACCCAAAAATATCAGCCGCAAGCTCATATCCATTCTGTTTGCGGATGCAAGAGAGGATTACCCCAAAAATAAAAACATATCGCAATACCGGCTCAATTTCTTCAATTCCTGGACTGCCAAACCGGTTAAGGCAGCGGAAACTTACCTGCAGCTTGAGATGTGTGAAGCGCTGGTCACCGATTTCCCTAAAGACAAGTTGCTACCGGCCACCCGAATGAAACTGCTGTTTCAATGCACCGATTCTGCAGTTGGCGATGACAATATGTATGCAGCGTGGCGCTATCTAAATCGCCTTGAGGCCCTGAATCCGGATGCCCAGGCTTTTGATAAGCTATACAAGAAGGTTGCAGAAAATGACTTCCTTGTCCGTTACTCGAAAACCCGTATCGTTTATCAGACCAAAAATGGGGTGAAACGCGCAGCCACCGGCTGGGATGGCAACAGCAATCTTTGCAAAGCGGGCTCACTTCCGGACAGCACCCTGTATAAGGTTATTGACCGTATCAATTATTTCAGGCAAAATGCAGGCGTAAAACAACCAATGGCACTGAGCATGGATAAGGTAAAAAAATGTCAGGAGGCCGCTGTTATGTATGCACCACTGGGAATATTCAGCAGAGAACCCAAACCTGAAACCCATCAATGTTTCACAAAAAATGCGGCAGAAGCTGCGGCAAGAGCGCAGGCTATTCTTGAACCCAATCCGGCGCAGTGTGTAACTATTTTCATGGATGACCGCAAAAGCGATGAATTAATCAATCGCAGAAGTATCCTCAACCCCGGTAGTCAGTACGCCGGTTTTGGAAGTGCCGAAAATAACTCTGTATTCTGGCTACTGGACCTTGCACCTACGGCTGATTCCACATGGTATAAAACTCATTTTGTGGCATGGCCGAACCGCTATTGTCCGAAAATGCTTTTCATGGACAAATGGACCTTTAGCATGGATGCACCCTTGCAGGGCGCTGAAGTAAAAGTGTTTGATGAAAACAATACTGAAGTTCCGACAATTCTGTTCTACCAACCCGCCGGACAACTCAATCATCCAATATTGTCGTTCAGACCTGCTTCGGAACTGGGTGATAAGAAGCCCGGTACGCGCTGGCAGGTTAAAATCACGTTGAAAAACAAAAAGACCTATCAATACAGCGTAACAGTTATCTGAGTTCGAAATTATACTGAATTTATTGCAAATAAGGGTATGTTTCCGTACCTTTGCAGCCCCGTTTAAGAAAGAATTGGCTTTCTAAAATGGTCTCCGCACGCGTGGCGTAATTGGTAGCCGCACCAGACTTAGGATCTGGCGCCGCAAGGCGTGGGGGTTCGAGTCCCTCCGCGTGCACTAAAACCTGATCCATGACAATCCGTCATGAGATTTTTCAGGCATTCTTATTGCTAATACAAAAACGTGAACATAACTTTTGATAAAATTGACGACCTGAATGCAACGGTAGTCATCAACCTCGAAAAAGCAGATTACAGCGAAAAAGTAGACAAAGAACTCCGTCGAATTCAGAAAAATGCTACCATGAAAGGGTTTAGACCCGGCAAAGCCCCCCTTGACATGGTAAAACGGCTTTACGGCAAGGGCGTAATTGCCGAAGAAATCCAGCAGGCCGCATCTGATGCACTCAATCAGTATATTCAGGATAATAAACTCGATATTTTAGGTTATCCTATTTCTTCTGAGAATACACCCAGCGATATCGATATTGAAAACAAAGATTCTTTTAGCTTTGCCTTCGATCTGGGCCTGGCACCTGCATTCGAGCTCAGTTTTTCTGACAAAGACAAACTGGAACATTTTATTATCTCTGTTGGCGAAAAGGAAATTGACGAAGACATAGAATATGCCCGCAAACGTTATGGAAAACTCGAGGAGGTAGAAAAAGCAGAAGCGGAAGACATTATTTATGCCAACCTCACTGAGCTTAACGAAAATGGCGAACCCCTGGATGGCGGCATTGCCGAAAAACCGGTAAGCATGGTAGCCAGCCTGGTTGAAGATAAGAAGACTCAAAAAGCGCTGCTTGACGGCGAACGCGGTTCTGAAATGACCGTTAATATTCAAAAACTGTTTAACGGCAATGAGGGTGTAATATCCAGCAGTCTGGGTATTGCCCGTGAGGGGGTTAATGACCTGAACCCTGATTTCAAACTGGTAATTACCGACATCAAACGTCGCACCGTGGCTGAACTGAATGAAGAATATTTTAAGGAGGTGTTTGGTCCAGTGGATTATCCAAAAACCGAAGCCGAATACCGCGAGCGCATCAAGAATAATCTTGAAAACTACTACCGCAGTGAGGCCGATTTGTGGATAGATCATCAGATTGGTCACCTGCTGATGGAAAAGCACAGCATTCAATTACCGGATGCTTTCCTGAAACGCTGGTTGCTGGCCACCAAAGCCGAGCATTACAACGCCGAAAATATAGAAGAAAAATACGCCGAAGAAAAATCAGCGCTGATGCGTCGGCTGGTGATTGACAAAATTGCTGAGCAATACGAATTACAACCCAGCCAGGAAGCCATTATGCAGGAAGCAAGGACTTACTATGTAGGCATGTATCGCCAGTATGGCATGAACATCAATCCCGAAGACGGATTTTTGGACGAAACCATCAAAAAGCGCATGGCTGAAAGGGAATTCGTGACCCAGATGGCAGACCGTGTCATGTATCGTATGGCCTACGATAAAGTGAAGGAAACCGTTACCCTGAAAGAGAAAAAAGTAAATGTGGAAGATTACTTCAAACATGTAAACGAACACAAACACGAACACGGAGAATAAGATTACATTTTTTAGCATTAAATTCGAATACAATTAATTAAAGATCATGGATCACGGAAAAGAATTTCGCAAATACGCTGTAAAACACCTTGGGTTGAACAGTCTCTATGTTGATAAATACATGGAAATGCAGGCCAGCGCGCCGCAAGCAGGCATGGTTACTCCAATTACAGGCCTCACACCCAACATTATCGAGGAAAGACAGATGAATGCCGTAGCCATGGACATTTTCTCACGTCTGATGATGGATCGTATTATCTTTTTGGGTGTACCCATTTATGATGACGTAGCCAATATCATTATCGGACAGCTGTTGTTTTTGGAAAGCAGCAACCCCAACCGCGATATACAGATCTATATCAATAGCCCCGGAGGCAGCGTATATGCCGGACTGGCCATTTATGATACAATGCAGTTTATCAGCTCTGATGTTGCCACTATTTGCACAGGAATGGCTGCCAGCATGGGCGCTGTGTTAATGTGCGCCGGTGAAAAAGGAAAACGTACAGCCCTTCCCCACTCGCGTATTATGATACACCAGCCATTGGGCGGTGCACAGGGGCAGGCATCTGATATTGAAATCACTTACAAGGAAATCAGTAAACTGAAGAAGGAACTATACGATATCATCGCCGTTCACAGTGGACAGACCTATGAAAAAGTATGGGAAGACAGTGACCGTGATTACTGGATGACAGCACAGGAAGCCAAAGATTATGGCATGATTGACGAAGTGCTGATGAAGCGCAGCAAGTAATTTAAACATTACTTATCTTTTAGTTGTTTACCCATAGATGAAAGCGAAAAACGCCTCCTGTTCTTTTTGCGGGCGCAAAAAAGATGAAACCCTGATGCTTATCTCAGGGCTCGAGGCGCATATATGCGAGCAGTGTGCCGACCAGGCGCACAAAATTGTGGAACAGGAACTTGGTTTTGGGAAAACAGAAACCGAAAAAGAACTAGCTGATACAGCCGCTTTTACCTTGCCACGTCCGGATGAAATAAAAAAATACCTCGACCAGTATGTGATAGGACAGGACGAGGCCAAGAAAGTTCTGAGTGTATCAGTATACAACCATTACAAGCGTGTTTTGCACCCTCAGGAAGCCGACGAAGTAGAACTGGAAAAAAGCAACATTCTGATGGTTGGAGAAACAGGTACCGGTAAAACACTGCTGGCACGCAGTCTGGCCAAATACCTCAACGTTCCCTTCTGCATTGCTGATGCCACAGTTCTCACCGAAGCCGGTTACGTAGGCGACGATGTAGAAAGTATACTGTCTCGTCTGCTTCAGGTAGCCAACTATGATGCGGCGGCGGCTGAAAAAGGCATCATCTACCTGGATGAAATTGACAAGATCAGCCGCAAAGGAGATAATCCCTCCATTACCCGCGATGTGAGCGGTGAAGGCGTACAACAAGGTTTATTGAAGATTTTGGAGGGTACTGTAGCTAATGTGGCTCCCGAAGGAGGAAGAAAGCATCCCGAACAGAAATATGTGAAGATTGACACCCGCAACATCCTGTTTATTTGCGGTGGTGCGTTTGACGGTATTGAAAAAATTATTTCACGCCGCATTCAAAGCCGAGCCGTTGGATTTAAAAATGGGGAGCGGTCAGAGGTTGCCAAGCAGGATGTATTAAGACACATCTCTCCCGCCGATCTTAAAAAATTTGGGCTCATTCCGGAAATTATAGGACGCCTGCCCATCATTACATCATTGGAGCCATTGGATAAGGAAGCATTGAGGCGCATCCTTACTGAGCCCAAAAACGCGTTGATAAAACAGTATGAAAAGCTGTTTGGTATGGAAAATATTTCCTTGCAAATTGACAAAGAGGTAATTGACTTCATTGTAGAGCAAGCCCATGACAACCAGCTGGGAGCACGCGGACTGCGAGGTATCTGTGAGGCCATTCTCCTAGATTACATGTACGACGCCCCGGTAAAAAAGGGAAATAACAAAAAATTAAAGATTACCCTACAAGACGCTCAGGATAAGTGGGAGCGGAATAAGAAGATTTTCAAGGCGGCCTAACTTTTTTACAGGAAAAGCTATTTTTGGTTAAATTGCCCATCAATTTAACCCAATTATGGCTGAATTACTCCAAAACAACAAAAAAACACTTTTCGCCTGGACACTTTATGACTGGGCAAATTCAGTATATCCGCTCATCATCAGCTCTGCAATCTTTCCGGTAGTATACGAAAATGCTACCAGCTATAAGGTTGATGGAAAAACCATATTCGATCAGATTACTTTTTTCGGGCATGCCTTTAAAAATACAGAGTTTTATGCCTATCTGGTCTGTGTTTCATACATAGTGGTGGCATTGCTTACTCCATTATTGTCCGGAATTGCCGATGCGGGGGGGAAACGCAAATTGTTTATGCAGTTTTTCTGCTTTCTGGGTGCCTTTTCAAGCGGACTGTTGTACTTTTTTCCCACCAAGAATCCGGGGGTGGCCGGACAGGCCGTGGAGCTTGGATGGACCATCTTGCCCCTATTCTTTGGCAGTATCGGCTTCTGGGGTAGTCTGGTGTATTATAATTCCTATTTGCCCGAAATAGCCAGTCCCGATGAACAAGACAAGGTAAGTGCACGTGGTTTTACCATGGGTTATCTGGGCAGCTCTTCCCTGCTCATTGCTATTCTGGTGGTATTTGTTTTCCAAAAAATAGCCCCCATTTCATGGGCATTCCCCCTGGTGAGCTTATGGTGGATTGGTTTTGCCATTTACTCATTTTATCATTTACCCAAAACACAACCCACTCAACACAAGCCCAACGTGGGCCTGTTTAGTGCCGGTTTCAAAGAAATAAATAAGGTTTTTGCGGAAATACGGACACAACATCTTGCTCTAAAACGCTTTTTGTACAGTTATTTCATGTTCAATATGGCCGTACAAACCATCATGGTTATGGCAGTTTCCTTTGCCAGTAAAGAGATTATCGGCATCCAGCCGGCCGATTTAATTACCAGTATTCTGCTCATTCAGTTTCTGGGTGTTGCCGGTGCATTTATCATGTCTCGACTCTCTAAAAAGGTGGGAAATATCAAAACCCTGATGCTATCCATTATCATTTGGATTGGGCTTTGTATTTACGTTTACCAGTTTGTCTACAAACCCTGGCAGTTCTACATTGCTGCAGCCATTGTAGGCCTGGTGATGGGTGGCATTCAATCTATTTCCCGCTCCACCTATTCAAAGCTGCTTCCGGAAACAGAGGATAATACTTCCTACTTCAGTTTCTTCGATCTGGCTGAAAAAATTGGGCTTGCCATTGGAACATTTTCCTTTGGGCTCATTGAGGGCTACCTAGACATCAGAAGTTCAATACTGGCTTTGATTGCCTTTTTTGTAATCGGATTACTGCTATTGTTTCAGGTTCCTAAAACCCGCCAGCTTTCCGGTGAAAATGACGCTTAGCGCATCAGCGTTAATGTGCCGTTAAATTCATACGGCTTGCCATCAAACGATACAACTTCTACGTGATAAACGTATACACCCTGCTGTGCCTCCTGACCGTTTACAGTGCCGTCCCATCCTTTATTTACGTCATCCGAATAGAAGAGCTTTTCTCCCCAACGGTTGTAAATGGTCATATTCATTCCCTTGAAGTTGCTGGCCGTAACGTTGAACGTGTTGTTCTTGCCGGGGCCGGAACCATCGGGGGTGAACACATCAGGTATCCACACAATGATATCAGGGCCCACAAATACTGCCTTCCTGAACGTATCCGTACATCCGCCCGGCTGTGAGGTCACGATCAGCTGAATGGTATACGTGGCCGTATCCTTGCCATAGGCATACCTTGGCTCAAAGCTCACAAATGTATCATCATACGGATCATACCAGGTGCCAAAGTCCCACTTGTAGCTCATCTGTGGATTGAATGGCGTA
>CANMCY010000033.1 GCA_947496375.1 Flavobacteriales bacterium
AAATATTAGCCAACGATGGAATTGATGCAGCAGGAAAAACGTTGCTGGAAAAAGCAGGTTTTAGCATCGAAACACAGAAAATAAGTCAGCAGGATCTTGTTTCTAAAATCAATGAATACGACATTCTCATTGTTCGCAGTGCTACCAAGGTGACTGCAGAAATCATGGATGCCGGAAACCTGAAATTAATTGCCAGGGCCGGTGTTGGACTCGATAATATTGATATCAAACACGCAGGGCTCAGGCATATTCCGGTAGTAAACACCCCAAACGCCAGTAGCCGTTCTGTAGCGGAGTTGGTTTTTGCTCATATTTTTTCTTGTTATCGATACCTGTATCATACAAACCGGGAAATGCCGTCCAATGGAAAATCGCATTTTAATGAGCTTAAAAAAATGGCAGGTCAGGGATTAGAGGTACAGGATAAGAAAATAGGCATTATCGGATTTGGAAGAATAGGACAAGAGGTAGCCAGAATGGCAGTAGGACTCGGTATGGAGGTGCTGGCCAGTGACTATAAGCAGCGAGATATTGAACTTACATTGTCTTTTCATCGTAAATATGCGTTCAACAATTTTAAAATTGTGATTCCGGGTATGAGCATGGAAGATGTGCTTAAGAACAGCGATATCATTACCGTGCACACCCCCGGCAGTGAAGAGGCAATAGGCGAGAAAGAGCTTTCAATAATGAAAGACGGCGCCATGCTGATCAATTGTGCAAGGGGAGGCGTAGTCAATGAAACTGCCCTAAATAATGCCATACTTTCAGGAAAAATCTCATTTGCCGGCGTGGATGTTTTCGCTCAGGAGCCCCCGGTGGATGATATCATGTTGCAACTGCCCAATACATCTTTATCTCCCCATATAGGCGCGAGTACGGCAGAGGCACAGGAGCGAGTAGGGATTGAACTGGCTGAACGCATCATTCAGTTTTTTAATACCAAACGGTGATTCATATTAAACCCTTTGCCGCACTTAGACCGGTGGCCGCACATGTGGATCAGGTGGTTTGTGGCAAACATGGCAGCAAGCTGCACTTTGGTAATGTAATAAGGTCGCTTGTAGGTATTACGCTGGAAAATTTAGGAGAGGAGGATTACCTTGAAGCCCAACAATATTTTGAAAAACTGCAGGGGAATAAGGTATTAATCCGTGAGAATAATACCGGAATTTATATCTATAAACAGACCCAGCCCAATGGCAATGTTTTTCATGGTGTTGTGGTTTGCGTAGATTACCAAGACTATCTCAACGGCAGTATTTGCAAACATGAGAATACCTTAACCTCAAAACAAAGTCTCATGGTTAAGCATATCGAAACCATTCGCAAGGTGGGAGAGCCGGTATTGCTTGCCAACCCGAATGATGAGTTTATGACTGACTGGATTCAGCAACACGAAAATGCTGATATTCTGTTTGAGTTTACAGACAACCATGGGAAAAAACACGAATTATGGTTTGTTAGCAACGTTGCCGCTGTAGAAAATTTGCAGGCCAGCTTCCTGAAAACCTCACGGCTATACATAGCAGATGGTCATCATCGGATTGCCTCTGTGGCATCATATTTACAGTCACATACCGATAAAGCATTGGATTGTGGCATAATGGCCTATGTTTTGCCCGAATCGGCTTTACAGATTAAGCCTTTTCACAGAATTCTGAAAAATACAGACACCGAGGAATGGCTTGATATGATTCACAATGCTTCAGAGGATTTTTATGTGGAATTGCTGAATAAGCCCGAACGTCCTCGAAAGAAAGGAGATATTGTGGCATTAACCCCACTGGGCTGGTATCGTCTTCAACTCAAGCCGGGTCATGTAAAGCCCAATCCTTCAGAAAATCTGGATGTATATCGGCTGGAAGAATTTGTGTTTAAGAAGTTTTTCCACATCAAAGACTCAAAATCTGACAGCCGTTTGGAGTTTTTGAGAGGTGATGAAGATTTAAACACCCTCCAACAATGGAAAAATAGGGGTGAAATTGATGGGGCCTTTATTTTATACCCCAATACCATTAAAGAAATTAAGGATGTGGCAGATGCAGGTGAAACCATGCCGCCCAAAAGCACCTGGATTGAACCCAAAATTCCTGCAGGAATGTTGATTAATGTATTTTAAACAATTTCAATAATATACATGTTTTAATTAAACAGCTGGTTTAATTAAAACATGCTCAATTGACGGTCTTCCTTTTTCATGGTGAAGACTGCGGAAAACAGCATTTGATACTCTTGAATGGCTCCGTTTTTCAGCGAAAAAATGGTACTGGTCTTATGGCCTTTGCTTTCCAGGAATCCGGCTGATACCAGGGCATATAAATGTTGGGATACAGTGCTTTGGCTAAACGGCAATTGCTCAACCAGTTCTTTGCAAGACTGATGATTGGCTTTTTGAAGGGAAAGCAAAATCAGAATTCTGGCAGGATGGGAAAGGGCTTTTGCCTTGTTGCTAATGATTTCCGCTTTTTCGTCAAATTCAGGTTTCTTTTTCTTGTTCATCGTATTCAACGCAAAAATACAATGAAGTGAATTAATTTAATCAATAAAGTACTTTCTATAGGTAAAATCTCCAGCGCCATATTGCCCAATTCCCAGTATGTAAAACCCTGCTGCGGGTACAGAAAAATTGACTGCTTCGTTGGGTTTTAAGGGTTGCTTGTAAAGCACCTTGACTTCTGCGCTGATTAATACTACGTTGTAAATACTGTGGTTTGTATTTTCTAACTGAAGTCCTAATCTATGCCTTCTGCATTGTACAAGCCCATTCAAAACAGGATCAATACTGTTCTTACAGATTATTTCCTTAATATTTACAACGGCTGCAGCAGTGCAGTATTTTTCCTTGTATGCGGTAATTGTATAAAATCCAGGTTGTTTGATGGGCTTGTAGGAATTGATTAATTCGTTATTTACCATCATGTAGGGTACGTTTGTAATGGATGGACTCAGTATGATGGAATCGCCCCGGCAAAATGAGGTGTCAGCAGGAAAGTTTATCTGGGGTAGCAGCTCAGTTTTAATGAGGTATGAGCTCCTACCATTGCATCCATGGGTATCAGTCCATTGAAATTCATAATAACCCTGTGTCCTGTGCGTGCAGGAATTATTATTGGAGCCATCAAACCAATGCCAGGTTTTGAAAGGTCCTGATGATAAAGAATACAAAACGCTGTCACCCGCGCAAAAAGCCGTATCTGGCAGTGAAAATTGAACAGCAGGGTAGCGGCTTAGCGTGATTTCCTGCTTCGTTTCGCAGTTTTGCTTATCCAGGCCATTCAATAGATATGTTTTGGGTAATGTAATATAAATAGAATCCTTTGTGGACAGCCCATCAAGAGTCCAATTTTGAAATACAGATGGCTTTATCAGTAGCAAACTATCACTTTCGCAAACCCAATATTTAGCGTTAATTCCGGTAGATGCGGGAATCAATTCTATAATCTTTGAGCTATCATTTTGCAAGCAACCATGGCTATCGCGGTAGATTAAAGACAGTTTTCTAAGATTGGAAGACAATAAAAATGTATCGGCACCGGCATGCTTATTCCATTGCCAATGGCTTGATTTGACCGGGGCATGAATGAGCATTGTTTTCATTGAACACAGCGCAATACTGTCCGGTAAGCCGATACTGGGTTTTTTATAAAAACGGATATTGACTGAATCTCTCGCCTCACATCCTGCTCTGTTTCTTACAATGAAACGATACAAGCCGGTGTCGCCTGTCTTTAAATAAAACCCTTGCGTCGACAGGTTTTTTTGATACCATGTACCCGCCACCCAGTCATCTTTTTTATTGCCAATTGTTACAGAATCTCCCGAGCAGATAAATTCATATTTGCGCAGGTTGGGGGATGATGAAGAATCCACAATCACATTTTGAGAGGTGGTGTCATAAAAGCACTGAGGATTTGAGTTTTTAAGGATGAGTATGAATTTTTCCGAATAGTCTGGTTTAAACTGAAAAACAGCACCATTGTAGGTTTTGCCGCTCAACGCACCTTTCCATTGATATGTGCAGCCGGGAATACTGTCCGTTCCCATTATGGCAACCTGTCCTTTACAAACGCTCACATTGGGATAGGGCCTTGTTTTCTGTACAGGAAATTTCCAGAATGTCATCAAACTGGCATCTGCGGTGGTTGTTACCCATGGCTGCACCCGCATTAGTCCTTCGTAGTTGATACTTGGAACACTGCAATCCCCGGCGGACAGGGTGAGGTAAATTTTGTTGTTTTTCAGATAGCCCGAAGTAATTGTATTGGAAGTCCCATTCAATGAAAATAGCCGATGAAAATTAGGGTCAACTTTTAGGGTCGCATTTAGGGGTGAAAATTCTATGCAAATCTCTGATTTACTGCTATTACTGAAATATGCCAGGTAAGGATGTAAGGGTTGGTTTTCGGGTGTGGAAGGCAGTTTATATAGGGTGGTTTTTAGCTGATTAAACATCAGTATTCCCAGTTTTTCATAGCCGTTCACAAAGCCATAATGACAACCATCGTGGCTATTGAGGCCATTCGCGCTGATGACGGTGGTTTTTTTCAGGTCTTTGTACAATCGCTGTTTTTCGCGTATTTCCAGCCCAACATTGGCACAACCCGACCTGATTTGAACTACGACAAACCGCTCCGCTGACGGAAAATCACTGTACCAATTGTACCACATTTTACGGAATAAGGTATCGTGCAGTGCGGCATTGCTCCCATCGCTTTCGCCCTGAAACCATAAAATCCCTCTTACTTTATCAAGAATGCCTGCCTTTTTTGCCCTGTAATACATGCGGCCGTAATTGGTATTTACATCTTCTGCATTGAGTGGATTGCGCTGATGGTAGGTAATAGGGGTGCCTCCCACGCCGGCATTGATAATACAAACCGGAATACCAGCAGAATCCAGGATTTTTCGGGCTAAAACCAGTCCCCATTGTCCAATACAACCCTTATTGTAGAGTCCATCGCCATCTGCTATGTACCATCCTGTATCAGACTGAGCGGATACAGCACTATAATTGGAACTACCAAAACTCCGAATAAAGCTGTCTTTATAGCGGGTATTGGCCAGGCCAACATAGGCATTGGCTACGCTATTGCTTTGTCCGTTAATCAGATACGCATCGCCACAAATGATGTTATCAGTTTTTTTAACGCCCACGGTATTGCTTCCACTAACCAGATCGACTGAAACCGAATACTTGACTTTTCCGGTATTGATATAAATCTTTCGGTTAAAATATGCCTGACCGGACCCTGTGTAGAACAAAGGGACTGAATACACCGTGCTGGCCCCGGGACTGGCAGAGATGGTTATTTCCAAAGAATTAAAACCTGTTTGGTTAACCCATCCTTCAAAGTATAAAGTGCCTTTTTGGGTTTGTAAGTTTCGGCATACAAACTGCATATCAGCCGGTGTTTTAATCCAGGTTATCTGAGCCACTGATTTTGCGCCCCAAGACAGAATCCCGATTAACAGTAGCAGATATTTTCCCATTGGAATTTATCCTTTTTTATGCTTCCATCTTCGATGGCTCCAAAGCCACATGGCAGGCTGACTTAAAATGTCTTCCTCAGTAGCCCTTGCAAGCAGTTCGGTTATTTCACCTTCTTGTGTTGCTGCAGGATTGGCACATAAAAGTCGGGTGTGGGCCTCATAATATCCTCTCCTGACTTTTTTAATTTGCATGTACCACACTTCATGGTTGAATTTTCTGGCTATTTTCTCAGTTCCCCACATAAAAGCAGTATCCTGATTGAGAAAGCGCGTCCAATACACGTTTTTACCGCTGCTCGGGTTCTGATCTCCCATAAATGCTGTAGCCGTAATAATATCTTTTTGGGTGGCCATTACCCTCAGGGTTTGCTCCATGGGAATGGGCATGGTTCCGAATTTACTGCGTATCCCCAGCATCAATTTCTCGAAAAAAGGATTTTTTAATTGTTTGTATATGCACTGGGCTTTCTGTTTAGCATGCAACTGCGCCGACATGCAAACCCATTCCCAGTTACCGGCATGGCTCATAATGATAATGCTACTTCTGTTTTGATTATTTGCTTCATCGTATAATTCCTGTGAAACATTAATCAATCTTTTCTTTAATTCAGATTCGCTGAGACTCATGCCTTTGAAAGTCTCCAGAATCAGGTCGGTGAGGTGTCTGTAGAAATCTTTTTCAACGGTCATCAACCATGCACTGTCTTTATCAGGAAAGGCATTTTTAAGATTTTGCCTCACTACGGCCTTGCGATACCCGAATACCTGATAGAGGAAAAAATACAAAAGATTTGACAATCCGTACAGTAAGGGAAACGGCAACAGGGATATGCCTTTCAGCAACGGATATACAAACACCTTGAGCCACATAATTCAATCAGCTGAAATACCTGAAATCCTGCCCGGATTTAATGTTTAACAGGGTTTCATACATCAAATCAATACAGCTTTGAATATCGTCTTCATGCACCATTTCAACCGTGGTATGCATGTATTTTAACGGTAGAGAAATCAAAGCAGAGGCCACGCCATGGCTGCTGTAGGCAAAGCTGTCGGTATCTGTGCCGGTACTTCGGCTCACTGCACTTCTTTGGATATTGATTTTTTTCTTTTTGGCGGTCTGTATCAGCAATTGCAGTAAATTGTTTTGAACAGCAGGGCCATAAGTCAATACAGCGCCTTTGCCGGATTTGCATTCTCCTTGTTTTTTCTTGTTGTATAGTGGGGAAGTGGTGTCGTGGGTTACATCTGTGCAAATCGCCACATCCGGTTGCAATCTGCGACTAATCATTTCGGCACCCCGTAAACCGATTTCTTCCTGCACGCTGTTGACCACGTAAAGGGTATAGGGCAATTTCTTTTTATTGGCCTTGAGCTTTTTAACCACTTCGGCTATGATATAGCCGCCCATTCTGTTATCCAGCGCCCTGCCTACCACATATTTCTCATTCAGCCACATACAATCGGCTTCAAAAACAGCCACGGCGCCCACATGCACGCCCATGGCTTCCACTTCTTTGCGGCTGCTGCATCCGATATCAATAAAAATGTTTTCCTGCTTGGTTTCAGGGTCTTTGCCTTCACGCACGTGGATGGCAGGCCACCCGAAAATACCTTTCACAATATTCCCGTTTTCACAGTATATGTTGCAGCGCATGCTGGGAGCAATCTGAAAATCACTGCCTCCGTTTCGGATAACGTATATGTACCCATCATCAGAAATGTAATTGACAAACCAACTGATTTCATCGGCATGTGCCTCTATCACCACTTTGTAGGGTTGTCCGGGGTTAATGATCCCTACAGCGGTTCCGTAGGTATCTACCAATTGTTCGTCAATATCAGATTTTATATAATCTAACCATAGCTTTTGTCCTGAACTCTCAAATCCTGTGGGGGAGACGTTGTTAAGGTATTTTTCAATGAATTTTTTGGCCTCTTTTCGCATGTTTCGAAACTACAAAAAAAATATGAGTAATTTTGTACGTATGTGCATCGGTAAAAGTGGGTACGTATTTCTAATTAAGTTCACCGTTATTCTGGGGTTTTTATTTTCGTCAACCGTTTTTTCACAGGCATTGACAATTCAATCTGTGAATTATAGTGATTCTACGGTTTGGTATATTCAAAACAATACTGCCGATACGCTGTATCCCACTTCGGCTACCTGTAAAGTTCATCACATGCTGCCCAATCTGGCTGTGACACCCATCAATACGGGCCCCGGTTTTTTCAGCAATTCCGAAAAAATTACCATTAAAGGAACAAAATATACTTGGAAATACGCCACCTCTTTTGGTTGTTCCGTATCGGATACCCTCTTTCCGGGAAATGCTATCCCGGTTGCCATATCAGTCAATTATAATAATGCTGTCAGGGATACCATCATGCCGGCCGGTATAACGCTCTTTACCAACAAACCTGAGATAAAGGAATGGCCTGTAGTGCCCAATGGTGCCTCCTGCGATTACAAACGGATTTTCATTACATCACGCTGGAAGGAACAGGGTGTTCATTTTTATTCTTCCGTTTATCCTTCGCTGAATCCCAATGTTTGTCAATCCATAAGTTCGGGGAGTGCTGTGGCCAATGCATTCAACCCTTATTCACTAAAACAAACCACTTCGCGTGTGGTTCCCAAGTGCCCGGGTGGCCGGCAATGGACGTCATTTGGTTTCCCAAAAGACAGTGTTTTGTACTACAGTTTTCGCACCTTAGATAGCAAGCATCTCGATTCGATTATTGAAGGGCTGGATTCCGGTGATTATTTTGCCTATGCATCCTGGCCCAGCATCACAGCCGCCGATTTATATGCACAGTCTGCAATATGGGCCAAAGTAGGTTTTGACGTATCAGAAATTCCCTCCGGAACAGGTGGACAATTTTGCTTTCTAGGAAGAAAAGGGCTACCCAAAGGAAAGGCATTGTATAAATATGAACAAGTTTTAGGCAGCACAGTCTCAGTAACGGCAGATTATATGATGATTAGAGATCAGGGTCTCAATGAGCTAAAACCATACCCCGCCTGTTTTGAGGATGTGGCCGTGGTACACCAGCCCTATGTGCCTGAGGTGATTAAAAACAGCGTAAAAAATATCGATAATGATGTTGCATTCTATCCGAATCCTTCCCATGGCCGTGAGTGGTTTGTGAGATGTTCGATTTCTGATGCCCGATATCAATTATTTGACTGTAAAGGAAAACTACTATTAAAAGGGGACCTGAAACAAAATACAGAACTGCTGATTGAGCATGGGAATTTGCCGTCAGGTCAGTATAAGTTGCTGATTACAACAACATCAGGGCTCACGATGGTTAAATCTGCCTTGAAGCTATAAATTTTGTTAATTAGATTTTTTTCTTTATATTCGTTATGAAGTTTTTTATGCATACAATTTTTCGAATCATTTTAGTCATGCTTTTGTTAGCGATAAGCCCCAAAGCAGGCTTAGCCAAAATTGGTGCTGACATAACCTACAGATGTTTAGGAGGCGGCAAGTATAAAATCATTGCAAAGATTTACCGTGATTGCAGAGCTGCTTCTTTTAATAACCCAACATTGCAGGTATTTGCAGGTACAAGCGGTGGAAATGGATGTGGCAGCTATACCTTATCAACCACCCGAACAGGTATCAGAAACATTACCCCGTTATGTTCTTCCGCTACCGTGCCTTGTACCCCTTCCAATACCTTTGGAACAGGAGAAGGCGTGGAAGAACACACCTATGAAACCACTGTTGATTTTTCGACATCCCCGCTAAAAGGATTTGTTGGAAATTCCGGCTGTTGTGAAGTAACATTTGCCATTGGCCAGTGTTGCAGAAGTGGCGCCATTACTACAGGTTCAGCCAGTAACGACTTTTGGGCTACTTGCATGATGAACATTTGTAACATTTCAAAAACAATTCGCAAATGCAATTCTGCTCCAGATTATAGCAACCCACCCATTCAGTTTCTCTGCTGCAATCAGCCGTATTATTTCAACAACGGCGTTGTTGACACCATTGATTACGATTCAATTACCCTAAAAATGGCAAGTGGGATAGCGTCGTTACCCAACACTTCCATTTCCTATTCATCTCCGTTTACTGCCCGGTACCCTATGACTCCTTATTGCATACCTCCGGGCAAAGTCGATTGTGCTCCAAATGTCTTTACCAGACCACCACGAGGATTTTATCTTAATGAATCCAATGGTGATGTCAATTTTACACCCACCAACTGCAATGAAGTTGGTGTGGTTGTGGTTGAGGCAACGGAATACCGAAGAGATTCGGCTTCAGGCGCATTCCTGGTTATTGGCAAAACCCGCAGGGATGTGAATTTGTATGTTAACGATTGCGATTTCAATAAAACCCCGACAATTGAAGGACCGGCGATCAACAAGGTCTGTGAGGGAGATAAAATTTGTTTCACGATAGATGGTAAGGATGAAACTTTTACGCCTAATCAGTCCATACCGGATACGGTAAAACTCTCATGGAATCAAACCATCCCCAATGCTACATTTTCAATTTTGAATCCAAAAGACCGTGAGAAAAAAGCCGAGTTTTGTTGGCAAACCAAGGTTGGCGATGCCAAAGAATTCCCATACCATTTTACCGTTACTGCCACCGATCAGCATTGTCCAAAACCATTGCTCAGCGCCAAAGGTTTTCATATATTGGTTAACCAAAAACCGGTTAGTATATATAAAATCAAGGCCGCTTCCTGTGGTAAATTAAGTTTCGAGGCATCAACTCCGGTCGGCTTCAAGGGAACACCATCGTTCCGCTGGGCGCTCAGGGATTCTCTGGATAAAAATGATTTACGGGTGAGTGTAAAAAAAGCCGATAGTTTTTACTACCCCTCTGGTGGGAAGTTTATACTTTCCCATACCATCACCAATTCTTCCGGATGTGCGACGACATACAAAGACACGCTCACCTTACCCGCGCCACCCATGGTGCAATTGGGAAGCAGGGATACCCAAGTTTGCAGTCTGTCTACATTGTTTTTAAAGGCTACCATCATTAATGGTGTTGCCCCTTACAAGTACTATTGGACAAGGCCATTAAGCCACATTTCCGGCGATACCAATCAGGTTTTGCAAGTAAACAATATAAACAGAGACACCAGTATAGCTTTGACGGTAACCACAGGCAATGGCTGCCTTCTATACGATACCGTTTCTGTTACAACATTGCCTTTACCAACCGCCAGCTTGGGCTTAGATCAACGCATTTGCATTTATCAGTCAGCAACTTTTGATGCAGGTCATGCCGATACCATGCGCTATTTATGGAATACAGGTGAAACGACTCGCATTATTCAAAAAAATATGGAAGGCAGTTACTCAGTAACTATAAGCGATTCCATCAACCTCTGCCAAAGTAGCGATACAATTTATTTGTGGGTTAATGATACTGTATATAGTAACGCTGGCCAGGATATTCATATTTGCAACAATGATAAAACATGGCTGTCTGCATCGCACATACCGGCTGGTCTGTCTGCCAAATACATCTGGAACAACCTAACTCAGGGAATATTACTGGGAGGGGATAGTACGTATCAAATTGGGCCTGCCAATTCTAACGGTGTTGGTGGACCTGCAGTATCGTTTTCGTATACATTACTTTCTGTAGTTACCCAAAATGGATTGGCATGTGAAGCCACAGATACGGTTTTGGTTACAGTTCATGCATTGCCTGCGGTATCTTGGAATCGAAAACCATTGCCTAATCATTGCTATGCAGATGGCGACATTGAATTGTATCCGTTTGTGAATCCACAAGCCAATGCCGGCATTGTAATTTCCTCAAAAAATAAACTGATTGACAGTATCAATGCCGGTAGTTTCCTGTTTAAAACCAGCCGATTGGATAACAATTCCCTGCAGAGCGGAAAATACCACACAGAAAAAATATACCTGCAATTCACAGATTCCCTGGGTTGTGCAAATATAGACAGTGCAGAACAGCGTATTAATAGCTCACCGATAGTTAGTGTTAAAGATACACAGTATCAACAGTCGATGCTGAAGGCATCCATGAATAATCTTATCATTCGCCCGGTAAATGATACATCTTCCACAGCTCAATGGACTGTACTTTCTGTACCTTTCGGAGTAAATGCGGGTGCTGTTTTATTTGAGGATCCTGCAGGGTCAAAGCAATTCTGGATGGACTTTGATCAGATTGCAGATACAGGCAGGTATCAGTTTCAGTATTGTGTTACCCAGAATTCTTCCGGCTGCTATGCTTGTGATACATCGTCGGTATGGGTTGTGATGAACAATACGGGTGTAAAAAACAATGAGCATATTGAATCTCTTACCATTTGGCCCAATCCTCTCCAACAGGGCTTTTGGACCATTTCTGCATTGCCCCATAATGGATACTATGAAATATATGCTACTTCCGGAAAAGTGGTGAGTAAGGGAAGAGTGCTCCAAAACAAAAACACAAAAATTGAGGTCCAATCCATGGAGAAAGGTACCCACCTGATCAGCATCAGACTTGAAAACGGTTCTTATTATCAGGGTTATCTGATTAGAAGATAGCCTGTTACACAATGTGTAAAAACATTGTCATTTATTATTTGTTCCTTAATAAGTTTACAATAGTAGATTTTATTTGTAATTAGAATGAACAAAATAATTTTGCGTACGTTGGGCGTTATCTTCATTTGCAGTGCATCACTCATCGTAAGAACCAACACCTCCGGACCAAGTTGGTCACTGACCCATGCACCCATTACATCCTCTACTAGAGAAAGTAACTGCACCAATTGCCATAATAGTTTTTCATTGCAGACATCGGGCGCCAATCATGGCCGCATCAACCTGGGTAATAATTTTACCGGCAACGGATACATTCCGGACTCCAGCTACACGCTCACATTGGGATACAAAGAAACCGGAAAATCAAAATTCGGTTTCCAGATGACCTGCCTGGAAACATCCACCTATAAACCCGCCGGTACTTTCACCAATGGAGACAGCCGCAGTCAGACAGGTACTTCACTGGTAGGTGGCAATACCCGTTATTATATTGGCCATACTAGCACAGGTACCGGCACGGTAGCCACAGATTCTACCACCTGGAGAATCACCTGGAAAGCGCCATCGAAAAACGTTGGGAATGTTACTTTCTGGGTAACACTGAATGTAGCCAACGGCTCGGGCAGCACCGGAGATTACATTTACAGCAAATCATTTACCATTTCTCCCAGCACCAGATTACCGGGCGCTAAGGTTAAAATAAATTCCGGAAAGTTATGCAGCGGAACGGCCATCAGTTTTGCCGCTGACGTAACAGGGTCGCCCACTTCCTACAGTTGGTCTTTTCCCTCAGGAACACCCACGAGCAGCACTTCGGCTACGCCTCAGGTTAATTATTCAAACCCTGGCAATTACAGGGCCATTTTAACCGTAAAAAACAGCAAAGGCGAAAGCAGACCCGATACACTCAATTTCACGGTGCTTGCAAGGCCCGCACAACCCACATTATCGCCCGGTAGTACTCAAAATATTTGCGATGGAGATTCCGTTGCACTGACCGTTTCCACAGCTACCGGAGTTACTTATCAGTGGAGTCCTGCCGGTTATTCAGGACGGGTCATTCACGTGAAAAAATCGGGGACATTCAGTGTGGTGGTTACAAGCAATACAACGGGTTGCAGCAGTTTGCCATCTCCCGGTGTTGCCGTCAATGTGAATGCCAAACCCCAGATTACCTTGGTTGTAGCGAATGATACCCTCTGCACCGTAAATCAGGCAAAATTTTCAGTGAAACGAAATAATGCATCGTCTGATAGTTTGTCCATGCAAGGCCCTGCAGGACCGTGGGTAACAGACAGCATGTTTTCCAAGACGATTATATCGGGCTTACAGACAATAAGGGTTTGGTCCAAAAATGTGCACGGGTGCATTGCAGTCGATTCTCTATCAGTGTATGGAAAACAACCCGTTTCTGCTCCGGTTTTATCGGTTTCCAATAATACCCTCAAAGGATTTACTGTGGGCTGGAACGCAGTTGCCGATGCTACCGGATATAAAATCAGTATAGACTCCGGAAAAACTTTCCAGACCCCCAGTTCAGGTAATCTTGGACTCTTTCATGTTATCAGTTCACTGAAAGGAGGGGAGTCTTTGAAAGTTAGGGTTAAAGCCCTGCTGACTGATATTTGCAACGAAACAGCCATTGCCGATATAGAAGGGGCTGCCGATACTTGCAAATCAATCCCTTTTACCGTGCATGTAGACAAAGACAGGGTATGTGCGCTGGATAAATTTAAAATAACCCTAAAAGGGGTTGGCAGCTTCAACTACAGCACACGCTTAAATTTCAGCAACACCTTTAAAGATACCATGTTTAACCCTACACTGATAGCCACATCGCTGTTCAGGTTAGACGTGTTGGATTCTGCCCGGCTTGAATGTGGTTATTCCACCAAAAACATCATCATTCATGAGGACTCTGTTTTCAAACCGAATACATCGTTCAATAACGATAAAACAATATCAATATGTTCCAATTCGGCGGTTTTAAGCTTTCCCGTTACTGCTCAAAGTCAGTTATTCCAGGATTCTGTATTATGGTATTTAAATGGCAAGGTGGTTGGAAATGGGTTAAATCACACATATAATGTCCGCAATGGAGATAAGCTATATGCCACAGCCAAAAACAAAGGCGGCTGTGTTGCTTCATCGTCAGAATCAGAAGTGGTTCTAAAAGCGCTACCCGATGCCCGTTTTAACTACAACAATACCGGCAGTATCTATCAGTTAAATGCATTTATACTAGGAGACAGCCATACCTGGACATCTCCGGTAACAATACCTTCAAAAACCAATCAAGCTACTGTAGATTTTAAAGATTACCTCGGTAAATCCGTTAAAGTAATCCATAAGGTTTGGGATAAAAACTGCAATGCCACGGATTCAGCGACCATTAATGTGGCAAATTTGGGAATTGCAGAGGCTCCGCAATCAATGGTTTCCATTTATCCAAATCCAGTGAAAGATGCATTTACCATCCACATAAAATCAAAGTTTACCGGCAGATTATGGCTTGTTAACAGCCAGGGGCAGACAGTGCTGGAATTAAAAACAGTAAATGACGGTATGGTTATTCCTGTTCAGCAATTGTCTGCAGGGGTTTATATTTTAAACTGGGTGGGTAAGGAGACTTCGGGAAGATTTACACTTACCAAGATGTAAATTAGAGTTAAGGATATAAAAACCATCAAATAAAAAAACCCTGAACAATTTCAGGGTTTTTTTGTGGGAGCTGAGGGGTTCGAACCCCCGACCCTCTGCTTGTAAGGCAGATGCTCTGAACCAGCTGAGCTAAGCTCCCATCGATTTGGGACTGCAAAAATAGGAAAAGGATTTAATTTACACAAATGAAATTATAAAAATAATCATGAAAATATGATAAAGCTTTCGGTGTGTAGTTGGCGTCCTCGCCAACCACTTTTATCCCGAGGTTTACTTTCCAGAACCAGGGGAAATCATAGGCAGCAACTGAAACGCAATCGGCTGTCACACTTCGACAGGCTCAGTGTGACAGCCGATTGGCGAGGACGCCAATCACACGACTAAACCTGTTTAGCGAATCAGATTGATAGAACCACTGACAACTTTCGTGGTGGATGTTTCCGTATCAGAGACCCATATTCTGTAAAAATAGGTCCCTTCTGGCAGGGGAGTGCCCGTATTCATCAGTTTCCCATTCCAGTGGTCTTCTGAGGGCAGGCCGTATTTCGCTACCAACATACCCCATCTCGAAAAAATCTCTACAGAAACACTGTCCCACCCTGTGAAATAGACCTTCCATACATCATTTTTTTCATTTTCATCCGGTGTAAACACGTTGGCAAGTCTTAAATCCCTTTCTCCACAATCCTTAAACTTTACATTTACAGTATCTTTAACCACGCAACCCAGTGTGTCTTTAATGGTCAGAATGGCTTTTCTATCCGATACGATATTCTGAAGGGTAGAACCGGATCCGTTTTCCCAGCTATACTCCAGCCCGTTGATTACCGGAAGTTGTATTTTGTATACTGCACCTTTACAGGGCTGTGTGTCTCTGGGCAGGTAAAAATCAGGCACCCCCGTTACCCATACGCTTCGTTCAACTGTATCTGCACCACACTGACCCACAGTGTTGTTTATCATTTTAACCGTGTGAAAGCCATTGTTGCCAAAGGAACGCCAAATAGGATTTCCGGTATCGGTTTGTCCATCCTGAAAAAGCCATGATATGTTTTTTAGACTGTCACCCGTTGCGCGCAACAACGCTTTTTGGTTTGCCCTACAAAGCGGGGAAGGGGTAATGGTAAAATCGCCTCGATTGTTGGTTAACGATGCGCCCGCACAGGTTGAAAATGCTTCATAATCAGCCAGACTATGCTGGTAAACAATCATGCCACTGTCGCTCTGAAGTACTCCATAATTGAAGCTGGAGATCGGAACTTCAAACCAACTCCATAAATATTGTTTCCCAGAAGCAAATGAGAGCGGAGTCCAAGGAACATTCATCACCAGGGGTTTGCTATTGAGGGTAATATTGGCAGCTCCGGGGCCTTTGGTTACAATGCTAATGAAATGCCGGTATCTAATATCTCCGTCCATTCCGAAAGCTACCTTCCTGGTTCTACAGGCCAAATCCACAGGGGCAATGTTCAGCATAGACGGGTCGCCTTTATTTACGTTGCTGCCATTGCATCCATGACTATTGGTGACTTGCAGGCAGGAAATGGGTTTGTTGGCGCTGGCGGTGAAAGCACTTCCGGTAACGAGTTGATTTCTGTAAACCTGTCCCCGGTTTAACACCACACTGCCCGCAGGAAAGCTTACCGTCGTGTTGTCTTCAGCAGCAACAATGCTTATTTGAAAACGATCGTTTTGCTGCACGGGCGGGAATATGAAGTCTTTGCCCCAGTAAACCGTGGGCCATGCTTGTTCATAGAGATGATCAAAAGTGATGCAGCCGCTGTTATTGCCTACCCTTGCACTCTTAACCCCCTGAAAAACCGCGATTCG
>CANMCY010000034.1 GCA_947496375.1 Flavobacteriales bacterium
AAAGGTGCGTATAATGAGTTCCAGTCCCACACCGTTGGGATCGCCCTGGGTTATTCCAATTACGGGTTTAACTTTATCCATTTGCTTTGTTCATTAAAAACTGAACAACCATGCGCACACCTACACCTGTTCCACCTTTCACGCGATATGCATCGGGGGCATGATTAAATGCCGTACCTGCGATATCAAAGTGCAGCCAGGGATAATCGGTGAAATATTTCAGAAATGCTCCGGCAGTTTGTGCGCCACCTTCTGCTTTGCCCAGATTTTTCAAGTCGCTGATATCCCCCTTCATTTCTTCACTGTATTCTTCCCATAATGGAAACTCAGCCAAACGCTCATAAACTGTTTCACCGGCCTCTTTCACTGCCGTCTTTACATTTTCTTCTGCCGTCCCCATCATAGCAGAGCCATAAGCTCCCAGCGCTCTGGCAGCGGCACCGGTAAGTGTGGCAAAATCCATCACCAGTTCGGGCTCATATTTTTTGGCAAATGCAAGGGCATCGCAGAGTATCAGACGGCCTTCGGCGTCAGTATTGAGCACCTCCACCGTGGTTCCGTCAAAAGTGGTGATGATATCGCCCGGACAAATGGCATTCTCCCCTGGACGGTTGTCAGTAGCGGGAACCAGGCCAATCACCCAAAGCGGCAACTTTAATTTACCCACCGCATACATAACACCGCCAACAACAGCAGAACCTGCCATATCACATTTCATATAATCCATACTGGCAGGTGTGGGTTTTAAACTTAGTCCCCCGGTATCGAATACCACCCCCTTGCCTACCAGCACTATGGGTTTATTATTTTTGGCATTGGCCGGCTTGTATTCCATAATGCTGAAAGTGGGTGGATCCTGACTGCCTTTGTTCACTGATAACAGTCCGCCCATTTTCTGGCTCTCTATTTTGGCTTTATTCCAAACTTCAACCGTGAACCCTGCTTGTTGCCCCATTTCCATAAAACGCTCAGACAAGCCCGTCGCATTCAAACCCAATACGGGCTCATTAACCAGGTCACGGGCAGCAAATACGGAATCAACCACAGTTTTTATTTCTTGCCACTTTTCTGCACCTGCTCCACTGAAATTGATGGTCTTTAGTGAAAGTGCCGTTTTTTCACGGTCTTTCAAGTATTTATCGAATTTATAGTTGGTCAGCGCCAAACCTTCTGCCAGAGCAAGTCCGTAACCGACTTCAGTATCTACATTAACAATATTTACAGAATTTGCTTTATCGGCATTTAGCGATTTAGCAATACTACTTCCCGCCTTTCGCAATCTCTCAGACTCAGCATTCCCTTCATTTTTACCTGTTTTCTCCAGGTAGAAAACACCCTCCTGACCTCTGTATACATGGCTCCAGCCATCACCGCCCAAAGCACCGATAAAATACTGTTTCACCGTTTCAGGTGCAGAAATGCCGGAAATGGATTCGGGGGATTTAATAATAAAGACGTTTGACATAGTTAAAGGACTGCGAAATTAAGGATTTACAGGTAAAATCCGCCCTGTTTTCAGCACTCATCCACAGCATGTGCATTACATCAGCCCAAAAGCATAAACGCAGTCCATAAATTTGCAACAATGACAGCCAAAATCCGTGTCGGAATTTTCTTTGGTGGCGCCTCCCGCGAAAGAGAAGTTTCATTTGCAGGTGGCCGCACTGTTTATGACAATCTGGATAAAAACCTGTTTGAAGCCATTCCCATTTTTGTGGATTCATTCGGTAATTTTGTTATTCTGCAGTGGGAATATGTTTACAAAGGCAGTATCCGTGATTTTTATCCGCCGGCTTCCTTTCTCCCTGATTTACCCTATGGATTTCAGGTGTATGCCGAAAGTCTGCAACCGGATTATACACTGCAACAGCAAATGCTCAATTCTTTGGGGCAATCTGTTTCGGCAGAAGAACTAAGGCAACACATAGATTTTGCATTTTTGGCGCTGCATGGAACCCTGGGGGAAGATGGCACCATTCAAGGCCTTCTTGAGTGGTATAATATCCCTTATTCAGGTTCGGGAATTTTTGCTTCATCTCTGGGCATCAACAAATCCAGGCAAAAAGATTTCCAGGAAAGAGCCGGTCTGTATGTGAATCATTATCAAACCCTAAAACGTGATGCATGGCTGCAGGCCGATGACAAGGAAAGGGGAAATCTGTTTTTCTTTTACAACCGCGAGTTCAAGGAAAATTTCGTCGTAAAACCGGCCAACCAGGGTAGCTCATTGGGTGTCAGCGTTCTTAAAAACGCCGATTTCAATGCTTTTGAGCGTGCCGTAAATCTTGCCTTCTTCCGCTTGCAGCTCGGGCACGAGGAATGGATCCTGTTAAACCAAGAGGAAAAAATCGATTTCATAAAAGAAATTACGGACATAAGAAGTGGCCTGGGATTGCCCTTACTAATCAATGGGGATTGGTGTTTTATGCCTGATGACCTATTGAATCGCCTGAACCAGATACTAAATCAAGCTGGTGGTAGCGTTCTGCTGGAATCGCCGGACGCCGAAACCGAAGTAGTATTTGAGGAATTTATTCAGGGAAGAGAATTCAGTTGCATTGTTGTGCGGGATGACCAAGGAAATCCTATTGCTTTGCCGCCTACCGAAATCAGAAAAAAAACGGACTATTTTGACTACCGCAGTAAATACCTTCCGGGATTGAGCCATAAAATTACCCCGATGCCCGGATCTTCGGAACTGCTGGAAGAAATCAGGACGGCTTGTACCGCGCTGTATGACTTTTTTGGTTTCAATGTTTACGCGCGCATTGACGGATTTGTTTCTGATGAGAATGAGGTTTTTCTGAACGACCCCAATACCACCAGCGGTATGATGCCCAGCAGCTTTTTCTTTCATCAGGCGGCTGAAATCGGTCTGAATCCGGCCCGTTTCCTAACCTTTATTGTACGCAATTCACTTGCAGAGCGCATCGAAACCCAGCCAAGGTCACAATGGCTGAGAGAAACGCTGTCACTACTTGACAAAAAGATTGACGATTTATCTTCCGGCACAACCCGAAAGCAACGAATTGCGGTTATCATGGGAGGTTATAGTTATGAGCGTCATATCAGCATGGAAAGTGGTCGTAATATTTACGAAAAACTCAGCAGCAGCGAAGAATTTGACCCGGTACCGGTGTTTTTGACCGGCAATGCAGAAAACCTGAGAATATTTATGCTTCCGCTAAACACCATGTTGAAAGACAATGCCGACGATATCCGTGAAAAAGTACTGCATTTCGAACAAAACCTTGTACTGGATAGCATTGTGTCTGAATGTGGACATATAACTGAACGATACAATCCCGGCGGGATGATGAAAGCACCCAGGGAAATTACATTTGCAGAATTGGCTGACATGGTTTCGGGTGTATTCATTGCCTTGCACGGCAGACCCGGTGAGGATGGCACCCTGCAGCAGGAACTGGAGAAATATGGCTTGTTTTACAACGGCAGCAGGCAACCAAGCGCAGCCATTACCATCAATAAGTTCATTACCAATCAAAAATTAAGGGAAAACGGATTTTTGGTAGCCGATCACCGAATGCTGACCAAACAGGATTGGCTTGACAATACTGCCGCTGAAGAACAGAATATAATCAACCGATTTGGACTGCCCCTGATTGCTAAGCCGGCCGATGATGGATGCAGCGCCGCCGTAAGAAAGGTAAAAACAGCAGAAGAACTACATCATTTCATTACCGGAATTTTTCGCAATTCAGGAGAAAACGACAGCGAAATCAGGCAAAAGCTGGGATTAACGCCCAATGAGGAGTTTCCAATCAAGCAGGAACTGCTTATTGAAAAGTTCATAGATAAAGGCAATGCAGCCAGGTTTTTAGAAATTACAGGCGGTATGCTCACCCACAGGAATGAAGATGGAAGCGTTCGGTATGAGGTTTTTGAACCCAGTGAAGCACTGGCAGAAAGTGAAATACTCAGTCTGGAAGAAAAATTCCTTGCCGGCCAGGGACAGAACCTAACACCATCGAGGTTTAGTAGGGATATAGCTGAACAGTCTCGAATCAGCCAAGAAGTGCGAAAAACTTTGGAGGCAGTTGCACGCTGTTTGCAGGTAACCGGCTACTGTCGCATTGATGCTTTTGTAAAAATCATGGCTGACGGCAGCATAGAAACCTGGATTATTGAAGTAAACAGCCTGCCCGGAATGACCCCGGCAACCTGTATCTACCATCAGGCCGCAATCAACGGATACAAACCTTTCGATTTTATCAGAAACATATTGAAATTCGGCAAGGATTCGTTATCATCGAAACATGAATAAGAACTGGTTATTCAATATCGGACTGGGAGTTGTTGCCACCGGGGTTTTTATCCTGCTGATTTTTTTATGGATGAACTGGTTCACCAACCACAATGTAGCCGTGAAGGTCCCCAATCTGGCGGGCTTAAACCTACAGGATGCCACAGAAAAACTGGATGAAGCGGGGTTACGTTTCGAAATAATCGATTCTGTGTATCTTGAAAATTTTAAAAGAGACGCAGTAACTGAACAGGATCCTACGGCTGGCAGTGATGTAAAGCCCAACCGCATTATTTATCTGGTAGTGAATGCGCTTGATAAACCCAAAGTAAAAATGCCCATGCTGGTCGATCAAAGTCTTACGCTGGCCAAAGTACTCATAAAAAATAATGGTTTAGAACTGGGTAATATTGAATATGTGTATGATGAAATTGGCAATAACCTGGTAACAAAACAACAAATTAATGGCATGGAAGTACCGGCAGGCAAAATGATTACCAAGGGCACACGCATTGATTTAGTGGTGGTAAAAAACCAGTCCGACGGTGCTGAAAATAACGACAGCACTGCCATTGCTCCGGATAATACGGATGAACCCGCAAGTAAAGAAGAGCCACCTAAAAGAAAAAAGCGGAAAAGAGACCTTTGATTTTTACCTTTGCATTACAATAACAGGATTGAATATCCTGTTAATTTGGGTGATAAATTGATGAAAAAACACATTGTCCCGGCCATAATATTATTGCTCAACTACAATATAATGTTGCAAGGACAGGGTATTCAGCTATCTCCTTTGCATACCTCTTCGCGACAAATATCCGTACCCTCCGTAGATTTGCATTTCAGTAAGATCACCGATACGCTGGACTTGCCTTTTTTCGATAATTTTACGGTAAATAAAGGCTATCCTTCCTATAGCCGGTGGGCCGATAATCAGGTTTGGGTAAACAACAACTTCCCCATCAATCAGCCGGATTATAATGTAGCTACATTTGATCACCTCAACCCGGTAGGAAATCCATGGAAAAATCTGCTCAATAAAAACGCTTTTGTTTATGCCGACAGTCTTACAAGTCAGCCCATAAACCTGCAGTTTTACAAAACAGGAACGGTTACCACCAAGAATTACACACCTGCAGACAGCGTATTCCTCAGTTTCTTCTATCAGACAGCCGGATTCGGTGACATTCCTGAAGCTGAAGATTCGCTCATACTTTTTTTCAAAACCAAAACCGGTGAATGGAAGCGTGTATGGAATCAAACCGGACAGAACATGTCTGCATTTAAACAGGTGATAGTGCCGGCCTATCAGACTGAATTTCTTCATGGAACATTTCAGTTTCGTTGGGTAAACTACACCAAGGCAACCGGAAACCTAAATCACTGGCATATTGACTACGTGCGGATGGACCGAAACAGAAGCATGGCAGACAGTGCTATCCGCGATGTAACCATTCAGTTCGCGTCCCCTTCCCTGCTTAAAGATTACTTTACAATGCCCTACCGGCATTTTATGGACAACTTCACGGACCAAACCCTACCCGGTCACAGCGTAACTGTCCGTAATCTGAACAACAGTGTCACCGTGCAAACCCGATTTCAGCTGGAAATACGCAACCGATATGATTCGCTGGTTTTGTTCAGGCCGTTCAACCTTAGCAGTAAAAATATTGCACCCGGTGTAGACGGTGAAAACTTTGGACAGGTAAAAATGGATACCCTTTCCGGCGAAAATCCATACCTCAAATTCACCTATAAAATTGCCCCCCAAAGCGATGATATAACACCCGATAATTACAATGCGGCAGGCAATAACAACATTTTCCTCAGCCGTCAGGAATTTTCACCATGGTACGCCTGGGATGATGGAACTGCAGAAGGAGGTTTTGGTCTGAATTATGAATTTCTGCCGGACATCAAAGGACAGTTTGCCATGAAATTCGACTTGCTAAAAAAAGATACCTTCCGCGGACTTTCGGTCATGTTCAACCAAAGCGTAGAAGATGTCAGCAACCGAAAATTCAAGTTTCGTGTGTGGCGAAAATTATCAGCCATAGGTGCTGCAGACAATCAGGATGAGCTCATTTATGAAGCCCCTTTTGAGCTGCCTGTTTACAAAGACACACACAACGGTTTTCACTATTTCTACTTCGACACCACACTGCTGCTGGATAAAGGCAGTTACTACATTGGCTGGATTCAATTCCAGAAATATGTGCTAAATGTGGGCTATGACAATAATTACAGATACCAGCGCCAAAACGTAAAAAATCCCAATCTGTTTTATAACCTCCTGGGGCAGTGGGAAAGCGTAGATGCATCAGTGAAAGGCGTGCCTATGCTAAGACCCCTAATGGGCTCCGCTATGGACCACAGAATGGCTGTTAAAACCATTTCCAAACCCGGTTTTACCATCGTGCCCAACCCTGCAGCCGGTTCTTTGAGAATTGAGGGAATGAAAGATGTGACGAAAATTGTCATTCTGGCATTAAACGGACAAAAAGTAATGGAAATAATCCGTCCAAATGCAGAAATCAACATAGAGAAGCTGAAAGAAGGAATGTATGTTGTTCAGTGCACTGATGGAAATGGAAAAACCAGCAGCCGGAAACTGATAAAAAACCTTTGATATGGAAGATATTACCGCAATAGAATTAAAAACCAGAATTGACAATGGCACTGCACCCATGATAATCGATGTGCGCGAGCCCTGGGAATACGAAGAATTCAATATTGGTGCAACGCTGATCCCCCTTGCCGAATTGCCCGGAAAAACCGATGATCTGGAAGACCATAAACTAGAGGAAATTGTGGTGCATTGCCGCAGTGGTGCCCGCAGTGCTACAGCCAAAGCATTTCTTGAATCTCAGGGTTTTACCAAAGTGCGCAACCTTTTGGGGGGCATGCTAGACTGGCAAAGACAATTTGGGGGTTGATGTTAAGATCCATTGCCATATCCATTTGCTTCCTACCATTATGGCTATGGGCTCAGCACAGCCATGATTCTATTTATTATAAAAAGGAAAAGAATCATCCCGGGGTAATCGGAGCTGCCAATTTCAAAGATATTTATTTACGGCTTGCCGATACCTTTTACGGCGGTTTTGGTGCGGATACACAGTGCGGTATGGTTAAGTACATTATTTCCGGGGCCAAAACCGATGGGAATATCCAGCACCATTTGCTGCAAGGCAGAAGCTGGCACTATGGAATCGAAAACCGATTCCTGATAAAACCCAAGATTATCAGCATTGTCAGAATTCGGATGGAGGAATGTGTGGATACCTTTTATACCACACCAAAGGCCTTGCAAACCATGGATTCTATGGTCAAACGGGGATGGGAAATTCACTTTGTAGAAGGAAATTACACCCTTACGGAAGATACTACCGGGAAATTTGCGGGCGCCGCAGAAGGTGTTTTCAAAATCATGTTTCTGTATCACCCAATTGGCAATACGATAGTCTCCATACCCAAAAGTGTGCTTCTGCAGGAACCCTCAGTTATTTTTACAGGATTGTGGAACCCTAAAAACCGCAATGACATTAACGCACCTCAATTCTTTTGCAGCTTGATACCCTACATCAATGAAAAGAGAGAGGTGCTGTTGCCTGATTTTCGCTTGAAGTCCAATGGTCAGGTACAGCCCGAAAAATGGATTTCCCTCAAAACCAAACCACCCGGTATTCCCCGGTAACTATATCCTGATTAAGTGGTCGGCAGAAAATTGATTCCCCTTGTCTGGCTTGGCCTGTGTGGATTTACCATCACCCTCGCATTTAGCACATGTGGTGAGGATGTTTCACAACATAAAGATACGACATTTTTCTTGAATTTACAAGATACTGTGGACTATGTGGGAATTGAAACTTGCAAACAATGCCATGCAGACCACTACCATACTTTCATTGAAACCGGAATGGGCAGTAGTTTTGGCTTAGCTACGGCCACCAAATCCAAAGCCGTTTGGACCAATGTGAAAGCCGTTTACGATCCCAAGAAAGATCTGTATTACCTACCTTACAGCAAAAATGGAAAATTTTTTATAAAGGAGTACCGGTTGAAAAACGGTGACACCACACACAGCCGAACTGAGCAAATTACCCACATTGTGGGCAGCGGGCACCATACCAACAGCCATTTTTGGCAAGACGGAGAATACTGGTATCAGGCACCCCTCACCTTCTATACCCAGTCCGGTAAATGGGACTTACCCCCGGGCTATGAAACCACCAATACAGGTTTTTCGCGCAAAATTGATGTAGAATGTATGAGCTGTCATAACGGGATGCCCAAAGTAGAAGACGGCAGCATCAATAAATTCACCAGAATGCCCGCCGGCATTGATTGTGAGCGATGTCATGGTCCAGGAGAACTGCATGTTGCCGAAAAACGCATGGGTAAGATTGTGGATGTTGCCAAAACCGCCGACCGAACCATTGTGAATCCCGCCCGGTTGCCTTGGAAACTTCAGGTAGATATCTGCCAGCGTTGCCATCTTCAGGGAAACAATGTATTAAAACCCGGAAAGAAATTTACCGATTTCAGGCCGGGCATGCATCTTGATAGCGTATTTGAAATTTACATGCCCATGCATGAAGGAGGGAAAGCGTTCTACATGGCCGGTCACGCTGAAAGACTACAAATGAGCCAGTGTTTCCAGGTTTCAAACAAGGTCTCAAACAAACTAAACCTTACCTGTATTACCTGTCACAACCCCCATGTGAGCGTGAGAAAAACCAATACAGACCTTTTTAATAAGGCCTGTAACAATTGCCACAGCAGTGGTGGAAACGCATCCAATAAGCATTGCAAAGCCCCCAAAGCGGAATTGCTAAAGCTAAAAAACAACTGTGTGGGATGTCATATGCCCAAAAGCGGTACTGCGGATATCCCTCATGTCACGGTGCACGATCATTACATACGCAAACCGATGGGTACACCAAAACCTTTGGCACTTGGCAATCCAGTGGGTTTGTATGCGGTAAATCAGCCGGCACCTAAACCGGGAATGCAACTTCAGGCCTACCTCACATGGTTTGAAAAATTTGATGCCAACCCTGTGTATCTGAAAAATGCACGGACGTTGCTTGACAAAGGCACACAGGAACAGGAAATACACTATTACTATGCCCATGGCCAATGGGAAAAGATGGTCGCTATGTCGGACAAAATAAATAAAGAAGATATTTCGGCATGGACAGCTTACCGAATTGGCAAGGCGTTTGATAAAACAGACAAGTCCGAAAATGCTGTGGAATGGTTACGGATAGCAGCGGAGAAAATGCCCCTGCAAGCGGATTTTGCAGCTGAATTAGGCAATGTTTTCATACGAACCAAACGATATACCGAAGCCGTGGAAGTGCTTTCAAAAACCCTGAAACAGCAAGGCAAACACGAACTCACGCTACTGAATTTAGGGGTGGCTGAATGGCTCAATGGGAATAGCGGAAAGGCACTGGGGCATTTGAAGAAAATGGTATCTCTTTATCCTGATAACGAAAATGCAAGACTTTATCTGGCTGAAATCTACCTTTCCCTAGGCGATAATTCTCAGGCACGAACCCAGCTGAAGGAAGCGTTGAGAATACAGCCCAACAATCGCAAAGCCAAAGAAATCCTGGAAAGGTTGTGATATAGCGCATACGGCTTTCATATTTTTTTCGGAATTTTGTAATCAATATGCTGGACAAATACGGGATCGCGAAGCGCATAGCGCAGGAACTGCAAGACGGATACTATGTAAACCTGGGTATAGGCATTCCTACGCTGGTGGCCAATTATATTCCGGAGGGAGTAGAGGTGGTGTTACAAAGCGAAAATGGCTTGCTGGGCATGGGTCCCTTCCCCTTTGAAGGCGAGGAAGATCCGGATTTAATCAATGCGGGCAAACAAACCATTACTACAGCCAAAGGAGCCAGCTTCTTTGACGGGGCTACGTCGTTCGGTATGATCAGGGCCGGCAAGGTCGATTTAACCGTGCTGGGTGCAATGGAAGTGAGCGATACAGGCGATATTGCCAACTGGAAAATTCCGGGCAAGATGGTGAAAGGTATGGGGGGTGCTATGGATCTGGTGGCATCGGCCAAGAATATCATTGTGGCCATGCAACATACCAATAAGGCAGGCGAAAGCAAATTGCTCCCTGCCTGTACCCTGCCTATTACCGGTTTACATTGCGTGAAAAAAGTAGTTACCGAGCTGGGCGTATTTGACATTACCGAACGCGGTTTTGAACTTAGGGAAATTGCTGAGGATGTAACGATAGATGAGGTAAAAGCCAAAACACTGGGGCGTCTTGTGGTTGAGGGGGATATCAAAACCATCAGGTTCTCTTCCTGACTAGCTCTCCGTTTTTATATTCAAACTTTTTACCACGGATTTTTACTTCCGTACCTGTCTGCCATTTTTTTATTTCTGCCAGCTCAGTGCTTAACACAAACAAACGTCCTCCCGTTACCCTGGCAATTTCAATGTAGTCTTTGTGAATTTTTTCGGTAGCGCCACAAAGCATCACACTTACGGGTTTTTTTACATTCTTAAGTAAATTTATATCTTTTACGGAAGCTTCATTATCAGCGATGAGCAATACGGTATCCGTATCAGGCCAGTGTTTTAGGGTTTCCAACACTGCCTCAATGTTGTTTTCGGGAATGTCACCGCCGGTGCCTGCGCGCATAGCGCGGTTCATGGCCATGTATACCGAATCGTAATAGGAAGAGGCCGCAAAATGAATTCCTCCGGTGCTGCCAATTCTTTTTAGCATATCGGGTTTAGCATCGCCATCATTGAAAAACACAAACCTGCCATCCTGTAAAATCTCAGGGCGATTTTTCAGCCAAAGCATCACCTGGGTACTATATGGGCTCATACTGCCTGTAACATCGGCCACCACAGCCATTTTTTTACTCCATCGGCGAGAAATGAGAAAGTTGTATTCATGGACATTTTTAAAGAGTGTCGTATCAAAATGTCCCTTTCTTGCGAAGTACCCACCGGATTTCTTGCGAATGGTGCTGTCTTTCCTAGTGCGATACTCTTTTTCCCTCATCCCCAAAAAACTGCTGCTAAATCGGATGCCTTGCTTACGCTTATTCTTATTCACAGGCAGATAAGAGCCGGTTTCTTCTTTCACCCGCTTTACCTTCCATTCAATTTTTTCCGGCACCCATGTCATGCTGTCATGATAACTGTCAATAACTGATTTCATCATTGACAACTCCTTTTCAATCAATATTTTAGGAGGTTCGTTTTTAAGCAATATGATAAATCCATGGAAGCATTTCATGGCATCTACCTTTTCTGTGGCCTGCCGTTGCTCCATAATTTTCCATTGAATGGATGTATCCTCAAACACGACAGGGTATACTTTTTTTAGATTTTGAAAACGATAAAAATTCAACTTGGGCTGGTTGAAGGTATCCACCTCCCTAAAACGCGTATAAACGAGCGCTACGGAATGAATTCGGTCCGGTGATGGAATATCAGCCAACTGAGATACATCTTTGAACTCCGCAGAGGAAAAAGGCATTGGGAGGTAAATCATACCCGGGTAAGGTATTATTTTTTGGGTACCTATGCCAACGGGCTTTAGGGTCATAAGCTGGTCGATGCTTACTTTTTGAGCGTGCAGCGCACAAAACAGCAGACCGGCAGCCAACAACGCTATGGATTTTGCATTTTTCAATATTAAAACCATAACGGAATTGGGATTATATTTATTGGATGTTCATTAAATTGGTTATGCCCAGCGGCCTTTCCACAGTAAATCCTTCTCCAAATTCCACCCCGATACTGCGACCAAATTCCCTTGCCCGGGCTTCTATGAACTGCAAAAATGCTGCAGAACTAATGGGTGTCTGAGGCCCCAAATCATCCGCTTTATAGAACTGCGACGAAAAGGCACGGATGGCCTCCATTTTTTGTGAAAAACTATCGGTAATATCCACCACCAAATCCGGTTTTATATATCGATCCTGAATGTAGTGATACACCGATGAGGGGCGCCATGCGGTCTGTTCGGCACCCTCAAAATGGGTAATTACTTTGGGCAATCCCGACAAAAAACAGGCCCGCTCTACCAACACGGCGGCGCGGCCATGATCGGGGTGTCGGTCAGCTACGGCATTGGCAAGAATCACCCGGGGACAAAAGTGGCGTATGGCTACCACTACCTTCAGCAATGACGCTTCATCGTTTTCAAAAAAACCATCCCTGAGGTGAAGATTC
Organism: Flavobacteriales bacterium; assembly: GCA_947496375.1. GTDB lineage: Bacteria > Bacteroidota > Bacteroidia > NS11-12g > UBA955 > RGEC01. Next base: position 12,494 of record CANMCY010000034.1, read on the forward strand.
ATCCGGTTTTGAACCCCCATAATATTGCGGCTCAGCGCTGCTTCTGCAGCACGGGTTTCAGCGTCACCACGGGTTCCCATTTCACCTGCAGTGAGATCCACAATGGAAACTTTTGCCCCCATTTTTATGTGATGAATGAGGGTTCCGGCTGCTGCCAGTTCCACGTCATCAGGATGAGCCCCAAAAGCCAGAATATCGATCATGGCTGAATCTCAATGGGGGGATTAAACATCAGCGCCGACATGGTTTTGCCCACCCTCAACAAAGTCTCTTTGCTCACTGCATTCATATCATCAGCATGGGTATGCCAATAATGCGCAAACGTATTTCTTGACGGGTCGTGCTGAATTACATCAATCATAGGAATCTGACTACCCTGAAAAACATAGTGGTGATCATCAGTGATAGGCGCAACCGTGATGTTGGAAAACGTGCTACCAAAACCCAGTTCTTCAGCAATGGCCCAAGTGTGGTTCATCACCCAACCCGCCTGCTGCATGCTGAGGGCTTCGCGGCCAAATATGGCATCTTTACCGCCCACCATATCCAGCAATACCCCAAATTGTGCTTTATACTTGGGAATATGGGGATTTTCGGCCCAGTACTGACTACCCAAACAATAGGAGTTTTCGTATTCGCTTTTTCCGTAGTCCTCGGCATCAAAAAACACAATATCAATTCCGTAAGGAGGCGGATTTTTCTTCAGGTTTCGGGCGAGTTCAAGCAGCACTCCTACCCCGCTGGCACCATCATTTGCCGCTGCAATCGGCTCCGCTTTGCGTGAAGTGTCGTTATCTGCCCATGGGCGAGAATCCCAGTGCGAAGCCCAAATACCGCGCTGAATGGCTTTGGAATTAAATACCCCTACAATATTATATACCGGAATGGTTTTTTTATCCCAGGTAACTGCGTTGGCTTTCTGGTAATAAACGGTATCGCAATACATTTTAAGTTTGGCATACAGCCAGTCTGCGCAACGAGCGTGGGCCTGTGTGCCGGGTATCCGATAGCCAAAATCTACCTGCTTTTGAATAAAAGCATAGGCAGAATCTTGAGAAAATTCGGGGTATTTCCGGGTAATAACGGAAGGTCCTGTTTCAGCGGTATCATCCTGACTATCGCTTGTTCCCGTGCAAGACGGCAAGCTAAACATCAATAGCAGCGCAGAAAAAAGAAAAAAAGAAAAAAGTACCCTTTTCATTTACCCACAAAGATAAATTGATTTACTGAGCATTAATGAAAATTTATTGACGTTGATACCACTGCCCCCTTGGGCTTATATTCGCGTCATTGGAAAACACTGTCATTCAAAGCATGACCGGATTTGGCCGCGCAGAGGCCTCTGAAGCCGGTATTAACGTAGTTTGCGAAGTTAAATCCCTTAACGGCCGATACCTGGACCTCGACATTCGGCTACCCCGATTTCTATATGAACTGGATTCTTCCCTACGCAAAATATTGCAGGAAAAACTGGAACGTGGCTCGGTAACCATGATGTTTAATATCGAATTTACCGGCACAGAAAATGCACCTGATATCAATATCAATCAGGCACTGGCCAAAACCTATCTGGATAAACTTAACCACCTTAGCCAGTCGCTGAACCTGGATTTTCGCGATCCATTCAGCCAGATTATCCGCATGCCGGATGTGGTGGGCAATGCAGAAAAAACCCTCACCGAGGAAGGAAAGCAATGTATTTTGAAAACCGCAGCCGCTGCCGTAGAAAAATTATTGGAATTCCGTAAACTGGAGGGTAAAGCCATTCTGACAAAACTGTCTGAAGCATCAGAAGAAATTCGCAGGCAGCTCCACATCGTAGAATCTGAAGAAGAGCCCCGAAGGATAAACCTGCGAAACAAAATCAATAATTCTGTGGCAGAGCACGTTCGCGACAATATAGCAGACCTGAACCGGCTGGAACAGGAAATACTGCTGTATATGGAGAAATGGGACATCGCAGAGGAAAAACAGCGACTAAAGCAGCACCTGGATTATTTTGATGAATGCCTGAAAAGAGAACCCCTGGGACGCAAACTCAACTTTATTTCGCAGGAAATGGGCAGGGAAATGAATACGATGGGTGTGAAAAGCAATCATTTCCCCATGCAACAGGCCGTGGTGCTGATGAAAGAAAAGCTGGAACAGATAAAAGAACAGGTACTTAACATTGTCTGACATTTATAAAATACAGGGGCAATTTAGGGTGTGCAACATGTTTAATCAAACGCATTGATGGCCTTCTTGATTATCTGCCAATCCAAAATTGTTCATTAAGTTGTAACTTGGCTAACTGATGCGAAAAGTAAGGGCATATTTATGGTTGACAATACTGACTGCCACCCTGCATGCACAAACGAACCAACAATTTCTGAACCTCTCAGACTCCCGGGATTTCAGGGGTTTAACCATACTGGATTCTGCGCTGAAAACACAAAAAATCATGGTGATAGGAATAAACAGGGCCTATCCGGAAATTAACAGAACCATTGGTATAAAACTGGTTTCTTACGCCAGAAATACAGCAGGACACCGCTATTTTATGGCACCCGTCTCTCCCATTTGCGGAGAATGGCTAAACCGGCTTGTCTATCGGAATGATTATGCTGTTATCCCTGATTTAACGCTGGTATTGAGCCAGGAAGACCTATTGTTCTACAAAAGATTGAACGCCCTGAACGAAGGTGTGGCAGACAGCATGAAAATACAGGTTGTCGGAATTGACGCCGAAAACCGGACCCTTGTTCCCGCTTTGGGCATTTTTAACCTGTTAAAGGACAAAACGCCCCCAGACGGGCTCAGAATACCCATAGAAGCCCTTCAGGGAGCCATTCGTTTTCAACAGATAAAAAGCGGCTTTATCGATAGAAAATATTCCCAGGACCAATTTCCGGTAAAAAATACCTACAAGGCATTTGTTAACAATTTCGATAGCTTGCAAAGTCTTTATCAGCAATGGTTGGGTGACGATGAGTGGTTTAGACTTGAGGCGCTGATGCTGGGACTAAAATCATCCATAAACTATGAAAAATGGATCAATACTTCGTTTGAAGACCCGTTTCGCGTTCAGCAGGTTTCGGAAAACATAAAAAAGCATTTACAACACTTTCCTAAAGAAAAATTCGTGTCTATCGTAGGTAGATGTTATGCTGCGAATGACCGACTGCAAGGCGCCTGCGATTTGTTTGATTTTTTGCCGGTTTGCGGTAATCTGAGCGAAGACAGCAGTCTGTACGGACAGTTTTTCAACGTAGGAATTTATTATAATGACCCACGGGATGCTGAAGACGAACCGTCAACAGTACAGTCAGCCCTGAAAAAAATACGGTCAGGGGCTCCACCCAATGCGGCAGTGCTTTCTCGCACCAAAAATCAAATCCCTAAAAACCCGTTTGACTTTATGCTGGTTATGGGCAACAATCAGTTAACCCCGGCACAGGCAATACCCAAACAACAAAAGAATGAACCCATATTCAGTATGGGTATCAGCTCCGGGCTGCACCTGCCAAATCTTAACATGCTCAATGAACTCCTCAAGGATTACGGATTAGCTGAGACCCAACCCACACAGGACTATGGTTTGAATATGACGGTTTGTGACAATGCCGATAACAAATTTGAAGCCGGATTTTTCCAAAGGGCAAGAATTCCCGGTTCGGCTTACCAATACTGGGGAACTTACATTTCGGGCGTTGCAGACCTATCCCCTAAAAACGCACGCTTTCGGGTCAGCGTGGGCAGTGG
>CANMCY010000035.1 GCA_947496375.1 Flavobacteriales bacterium
AGCTGCGGAGGCACGAGTGTAGGAACGGGCAGCAGCGTGAGTGTGAGTCCGACGACAACGACTACGTATTATGCGAGAGCGGAAGGCACTTGTAACAATACGGTATGTCAAAACATCACCATCACAGTACGCGATACGTCAGTACCAGCGACTAGTGCCAGCGCGAGTTCGTCAACGATCTGCGAAGGTCAGAGCACGACTCTAAGTGTAACGGGTGGAACGTTGGGAACATCTGCAAGCTGGAAGTGGTATACCGGCAGCTGTGGTGGCACACTGGTAACAACCGGAAGCAGCTTGTCAGTGAGTCCAACTGCCACTACGACCTATTACGTAAGGGCTGAGGGTACTTGTAATAATACAAGCTGTAAAAACGTAACCATTACAGTGCGTGATACTTCCGTACCTGTACTAAGTGTAAACGCCACAAAAGTTAATATTTGTGTGGGTACATCAACCAATTTAAGCATCAACGGAGGATCTTTGGGAACGGGAGCCTCATGGAAGTGGTATAGTGGTTCCTGTGGTGGTACTTTTGTTGGAACTGGAAGCTCATTAAGCGTGAGTCCTTCTTCTAGCCGTACCTTTTATGTTCGAGCAGAAGGAACCTGTAATAATACCCTGTGTCAAAATATATCCATAACGGTAAGTGATACATCAGTGCCTGCTACTTCTGCAACGGCGACTTCATCAACAATATGTAAAGGCAAGAGCACAACCTTGTCAATAAACGGCGGTGTATTAGGCACCTCAGCAACTTGGAGATGGTACAGCGGAAGCTGCGGGGGTGTTTCTGCAGGTACAGGAAGCACCTTGACCGTCAGCCCTGTAGTTACTACAACGTATTTTGTTCGCGCAGAAGGAACCTGCAACAATAGCATTTGCAGAAGCATTACTATAACAGTAAACGATACATCAGTGCCTGCAATTTCTATAAGTTCCTCTGGTTCCTCTACGTTCTGTCTGGGAGGCAGCCGCACACTAAGTGTAAGCGGAGGCAGCCTGGGAACATCTGCAAGCTGGAAGTGGTATACAGGCAGCTGTGGCGGCACATCAGCAGGCACAGGCAGCAGCCTTAGCTTGACTCCGACTACTGCCGGAACCTATAATTATTTTGTAAGGGCAGAAGGTAGTTGTAATAACACTGTTTGTCGCAGCTACACAATGGTGGTGGATGATACATCTATTATTCCAACATCTATAAATGGTCCGACCTCTGTGTGTCAGCGCAGTGCACCACTGGTTTATACGGTTAGTGGAGGTAAGAAAGGAACCGGTGCACGCTGGGATTGGTATAGAGTGGCATGTTCTGGCCAAACGGGAAGTGTTTGGATGGGAATAGGAGACACGCTAAGGGTAACAACAAACGCTTTGGGTACCGGAACTCATGTTCTTTATGTTAGAGCTGATAAAGGTTGTAATACAACGGGTTGCAGAAGCTTAACGGTAGTAATTAGAGACACTGTCAAGTCAGCAAATTCAATCACCGGTACAAATACCATATGCGCAGGTAAGAGCACCACCTTGACTGTAAATGGTGGTAGTACAGGTACAGGTGGCAGCTGGAAGTGGTATACAGGTAGCTGTGGTGGCACCTCTGTTGCAACAGGAAGTAGTGTAAGCTTAAGTCCCGCAGTAACAACTACATACCATGCGAGAGCAGAAAACAGCTGTGGCAACTCACCCTGTATAAGCTATACAGTAACAGTAAGAGACAGTTCTCTACCAGCCACGTCAGTAAGCGGAACCAGTTCGACTATTTGCCAAGGGCAGTCTACTACCTTATCGGTAATAGGTGGAACCTTGGGTAACGCTGCAACATGGAAATGGTATAGTGGAAGCTGCGGTGGAACCTCTCTAGGAAACGGAAGCAGCCTTACAGTGAATCCGACCAGTACAACTACTTATTATGTTCGTGGAGAAGGTACCTGTAACAATACAATTTGTCGAAGCTATACAGTGACCGTTCGTGATACTTCACAACCTGCTGTATCAGCTTCTGCTAGCCCGGCAATAATTTGTGCAGGTAAATCTTCTACATTGAGTATTTCAGGAGGCAAACTGGGAACTGGTGCAAATTGGGAGTGGTACAGCGGTGGTTGCTCTGGAACACCTGTTGCTTCCGGAAGCAGTATTTCTGTTTCGCCATCGAAGTCGACTACTTATTTTGTCCGCGCTGAAGGAACTTGTAACAGCACTCTATGCAGAAATGTGGTTGTGACGGTTAGTGATACTTCAGTTCCAGCAGTATCTGTTACAGCTACTTCAACAGCAATTTGTAGAGCCCAAAATACTACCTTGAGTGTAAATGGTGGCTCCTTAGGCATAGGCGCTACTTGGAAATGGTATCGCGGTAGCTGCGGAGGAACATCAGTAGGAACTGGTAGTAGTGTAACTGTTTCACCAATATCTACAACTACTTATTTTGTTCGTGCTGAAGGTTCTTGTAATAACACCATTTGCAGAAGTATTGCTATTACAGTAAGAGATACATCTGTTGCAGCTGCGAGCATTAGTGGTTCGAATATTGTTTGCAAAGGACAATCAGTAACCTGGTCTGTTTCAGGTGGTACACTGGGTACAGGAGCTAACTGGAAATGGTATAATGGTAGCTGTGGTGGTACCCCGGTCGCTACAGGAAGTTCATATACAACTTCACATGCTTCTGCAGGAACTTACACTTATTTTGTTCGTGCAGAAGGCACTTGTAACAATACTATTTGTCGATCTATAACAGTAACGGTAAGAGACACCTCAACTCCGGCATTGTTTATTTCCGGAACTACTCCAATTTGTCAGGGTCAGACCTCTACCATGTCTGTAATTGGGGGTACACTGGGCACAGGAGCCAGCTGGAAATGGTATACGGGCAGCTGCGGCGGTACTAACGTTGCAACCGGATCTTCATACGCTGTTTCACCTAGATCGGGAGGAACATATGTATATTATGTTCGGGCTGAAGGAAACTGTAATAATACTGTCTGCCAAACCTTTACCTTGGTGGTGAGAGATACATCTGCACCAGCAATATCTGCCAGTGCAACTACTCCCATCTGTAAGGGACAATCATCTACCTTGACAGTAAATGGTGGTAAATTGGGCTCAGGTGCTTCCTGGAAGTGGTATTTGGGTAGTTGTTTCGGTTCTCTGGAAGGAACGGGTTCAAGCATATCTGTGAGTCCGGCTAATGCAGGAACTTATACTTATTATGTGAAAGCAGAAGGTACCTGTAATAGCACACCCTGTAAATCTGTTACAGTAACTGTGCGAGATACTTCCGTGCCTGCAACCTCAATTGTTTCCTCAGTATCTACATTGTGTAAAGGACAATCTGTTACTATGACACTTACCGGTGGTAGTCTTGGATTCAATGCCGGTTGGAAATGGTACGAGGGTAGTTGTGGAGGAAATCCGGTAGGTACAGGAACGTCAATAACACTAAAACCCTCTGCTGGTAGCAAAGCCTATTATGTTCGGGCGGAAGGCACTTGTAATAATTCGGCATGTATTGTGCAGAATATTACGGTAAATGATACATCAGAACCAGCCGCTGCGATAAATGCAACTCTAACTACGGTATGTGCGGGAAGCACGACAGTGCTGAGTGTTAGCGGTGGCCATTTGGGTACAGCTGCCAATTGGAAGTGGTATTTGGGGAAATGTGGTGGAACGCCCCTTGCTACAGGTGCTAGCTTCAGTCTTGTACCTGCTGTAGGCGGTGATTATATTTATTATGTTCGTGCTGAAGGTACTTGTAATACAACTCGTTGTACCAGCATTAAAATAAAGGTACTTGATGTTTCGGTTGTTGGGGGCATAAGTGGTTCAAGTGAAATTTGTCTTGGTGCTACCAACACACTCAAGGTTAATGGTGGTGCTTTGGGTACCGGTGCTGCCTGGAAATGGTATACAGGATCATGCGGTGGTACAGCTGCCGGAACCGGTAATACACTCAATGTGAGCCCAGCCGCTGCCGGTACTTATACCTACTTTGTTAGAGGTGAAGGTACCTGTAACAATTCTGCATGTGCCAGCTACACATTTGTTGTAAGGGATACCACAATTCCGGCTGCAGGAATCTCTGGTCCAACCTCAGTTTGTCCAGGCAACAGCCCTATTACATTCAAGCGTGTAGGAGGAATTCTTGGCTACGGTGCTAAATGGCACTGGTTCCGGGTAGCATGTGATCGTGGAACCGGAGTGTGGTTGGGACAGGGTGATAGTATTACATTCACTGCCAATCAATTAGGTATAGGTACACACTATATTTACTTAACAACTGAAAGGGGATGCAATAAAGCTAAATGTGCTGCCCTTGTTCTCACAGTCAGAAGTCTTTCAAGCACACCTAGTATACAAGTGCAAAAATCCACTATTTGTGAAGGTGACAGCACAACGATTAGTGTGATTGGTGGTTCATTGGGTACTGGTGCTGCCTGGAACTGGTATAGTGGCTCATGTGGTGGAACAATTCTGGGTACCGGCTCAAGTATTGTAGTTAAACCTACCGATACCACCCAGTATTTTGTAAGAGCCGAAGGCCCTTGTGATGTATCAAACTGTGCATCTGTAAAGGTGAATGTAACGCATACACCGGCATCCCCTGTGAGTATCACATCAAACTACACGGATGTTTGTCCGGGTACAAATGTGAAACTTTATGCCCAAGGACCAGCTAAGCTTCCAGGTGAAAAGTACAAGTGGTATATAGATAATGGAGGCAGTCTCACGCCAATAGGACAGGGAGATTCCATTTCGATTAACATCAGCAGTACTTCTAACATTATTGTTAGGTCAGAGAATGCTTGCTTTAATAGTGCCGCAGCATCAAAAACCATAAATGTTTATAGTTACCCCTCAGGAACATGGGTTGGTATTAAAAACAGCGACTGGAATGAGAAAGATAACTGGTGTGGCGGTATTCCAACAGCTTCAACTGATGTTGTGATTTCATCAGGAACACCTTACCAGCCTGTGATCAGTGCATCGGCAAGGGTTAGAAACCTTACATTGAATGCAGGCGCTTCTTTGGATGTCAATTCATCAGGTAGTCTTGAATTTAATGGATCTTTCACCAAATTAGGGAATTTCACATCTTCCGGTCTAGTGGCTTTCCGTTCCGGTGGAGCTGTTACCACAGATGGATTTGCTACTCGTGATCTGGAGGTAAATCTTGTTGGTGAGGTTACCCTGAATAGCAATATCAGTGTTTCAGGAAACCTCTTGTTGGGCAAGGGATCTGTTGTAACCGGAAATAACGAAGTAAATGTTACCAATGATAATGCGAATGCGGTTAAAAATATAGCAGGTAATGCCAACTTTAAAAATGGCTGGATTGCTGGTAATCTCCGTAGAAGCATAAAGACAGTTGATAGCACTTATCATTTCCCTGTGGGTAGCATTGCTGAAGGCAATAATGCTGAATTTGTGAACCACAATATGGCTGGTGTTACTTCTATTATGGCGAGCATCAAGCCTAAGGCAGGTAACGATATTGGCTTGAACTTGAAGGAGGGCAGTACGCCTTACGTAAGTGTTAGTAATGGAGGTGTTTGGTATTTGGAGCCCAATGGTTCAATAACATCCGGTAACTTTGACTTAAGACTTTGGTTCCATGGACAGGCTATGTTTACCTCAGGATTGAGGGATAACAACTACTCAATTTTGAATAGACAGTTAAGCAGTGCTATTGGTTCTGATTGGGCGCTTCCTCCAACTAATAGCACGTATGTGATCAACACGGTTGCCTCCGGAAATGCGGTTAGAAATGGCATTAATGCTATGGGGCAGTTTGGAATCGGAATTACAGAAAATCCGGTAAAGGTATCTGCACTGGCTGTCAATGCACGTATAAACATCCTCCCCAACCCCTTCAACGCCGAGTTTGCAGTGAACATGAATATTCAGAAAGCCGCTCAGGTGACCGTGAATGTTTATGATCAAGCGGGCCGACTGGTGGTTCAGCAGAATGCCGGAAAGCTATCAGGTAATAACACCCTGAAGGTAAATGCCGGTAACTTGTCCGAAGGTACTTACACCGTTGTGGTGAAAGGCGACGGTCAAACCCTGCACACCGAGAAAATGATTAAAATCTTGAAATAATCAGGATTTGATTATATGAAAAAGGGGGCTTCATTGAAGCCCCCTTTTCTTTTTAGACTAAAAAAATTATACAACCACGTTTATGATGCGGCCTTTAACCAGAATGAATTTTTTTAACGGTTTACCCTCCATCCAGCGCTGAACGGTAGCATCTGCAAGAACCGCACTTTCTATTACCCCCTGGTCTGTATTCAAATCAAATGATATACTGGTCCGTGTTTTTCCATTAATAGATATAGGGTATTCAAAATGGGTTTCAACCAAGTGTTGTTCTTCCCAAACAGGCCATGTAGCGAGGTGCACACTTTTGCTATGTCCGCATTTTTGCCAAAGCTCTTCAGCTATATGCGGAGCAAAGGGTGCAATGAGTATGATTAACGGCTCTAAAACAGCCCGTTTTTTGCATTGCAGAGCACCAAGTTCGTTCGTTGCTATCATAAAGGTGCTGACTGCTGTATTGAAGCTCATTTGCTCAATATCAGTCGTGATTTTTTTGATGGTTCTATGCAGAATTTTCAGTTCATCCTTTGACGGCGCTTCATTCGATATTGAAAATGATTCTTCTTGTTCAAAAAGCCGCCAGAACTTATTTAAAAATCGGCTTACCCCCTCTATGCCGTTCGTGTTCCATGGCTTGCTGTCGGTGAGTGGCCCTAGAAACATTTCATACATGCGCAGGGTATCGGCACCATATTGTGTGCAAACATCATCCGGATTAACCACATTGCCCCAGCGTTTGCTCATTTTCTGACCATCTTCACCCATAATCATGCCTTGATTGACCAGCTTTTTAAATGGCTCATCCATAGCCAGGTGTCCCAGGTCAAACAGAAACTTGGTCCAAAACCTGCTGTAAAGCAAATGCCCGGTGGCGTGTTCGCTTCCACCTACATATAAATCCACCTGTTTCCAGTAGCTTAAGGCGGTGGTATCTGCAAATGCATGTTTGTTGCCGGGATCCATGTACCGTAAAAAATACCAGCTGCTGCCGGCCCAGCCGGGCATGGTGTCTGTTTCACGGCGACCCTGTGGCAGATTGACCCATTCCTGCACCCCTGCCAGCGGGCTCTCACCTGTTCCGGTAGGTTTGTAACTGTCTACCTTGGGAAGTTCCACCGGCAGTTCAGAAATAAAATGGGGTATCTGATCCTTATCAAAATAAATCGGGAATGGCTCTCCCCAGTATCGTTGCCTGCCGAAACCGGCCTCTCTCAGTTTATAGTTGACTTTGCGTTTGCCAAGGCCTTCCAGTTCCACTTTTTCAATGGCTTTTTGTATGGCGTCTTTTACGCTTAAACCGTCAAGAAATTCACTATTGAAACAAATACCTTCTTTGGCTGCAAAAGCTTCAGATAAAGGTTCCGAAAGATTTTCATTCTTTGGTTTTATTACCGGCACAATGGGTAAATGAAATGCTGTTGCGAATTCAAAATCTCTTTCATCGTGAGCCGGCACAGCCATTATGGCCCCTGTGCCATAACCTGCCAGTACATAATCACTAACCCAAATAGGAATGGGTTTTCCTGTGAACGGGTGTTTTGCATGGTTACCGGTGAAGACCCCCGTTTTACGGGTATCTGCCATGCGGTCAATCTCACTTCGGTTTTTGGCAGATTCAGCATAAGCCAAAACAGATTCTCTCTGCTCCGCTGAGCACAGAGTGCTCAAACCTTCGTATTCCGGGGCCAATACCAAAAAAGTAGCCCCAAACAACGTATCGGGCCGTGTAGTAAACACATCAATTGTGACTTTTTCATTGACTGTAGACTGTAAACTATCAACTATAAACTGAATCTCCGCTCCCTCACTTCTGCCTATCCAGTTTCGTTGTATCTCCTTGATACTGTCGCTCCAGTCAAGGGAGTTCAATCCCTGAAGCAGCCTGTCTGCGTAGGCCGTAATGCGCAGCGACCATTGTTTCATTTTTTTACGAACCACAGGGTAACTGCCACGCTCACTTACAGGTCCTTTTTCGGGGTGATTGACTACCTCTTCATTAGCAAGTACACAACCCAGTTCCTGACACCAGTTCACAGTGGTGAAATCGATGAATGCCAGCCGATAATTATTCAGCACATCAGCTTTCATTTTTGGGCTAAGTACATTCCATTCGGCTGCGGTGAAATTCATGGGTTCACTGCATGCAGCAACAGTTCCCGCGGTTCCATGGATACTAAAATGTTTTTCCAGTTCATACACGGGCCTGGCTTTTTCAGCAGACTTGTCGTACCAATGATTAAAAAACTGGCCAAATATCCACTGGGTCCATTGGTAATAATCAGGGTCACAGGTGCGCACCTCTCGACTCCAATCATAGCTAAAACCCATGAGGTCAAGCTGCCTGCGAAAGGTTTCTATATTGGTTGCTGTGGTTTTGGCCGGATGCTGACCCGTTTGAATGGCATATTGCTCTGCGGGCAATCCAAAAGCATCATAGCCCATAGGGTGAAGTACATTGAATCCTTTCAGGCGTTTATAACGGCTTACAATATCGCTGGCGATGTAGCCCAAAGGATGGCCTACGTGCAGGCCGGATCCGCTGGGATAGGGAAACATATCAAGCACATAGTATTTGGGCTTCTGGGGGTCTTCAAAAACCTTGTAAAGGGCAGTTTCGGCCCATTGTGTCTGCCACTTTTTTTCAATTTCGCTGAAAGGATACTGTGCCATGATTTGTGTCGCGAAAATAACGATTAAGCCCGTATTTCCCTGTCAGTAAGGCAAAACCTGCCACTTCCTGTTGTACCTTTGCAAAAGGCATGGCTGAAACCAATTTTATTGACTATGTAAAGATTTGCTGCAAAAGCGGAAAAGGAGGTGCAGGAAGTCATCATTTTCACCGCGCCAAAGGAAACCCCAAGGGCGGACCTGACGGCGGTGACGGTGGCAAGGGGGGCGATATTGTTTTGCTGGGCAATAGCCAGCTTTGGACATTGTTGCACCTCAAGTATCGGAAACATATCATGGCCGAGGATGGCAAGCCGGGCAGTGAAAACAACAAAACAGGTGGCAGCGGGAAATCTGAAATTTTGGAAGTGCCTCTGGGAACCGTTGCCCGTGACGCCGAAACCGGTGAATTTTTATTTGAAATTACTGAGGACGGTGAAAAGAAAATTCTGGTGCCTGGTGGTCGTGGTGGTTTGGGTAATAGCCACTTTACCAGCAGCACCAACCAAACGCCCATGTATGCTCAGCCTGGAGAACCCGCCATAGAGCAATGGATGATTTTGGAATTAAAGGTCCTAGCAGATGTGGGCTTAGTGGGTTTTCCTAACGCTGGAAAAAGCACCCTGCTTAGCGTATTGACTGCGGCCAAACCTGAAATTGCCGACTATCCATTTACAACATTGGTTCCTAATCTTGGGGTAGTTAAATACCGTGATTTTCGCAGTTTTGTAATAGCAGATATTCCCGGAATTATTGAGGGTGCTCATGAGGGAAAAGGACTGGGTCACCGTTTTTTGAAGCATATTGAGCGCAATGCCGTTTTATTGTTTTTAATCCCTGCAGACAGCCCGGATCACAGAAAAGAATATGAGACACTGTTGCATGAACTCAGTGCGTTTAATCGGGAAATGCTGCACAAAAGAAGGATTGTTGCCATCAGCAAAAGTGATATGCTGGATGAAGAACTCAAATCGGCTATTTCTAAAGAATTTACAGACGTTCAGCCCCTGTTTTTTTCATCTGTGGCCGAGCAGGGACTTGTGGAGCTGCGCGATGTGCTATGGAAGGCCATTAACGATGAGATAACCTGATAGTTAATCAATATGCCCGTTCGTCATAAGATTTTGTTTATAATGGGCTTTATGATGTTTTTTACAGTGCCTGCATTTTCGCAGGTTGATTCAGTGCTGGATTTGTCTGAACTGGTGCTTACGGGCACACGAACAGAAACCCGCAAGTCAGAAAGCCCTGTGCAGGTAACCGTTGTAAGCGGTCAAACCCTGACCCGTCTTCAGGCCTGTAATTTATACGACGGCTTAAAATTTCAGACCGGTCTTAGGGTGGAGACCAATTGTCAGACCTGCAATTACAGCCAGTTGCGCATAAATGGGTTGCCGGGCGGTTACTCTCAAATTCTGATAAACGGTCGGCCTTTGTTTGGTTCATTAACCGGCATGTATGGCCTTGAACAGTTGCCTGCTGCCATGGTTGAAAAAATTGAGGTGGTAAGAGGCGGTGGTTCCTCGTTATATGGCATGAGTGCTATTGCAGGCACGGTTAATGTGTTTACCCGAAAACCCGTTCAAAATGACTGGGAGGTTTCAACGCGGCTGCAGAGAGTGGGTCGATATACACTGGATTTAATCAATACCATCAGCCAGAGCTGGATTTCAAAAAACAATAAACTTGGAGGTTTTTTTACACTGGGATCTCGCTATCGACAGCCATTTGATGCGAATAATGATGGTTTTACAGAGTTGCCCAGCCTGGGCAATCTGAATGCCGGTGTCAATATAACCTACGACCCCAATCCCAGAGAAAAAATCAGTGCATCCTTCAGCCAAATATTGGAAAATCGTTACGGTGGCGAATTGGCTGCAAAGCCGATTTCTGAGAGGTTGCAGTCAGAGTCGCGAGAGCACAGCATCTCCCTGGGTAATGCGGAATATCGCTTACGTTCTAATAGTGGATTTTCTGATGCCATCCTGTATGTTGCGTTTCAGAAAACTTCGCGAAGCCATTTTACCGGTGTAATGCCTGATTCTCTCTCCGACATTCAAAATTATATCGCCAATCCGCCCAACGGTGAGGCACAAATTGGATTTTTACAGGGCGGGGTTCAATTTAACCGACGTTTTCAGCGCCGCGGACTAATGAAGCATACCCTTACTGCAGGGCTTGAATGGATTGATGAATTTATCAGAGATGAAATTCCGGCTTACCGTTACCAGATAAAACAACATATTGTGAATCCAAGCGCATTTGTGCAGCATGTTTGGAAGCCGCATCGGTTATTTAGCTTTCTTTCCGGCATCAGGGTAGATAAACACAACTGGATTAACAACCCCGTCTGGAGTCCGCGTATGGGTATGTTGTATTCACCCTCAAAGAATACGCAATTGAGAATGGGGTATGGAACGGGTTTCAGGGCTCCACAGGCCCATGATAATGACCTGCACATTGCTTTTGCCGGCGGTGGAGTTTCAAGGGTTCAGTTGTCCCCCTTACTAAGGGAGGAGCAATCACGGAGTTTTAACTTGTCATGGAACCATGACAAAGCCAATGAGCGCTACATTATGGGTTATACGCTGGATGCATTTTTCAATAGGTTGCGCAATCCTTTTGTACTTGAAAATGCCGGTGCAGATGCGTTTGGTGAAATTTTTGAAAAACGCAATGGTCAAGGCGCACAGGTTCAGGGAATTTCAGCGGAGTATCGGTTCAATTTCAGAAAAAAAATGCAATGGCAGGCAGGATTCACGGTACAGCAAAGCCGCTATGACACCGCCGTCACCCTCATTTCCGGCCAGAGCCCGCTTAAGGCATTTGCCCGAACGCCCAATGCATTTGGCTATGTTTACGGATGGGTGGAATTAACAAAAAAAATCAATGTTTCACTGGATGCTATTTATACGGGCTCTATGTATGTGCCCCATTTTGGCGGAGCTGTTAATTTTTTAAGAGATAGTATTGTCAGAACAGCCCCTTTTCTGGAAATTAATACGGCCTTGAACTATAAGATTTCATCAAAAAAAGGACTTGTGTGGTCACTGTCTCTCGGTGTCAGAAACATGTTGAATGCCTATCAGCGAGATTTTGATATTGGGAAAAACCGCGACAGCAACTATATCTATGGCCCGGGTGCGCCCAGAACCTATTTTATCGCCTTGCGATTAGGAAAAACCGCTCGGTGATATTATTTTGGTGTCATGAATGCTTTTTTTCAGGGTTTTACCGCATTTTTTAGGGGAATGGGGTTCTCTGTTTCCCGACTGGGTATCTGGTACATTGTTCCCATTGCTTTGTGGCTGATTTTGATTCTGGGTTTTTCTTTCCGACTCAGTCAATGGTTAATTCCCTATGTATATGAATGGATTGAGGCACAGACAGGGCTGGATTTAAATGGTGCTAACGGCAATAATGAATGGAAAGAACTATTGAAGACCGGGTTGCAATGGGGGGTGATTATTGTAGTAAAAGTGATGCTTTGGTATGTAATGGGCCGATACATGAAATACATTGTTTTAATTCTGTTATCACCCTTGTTTGCCTATATATCCGAAAGAACCGAAGAAATGATTTCAGGTGTTTCCTATCCATTCAATGTTAATCAGTTTTTGAAAGATGTATTGAGAGGAATTGGCATCACATTGCGCAACATGTTGCTTGAAACTTTGCTAATAGCAGCCGGGGGTATTGTTGGTTTTTTTATGCCCCTTTTATCGCCCCTCATTTTGGTGCTGTTGTTTTTCGTTAACAGTTATTTTATGGCATTCAACTTCTTTGATTATGCGGTTGAACGCAAAAAAATGGGGGTTTCTAAAAGTGTTCGATACATGCGTTCCAATATGTCGACACTACTCGGTTTTGGTGTTGCCTACAATATTGTTGCGTGGTTTCCGCTACTGGACTGGGTTCTGGCACCTTTAAGCGCTGCTTCCGGTGCGGTTTTAGCCGATGCCGATCTCCCACCGGGTAAAAGTTCTGCCACATTTAACGGATAGTCATTAATCCTCTGTTAATACGGAGGTATTGTGGCCCAATCTTTGTATTTTTGCACTTCGTGGTAAAAAATACACAAACAATGAAACACTTTCTCACATTGATTTCAGTTTTGACGCTTTCCTTGCAGGCAATCGCTCAGCCAGGAAGTGAAGTTCTGTTCAATTATGCCGGTGATAAAAAAGTTACCGTGGATGAATTTGAGCGTTATTTCAAGAAAAATCTGAACATCGTGAACCAGGAAATGACTCCGGAAAAAATCCGTGAGGATCTGGAGCTTTACATCAAATTCAAACTTAAAATTCAGGATGCACATGATGCGGGTATGGATACCGCCAAAAGTTATTTGCAGGAGGTAGACATGTTTCGGGAGCAACTGGCACGCAGCTACCTCTATGACCGCGAGGTAACCGATGCCCTAATTCGTGAGGCGTATGACCGTCTGTCACAGGAAGTGGAGGTTTCACACATTCTCATCGCCGTGAACAGCAAAGCCAAACCGGCAGATACGCTATTGGCATGGCAAAAAATAAAAGGCATATATGATCGCATTATGGCAAACCCTACCACTTTTGCGGTAGAAGCCAAAAACTCTGATGACCCCGGAACCCGCGATAATAGCGGCAATCTGGGGTATATGACGGCGCTGCAGGTTGTGTATGCATTCGAAAACATGGCTTACAATACGCCCATGGGTGGTATTTCAGGTGTTTTTAGAACAGATTTTGGATATCACATTCTCAAAGTAACCAACAAGAGGTCCAATCGTGGTGATATAAAGCTCAGGCATATTTTGCTTCGGGTTGGTATGACCCCTGAAGGCACTGAGGAAAATCAGAAAAGAAAGATTGAAGATATTTACCGTAAAATCAAATCGGGCGAATCTTCAGTAGCTGATATGGCCCGGAATTTCAGTGAGGATTTCAATAGCCGTAGCAATGGTGCAGGGGGTGAAATGGACTTTATCAATGCAACGATGTTCATCGGTGATCCTGATCGGCAGTCTTTGGTGGACCGTGGATTTAACCTGAAAAACCCCGGAGATTATTCAGAGCCCTTCCGCACTTCTTTGGGCTGGCATATTATTCAGAAAATGGAAGTTAGACCTGTTGGTTCCTTCGAAATGATGAAAACAACCCTAAAAAATCAGGTTCAAAACAACCAAAGGGCGCAGAAAAGTGTTGATGCCCTGGTCGAAAAAGTAAAGAAGGAAAATGGATATAAAGAGTACCCGGAAAATATGAATGCCCTGATTGCAGTGTTGGATTCAAATTTTGCCAAAGGTATTTTTAAAGCAGGGAATTTACCTGAGTTTGCAGCCAGCAATCAGGGTAAAAAAGGCAGGGTGTATGTGAAACCAAACACGGCAAAAGTTCCGCTGAAAACGCTACCGCTATTTGATCTGGGTGGCGAAAAATATAATGTAGGACAGTTTGCCAGTCACCTGGAGGCCTCTATGCAGAGCCCGAACGGGGATTATATGGATTTTGTAAATGCTGTTTTTAAAGATTGGGTAAAGAGTAAATGTGTCATTTATCAAGATCAGCACCTGGAAGAAAAATCTCCCGAATTTAAACACCTGTATCAGGAATTCAAAGAAGGTATTCTGATGTTTGCCCGCATGCAGCAAAAGGTTTGGGATAAAGCTAATGAAGATACCGCAGGTCTAAAAGCGTATCATGAGAGTAACAAAACCAAATACATGTGGAATGACAGATTTGATTGTGAGGTGTATTTGTGTGCCAATAAAAAAATGGCCGGATCGGTAGCGAAAATGGTGAAAAAGGGAATACAGCCAGATAGCATTCGCAGAAAGCACACTCGCTCCAATACGGTGAGCATGGATTACCGCATGGGGAAATACGAGAGCACAGATACATTCCTTTTCCCCGACGGACGTATCCTTTCTACCCTGTTTGGCAATATAGAATACCGCGAAAAACCGGGTAAAATTTACAATCTCAATCAGATTGGCGCCAACTGGGTGGTGGTTAAAGTAAATGAGTTTATATCTGCCGGACCCAAAAAACTGGAGGAATGTCGCGGTCTGGCTGCCAATGACTATCAGACATTCCTGGAAGAACAGTGGCTGAAAGATTTGTTAAATGCCTATCCCTACAGCGTAAATCAGTCTGTGTTTGACGTTTTCAGCAAGCGTATGCTGGAAGAGAAAAATGCAGGAAAATAAGACACATGCAAAACTGCAACGGGCATAATTCACTTCGCTTTCTGCTGATGCTGGTTTTACTGGCGGCCGCAGGACTGAAATCCCAGCCCTTGCATGTGGATGGTATCATGGCCATTGTGGGTGACAAGGTGGTGCTTCGCAGCGATTATGAAACGGA
>CANMCY010000036.1 GCA_947496375.1 Flavobacteriales bacterium
AATTTGCCCAGTCCCAGAATCAAAACAGCCCATTTACCGGGCTCATACTTTTCTCCATTGGGCATCCAGTGATAAAACAGATCGATGTTCACCCAAATCATCAGCAGCACAATGGCCCCGATGATGAATTGATTTAAAGTGGTTTTCTGATACAGACGCTTCATTTCTGCCTTATCTCCCCTGTGCATCGCATCAGACAGCACCGGATTTGAAATCTGCAGAATGCTACGGGTGGGTATTTCAATAATCACGGCCATATTCACAGCGATGGAATAAACGCCTGTAGCCACCAGTCCGTCTAATGCGCTGATCATTACAAAATCCAGGCGCTGAATGAACAAATTCGCCAGGTAGGTCAAAAAGAGATAGCCGGTGTATACCGAAAACTCTTTTTTAAGGCCGGGCTGCCCGGAGATATGGCCAAAATCCGGAAGAAAAGAAAGGCGGGTGCTGCGCAACACAAACCACAAATTGAGGAAAGCCGCCAGGGCATATACAGCCGGTGTTAGTTTTACTGCGATATCAAAGTCAATCCAGCTGAGATAAAACACAAACCCAATGAGTCCCAGCAGAATCCGCACGACATTTTCACGGATAAAACTGGAATACAGTATGTTGCCAAGCGAGGCAGAAAAAACCTCAAGCACCGTATTGTAGCCAAAGAAAAAAATGAAGGGTATTAAAAGGTGATAATGTTCCAGGAAGGCAGATGAATTGATTTCCAGATAGGCAACCACCTGCGGTTTGAAAAAGAGAAGTGCAAAAGTGACCAGCAAAAAACCAATAAATGGAATGAGCAAAAGCCAGAAGCCAACCCCATGATGGCCTTTTTCTTCATTTTTGAATCGGGGAAAAAATTTCCAGATGGAATATCCGGTGCCCATTTGCGCTACACCGGCCAGCAGGGCACCCACCTCAATAAACATTCTGATGATGCCATTTTCTGCTACTGTATACACCAGAGGAAACAGATAAAATGTGGTGAACAGGCCCACGGCACTTCCTGCATAATTAATTACGGAGGCCCAAAGACTTTGTCTTGCAATAACACCGCGCACAGGGCAAAGGTATAAATAGGAAGAACAAGAACTAAGCATCTTGAAAAAAACACGATAAAACGGAGAAACTATACGTTCAACCCCTTGGCTGCATTGCCAAATTGTGGGATGTACCCGTTGAACGTCATGAATCTGTAAAACCAATGTGATGAAAAAATATTTTTTACTTTTCTATTGAAATTCTCCCTAACAATGTCTTAATTCGAAGCCTATTCATAAATAAACAACAAGAAAATGAAAAAATTATTGTTCGCTGCAACTGCCCTGGCTCTTACCCTTACAGTTGCTTGCAAAAAGAAAAGTACAGATGACGGTGCTGGTGAAGCTTTTACTGTCGACCAGAAACAAAACACATTGGTAGTTTACAACACTGCCACTTGGTGCGGCCCTTGCGGTGTGTATGGTGGCCCAACCTTCAAGGGTATTCTCGACAATCCTGATATTGTTGCCATTGACCTGCATACTTCAGGTTCTTCTCTCCTGTCTCCTATTTATACACCTGGTGGTGCTAAGAAAGATTCTGCCATGGTAGCTCCTTTCGCCATCTATCTGTATGCCCAGACTAAGCCTAATGGTTATATCCCTCACTTCTATGCAAACAACACATTGCTCGGAAACAGTGAAGTAACCACCACCTCCATCACCAGCGCTGCAAATACCTTCAAAGCAGGTACCCCAACTGCCGGTGTGGCCGTGAAAGCATCTGCCAGTGGTAACACCATCAGCATCGATTACAAAGCCAAAGCATTCTCTGCAGGTTCAGGTGAATATTACCTGTCACTGATACTGTGCGAAAAATCAGTAACTGCTACTCAGTCAGGAGCTTCTGGCGGCATTGCTGACCACAAAAACATCGTGCGTGGTACCGCTTTCGGAACTCCGGCCAGTCCAATAGACGCCTTCTCCCCTTCAGCTGTAATGACCAATCCTACTGCCGGTCAGGAAATCAGCGGAAGCAAAACCTACACTTGGGAACTGCCTACATTGGCCTCTCGCTACAACGCATTCAAGCGTTGGGATGCATTCTCTGCTTCTAATACAATGGTTGCTGCCATCCTTTGGAAGAAGAATGGTACTGCTTACGAATTGGTGAATGCTGCTAAATGCGACGTTAAATAATTCTAAACACTATCCAACAAAAAACCCGGCATCAGCCGGGTTTTTTTATGTGCTTTTATGTCAGATTATTTACCCTTAAACTCCGGCTTTCGCTTTTCCACAAAGGCATTCATACCTTCCTTCTGGTCTTCGGTGGCAAACAGCATGTAAAAATTCTTGCGCTCAAAGTATAGACCCTCCTGCAAGTGGGTATCAAACGCCTTCAATACGCTTTCTTTGGCCAGCTGCACCGCGATGGGAGATTTCTCGGCCACCACCACAGCCATTTTAATGGCCTCATCCAAGTACAGTTCCACGGGCACAATCTTATTAATCAGTCCGGCCTCTTTGGCCTCCTGCGCCGATATAAACCTGCCGGTAAGCACCATCTCCATGGCCCTTACTTTGCCCACCGCACGGGTTAATCGCTGTGTACCCCCTGCTCCGGGCATCACACCAATGTTGATTTCCGGCTGCCCAAATTGTGCACTTTCTGAGGCCACCACCATATCGCAGTGCATCACCAGCTCGCATCCACCACCCAGCGCAAAACCGCTTACTGCGGCAATGATGGGCTTTTTGGTACGCCGTATGGCATCCCAGGTACTAAACTGATCTATCTGCAACATATCAATGGCATTTTTACCTGCCATTTGCTTAATATCGGCTCCGGCTGCAAATGCCTTGTCGTTGCCGGTAATAACAATGGCCCGTACCTGATCATCAGCATCGAGTTCTTTCAACGCATCTCGCACTTCCCCCATCAGCTGCAGGTTCAGGGCATTGTATTCTTTAGGACGATTTAACCTGATCAGCGCTACAAAAGGCGCCACCTGTGGTTCTACCAAAATAAATTCGTAAGCCATGCCGCGAAGATAAATGCTGTGCGGCAGAATTGATTACTGCGACAGGCGTGGCAAAATCAACCTGTGGTAAATAAAAAATAAACCCATCGCAATGCCACAACCCACCAAACCGCCACATATCACATCCAGCGGATAATGTTTTCCCAGGTATACCCGTGAATAAGCCACCAGAGCAGCTATCAGCAACAATATATATCTTCTATAACTACGGTAATTTAACAACATTGAGGCCAGCAGCATGATGGCAAAAAAATTGGAAGCATGGCTACTCACAAAACCATAATTGGTGCGGTTTTCTTCGATAAACTTTGGTATTTCAGCCGCAGATTTTTCGGGCAACCGCGCATAATTACTTGCTGTAATATAGGGTCGCTGCCGTTTAAAGTACGGCTTCATTACCTTGGAAGTAAAACTATCCGAAATGCCAAATGCCACCATCATTAATAGTACATGGGCTACCCCGGTCTTCCACGGCTGATTTCTGAAAAACAAAAAAATCAACAACCCATACAAAGGCAACCAGCCGTATTTAGAACTGCAAAAAATCATAAACCCATCCAGCCATGTTGCAGACAAGGTTTGATTAATCAATTTAAACAGTGCAACGTCCCATTGTAACATACAGACTACATTTTTTGCGATACAAGAATAATGCGGGGCGAGGAATTTTCTGCAAAGGGCTCTAAAGAATAGTTACCAAAACGATGCCTGATTTGAAAACCTGCAGCAGCATGCAATGCCTGCAGTTGTGCTATGGAATATATTTTCACCGACTCTTCAAAATCATAGGATTGATTACCATCGGCAACATTAATTTTCTTGCGAATAAATCCGGAGTCAACATATTTATGGATTTGAAAGGTAATGCCCTCCCTGATTTCACCTTCTCGTTTTGGCAATTGCGGCAATACCGATGCTGCATTTAAGTAATCCTGAATGAACCAAGCACCGGGTTTTAGGGCGTTGTATATGTTACCAATTGCCCGTTGGTCTTCTTCATCGGTATCAAAATATCCAAAGCTGGTGAAAACATTGATGGCGGCATCCAGATGTTGGACCGGCAATGCATTCCTCATATCATGAACAGTATAGGATTCCTGGGCTGTTGCTATGGATTGGGCATATTGAATACTATTGGCACTGATATCAAAACCATGCACACGCATACCGAGCGATGCCAGTACACGGCTGTGGCGGCCTTTACCGCAGGCCACATCTGCGAATAATGAACCGGGAGCAATATTAAGTAGCGAACAAACGGAAAGCATGAAATCTCTTGCCTCATTATCGTCTCGCTTATTGTATAAAAGGTGATAATATTCGGTATCAAACCAAGTTTCGAACCAGTTCGGCATAATTTTTTCAAAGATACTGTAACTAAAGGGCAGGCAAAAACGTAATAGCAGTAACCGGAATGAATAAGGAACAATTTCAACAATGTGCAACTGCATTTAGGGTGGTTATTCTTTACCCTGATAATTGTGGCAATAAATTTGTAACACCTTTAAATAAAACAGCCATTTCTCCATTCATCAACCTAATTAATTCATTTGCATACCATGTCAAACACCAAAAAAACTAAAGGCATCACAAAAGCGATATGGGTTCTATTTATATGCTTTTTGTTGACAACATCCCTGTTCGGTCAAAAAACAAATAAAACAGAAACTATTCACAAGGAAAACACAATAAATATAGAAAAAAACCACTCTGATAGTGAAATGCAAGATGCTTTCCGGGCTGATTCGTTCTCCAAAAACCTGAATAAGGATACTTATACTTCTTTAATCAGCTTGTGGCCAAATAGGAGTTTGATTATTATCAAACACGACACCATCATACCTAACCGCGGAAAACAGAAAAAGACACCCACTGTGCTTCTAGTTGGAGGAATGCAAATGGGATTCGCCACACTGCAGCGAACCAACACAACAGGCATTTCCGCTGAGTTTCCGGAGTTAAATAACGGGGGCACCCTGCACTTTGGATTCAATTCGGAGTGGGGAATTAAAACATTTTCAGGAAACTGGCGGCTTTGGGGTGGTATCCAATACGACATTATGAATTACAGATTCAACAATAATGACATAAGACTTATGGCGAATCAACCTATGTTCAACACACAAACTGACTCTGCCAATAACTCCGCAAAAAGCAAAATCGTAGTTAATTATATTGGTATACCCCTGTCGTTCGGCTATCAGTCCAAGGCCAAAGCAGCTGATGAGGGTTTTGGGATTCGGGCAGGCGTACTTGCCGGATACAGGGTGAGAACCCATACCAAAGTGAAACTCGACAATGATAAAACAACCAAAGATTTTGACGATTTTAATATGAATGATTTTATGATTACACCCTTTGTGCAGATGAGTTATAACGACATAGGCCTTTATTTCCGTTACAATACAAGTCAACTGATCAAGGATAATCAAGGACCTAGATATACCGGCATGCAATTCGGACTGGTTTTTCAGTAGAATTTGCAATTTGGCGGTAACTTTGCACGCAAATGACTAACACCCGCATCTGGACTCCCATAAAGGAATATTCCGACATTCTTTTTGAACAATACAATGGCATTGCAAAAGTAAGTATTAACCGTCCGCAGGTATACAATGCCTTCCGGCCACAAACCGTAATGGATATGCTGGATGCATTTGACATCTGCCGCGAGCGACAAGACATCGGGGTTATTATCCTTACCGGTGTGGGTGATAAAGCATTCTGCAGCGGCGGCGACCAGAATGTGAAAGGCATTGGCGGCTATGTGGGTGAAGATGGCATACCCCGCCTGAATGTGCTGGATTTGCATAAAAAAATACGTTCTCTTCCAAAACCCGTCATTGCCATGGTAAACGGTTATGCCATTGGCGGAGGCCACGTACTGCACGTGGTTTGCGATTTAACCATTGCAGCTACCCATGCTAAATTCGGTCAAACAGGCCCAAAAGTTGGAAGTTTTGACGGTGGATTTGGCAGCAGTTACCTGGCCCGCCACGTGGGACAGAAAAAAGCCCGCGAAATTTGGTTCCTGTGCAGGCAATACACCGCCGATGAATGCGAAAAAATGGGCTTGGTCAATAAAGTTGTGCCCCTGGAGCAACTGGAAGACGAAACCATAGACTGGTGTAACACCATCCTGGAACGCAGTCCCATGGCCATTCGCATGCTGAAAAGGGCCTTCAACGCCGAACTGGACGGGCAGGCAGGACTGATGGAACTGGCAGGCGATGCTACGCTGCTATATTACCTCACCGAAGAAGCGCAAGAAGGCAAACATGCATTTCTGGAAAAACGGAAACCCGATTTTCAGAAATTTCCTAAATTTCCGTAAAATAATCACACCAATGGTGTGATTACGGGCGCTGCAATACAAACCGCAAAAATTTGATGGTGCGGCCTTCTTTAAGCCATATGTTCTCGTAGAAAGTTTGAATTTCTTTTAACTCGGGCGCACAGGGCTGTGTGTACACATTTTGAATGTTTTCAAGTAACGTCAAACCCTCTTGCTGTATGGTTTCCAGGGTGCTTTCATAAAACAAATCACTGTCGGTTTTTAGAAAAATATGAGCATCCTTTTTGCATATATTGCGATAATGAGCCAAAAAACGTGTTGATGTTAACCGCTTTCTGGCCTTGGCTGGCTGAGGATCAGGAAAGGTAATCCAGATGCCGGAAACTTCATTTTTATCAAAGTGCTTTTCTATAAAATCAATCTGTATGCGCAGAAATCGAACATTGCTCAAACCCTCATCGGTAGCGGTTTTAGCGCCACGCCACAGGCGGTTTCCTTTGATATCAACACCAACGTAATTGATACCGGGATTGCGTTTGGCAAGTCCCACAGTATAATCTCCTTTGCCGCAGGCCAGTTCCAGCACAATCGGATTTTCATTCCCGAAAATCTCCTGCCACCGCCCTTTGGTGTCCACATTAAAGTCAAGCGTGTTTTCAAACGCATCAAATTCTGCAAACTTTTGCAGCTTCCCCTTGCTCATCGAATGCAAAAAAAGCACATAAACACTTTACTTTCTGATAATATGGCGAAATTTGCCCCATGTTTTTGTCGCCGGAGATTCTATTGGCTGCCTACATGTCAGGGGCATTCCCCATGGCCCATCCCGACGACAACAACGAAATCTATTGGCATACTCCAAAAAAACGCGGAATTATCCCCCTGGATGAGCGCTTCAAGGCATCCAAAAACCTAAAAAGATTATACAGAAGCGGCAAGTATACCTTCACCATCAACAGAAATTTCGAGGATGTTATCCGTCGTTGTGCAGAACTGCGGGCAGAAGACACCTGGATTTCAGAGGAAATTATTGAGGCCTACATCGCATTGCACAAGGCAGGTTTTGCCCACAGTTTTGAAACCCGCCTGAATGAAGAACTGGTGGGTGGGCTATACGGCGTGTCTATAGGTAAGGCCTTTTTCGGTGAAAGCATGTTTCATACCCATACCGATGCCAGCAAACTGGCGCTGATGTACCTGGTGGAATTTTTACGCGAAAAACAATTCACGTTGCTTGACACCCAATACCTTAATCCGCACATCAAACAGTTCGGGGCGTATGAAATTTCGCATACTACCTACATGCTGCTATTGAAGCAGGCAACAGTTTAGGTGGATGATTATTTGCAATAATTACAAAAACTGCAGCCAAATTTTGCAATTTTCACAAAACACCATTCTAACGTTGCCAAACCCTAATTTTGCCTCATGCATCTTGAATGCCAGATAGACGGTGTAAAATATTTTAGCTCTCTGCATGCGGGCGTAGACCTCAGCCAGGGATTTGGACCCGGTGGCGACAATGCCCTTGCGTTTCATATACCCCCTGCAGAAATTGCACCCATCCACGTAGGCGACTTTGTGGGCAGCGTTGCGGCCGGCAGCGGCGCCAATTGTGAGGTGATACAATTCTGTGCACACGGCAATGGTACCCACACCGAATGCATTGGTCACATAACCCGCGAAAGACACAGTGTTAACCAACTGATTAGGACTGAAATCATGGCCGCCTGCCTGGTGTCTGTCACCCCTGAAAAAAGAGGCAATGACTGGGTTATAACGGCTACCGGATTAAACGATAGTCCATTGCACAGAACCCCTGCAATTATCATTCGAACAAACAACATTTCCGATATACGCGGCAAAAACTGGAGCGGCACCAACCCCTGTTATTTCGAACCCGCAGCCATTCAACTGCTTGTTGATGCAGGATATGAGCACATTCTAACCGATTTACCCAGCATTGACCGTGAAGAGGATGCCGGTGCACTGGCATCGCACCATGTGTGGTGGCAATATCCGCAAAATCCGCGCAACCATGCTTCCATTACCGAATTGATTGTGGTGCCTGAAAAGCTGCAGGATGAATTATACTTGTTGAACTTGCAGTTTGCTCCCATTGAATCGGATGCTGCTCCCTCCAGACCTATAGTCTATCCTTTAATTCCGGTAAATCCTTGAAAGCGAAGCGCGAAAAATGGCTATACTTCTTCAACATGCTGCTCTCGCGCATGGTGAATGTGGGCAAGCGTCCCGGCAATGTAAATCCGGATAAAATCCTAATTGTTAAATGGGATGAGTTGGGCGATCTGGTCACCGCTACCCATATTTTCTCTATGCTTCGAGAACGGTTTCCGGCGGCTTACATTGAACTCATCACCAAACCTCAGAATGTGCCTTTGGTGAAATACGACACCAATCTGGACTGCATTTCATCCAAAATTGAAGACTGGAAAGGCCGTTATGACCTTCACATAGAACTTCGGGGCACATGGAAGTCTTTTTTCAGAACGTTCCGCTACATGCCCGGCTATCGGCTAGACCGTGGCTGGATCCGTTTCCTACAGCGCGGCAATCAGCCCCATGAAACGGTTACCAACTACCGCATAGTGGCGCCTGTGCTTGGCAATATGCCTGTCCACAAACCTTACATTTCCATTTCGGAAACGGATGATATCCGCATCTCAAAATTCCTAAAAGATGTAGATACCGATAAATTCATTGTTTATCACACCGGTGCAAGAAAAGCCCTTCGCCGCTGGCCTTCGGCCCATTTTGCCGCACTAGCAGATTATGCATACCAAATATTTCAGCTGAAAAGCATTTTTGTTGGCACACCGGATGAAATCCCTCAAATAGAAGCCATTACCCAACAAATGCAAACACCGGCTTTGATAGCGGCAGAGAAAATGTCATTAACCGAACTGGCCGCGCTCATCTCCAAAGCCCATGCATTCGTTGGCAATGAAAGTGGCCCGCTGCAGATAGCAGACGCCATGAACATTCGCTCCCTGTCTTTTTTTGGTCCCGGTGTAAAAGATGTGTTCTATCCCCAACATACGCAATCTGCGGTAATCCATAAAGTGTTGGCCTGTAATCCCTGCGATCAGGTGCATTGTCGTTACCCGGAAAATCCGTGCATTAACCGCATCACCCTCGATGAAGCAAAAAATGCCTTGGGACTGATGTTAAGAAACCTTTAGACTACCTTTAATTTTTGCATGTAAAATTGAGGGTTTTCCCTGAATTTGTTGTATATTTGGTAACACATGCACCGATGTTTCGAGGTTACTGTTTTGGGCACATCGTCCGCATCCCCTACCAAAACCCGCTTCCCCAGCAGTCAGCTGGTGCGGCTTGAGGGGGATTATTTCCTCATAGATTGCGGAGAAGGCACCCAGCACCAGTTGGTGCGCCTGGGCTTGCGTATGCAGCGTATTCGTTACATACTTATCACGCACCTTCACGGCGACCATTTCTACGGCCTACCCGGACTGATCAGTAGCATGTCACTGTTTGGAAGAACCGAAAAACTAACCATTGTGGGTCCGTCAGCCCTGAAAAATCTGCTGGACACCATTATTAGTACCACTGAGTCTCGGGTTACCTTTGAGATTGAATATATTCATACCAACCCAATAAAATCCGAAACCGTGCTGGCAAACCGAAAATGGAGTGTGAGTACCGTGCCCCTGAAACATCGCATCCCCTGCACCGGATTTATTCTGCGTGAACAGGGTCCTGAACTTCGTCTAAATGCATCTGCCTGCGAACAACTGGGTGTTCCGGTTGAATGGTATGAACCTTTGAAATGGGGTGATGACTGGACCCGGGAAGATGGAACCGTGATTTCCAATTCAGTACTTACCCTGCCGGGCAATCCCAACCGCAGCTATGCCTATATTTCAGATACCATCTACGACGAAAATATCGTTCCCCATATTCAGGGCTGCAACCTACTGTATCATGAGGCCACCTTTCTGCACAACCTGATAGAAAGAGCCACAGAAACGCACCATACCACCTCAAAACAGGCAGGGCAGATTGCAGCCAAAGCCCGGGTAGGCAAGCTGATGATAGGGCATTTTAGCAGCCGCTACCACCAAACGGATGAATTGCTGAGTGAAGCAAAGGCAGAGTTTGACGATTGTATGCTGGCTGAAGAGGGTATAACGGTAGCGGTCTGAAAAACTATCCATTCAGTACTTAATTTTTGCGCTTTTATCGTGAACATGCAATTTTGGCGTGATTACTTCGTTATTCAGTAATTGCACTATAAATTATTATGTTATACAGAATGAATATATTGGCACTGTTAATATGCAGCATCCAGGCTTTTGGACAAGTAAACATCGGCATTGAAAAACACAATGTTATTTATCGGGGATTGCCCAATCCCATTTCTGTGGCCTGTGGCAACAAAGATTCATTCTACATTAAAGAAAAATCAGCATTCCTGGAGGTTAAAAATGAAAACGGGCGTTTTTACCTGAACTGTCTGAATGTAAAGGAAGACTCAGCATTCATTCTTTTTGGCCTCCGAAACTCAACCCTGCAAAGGAAATTTATTTTTAAGGTAGCCGATGTACCAGAACCATCAATCCGCTTAGGCGCAATCAATCCTTCAACGGGCGACGTTAATAAAAGTGCGCTTATGGTGCAGACGCAGATGATGGCCGTTTTGGAGAATTTTGTTTACGATGGTATAAAATGTAAAATATCCGGTTATCGGATGCGGTATTTTGATTATATAAACCGTGAATTTAAAAACATAGATGTAAAAGGAGCTTCTCTGGCGCCTATGAAACCAATGCTAAAAAAATTAAATGCGGGAGATCGTTTTGAAATAAGCAATATTCAGATTTTAACTCCGGACAATAAGATTATTAACCACCCCAACATTCTTGTAACGCTTAAATAACATGAAACATTTATTTAAATTTTTTATAATTATATCGCTGATATGTTCAAAAAATGCATTGGCTCAAGATAAATTTGATATCAGTGTATCGACCGATGAAACCAATGTTATTTATGTTGGCTTAACCAATACCATACAATTTAACATAAACAATATTTCTTCAGATCAATTGTTGTTAAAATTTCAGGGGAATAATGGATTAGATTTAGATTCGGCATTTTATAAGATTACCAGAATCTCCTCCAACACGTATATACTTGAAGTAAACCGCAGGGCAGACAATGAAATATTGGTTTATCTATGCAAGAAAGAGGCTGACTCAACCCTTGTATTGGGAATTAAAAAATTCAAAATTCGAAATGTACCCAGGCCCACAATTGATTTAGGCTGGATTCCTGAAGAGCAGCAATGGGATTACCTTATGAATAATTCGGAACTAAAGGTTTCAATGCCGGGTATGGTAAGAAAAGATTTTGAGTATAAAATTGTTGGCTATGATTTTATATTGATTTCAAGAGATGGCCCTAAAAAGGTTACCGTATCCGGAAATTCACTGCAGCCGGTTAAATCAATATTAAAAGAAAACAAAATTGATTCGGTTTTTTATATGTTTAGTAACATTAAGGCAAAAGGACCCTCAGGCACTGTATATCTTGAAAACATTGGCAGAATGATAGGCAACGGAGAAAATGCTAAAACAAGCTTGGAATCATATTATGCCAAAAAAATGTCTAAGACATTTGATTTTCAAAAAGCCATTCAAAATAAATTACTGCAGATTTCAATGAAAATCCATAACGCCAGCTTAGCAGGCAAAATTCAACCATATTGGGATGAAGCGCTTACGAAAAAATGTAGTCGTGATTCTTATTCAATGGTAGGATCAAAAATGTATATAACTCAAATACCTTTGAGCATGAGCGCTTCTGATGATTTTAAGGACTCAGCATATATTGAGAAACTTAGTGAATCGGAAATGGTCTCAGATATAGGTTTTGGTTTTAAATTCTCTTCATTAAAACAGGGCTCTTTACAACGAGATATTTTAAGTTTAGCCCCCATGTATTTCGAAAAATTCCCCAATGGACAAAAATTCAACATACCAATCGCTTGGTTTACTTATAAAGATGTAAGACCATTGTTAAGCAATGATGATATAAAGTTTATTGAAGCTTATACCTGGTATGTGCAGCCTTTGGCTGAGCAAAACAGGTCAAACATCTACCAATCGAAACTGGAAAGGTTGGCCAAAAATAAAATGATTACTTACACCCAGTCAAACACAGGTGAACATCTGGGCACTGAACTCTTGGAACATTGGCGGCATCAGCTATATACAGATTTTCAGCAGAATAAATTTTCATTACTAATCGGGTTAAATAAAACCATTTCAGAGCCCGAGTTTAGAAATCTGCATACCATCAAAATCAATACGCTTATTCAGGATACCGCCTATCCTGATGATCCTGAAAAATTACTCGAAGTATTTTACTTCGATACACCTTCAGCATTTGACTCTATTTATTTTGACAATATTGATGATAAAAGTTATTTATACATTCATCAAAAAACAGATGTACAGGATATTAAACATTCATATCAAGTACTCCTATCCGATATTAAACCGCTA
Organism: Flavobacteriales bacterium; assembly: GCA_947496375.1. Classification (GTDB taxonomy): domain Bacteria; phylum Bacteroidota; class Bacteroidia; order NS11-12g; family UBA955; genus RGEC01. Next base: position 12,869 of record CANMCY010000036.1, read on the forward strand.
GTGGAGCCGCAGGCCTACGTTTTACTTGAAACTCTGCTTACAGACAAAAGGCAAAAAATGCATCAACTAAACACCAAGTAGGTCTAACTGAAGGCGCGAGAAAGGCAGACGCAACGAGCCCTCCACTATAATAAACACCCTTTTACTGCGTTAATAACTCTAAAGCCCGCTAAACGCAGGTTTGGATATCTTCGCAACTCCCCCATGCCAGCGAAAAAACAGGATAAAGACAAAATAACGGATTTTGATAAATCCGATAAAGGTAAAGATACTGCACCCATAGACCGCAAACAGGTGGCAGATATTGCCACCCTTAAAAATGAACAGGCCCGCAAAGTGTTTGGGTTTCTGCTGCTGGTATTGACCGCTGTTTTGCTAATCAGTTTTATCTCGTTTTTCTTCTCCTGGAAATCCGATCAGGATTTTCTGGCAGGCGGTGACTGGAAGTTATTCAAAGCCAACCATGGCAAAGTAGAAAACGCCATGGGGCTATTGGGTGCACGCCTCGGATATTACTTTATACACAACGGCTTTGGGCTTGCAGCGTTTGCATTGCTGCCCTATGTGGCCCTTTCCGGCCTGTTTTTATTGTTTGGTTACCGACCCTTCTCGTTGCTTCGCATCGCCATACACACCATCCTGTTCACCGCCTGGTTCAGCTTAACCCTGGGTTTTATATTTCACCCCTGGTTCCCTCTCATGGGCGGTACTTTTGGCTATTTTGGCATAGACAAACTCAATCAAATTATCGGCTGGCCGGGATCCCTAATTTTCCTAATCTCGTATGCCGTAGTCTATGTGATGCTCTTCCTGAACCTCAATCCG
>CANMCY010000037.1 GCA_947496375.1 Flavobacteriales bacterium
CTGAACCGTATCAGGAACGGTCTGGTATGGGGTGAACGTTTCGTCTTTGCCGTCTATTTTAAAACAGATTTTATCTCCTTCGCACACCTTGTTTGTGGTAGGGCCTTCAATTGTGGGAGATTTATTGTAGCCGCAGTCGTCTTTAACCACAATCTGCATATCTCGGCGGGTTTTACCAACCCATACCCACTTTTTGGTCGTATCTCGTCTCCATTCGGTAACCTCAAGAACCAATACTGCTACTTCATCACACTTGGTGGGCGTGAAAATAAGGTCACCGGAACTGGTATCAAGCCAAAAACCCCGAGGGGGCTTGGTACTGGTGTTGGGCACGCAGTCAACTTTACCGGGGGGAATGCAATATGGGGTTACGGGATACTTAAATGAAAAAGGGCTGGTGTAGGGTACAGAATTGCTTGGAACACCTGCAAGCGCAGGCACCATTTTGTAGGATAATGAGTCATAATCTACCGTATCGAGTGCACCATTATTGAAATAGTAGGCCTGGTTACAGCAGGTGTAAGCCACCGGGACATTGGTAAAAATCGGGGTAGTATTACATTTATTTTTGCTTTTGTTCAGATTACAAACATTGATGGTTGCCGTTGTCCAGAAATCAGCCCAGGTAGCCCCTGTAGTAATGGCGGCATTTCTGCAGCACTGATTGTAGGAAAAGGTAAGTTCGCAATAGGTGGAACCCAATCCTGAGGTTGAAAAGGGCGCTTTACTGATATCTATGGTCGTCTCGTAGGTATGCTCCTCCACCCCTTCACCCGTATAACTGGTATTCTGCGGACTGCAAGGACTATTGGATGTAGAGCATCTGGGGGTAATGTCCCTGATTCCTGTGCGCGTTAATGACAATGTCAAGCGACTGGTACCCATTCCACCATTATTGCCGGCATACCAGGATAAAATGCTCCAGCTGGGAGGTGCCGATGCTCCACGACAGTCTCGATAAAATTTGATAATTAGTTTATATCGCCCATTGCCCAGGCACTGATAGCCCATATCAGCACCCATTACGTGGTCGCCTTTCAGTTCAGATTCCTGAACCAAAGCAAACATACCCAGCAATAAACAGAAAAGACGCGTAAGAATTGTCCTCATTAAGACAAAAATAGTAATTTAATACTACTCAATTGCAAAAAAATCTTACTTTTTTATTAAAAAATATAAAGTTATTTGTTAATCAGCATTTTAGCCGTTCATGCATTGCTAAAATACTGTTTCAAGCGGGCTGCAAAATCTTTTTTAACCTCGGCATTATTCATGATAACCTGGATGGACGATGACCAAAAAATGATTGTTTCATTCAAAATCAACTCACTAAAAACAGTTGCTTCCTGATCTTTATTAAAGGGCCATTGATCTGAAAAAATGATAATTTTTCTATGGTTTTTAATCTTATCGTTAAATTGATTTTCTGAAAAAGATTTCAAATCATGAATTTCCGCCATTTCAATGGTTGGAACTTTATCATCAAGCAAGGTAACCATTAGCATTCTGCCCAGCAATGAAGTTATATCATTAGTAACAGACAGTTGAGTTTCTGTCACATCCAAAAAAAACGCGATGGGAAGCGATGTTTCCATTTTTTCCTCCGGCTCATTGCCAACTGCTTCAGGATGATGATTTTCCGTGTTAAAAGATTCCTTTTCATCCAAAAATAGTTTATAGCTATACAGCAATTGTAGCTCAAGCGGATTATCCACATGCATTCCTACCATATCAGATTGATGATTCATTTGAATTACTTTTGCCCTCGAAATGTCCCACAATATTACAATTCAAAAGACCGAAAAAAGCAGAATTTCATCCGTAGATTTCAACAATATCGGTTTTGGTAAAATATTCTCTGACCACATGTTTTTGGCTGACTGGGACGGAAACGCTTGGACCCGTCCTCGCATTGAGCCATACGCAAACCTATCATTAAGTCCGGCTACCAGTGCCATTCATTACGGGCAAGCCATTTTTGAGGGCATGAAAGCATTTCGCAGTGAAGGAAATGTTTATCTGTTTCGGCCCCGTGACAATTGGCGCAGATTGAATATTTCCGCTGAAAGAATGGTGATGCCTGAAGTCCCTGAAGCATTATTCATGGAAGGTTTAACTTCCCTTATCCGCCTAGATCAGGATTGGGTGCCGGGATCGGAAGGGAGTGCACTATACATAAGGCCATTCATGTTTGCCACAGATGATTTTATTGGTGTAAAACCCTCAGAAAAATATTGTTTTGCCATTTTCACCTGCCCTGTAGGTCCCTATTACTCCAAACCATTAAGAATAAAGGTTGAAGAGCGATATAGCAGGGCTGCACCGGGCGGTGTGGGCTTCACCAAGTGTGCGGGAAATTATGGTGCTGCAATGTACCCAACCAAACTTGCACAGTCGGAAGGCTTTGATCAGGTTCTGTGGACAGATCCTTTAACACATACCCTGGTAGAAGAAACCGGTACTACCAATTTTTTTGCTGTTACCAACAATTGTGTTATCACTCCAAATCTGCATGAAACCATGTTGGCCGGAATTACGAGAGACAGCGTAATCAAAGTATTACAGAAGGATGGGTTGACAGTGGAAGAGCGACCATTGACAGTAACAGAGCTAAAAAATCTGCACACGAGCGGAATGCTTAATGAATTATTCATCAGTGGAACGGCAGCTACCCTTATCAATATTGAGGGCTTTGCCCATCAGGGCCAGTATTTCGATGTACTAACAACCGGAAACACTGCCGTTTCAGACAAATTACGCAACTCTTTGGACCAAATCCGCCATGGAAAATCAGAGGATATTTTTGGCTGGATTGAAAAACTGTAAAGATTTGATCAGGGTCTGAAAACCACACCCAGACCAAAACCAAAACCCAATCGGCTAAAGGACTTCCACTGGGTACCGGCAATAGACTGATACTGCAGCATGGGTTCTGCTGAAATGGCAGTTTTGGGGGCTACCTGGTAATATAATCCTGCTCCCAATCTGGCGTCGAAAAACAGGTTGTTCTTTTTGAGATTATCCAATGATTGGATGGCATCACGGCTAAAGATCTTGCCATTGGCCAACGTTACAATTCCGGGCATTGCAGTTGCTGAAATTCGCACCATGCCCCTACCAAATCCCAGCTGATACCGGATGCCGAGTGGCAAAGACAGCTTGTTCATTCGGTAGGCAATATTTTCCGCTTTCGTGGTCCGAACAATCACCATCGCTGTATCTGTTTTCCATTCAGAAATCAACGCTTTCCCAATTCCCACATTCTCCATATAGCCTATACCGCCACCCACGTTCACTCCCCTACCAAGGTCAAACAACATCATACCGTGATACTGGGAAAATCTATGATTACCGGCCACGGTAATATCCTGACTTTCTCTGAAATATTTGTAGCCATTGCCGGCAGTGGTTACATTCAGTTCAAATATGGGATTGAATTTGGGTTTGCGATCAGGGTAAAACGGAACAAATTCCAGCAGCACACTGCCCTCAGTGGGTTGAATTTGAAATATGTATTCATCGGCAATTCCCCTGCCTCTCAGCAAGGACATCCAATCCGTATTTTTTTGTTCGGCCACCGCTGCCTCTAACTCAGCATTTACTGATACAACAGCAGGCAAGGTATTCACAAAATCAGAAACACCGGCAACCATATTGGCTTCCGAAGATTTTTCGCCTTGATATACTTTGGATGCCTGTTTCTCAGCGACTGTATAATTACCACCTGTAAAATTAGTACTGTTATCAGGGGTTTCTTCCAAGGCAAATGTTGGCATGGCAGCGGCATTAACAGCGTCATCAGCATTGGGCGCCTTCTCAGTATTTATTACCCGGTTGTTTTGAGACGATTTTTGTACATCGCGATTGCCCACGGAACTTTCATTGGCAGTAACATCTGAAGGCCCCCACAGAGCAGCGGCTGAAAGACTTAACAGCAAAATCAACACGCTATTAAGTGAAAACCAGAAAAAACCCCTCCGCTTTTTCTCGCGTTTTTTCATTACCCCTTGAAAACTGGCACCTTCTCCAAGCGGGGTTTCGTGATTATGCAGGGTATCTTTAAAAAAATGATCAGGTTGGATCATGTGTGCATTACTCCTTTCTTTTCTATCATATCCTGAAGGGCTTTTCGGGCTTTGGCCAACTGGCTTCGGCTGGTTCCTTCGTCTATTGTTAATAATTCGGCAATTTCCTTGTGCGAATACCCTTCTACGGCGAAAAGGTTAAATACCATGCGATAACCCACCGGCAGTGATTCCAGCATTTTCATGAGTGCTTTTGCATCCATGGCATCAAACGCATTATCTGAATATCCAATGTGCAGGGCTTCGTTGTCTATGGATTCGGTAAATTTTCTGGAGCGTATTTTATTGATACTGGTATTAACCACAATTCTGCGCATCCATGTTTCCAGGCTACTCTGTCCGCGAAAAGCTGACATATTATCAAATATTTTTACAAAAGCTTCCATCAATACATCTTCTGCATCTTCACGGTTTTGGCAGTATCGAATACTCACAGTCAATAATCTGGAGGCGTACAAATTCCACAGTGTTTCCTGGCATTTCCGGTCTTCCCGTATACATCCATCGACCAACTGTTGCTCTGTCATAGCCAAATTTATTAAGGTTGAGCATTGCCTTCCTGTGCATTGAAGACAACAGAAAAAGGGAAAATGCTGCTTTGCGATTCAAAAATATTTTAAATATACGAAAAAATACCGAAATTCCAAATAATACTGAACTCTTGTGAGTTTAAATTTGCACTCTTCAGATTCACCCTTGAAAAACGCCCTAATCATACTTTATTGCTTTTTAATAACTGCTTTTGGCGTTCATGCTCAGCAAAAACCATTTACGCCAACAGCGTCTCAGGCGAAATGGGCAGACAGCGTATTGAAGACATTGCCTTTGCGCAAACAAATAGGGCAAATGATGATGGTGGCCGTATGGAGCAACAAGGGTGCGGAACACCTGGATGAAACCGAAAAACTCATTTACAGCCATGGAATAGGCGGACTCTGTTTTTTTCAGGGGCACCCGCTTAAACAGGCATACCAGACCAATTATTATCAGCAGATATCTGCGATTCCAATGCTAATTTCCATGGATGCTGAATGGGGTCTGGCCATGCGGCTAAAAATGCTGCCCAAGTTTCCCTACCAAATGACGCTGGGCGCCACAGGAAATGAAGCGCTCATTTACAATACAGGCAAGGCCATGGGAATGCAATGCAAACGAATGGGCATACACATCAGCTTTTCGCCTGTGGCCGATATAAACACCAATCCTGCCAATCCCATTATCGGTTTCAGAAGCTTTGGCGAGTCTCCAGAAAAAGTGAGTCGGTATGCCACCACCATGAACCAAGGACTGCAGAGCACAGGTATTATTGCCTGTGCCAAACATTTTCCCGGGCATGGTGACAGTGAAACCGACAGCCATAAAGAATTACCCTCAATAAATGCTTCTGCAGGCAGACTGGACAGCGCAGAGCTGACACCCTTCAAGACATTAATACGGGAAGGGATTGGCAGTGTAATGATTGCACACCTGTCTGTTCCGGCCCTGGATACCACTGCCAACACCCCTGCCAGTCTTTCCAGGCCCATTGTAACAGGATTATTAAAAGAAAAACTGGGCTTTAAGGGCCTGGTTATCACGGATGCCCTCAATATGAAAGGTGTTTCATCCCTTTACGGCCCGGGATATGCCGAGTCAAAAGCGGCTCTAGCCGGGAATGATATATTGTTGTTTCCGGAAAACGTTCCGCTTGCAGTGGATTTAATAGAAAATATGGTTCGTACAGGTCAAATAGACAGTGCCGAACTTAGCCATAGGGTTCTGAAAATACTTCAGTACAAAGCCATGGCAGGGCTTCAATTTTACAAACCCATCTCTACAGAAAACCTGATAGCAGACCTCAGCGTTGCACGTGGTGCGCCCGACCAAGCCATTACCGTTTGCAAGGATCAATACGGTTATTTACCGTTCACCCCACACACCCGAATAAAAACAGCGTGGGTTGGGATTGGAAAAGGCAATAATTACCCATTCGAATCGGCGCTTCAAATTCATCACAACATAAGCCCCTATTTACTACACAGAGATAGTTCTGCAGGTTATTTTAACCGAATGCTGGATTCCATCCTTTGCCAAAACGAACGAATTATTATCAGTTTGCATGATCAACCGCTGTGGGGAAAAGACAGGAATAGTGTACCTAATCATGTTATACAGTTCGCGGAGGCAGCGCTAAAAGCCAGACCCGGCGCTATGGTTCTTTTCGGAAACCCCTATTTACTAAAGCAGCTTCAAGGTATTCCCTGCAGCATGGTAACCTATGAAGATGGGATAAATTATCAGGAAACCGCTGCTGAAATTCTTTTTGGCTCATCTTCATCGCTTGGGCATCTGCCGGTTAGCGTGCTGCCTGATTTCAGGGAAGGAACCGGCTTAAAAACACAAACACATTCGGAACAATACACATTTGTCAGCCCCATTAAAAATGGATTTAATCGCGACTTCAGCCCTGCCCTTGACAGTTTGCTAAACCACTATCACCTTGTTAATAAAGCCACACCGGGGGGACAGTTGCTGGTTATGAAAAATGGCCAATGTGTTTATAACAGGGCATACGGAGACTTTGACTATTCAAATTCCAAATCGGTGCAGCCATCCGATTTATATGATCTTGCATCCATTACCAAAGTAGCGGCTACCACCCTGTGCGTAATGAAATTATATGAAAACAAACAGATAAAACTGGATGCCCATTTACACAACTACCTGCCCGAACTCAATAAAACCAACAAGGGAAAATTAACCATAAGACAGTTAATGACGCACAGCGCAGGTCTGCAGCCATTTATCCCATTTTACAAAGAGGCCCAGACCCAGCCGGGATTGTTCAGTAAATTCAGTGATAACCATCATACTATGCAGGTTACAGATTCTCTGTGGATGAGAAAAAGCTATGTAGATACTATCTGGCAAAAAGTTATTGCGTCTGAACTCAAGAATAAGGGTGAATTTCTATACAGTGATCTGGGTTTCATCATTCTCGGAAAGGTTGTTGAAAGGGTTTCAGGTATGACGGTTTCGCAATTTGCCCAAACCCATTTTTATGAACCTATGCGTTTGAGGCGCACCCTTTTCAAACCATCTGAACGCTTTTTTCAAAACGAAATTGTACCCACCACCGAAGATCAATATTTCAGAAAACAGCGTATTCAGGGTTTTGTACATGACCCTACAGCTGCCATGCTTGGAGGGATTGCTGGTCATGCGGGATTGTTCTCTAATGCAACCGAACTGGCCAAAATCATGCAAATGCTTTGCAATGGCGGGCATCTGGATGGGAAACAACTCCTGAAAACATCTACTGTAGTTCTTTTTTCTGCGGCACAAAAAGGCACCCACAGGGGACTTGGTTTTGATAAACCCAACGCACAAAAAGGAGTTAAGGCCAACATCTCAGAAAAAGTTCCGGGTACCTTGTTTGGACACAGCGGATTTACCGGTAACTGGGCATGGGCCGATCCGGGCAACAAACTGGTTTTTGTATTCCTGAGCAACCGGACCTATCCAGACGAGCAAAATAAAAAGCTCATTCAGGAAAATGTGAGGACCAAAGCCATTGAAATTGTTTATTCAGCGCTTACTCCCTGATAAAATCCTGCGGTAACAACCCGGCCATATTTCCGCTGCTCATAAGCAACAGGATGTTTCTTTTGCTATCATCCCACGCCTTATTTACAGCCTCTTTCAGCTGTTCCGGGTTGTTAAATTCACTGCAATGTCCTATCTGCCCGGCAATGTAACCGGGCTCAGGCACAGGCATTCGTTTTAACTCATAAACATGGGGATCATACAATACAAATGCATGGTCTGCAGGGGAAAGGGTATTGTGATAACCGGGTAAAAATTCCGGCTGCAAGCTGCTGTATGTGTGTAATTCAAATACCGCTATCAGGTTATCATTGGGAAATTGTTCACGGACTGCCTCTACCGTAGCCCTTACCTTACTGGGTGCATGGGCAAAATCGCGGTAAACAATGGCTGCATCCGTTTCCAATACCTTTTCCAAACGTTTGGCTGTGCCGCTAAAGGATTGCATCGCGGTCCAGAAACGGTGCGAATCTATTCCCAGTTCTGCTGCCAGAAGCGCCACACCGGCGGCATTTTGCAGATTGTGTCTGCCAAATATGGACAGCGAATATTCATGGTCACTTACATGCACCACACAGCCGCCCGGTATCGAGCTAAAATGCGGCTCCCTATATGATTGATTGAAAAAATCACTCGAACCTGCCAATTTTCTCAAATCCTCATCCCCTTCATACCAGAACCAGTGTGCACCGGGCTGCATTGATTTTATAAAAATATCAAACTGTGCCACATAGTTCTCAAAGGTTGGAAACACATTGACATGGTCCCAGGCAACCCCGGTGAGCATAGCCAGATGGGGCTTGTAGACATGAAATTTGGGGACAGGATGCAAGGCAGAAGTAAGGTATTCATCACCCTCAATAATTATAACCGGGGAATCGCTCAGCTTTACCATTCGCTCAAAATCCGGAAGTTGCGAACCCACCAGATAGTCGAATTCCAGACCACATTGCTGCAATACATGCATCAGCATGGCAGTGGATGTAGTTTTCCCATGACTTCCTCCGATGACAACGCGCTTTTTGTCTTCGGCATGCCGAAAAACAAACTCCGGAAACGAATAAATGGGCAAGCCCAGTTGCTGTGCTTTGATTAATTCAGGATTATCAGACCGAGCATGCATACCCAATATGATTCCATCAAGTGCTTCATGCACCTTTTCCGGAAACCAGCCCAACGTATCCGGCAACAGACCCGCATGCTGCAAGCGGGTTCTAGCAGGGTCAAATATCTCATCATCACTCCCGGTTATGTTATGACCGTGCGCCTTTAATTCCAGGGCCATGTTATGCATAACTGCGCCGCCCATGGCAATGACGTGATAAGACTTTTTGGGTGTATTCATCTCTGTATCAAAACTAAGTCCACTGCAGGGTAAATAGCATAATTGAGTTATTCACACAGGTTGATTTATTCAAAAAAAATCGTTATATTTGATAGGTTATGTCCAACCTGAGTGATTTGCTCGCTGAATACGGAAAAAGCCACACAAACGCTGTCAATAAAACAATTCATTTCTTTTGTGTCCCGGCCATTTTTTGGTCTGTGAGTGCGCTGCTACATTCTGTCAAATGGGCGACATTTTCACCAACTTACCTAAACGGGCTTGACATTCCTGCGCTGGCCGCTGTTTTATTGTATTATGCGCGGCTTTCACCTTTACTTTCTATAGGTTTTGGTGCCTGGGGAGTGTTATGCGTGTTTTTGAGCCATAGCATTGAAAACCTGTATTTCCCATTATTAACCGTTGCCCTGATTGTATTTACCCTCGCCTGGATTGGACAATTCATAGGGCATCATATTGAAGGTAAAAAACCTTCATTTCTGAAAGACCTGCAATTCCTGCTGATTGGCCCTGCGTGGATAATGCAATTTATTTATGAGAAATCCGGAATTAAGCGCTAATTAGGCCTTGGTTTTAGCAAAACAAATCCGTAATAAATTGCTTACTTTTGCAAAACTTTTTAAGCACCTATGAAAGTCCTGGTTTGCATGAGCGTGGTACCCGATACCACCACTAAAATTACCTTCACCAATAACGACACAACCTTCAACACCCAGGGTGTGCAGTTTATTATGAATCCATACGATGAACTGGCCCTTACAAAAGCCCTGGACATTGCTGAACCTGCCGGCGGTACCGTTACCATCATTCATGTGGGTCCTGCAGATGCTGAACCCGCCATTCGAAAGGCACTGAGTATGGGCGCCACGGATGCGGTTAGAATTAATGCTACGCCTACAGATGCGCAGTTTGTTGCAGAACAGATTGCAGTCTACGCCCAAGACAAAGCGTTTGACTTTATCATGACCGGGCGTGAGAGCATTGATTACAATGGCGGTGCGGTTTGTGGCCTGCTGGGTGCATTGCTTGAAATGCCCAGTATCAATGTGATTACGCAGCTTGCTGTAACAGATAAAACTGCCCACCTGGAAAGGGATATAGACGGCGGAAGAGAAACACTCACCTGTTCGTTGCCATTTGTGGCCAGCGCCCAGAAAGATTTGTGCGAACCCCGCATTCCCAATATGCGCGGTATTATGGCAGCCAGAACCAAACCCCTCCAGGTAGTTGAGCCCACCGGCAACTCCAGCCATGCTGTATACAGCCGCTTTGAATTACCGCAGCCCAAGCAGGGTGTGAGGATGATCAGTGCCGAGAATCCTGAAGAATTGTTACATTTGTTAAGAAACGAAGCCAAAGTCATTTAATACAATACCACTATGTCAGTTATCGTATTTGCGGAAACCCGCGACCAACAATACAAGAAATCCACACTGGAAGCCGTTTCCTATGGGAAAGAAGTAGCACAGAAAACAGGGGGTAAAGTGATTGCCGTGAGCATGGGAAATGCATTAGATCCCTCATTGCTCGGCAACTATGGGGCAGATGAAGTCATTACCCTGCACAGCGATGCTTTTGCGGCTTTTAGTCCTGAAATTTATGCAGCAGCTTTTGCAGAAATTTGCAAAAACCATGGTGGAAAAACCATCATTATATCCAATACCTACAGTGGTAAAAGCATGGCCGGGCGCGTAGCTGTATTGCTACAAGCGGCACTTGCCACCAATGTTGTGGATTATCCGGATACCACCACCGGATTTCGCATCAAAAGAGGTGTA
>CANMCY010000038.1 GCA_947496375.1 Flavobacteriales bacterium
CCTATCTGGGTCATTTTCCGTTAAAGCAGTTCATCAATCTCATCGATCAGTGCGATTTGGTAGTGACACAGGTAACCATGGGCATGCACCTTACGCTGGGTTTGCAAAAGAAAATTGTGTTGATGAACAACATCTTCAACCCGTATGAATTTGATTTGTTCGGTAAGGGTAAAATTGTGGCGCCTGCCAAGGCCTGCAAGTGTTTTTACAAGGGTAGCTGCGTAGATGGAACCAGCTGCATGGAAACACTGGAACCCGTTGTGGTAAGGGATGCTGTAACGGAAGTGATGAGTTTGCGGTAATCCTTTTTCAATTCAACAAAAACCCTTATTTTTGCACCCTCAATTTGGCGAGGTAGCTCAGATGGTTAGAGCACAGGATTCATAACCCTGAGGTCGGCAGTTCGATCCTGCTCCTCGCTACGAAAAAAGCCCCGGAAACGGGGCTTTTGTTATTTCAGGATTGGTTGAAACTAAGGCGCAATGCATTCGCATCATTCATGTTGAAATGCGATGGTGTATTCAAAGGTGCTTTGGCCTTCCGGAGCCAACACCTGAATTCCCTCTTTTTCTTCCAGGTTTCCGGTCGCATCGATTGCATCGGCCCAGCCCCACCAAGGCTCTATGCAGAAAAACGGGGCTCCGGGTTTTGTCCACAGGCCCAGTGCCGTCCAGTCTTTGCAATGGAAGGTAAAAATATTGCCTATCCCCTGTTTGCAGAAACCCAGCGACTGAAATGGCGGGCTTTTCAGCACAATGGCGTCGGATTGAAAAAGGGAGTCTTCCAGTTTAAAATTCCTTGAAAGCTTGATGTCTTGGGTTTTACCGCTGTAATAATTGCCTTCGATAAGATGTTGCGGAAGCACATATTCCCCGCCAAAATCGAGGTAATAGTCTGATAAATTGCCATCCAAATGAAAGCCGGGATGCCCACCAATGCTGCAGTACATGTTGCTATCGCCGGTATTTCGCACCTGGTATTGGGTGTGCAGTGAATGTTCCAGCAGTTCGTAGGAAACGAGCAGTTCAAACGCAAACGGATACTGCAGGCGGGTGCGTTCATTGTCGGTAAGCTTAAGCACCGCTTTGCTTGCGGTTTGTTCAACTACTTCAAACATTTCATCGCGGGCAAACCCATGCTGTTTCATGGCATACGTTTCATTCCCGTAGCGGTATTGATCCTGCAACAACCGCCCTACGATGGGAAACAATATGGGCGCAAACCGGTTCCAGTGTTGGTCATCTTTGCGCCAGATAATATTGCCATATGCAGCACGGTTCAGCGACTGCAGTTCGGCTCCCTGTGGGGAAATACTTGCGGTGATGTGTGGGTTTTGAAGCGAAATCACGGGGCGAAAATAGGGGGGATTGCGTGTGTAGGTGCTGATGAAGTTTCTCAGCTAACGTTTGGCAGCTGCAAGAAGTTGGCGATTTCGAAGCACAAAGCTTCATTAACCCACAGAACCGCCAATTTTTTGTAGGTGCTGTTAGCACTCGTATTTCTTTCACTTTTCATAGCTGTAATGTCCAATTATTTTGAAGTTGAACAAACAGTCTTCGATGACCTGTCCACTGCCAATATTGTGAACAATTAAATGCCTTTGTCCGTCTTCGGATTTCTTTTTTACCACTATTCCTATATGTGTCACTGCACCACCAAGGTTCCAACATACAATGTCTCCAGGTATAAAGTTCATTGGGTTTGTGGTAATTGGTTTTGTTGTCCCATGTCTAGTAAAAAATGTCATTAAGTTAGGAACTCTTCTATGGTCAATATTTTTGTCAGGTTGAGATAGTCCCCAATTTTTTGGATATTTTGAAAAGTTAGATTTCATGTCCTCGTGAACCTCTTTTTGTAAGTCAATTCCAAGTTTTCTGTAGACTCTAATTACTACGTCTGTGCATACACCTTTGTCAAAAGGAACATCACCATTGGGATAGTCAAGCTGAAAGTAGGCCGGGTCATAACGAACAATTTGTTTAGTCAATGTCAAAGTTGAGTCCGCAAGTCTGTCGTAAAAACTTGATTGTCCAAGTGAAATCGAAATTGTCGAAATGAATACTAATATGTTAAGCAGGGCCTTTTTCATAATATGAGTGCTAACTCACTTAGACACGAAACTTTATTTTGCCAATATCATCCTATAGGGTGCGCTAGGCGAAGTTTTGTAGCGTATTAGGTTCAAACATACCAAACAAATATAGCTATTACAAATTAACGGACGGACTGTGAATGTTGCATATGCCTTCATTGCTGACATGCGTGTAAATCTGGGTGGTATTTGGGCCGCTTCCACCGCCCCGGACAGCAGCAGCAGCGGCGGCGAGGGAGGTGGGTGCGGTTGCGCGTGCGAGGAGGCGACCGGCAGGAAGCCCCCGCAGCCGCTGCAACCGCCCGCAAACCAAAGCCGCCCTACAGCGAATGGCCGGAAATGGCGCAAAAAAACAAATCAAAACTACGGCTTGGCATAAGGCAACCGCCCCAACCCACTGCCGGTGAAATACGCATCGAGGCCCTGGCTGATGAGCACCTGCGCGGGCTCCAGGTTCACAAACCCATCGGGCGCCACCTCTACCCCATTGCACTGCACCTGACTGATGCTGCCAATGATGAGTGCGGTATTGTTCAACGCTATGGGAACGAGCTGCCGAAACTGCATGGCAATGCGCACCACGGCTTCCTCTACGCAGGGTGCGGCAAAATCGGGTAAATAACACTCACCGAAACCCACGCTATGAAACTCCGATGCATGGGCGGGATAACGGGCCGAGGTTTGGTGCGCCTGCTGCATATATGCCGCCGATACAAAATTGAGGCTGTACACGCCGTTATCCAATATGTTTTGCAGTGTGTGGCGCTCCACCCCTTCGGGGGCCGGGCGACAAATAAGCCCAAACAATGCGGGATTGGCACCCAAGTGAATGAGGGAATTGAATATGGCGAGGTTGCTGATGCCCTGGGTGGATTTGGTGCCTACGAGTACCGCCTGCCTGTAACCGGCCAGCGAATTGATGAAGGTGGTGCGGTAGCGCTGCTCGAGCTGCTCTATTTGTTGCTGATGTAGGTGCATGGGTTAAAAGTGTTGATACAATTGCTTTTCTACCTTTTTCCAATAGGCAAAAAATGAAGGATAATAGCCAGTGATTTCAGGTACAATCCACTCACGGGGCTCTTCGGTGCCTTGGTAGCCCATATTTAATGGGTGCTCTTTAAAATACACATCGGTTAAACTATACTGGCTTACCAGATTATGAAAGGAACCCACAAATACCTGCAAACCGGGTAAGTTTTGGCCCAAGGCCAACATAAATGCTATGCATTTTTCGCTTACGGGGAACCGTTCAAAAAAATCGGGATCGAGCAACAATACACGATTGCCAGGTTCGCCTTTGTGCCAAAGCGGATCGAGGTTGTAGTAATTGTAAATGTAGGTGGGCAGTGCTTCGTCGATACTGATGGATATTGGCTCAGGAAGCGTCGATTGCCCTTGAAAAGGTTCGGTTTGCGACAACGCAGCGGGGATGGACATTTTTTCCAGGTTTTCGTAGGATGTATCCAGAAAAGTGCCGCTTTGGGCGGTATCGGTATAGCGGTTGATGTTTTCCTGATTGGCGAAGTACTTTTTGTTGCTGTTGGCCCCGGCCACCCATTGCCAGCTGCAGGCGTTGCTGGCCCAGTCACCATCGAGCAGGTGGTAATACATCCATTGGGCGGGCTGCAGCCAGTGCGATTGTGCCAGGTTGCAAACCAGCGAGGCGGTGTACATGCGGCAGTGGTTGTGCATGTAGCCGGTTTGGTAGAGTTCTGCTATGGCGCTGTCTATGCCCTGTATGCCGGTGGTGGCGTTCACTATGGCTGCGGGTATTTGGCGGTTGCTGACAGGTTGCTGTGGGTGGCGGATTTCCTCAGATACGTTTTTATGCTGCGCTACACGCTGAAAATAATCGCGCCAGCAAAGTTCTTTGACAAACTGCTCTATTTGCGGAATCTTATAGCCCCGTTGAAGCACGCTCTGCAACACCTGTCGGGTGCTAATGACCCCGCGGGAAATGTAGGGCGATAGCCGGGTAACGGTGCCATGGATGTGATTGCGCGATTTTCCGTAAGCAACAGGATCAATATTTGCAATTTTTACTAAAATCTCGCTGTAGGCCGTAGGGAAAGCGTTTTGCATGTTAGCGTTTGCTGATTTTGTTGTTGGAGATGGCTTTTTGCCTGCTGCATTTGAATCTCTCGATTTCAGGATTGCGCTTTTGTGCATGTTTTTGGCTCACGCCGCTATTTACCCGTTTGCGCCACAAGTTGAAGCTGCTGCGCTTAAGTTCTTTGCGCATGAGGGCGATAACGCCCGATTCGGGCAGGCCAAACTGGGCTTCGATGGCCTCAAAGGGCGTGCGATCTTCCCAGGCCATCTCGATGATGCGGTCTATATCGGCAACCTGCAATGCTATGCTTTGATGTTTCTTCGTTTCCATTTTACGCTTACGGCCGATCCCTGAGCCAACATAACAGATGAAGGTGTGGCATTGTTTAGAAAAGCGAATTCGGGACCATAACAGGCCTCAAAATCGCAATGAATGCGGTAATTATGTATGCTGTGAATGCGCCAGCGCGGGTGTTGTACCTCGTATTCCTGGGTCAATAACGGATTGACACGGGTATAGCCGAAATAATGTTCGAATATGAACTCTTCGTGGCTGCCGGGCTGCATCTCTTGGCATTGCGGTGCGGCATCTATCTTAATGCTATTCCAGTGGCTGTTCACTTTCCAGTCGTACTGAATGTGTTTCAGCGAAGGGTTCTCGGTGATGCGATTGCGGGTAGGCACTGCCGTGTAATGCTCTTTGTATAGCTTATTGGCCAGCCATGCCACGGGTTTGTAAGGCACGGTTTCATTGATAAAAACCACGCCACGTCGCAGGTTGCCATCTTCGGTTCGCTTCACATAAAAACGCAGGTTGATTTCTTCAAACGAGCCCATCAGCGGAATGGGTATGCCGAACAAACGGGTGTTTTTGAACATAAATCCCACCAAACTCACAAAGGCCTCTCCACGAAACAAATCCAGTTCAACACCTGCCGGAAGATAAGGCATTAGTACCTCCGGAGGCACAGCATAATTGGCCATTACAAGGTTTTCCCAACGGGCTGTGAGAAAGTTCGTCATTACCTGTGTGCTAAAAGATTAAACCCACTAACATCAGAATGTACTTATCCATTTGCCTCAGAGCCATTTGTTTGGTTTAATGCCAATGTTTTCTCGTACTTATTGTAAATTTTTATGATAAACAGCCCAAAGACAATAGCAGCAAGAATCAGCAGGGTATTCAGCAACCCATCTACTGAGAATGACAATCTGATGAGTATGGTAGAAATGATAAAGCCTGAGTTTCTGATAATCTTATGAAATTCATCGGTATGGAAAAACGAAAACAAAAGCAGTATCACATCCACAATTATTAAAATGGTAAAGAAATGCTCAAAGAATACATTGTTAATGTTTCTGAAGGCATAAATACTGCCCTGATGTATGCCTAGCGTAAGCCATAGCCAGTTTACCAGAGAGTATACTGAAACAACCAACACCAGCGGAATTAAGAGCGATGCCAGGGTTTTTTTGATATTGACAAACCGACCGATTCCGACTTCATCTTGGGATATGTGGGCAACAGGTCCGAAACGCCTTGCCCCTTCTTTTTGAAACAAATAGATAAGATAAAATAAAACCAGCGATGCAATAAGATCATAAGTAAACTGCAAATCATATTTGATTTTGAACCAGTCTGTGGTAATGGAAAGAGAAGAAAAATCTTTGAAAAGTCTGCGTATTATGATAAGAACAATGATTTCGTATTGTTTGCCAACGTATGTTGTAAATGATTTAGGCAAGTAAAAAATGAGCAGGTAAACCTCATAAACCAGGATAAAGGAGAACGGGGTGTAAATAGCAGCGATGGGGCTTGACAGCAAATCAGCGGAATCAACTGTGTGTATCAATCTTCTATCAGCAAGAAATATCAGGAAGAGGTGGATCAGAAAACTGATTATGGCAACTATCAGCACTATACGCTCACATTTTTTCCTGCTATTTTCGGTGAGCAGTATGCCGAATAGCTTGTTAAACAAACTATTGACGATCATTAGTTTTTAACAAAAAAAATTACATAATGTTTGAATTTTAATACTGAGTTTGGTGAAACACTTGATATAAATTTAAAATTGGTAAGTTTCACAAAAACAAAATGCTAACACAATTTGATGCACTCGTGAAATAAATATAGGTACTCCATTATTAGGGCTTCAGCAGTTCATAATGCGTACTGCGTCCACCGGCAGCTTCTTTTTGCAAAACTCCCTTTTCTAATAAATCATTGATATCGCGGATGGCTGTATCGCGGGAGCATTTGGTCATCTTGGCCCATTTGGAGGAGCTGAGTTTGCCGTGAAGCCCATCCAGCAATTTGTTTACCATCTTGCGCTGTCTATCGTTGAGCTCGGTATTGGCATGGTATTTCCAGAAATTGGCCTTGTCTGTAACGCCCTGAAGCGTGACATCGGTGGCTTTGAGGGCATTAACTAAGCAAGTTAAAAACCAATGCATCCATTCGGTTATATCTAAACCGCCTTTTTGGGTTTTTTCCAGCACAGCATAGTAACGTTTTCTTTCTTTACGTATTTGGGCCGACATGCTGTAAAATCGCTGGTTACTTTGATCCGCGCGGGCAAGCAACATGTCTGCCAGGGCGCGCGCTATGCGGCCGTTTCCGTCATCGAACGGATGCACGGTTACAAACCAAAAATGGGCCAATGCCGCTTTCATCACCGGATCCAGGGCTGTTTGTTTATTGAACCATTCCAGAAATTGTTGCATTAGTTCAGGAACCTTATTGCAATCCGGGGCCTGAAAATGCACTTTTTCCTTACCCATAGGACCGGAAACCACCTGCATGGGGCCTGCACCATCCTGACGCCAGTATGCTACGGTTATTTTATACATGCCGCTTCTGCCTGTAGGGAAAAGCGCTGCATGCCAGTCGAAGAGTCGTTCGGCAGTCAGCGGTTCAAAACAGTGGCGGGTGGCATCCAGCATCATTTCAACCACACCGTCTACATGCCGGTTGGAATCCATCATACCGGCGTATTCCATACCCAGTTTTCTCGCAACAGAAGAACGCACTTGTCCCGAATGCAGCTTCTCTCCTTCTATTTCGGAAGTTTTGAGAACATCCAGGGTAAGGGCATCCAGCTGGGCCTGATTTTGAAGGTCAAAACCCAAAGACTCCATCCTGCCCATCAGCCGTCCCTGCAGATTTCGTGCCTCCGACAACAGGTTCAGCAATTCCTCAGCATCCCAATAAAAATCGGGCCATTGGGGATGTTCATAGATATAGTATCCTAATCGTTGCACTTTATGCAACAAATATACGACCTATTTGCCGCAAATAAAAATCATTCGTTGCATATTATGCAACGATTAAGTACTTTTTTTGTTGCAATGTGATTTAGGGCAAATCTGCGCCCCAGTTTTCCAGTTCTGCTGTGCTCCATAGCCCCGGGAAGAAGATGCGTTTCTGGTATTTGGGATGCATATATTTCTGCCAGTCGCTGCCACCGGTGGCTTCTGCATTACCCAAGTATTTGCGGGCTGCATTCAAATGCGCCATCACCCAAGTGACGTTCACCGTATAATCATAATGGCGCATGGCGTTTACCAGGGTTTGATCATTACGTTCTGCCTCCGGCAACTGATTGTATAGGTGCCATAGATTGAGGTTTCTGTTTTTTTGAATCGTATCTAGAAATTCTGCCTTGTACTTTTTCTCGAAATTACCCAGCAGTGCCGATTTCTGTCCGGTATGATGATTTTTCCCTGCTGCCTGCCAGTACAGGTGTTCAAAGGCATTCTCCACATTGGAAACATCCATACCATCGCGGTAGCGTCTATCCACAAGATTGATAATATCGGTGCTGGCAAACTCAATCAAACGGTATTGTGCACTCTGAAATCCGCTGGCGGGGGTGAGCGTATCGCGAAACTTCATGTATTGCTCCTTTTCCATGCCATCTCCCATAATGCTGAAAGACTGTGAAAGCATATCGAAGTATCGACTGATGCGGTCAAGATGCATGGCGAATTTTGCGGTGGTTAATCCGGGTTCCTGCACCTGTCCTATTTCCCACAATACCATCTTAAACAACAACTCATTGATTTGATGGTACATGATAAACACCATTTCGTCGGGCAGGTTGGTGCGTTTTATTTGCAACCCCAGCAAGGCCTCTACCTGAATGTAATCCCAGTACGTTATAGGTTCGGCGTGCAACAGCCCGCTGAGATGCACATCGGGATTCTGGCCCATGGCAGCATACTTTTCGTCAATGGCTTTCAGCAATTCTTCGCGATTCATTCAGGGTTAATTTAGGGATATTTTAGGCAACCCGATTTCAGCGGTATTGTAAAACATCAAATCATGAATTTTGGGGCGTAAGTATGGCATGATCGGCATTTGACCCAATATTTCCATTACTTCCACTTCATCTTCTGCCTCTATGTGGCACCACCAGCGTGTTCGGTCCTCGCTCACCGCATACATGATAATTTTTTCTTCTGCAAACAATCGCTGTACCACCTGCATGTGCTCGGGTATCAGCCGCATAAAATCAGGGGTAAGTTCGGGGATGTCGCTTTCTACGATGAATACTGCCATACATTAAGCCCTTAATGTGATTGGTTGCAAAGTTTCTGAAATTTGGGTGAATCCGGTTACGTTACCTGCAAAATTCTTATTTTCATTAATCAGATAGCCGTGCAGTTCTTTTTTCTCATCATCGGTAAGCACATCAAGGTTTTCTAATACCTGCTGAGCCACATTGTACTGTGGCCCCATGCGTCCATCATCAATTTTGATGCAAATGCCCAGCCCTGAGCGGGTCAGGGCCAAGCTGTAAACTCCGTCTGCACCGGTCTTTCCAATGACTTTACCTTTAGCTACCCGCATTAAATCGGTGCAGTAGCGTTTGGTACCTGCCACCATTTCAGGGTAGGTAATCACAGCTTCGCGAATGAGGGCACAGGCCCTGTTGATGCTTTCATCTCCAAATTTTTCCGGAAACAACAGGTTTTTATAGGCAATGGCCTGGTTGAAAACCGGCATGGCAAAAATGGGTGCCGAGCAACCATCCAGTCCTGTTACCAGCTCATTTTCCGGCATTTCATGAAACAATGCGGTAATGCGTTTAATTTCCCGGTGCAACGGATGTTCGGCAGATAAATAATCTTCCGTTGATGCGTTATGAAATTTACACCAGGCCAGAAAGCCGCTGTGTTTTCCGCTGCAATTGTTATGGATGGCACCGGGCTCCTGGTTATTTTTAATCAATGCCACAAAATCTTTTTTGTGGGTGGGCTGCTGCGCGCCACAACCGAGGCACTCCTCTCCCATTCCAATTTTGGAAAGAATTCCCCGGGCGGTTTCCACGTGCATGGTTTCACCGTTGTGGCTTCCGCACATCAGGGCCAATTCCTTAAGGGTAAACCCAAAATGGTCGAATGCTCCTGAAGTAATGAGAGGTATATGCTGAAATAATTTTAACGCGGATCTGGGGTAGCAAACCTGTTGCACATCGCCCACAGAAGCAATGATTTCACCTTCCTTATTTACTGCACAGACAACGCCTCTGTGGAAGCTCTCTACGATACCGCCACGGGTATGATGTACCAATACGGGATTTACTTCTGAATTCACGCTCTGCTTTTCTCTAACTGGTGCTGTGCCAACAGATACAATACTGCCATCCGCACGGCCACACCATTTTCTACCTGCTGCAAAATAATGCTGTTGTTCCCATCGGCTACCTCGCTGCTTATCTCCACACCGCGGTTTATGGGTCCCGGGTGCATGATAACGATTTCTTTATCCAGCTGATTAAGGTGGGTTTGGGTTAATCCATACTGCATGCTGTATTCTCTCAGACTGGGGAAATATTTGATATCCTGCCGCTCCATCTGAATGCGCAGCATATTGGCTACATCGCACCACTGAAGCGCATTTTGAAGGTTGTGCTCCACCTTCACACCCAGCTCTGCCATTTGGCGCGGAATCAGGGTTTTGGGGCCACATACCATCACATCTGCACCCAGTTTCTGTAGGCAAAAAATATTACTCAGGGCTACACGGCTGTGCAGGATATCCCCCACAATTACCACTTTTTTGCCGTATACCGAACCCAGCTTCTCGCGGATGGAATAAGCATCCAGCAACGCCTGGGTGGGGTGTTCGTGGGTTCCGTCTCCG
>CANMCY010000039.1 GCA_947496375.1 Flavobacteriales bacterium
ACCAGTTGAAAATTATCGCACCAAAGCATATTGCCCAGTGTGAAAGGTTTAGGAACTTTACCCATCCTTAGGGTAACGGTATCCGTGTAGGTTTTACAGCTATTGCTAATCTTAACCGTGTATTGACCCTGCTGTTTAAATACCCGCAAAGAATCATTGCTTCCGTCATTCCATGCGAGGGTAGTCCATGGTGACAGCCCGCTGCGGAAAATGGTAAAACTGTCTTTATCGCACAAAAGTGTATCGGTATTGTAATTCAGGGTAGGAATGCTGTCTGTATTGATGAGTACTGTATCATTGAGTGTACCGCATTGATTGCTGATATTAACATGAAAATTACCAGGTTGTTGAATGCTTATAACATCTGTTGTATCAGAGGTATTCCATAGGTACCGTGCAGAAATGGTATCAGAACCTGCCGGCAAAGGCAATGAAAATGGACGACACACCAAAGTGTCATTTTGACGTATACCAAATTTCGGCTTGTATTGTTTGGTTACCTGAATGCTGTCGTATCTCCATAAACAGACCGGTGTCCACATAGCAACCAAATATTTCCCGGAAGCATTGGCAAAAATCCGTTGCGTGGTATCGCCTGTATTCCAAAGATATTTGATTCCTTTGATGGTATCGTTTTTGGCATCCAGCTGTATTCCATATTTATCGCAGATGAGGGTGTCTTTTTTCAAGTAGGGTTTGGCGCTTGGAACAGTTCTAAAAATGATGGTATCTGATTTGTTACCGCAGCCATAGGTGGCTGTTACCCAGTATTTACCCGGTTTTTGAACAATAAAGTATTTTAATGTGCTTCCATCATGCCATAAAAAAGTTCCGCCGGGATTGCCGGGATCAAGTATGCGATAGTTTCTATCACAGTTTAACACGTTCGGTCCAAAATCGATGGGATCAACCTTTAAGGTGTCTCTCCATTTAACTAACCTTCCACAATAGGATGTATTGTTTGGCACTACAGATTTCCATGCATTCTTTGTCGGATAATCATTGCCAGATCCCCAGCCCCCCATTAAAATATGGCTAACACAACCAATTCTGCGTGTCTGTATGGCGAAAAAATAGTCTGTACCGGTGCTGCCAAAGTAGGATAGATACCCAAAACTCCCATTGATGGATAATTTCCCAACATAACCGTCATAACTGCCTTTCAGGGTTTTTTGATAAGCGTCGGAAGTGGTGGGCAAACTATTGCTTGTGGTGCTTCCGGCAAATACACATTCATCTTTTGTGTTTATACTGATTCGCTGTCTCCAGGCATAGGTATTATTGGTTATGTAGGTTGTCCAACGTGGGAAAGCTCCGTTCTTGTAAATTCTCATAATGAAAGAAGAACCATTCCATCCGGTGCTGGATCCGCCAGGAAAGGCGTTGGTTGCGGCCGGAAGGTCGTTGGCCCCGGCTATGCCCTGTATGAATATTTCCTCCTGGTCATTTACAGCAATCGCTGAGATGTAGTCATATCCTGATGTTCCGATGTATTTAGAGATTAGAAATTTTGTAAACCCGGAATCCACTTTGAATAAAAATCCGTCCCATCCGCCGCCTTTGTAAAATCCACCAAAATTTTTGGTGCAGAAGGTCACAGGAAGGTTGTCGCTGTTGGTCCATCCTGCAGCATATACCTGGTTTTTTTCATCAACACTGAGCGCATAGACATATTCGGAGCCCACCCCAATAAGGGCTACACAATTCAATATGGCCGATCCATCGTTTTTTAAGCGAATGATGTTGGCTTCAGTCCCACCGCCCACCTGTCCGGGAGGGTTGATGTCTTTTGTAACCGGATAAGTAGAGTTTCCATAGGGAGCAACGTAAACCTGCCCCGATTCATTCACTTCAATTGTCCAGCAGAATCCTTTTAAATATGTCGAGTATATTAGGGCAGTTCCATCGGATTTTATGCCAGTGATGTAACTGGAGTAAGAGGAAGCGCTCGGAATTTTACTTTCAAGTACGCCACTGGTTACCGGGTAATCTGATGATACGGTATATCCTGTTAAAAAGGCATCACCATTTTCCTTAGTTGCGAGTGCATAACCATACTCTGCTGCGTTACCTCCTACGTAAATAAAATAATCCGGTTTCCCTCCACCTGAAGGAATTTTGCAAAGAAATGCATCCGATCCGCCATTTAACGAAGTATCATAGGTACCCGGCTTTGCAGGAAACTTATCATAGGTAACGCCGGTGATGTAACTGTTGTTGTTTTCATCTACATCCACATCATATATGTAGGTCCAGGCGGTTACAAAGCTGTTTCCGTAGAAATAAGTGCTGTAATCAATGTAGAAGGGATCAATGATTACGGGTAAATTTTTATCCCTGTTTTCAGGAATTTTAATTTTAAAGGTGTTTATTCCTGTTTGTTCGTATGTGACATTTAAGGCAGATTGTCTGTCATCCAGGTAATAGCTTCCCGGGATTTTATCTACTATCTGCCCAAAAGCACTTTCCATTATGATATTTCCGGCCTTGTCTGCATGGGTATTAGAAAATCCATCCAAACTGAATGCGATTTGGGGGTCATAGCCTGCTTCTACCTGATAATCTACTTTCAATACCCCGTTCTGTTCTGTAAAAACTGCATTCACTCCGGGATATAGATTGATTATGCTTAGCTGACTGCCTAAGGATGGATACAGAATTTTTGATTGGGTGTTTTGATTAACAAACCCAACATTCTTGGTTTCAGTCGCTTTTAAAACATAATTGTAATTTCCGGCATTCAAATATTGTACGTTCCATACCTGTGCAGATAACTCCGGATCCTGATGACGTTGCTGCCCTGTAACAACATCAGTAAATAATTTTCCGCTGCTTTTTTCTTTAAAAGCGCAATACGTAATCCGATTGTTAAAAAATCTTACATGAAACCTGCCCGCCTGATATCGATATAAACTGCCATCATCCCATTGGCCTTCATTTTTTACAAAGCATGCCGGCAATTGTATCTGATCCTGAGAATTAGTAGCCATTGCGTCTAACACAAAAAATGCGCTTAAAAACGCACTAAGGAATAAATAAATAATCGTTTTCCTCACGTTGGTCTACCTATACAACAGACAAAGTTAAGGGTTGTTCTGTTGCATCAAATCTTTAGGTTATTTTCAATGACAGATTTTAACAGTTGCATGACACAATTAGCGGCTCTGATCATGAATTGTTCGCGTGTTCCAAACAGGTGATATTTTTTTACAAAACTTCCTGTTTTTGTGGCAATACCAATGTATATCAGCCCTACCGGTTTTTCGTTTGTAGCGCCACCCGGACCTGCAATGCCGGTAGTGCTTACAGCGATGTCAGCATCGAATTTTTTCAAAGCCGCTTCACACATTAACCGGGCACAGGTTTCGCTTACTGCTCCTTCTGTTTCAAACACGGAAGCAGGTACACCCAGTTCCTGTTGTTTTATTTCATTGGAATAGCTGACAATACTGCCTCTGAAAACAGTGGAAATACCGGGCTCCATCACCAGTTGATTGGCGATGAAACCTCCGGTGCAGCTTTCTGCAAACGTGATTTTTGTTTTATGTTGGATAAGCTGACGGGCAATATATTTAACCGGGCTGATATCTTCCCGCACAAAGACTGCATCTCCGCACACATCGCACATTCGGTTGAAATAACCGTCAATTTCAGATTTTAATGAATCTGCATTGTCAGCATGTCCGGAAAGTCGAAGTTTTACCGTATTGAAGGCCGGTAAATAAGCGAGACTGATGTGGGGTGGCAATGTTAACTCAAATTCTTCAAGACGTTTGCTAAGTAAACTTTCCGGCACGCCCACCGTTACAGCGGTATAATGCAGTATTTCGGGTGTTTTAAACCTGTTTTTGATGCGAGGAAAAACCCTGTTTTCCATGATATGCATCATTTCATTGGGTACGCCGGGCATACTCACGAGTACTTTGCCCTGCCGGTCGAACCACATTCCGGGTGCTGTCCCCACTTCATTGGATAAAACTTCACATACCTCGGGAACATCGGCCTGCTGTTTGTTAATTTCCAGCATTTGTCTTCCCCTGCGGGCAAAAATATTTTCGAGGTGTGCTGTAACACCGTCATCGCGTCTGAAACCGCAACCATAAAGCTTTGCCAGCGTTTTTTTGGTGATGTCGTCTTTGGTTGGACCCAGCCCACCGGTTAACAGCAAAAAATCCACCCTTTGGAAGGCCTCTTTTATGGCAGAAATAATGTCATCCTCATTATCACTGATAGCGGTTTTTCGTGAAATCTGTATGCCATGCAATGCAATGTTTTTGCCTATCCAGGCGCTGTTGGTATCAACTGTCTGACCAATCAGTAATTCGTCGCCAATAGTTATTATTTCTGCATTCATTGATGGTAATTTAAACCGATGATTTCAAGATGTGATTGAATATCGGGAACGCAAAATTAAATTAGATGCTGCGTATTTCTTTTTTTATCCGGATTAAACTGATAATAAAGAGAAAACCCGGCCGTTTCCGGTCGGGCTTTCTATAATGAAAAGGAAAAAGGGTGCTATTTCAGATAATCGTATTTTCAGACCCGATTATCACCACAATTTTAAAAGACACTTAAAAGAGGTTATTAACCTTTTTGGCAGAGTTGTGCACAATTTTTGTGAATAATTGGGGTGTTATTCAATTTTGCCATGTGTTGCCAATCATAGTTTACACAGACGGTGCCGCGCTGGGAAATCCCGGTCCGGGCGGTTATGCAGCCGTGCTGATGTATGGCGACAAAAGAAAGGAGATTTTTGGAGCTTACAAGCTTACAACCAATAACCGAATGGAGCTGCTTGCTGTTATACGGGCGCTGGACAATATCAAAAGTCGGGGAATTCCGGTTCATATTTACTCAGACAGCCAGTATGTATGCAATGCAGTGCTTAAGGGATGGCTTTTTGGCTGGAAGAAAAAAGGCTGGACTAAAGTGAAAAATCCGGATTTATGGCAGCGTTTTTACCCGCTGTATGAGCTATTCAAGCCACATTTTCATTGGGTAAAAGGCCATTCAGGGGTTGCAGAAAATGAGCGTTGTGATTTTTTAGCAACACAGGCTGCCGCCCAAGGTCCGTTTGATGCTGATGTGTGGTACGAAAACAATGTGGCAGCACCGGATAAATTGCTCTAGTCAGTAAATAGCTGAAGCAACTCCCGTGCGTTGCCCACAGCGGCTGTTCCGGCAGTGCTGCCTGACAACATGTAAGCCAGATGCTGAGTCCTTTCATCGGGACTTAATAATGCCATTTTACTTTCAGTAAAGTCTTCCGTTTCTTCTTTGTAAATGCGATAGTGACTAATGCCTGCCGCGGCCACCTGCGGAAGATGTGTAATGCAAATCAGTTGATGCCCCAAAGACATATTCCGCATCATTCGGGCCATTTGCAGGGCTATTTCTCCGCTAATTCCTGTATCTGCCTCATCGTAAATCAGCGTAGGCAAAGTTTTTTTCATGGCGGTCAGGCTTCTCAAACAAAAATTGACCCTGGAAAGTTCACCCCCGGAGGCCACTTTTTCCAACGGTAGCAGGGGAGAGCCGGCGTTTGCCCTAAAGGTCATTTGCAAGGAGGCCAGGCCATTCAGATCCGGCTTTTCCGAATGCTCTTGCCATTCACAAGCGAGTTTTGCATGGGGCATACCCAGTTTTTGCAATTGTTCTGCTACGGCGGTCATCAGTAAATTTGCGGCGGTTACCCTGCTTTCATGAAGCTTCTGTCCGCAGGTCAGCACAGCTTTTTCGCATGTCGCGATATGCGAATTAATCCCTTCAATCTCTTCATCCAGGTGATGGGCTTCCTGCAGTCTGATTGCCAAATTTTGTAAAATGGCTAAGAGTCCGGTGCTGTTTTCTACTGCATGCTTTCTGAAAAGTAATTGCATGCGGGCCTGTCGCTCCTGCAGGGTTTCCAGCAATGCAGGATTGTTTTCGGCCAACAGGCCTGTATGTTCAATTTCTCTGGACAATTCCTTTAATTCTTCAGCAATACTCTGCAGGCGATTTTTATATTTCTCTGCACTGTCAAGGTAACGTTCCGCTTGTCTGAATAACTGCTTTATGCTGTTAATTCTGTCTGCCACGGAAAGCTCACTTTCGGTGAGTTCGTCCACTGCCTGCCGGCAGGTTTTACTAATTTCATCCGCATTGGCAAGCATCTGAATGGTAGACTCCAATTCTGTTTCTTCATTTTCTACAGGCGAAAAAATGCTCAACTCCTCATGCTGAAATCGTATGAAATCCTGTTCTCTTTCAAAGGTGTTTTTTTTATCCAGCAGCAGTTCCCGGTTTTTGATTGCATTTTTCCACTCTTTAAATGCATGCTGATAATGTTGTTTTAAGCTGTCATTGCCGGCAAAATCATCTACCACATGCAATTGTTCCAGTGAATCTGAAATAAATGTGCCTGTATTTTGGGTGTGTACCTGAACCAGATTGCCTGAAAGTTGTTTGAGCACCGACAATTGCACCGGGGTATCGTTTACAAATGCCCTGCTTTTTCCTTGGGTACTGATTTCGCGCCTGATAATGCAAACCGGTTCATAGTCGAGCTCCAGTTCTTCAAACAGGGGTTGAAGTTGCAAGGTGCGAATGTCAAATTCTGCTTCAACGATACACTTTTCCTGTTGGTTTAGCAGTGCAGACATTTCGGCTCGGTTTCCTGTAACCAATCCCAGGGCCCCCAGTAATATACTCTTTCCTGCCCCGGTTTCTCCGGTGATTACGTTCATGCCGTTTTGCGGTATGAATGTTAAGGAACGTATAAGGGCAAAGTTATTAACCCTGAGTTGGAGCAGCATATTAGCGGCAGATCATTTCATTAAGTATCCAAAGATTATCATTCAGTTCTTTTTTGCCTTTAATGGCCTCTTCAAAAGACGTGTAAATGATTTCATCCTTAATAACGCCTACGGCACAGTTATTCAGGCCTTCGGTCAGGCCTTTAACGGCATGAGCTCCGAGTCTGCTGGCAAGAATCCTGTCGCTGGCGGTAGGTTTACCTCCGCGCTGTATATGTCCCAGCACAACGATGCGGGTATCGCTGTCAGGGTAGTGTTGGAGGAATCTGCGAGACAGTTCCAGTGCTTTTCCTTCTTCATCGCCTTCTGCCACTACATAAATGGAAAATTCTTTTTTACGGCTCTTTTGTTCGTATTGCTTAATGAGCACATCAAACTGGTTGCCTTTTTCGGGAATAAGGATTCCTTCGGCTCCTCCGGCCAGGCCTGCATACAGACCAATATATCCGGAATCACGACCCATTACCTCTACGAAGAAAACACGGCCATGACTTTCGGCTGTGTCACGAATCCTGTCGATGGCATCCATTGCGGTATTTACGGCGGTATCAAAACCAATGGTGTAATCTGTGCCAGCCAGATCGTTGTCTATGGTTCCTGGGCAACCAATGGATGGAATACCGTGCTCTTTTTGCAGATACATGGCACCTGTATAGGAACCATTACCTCCAATACAGATGAGACCTTCTATGCCATTTTTTTTCAGATTAACCGCAGCTTTGGCCCTTCCTTCAGGCGTGCGGAATTCAGCACTTCTGGCTGTTTTGAGAACCGTTCCACCATACTGAATGATGTTAGACACGCTGCCGGCATTCAAAGGATGAATGTCGTCTTCAATCATACCCTCGTATCCACGCCTGATGCCGTAGGGTTCTATCCCATAGGCAAGGCAAGTTCTGACGGCCGCCCTGATACAGGCGTTCATGCCAGGCGAGTCGCCGCCCGAGGTAAAAATTCCAATTCGCTTCACGATATGCAAAATAAAGATAAATGCAGGTAGATTTTTCAACAAAAAACCCCGACTGTTTTGTCGGGGTTTTATATAATAACTAAAAGTCTATTTTAATTTTTACCTTTATAGCTAAATTCTATGTAATCAGTATTGTCAGGTTTCTCAACCACGTTGGTGATTTTGATGATGTAGAATCCGAATGGTATTGATACTCCTGTTTGTCCAGTTTTAACCAGTATAATATTATCTTTCGCAATATTAGTTAATGTCTCTGTCGCATTTGCAGCATTTTTTTCCCATAAATCATATAAAAATGCGGTGCTTTGACACAGGTTATATTGGTTTAATGCATCAGCCGAAGTCAGTCTAGCAAATTTGCTGCCATTACCGGTTTTCCATGTTTTATTAAATTCAGCTGTGCTTGGTGTTCCGTCAACAATATCCTTTGACGTAGATGGATCAGAAGTCTTCTTTTGAGTTTCTGTGGTCAAATCATATGCTCCCGGGTCAGGACCGTACAAATTGGAAATTCTCTGGCCGCCTGAGTTTATATCAAGAAAAGCAGTTGGCGGTATTATAGATATGTTAAGACTTTGAGTCGCTGAAGTGCCATTATCATCAGTTACAGTAACAGTGAGTTTAATAACGTCAGCTACTTTTCCGATAACTAAATAGTCGAGGTTGAATGTGATACTGTTAGATTTTGTTAAAGTATCAAAAATGACACCGGCAACGCCACCATTTGTGCTTTGAGATATTTCCACTTTAGCAAGCTTGGAATCGTTACTTTTGGCTATAATGCCAATTTTTAAGGTGTCTCCAACTCCGGCTTTTACATCATTTGAGGTAAAGCCTGCACCTGTCTGGAAGGACAGGGTGGGTTTGGGTGCACTGTCTCCGTCTGAACCACTATCACTGCAAGCGGTCAGAAAAACCAGAGCCGGAACGGCCATGGCGAAAAGTAAATGTTTCATTTTCATGTCTTGTTTATTTGATTTGATGCAAAATTCGGTAAACAAGGTGAATTTCACAACTAACTTTATAGAAATTATCGATGACATTGCTGTCATAAAAATTGTCAATATGTCATATTTTAAGTTTCTGTAAGCTATTTTCGTTTGCTTTATCGGCAATATAACCTGCTTCGGCTTCCACTTTTATGGTTTTGGTATCTATTCTTAAAAATGGCACATGGGTTGAATAGTGTAAGCAAATATGTTTGATTCAAACGAAATATACCTGGGGCTAAATTCAGACTTCGACTCACATGATGGTAATCCGGAGTTCATGCCGTTGTTTTCCAAACAGGACGAGGAAGAGTTCAAGAATCAGAAGCTGCCTGAAGAGGTTCCAGTGCTCACCATACGAAATACCGTACTTTTTCCCGGTGTGATTTTTCCGATTACCTTGGGAAGAGATAAGTCCATCAAACTGGTGAAGGAAGCGGTAAAAAAAGATAAAATTATTGCGGTGGTAGCACAAAAAAATCCGGAAATTGAAGACCCGGCACAGGAGGATTTGTATGGTGTAGGAACGCTGGCACATATCATCAGAACCATGCGCATGCCGGATGGTACCACTACCCTTATTATTCAGGGCAGAAAACGAATTCTAATAGATGAATATACGCAAAAAGATCCATATTTCAAAGCGAAAATCAGCAATTTGAATGACGAGCCGGTGAATGAAGATGGAGAGTTTGATGCGATCATTCAAAGCATACGTGACATTTCCGAAAAAATTATCAACCTGGCCCCCAATATTCCAACCGAAGCCAATATTGCGATACGAAATATAGACAGTAACAATTTCCTGGTTCATTTTGTGGCAAGTAACCTCAATATTGGAGTGGCAGAGAAACAAGCCGTGCTGGCCAATATCAATCCACGAGACCGCTCTGTCAGGGTACTGGAGATGCTTACCAAAGAACTGCAGATTCTGGAATTGAAGGATGAAATACAGAACAAGGTTAGAACCGATATTGAC
>CANMCY010000040.1 GCA_947496375.1 Flavobacteriales bacterium
GATTAGGGCTATACAGGAAGAACTGGGAGGGGAGACACCTGATAAGGAAATACAGAATTTGCGTGAAAAAGGAAACGCCAAATCCTGGTCAAAGACGGTTCATCAGCATTTTAACAAGGAGCTGGATCGTCTGATGCGCGTCAACCCCGCATCACCTGATTACAGTGTGGGATTAAATTACGTACAGCTGATGATTGAGTTGCCATGGGAAACGTATACCACCGACAATTTCGATTTGAAGTTCGCCGAAAAAGTACTGGATGAAGATCATTTCGGTTTGGACAAAGTAAAAAAACGTATTCTTGAGTATCTGGCAGTGTTGAAACTCAAAGGGGACATGAAGAGTCCCATAATCTGCCTGTACGGTCCTCCGGGTGTCGGTAAAACCAGTCTTGGGAAAAGCATTGCCCGGGCTCTGGGTCGCAAATATGTGCGAATGAGTTTGGGTGGGTTACATGATGAAAGTGAAATACGCGGACATCGCAAAACCTACATTGGAGCCATGCCCGGCAGGGTAATTCAAAATCTGAAAAAAGTAGGCAGCAGCAATCCCGTTTTTGTGCTGGATGAAATAGACAAGATGGGACGTGATTTTCGTGGAGACCCTGGAAGTGCCATGCTGGAAGTGTTAGACCCTGAGCAAAACAGCACCTTTTACGATAATTATCTGGAGCTGGACTACGATCTTAGCAAAGTGCTGTTTGTAGCAACGGCAAACAATCTCGATACCATTCAGCCGGCTTTACTGGACAGAATGGAGATTATTGATATCAGCGGATACAGCATGGAAGAGAAAATTGAAATCGCAAAAAAATACCTGATACCCAAGCAGCGAAAGGCGCATGGGCTAAAGGCCAACGATTTTAAAGTGACTGACAAGGCCTTGGAAATGGTGGTGGAACAATATACCCGCGAGAGCGGAGTGCGCGGATTGGATAAAAAGATTGCCGCACTGGCCCGTTCTGCTGCCAAATGTTTGGCCATGGGAGAGAAGTATGCAAAAAGCATGAGCGTAGAGGTGGTACAGGGCATTTTGGGTGCTGAAAAAATAGAACCTGAGACTTACGAGAATAATTTTACTCCGGGTGTAGTAACCGGACTGGCTTGGAGCCCAATGGGAGGTTCGGTATTGTTTGTGGAAAGCACCCTCATGCAGGGGAAAGGCAACCTCACAGTAACCGGGCAACTGGGAGATGTTATGAAGGAAAGTGTGAGTCTGGCCCGCACTTTTCTCAAAGCGCATGCTTCTTATCTGGAAATAGATACGCGGGTGTTTGACTGCTGGGATGTGCATGTGCACTTCCCGGCCGGTGCCATTCCCAAAGATGGCCCATCAGCGGGGATAACCATATTAACCTCACTGGCATCATTGTTTACTCAGAAAAAGGTAAAAAGCCACCTGGCCATGACAGGCGAAATAACGCTTCGGGGTAAAGTGCTGCCGGTGGGTGGTATTAAAGAAAAGATTCTGGCGGCAAAAAGGGCGGGTATTACCGAGGTAATCATGTGTGAATCGAACCGTAAGGATGTGGAAGAAATTAATGCCGGCTATCTGAAAGACATGAAGTTTCACTATGTGAGCAACATGCTGCAGGTGCTGGATATCGCATTGCTGGATGAGTTTGCCGATCATCCTGTAGATTTGATGGAACCTGTAAGAAAATCCCCCCAAAAGTCTGAAGACGTAATACTAAAATAATGATAGTTAAAAAATTATTATCCTATATCACCTTCCGCAAGCAAGAGGGTCCTAAAAGCTCATACCTGAAAATGATGCATGGTATCAACAGAATCAGCATACTCATGTTTTTGGGTGCTTTGGTAGTGATGATGGTGAAATTTTGTAAATAACACCGTTCTACAGAATATGTCAGGATATTTTATACTCACACTGCTGATGATGTTTGTCAGTCTGGCCATTCAGCAGAAATTAAAAAGTAAGTTCAGTCATTATCGCAACCTGCATTTGGGTAATCGGCTTACCGGCAGAGAAGTGGCAGAAAAAATGCTGCTTGATCATGGCATTACAGACGTTCGGATTATACAAACTGATGGAGAGCTGACAGATCATTACAATCCGTTAAATAAAACTGTCAATCTAAGTAAGGACGTTTACCACGGCGAAAATGCTGCCGCAGCGGCAGTAGCAGCCCACGAATGCGGTCATGCCGTGCAGCATGCCACTGCCTATTCCATGTTGCAATTGCGCAGTAAACTGGTGCCTTTGCAGAATGTAAGTGCCACCATTTTGAACGTGGTTATCTTCGGAGCTGCATTTGTAGGTTTTGGTTTCGGAGGCAGTTCGCAATGGATACTGGGCATTATTCTGGCTTGTTATACCGTTATTACTTTATTTGCGCTGGTTACCCTGCCTGTAGAATTTGATGCAAGCAAAAGAGCGCTGGTGTGGATGAAACAACAAAATATAGTAACGGGAGCCGAACTAGACGGTGCGCAGGATAGTTTGAAATGGGCAGCCATGACCTATGTGGCAGCGGCTGCAGGCGCATTGGTCAACTTGCTATACTTTTTGTTGCAGTTTCTGGGAGCTAACCGCGATGAATAAACTCTTATTAATACTATTTACTGTAACCTTTGGCCGGCTTCATTCACAGGTTGTGCGCTTGCCCCTCACGGATAGAGGTACAGACGCCGAGTTCGTGAAGACCATGATGGTGGCCAATGTGTTTGAATTCAGGGGCGATTCGGTTTCCAATCCATTGGATTTTGCTTCAGCTCAGAAGGATGACCCTGTGCGTTGGCGGAAAATAATTGCTCCGGTGATGAACCAAAAATACAGGAAAGGATTTACTTGGATTTTTACCGGTGTACAGACCGATGATTTTTCTTCCGCACATACATTAATGCTGATTGAAAATCCGGGATGGACTGCATTTAATACCCTTATCTGGACTGATCGAAACCATAATTATGATCTCACTGATGACGGTTCGCCTGACACGCTATACCCCAACAAAAGTGCGATTGTTTCCGTAGATGCTATGAGTAATGGTTTCCGGGTTTTGATGGAGCATTTTCCCACTGCACAGTTTAAGCAATTTGCTGCAATGAACGATAAGGCCATGTTTCAATTGCAAGGTAACCGCATGTTTTCAGGTACTGAAAATTCCTTTCGCATGCGACGCATGAATGTTGTTTTTGGCACATGGAAGAGTGGCGGTCAGGAATTTGCACTGTGTGTAAAAGATGCAAACTGCAATGGTTCATACGCCGATGATGAAATCGATGAGGTCATGATTGCTGACGATGGTCTGTCATTTCAGAATTTACAAAGTAGCACGGTTAAAAAGGGTAAAGCCTATTTGGAATGGAATAATGCCGCATTTTTTATCAATGAAGTTCATCCTGAAGGTAAGTATATAGATTTTAAAAGAGATACTGCTGCAAGTCTAAAGTACATACTGAATAAAGGAAAGAAATTGCCACGATTCAGGTATGCGGAGCCCACGGCAAAATCCAAAAACAAAAAACGCAATATTCGAAGATTTAAGGGTGAAAAACTCTATATCTACGTGTGGCATGATCAATCACCTGAGTATATAGAAGACAGTGCAGTTCTGCACGAACTGGGTAGAATCAAGGAGGCCGGATTTAAAGTATTAATGCTGAATTACGGGGCTAGCAGTCAATATTTACATCGCTACTCAAGGAAATACGAAACCCATATTTATCAGGGTTTCAGCTCAAATAAAATTAACAAAAAATTGAAGGTGCGTAAAATTCCAACGGGTTTTTTAATAAGTGAAAAACAAAGAATTATGGAGGTTGGATTCAATCCGCATCGGTTAAAGGATAGCATTATTAAACCACAATAAAACGCAGGAACTATAGTGGTTTTCGCAAAAAATACACTATTATTGCAACACATTTCAAAAAATGAATAAAAACGTATTAGCGGCTGTTTTGGGAGTACTTCTAATTGCTTCCATTGGCGGAAATGCTTATTTCTACTCGAAAAAGGGCGAAACTGCAAAAGCAGTACAGGAGAAATTGCAGGTATTGCAGATGAAAGATTCTCTACAACGTGAACTTCAAAGAATGGAAGATTCATTACGTCCTCTGCTTACCAGCTATCAGGAAGAAAACGCTCGCCTGACCGGTAAGATTGAGGATCTTGAGGGTGCCAACAACCCCAGGGTAGTGGAGTTAATGGGCCAGATCAATTCACTGAGAGCGATCATTGCTCGTTCAGGCATTCCTACTTCTACCAGTACTGGTAAAACTGCTGCCCTCAGCAAGGAGGACCAGAAAAAACTGGCTGAATTGAGAAAACAGCTTGAAGAGAAGCAAAAAGAAATTTCCGATCTAATGGAAAAAATTGCTGTCCTAACCAAAGAGGTCGAAGCTGAAAAAGCCGGCAAAGTTGCCCTGATTGAAGAGAATACTGAGATGAAAGATCGCATGAACAAAGGCGCCATTCCTCAGTTTGGTACACTGTTAACGGTGGGTATAGGTAAAAAAGGAGGAAATCAAGTTGAGAACTCCAAAGCCAAATCCGCTGAAAAACTGCGTGTAACATTTGATGTACTTGAAAATTCTTTTATCAAAGAACCTGTGGAAGAAGAAGTTACCATCAGAATTATTGGTCCTGAAGGTGAAGTTCTCACTTCAGGAAATAAGGGTTTTGCAGATAAAAGTAGTTTATTCAGCATTAAACAGACCATTATTTCTGATGGTGAAAAGAATGTTGTTAAATGGTATTATCCTGCTTCTGGAACACTGGCAGGTAAACTCAAAAAAGGAAAATACAGCACAGAACTCTGGACAAGAGGGCTGCTTAAGCAAAAAAATACTTTCGAGTTGTACTAAGGAAAAAAGAAATAATAAAAATCCCCGGCTAAATCCGGGGATTTTTTGTTAGCTCTAGTTTTATGTTGCCAAGGTTCTTTTTGATGCACCAACCGTCACGCTGTTGATTATTGTCCTCATTATTCAGCACTCGTTCGCCGGTTTGAGTGTTTGCCCAAAATGTGAGGGGAGGAGTGGAACCCTTTTTTACAAAACCCAAAGAAAAATAGGTTTTACCGTCAGTCCATTCTCTGTCAGCGTAAGTCATCAGATGTGCAACATCGTATTGTAAGCAAAAGGCCCGTATAACTTTTTCCAGGCCACCTACAATTCTGATTCCCGTTTTACAAGCAAATCGGGTCAGTTCTGAGCTTTTGTAGGTGGCGGTCCTATCGGTGGTTTGGAAAGTTCGGCATTTGGCAAACAACGCTACTGCCAGTAAATCCTGTTCGAAATAAATTCCGTACTTATAGTAAGTATTGATATAGCCACCGGTATGATAGTTTTCGAGAAAATCTGCCGCAGTCTTTTGGTCAATACGTTTGATTTTACAGGCCCGGCCATGTACTCGTCGGGTTTGTCCTGTGAGTGCTTTTAGCCGATTTATAACCGCATGTGTCCTGAGCTTCCATACATCCTCATGTATAATAATGGTGTAGCGCTCAGAGTCGATGTTGTGATCCATTGTGCCCATGGGAACAAATACCACATCCGGCCCTTGTTGATGGGTAAAAAGAAAGACATTGTCACTGCTGACATATCCGAGGCCTGTAATTTCCTGCGTGAAAGACTGAAAATCGGCCATAATAGGTTAACCCGATTATAATTCCAGGTTACTCAATGCGTCGGGCGAGGTGTTTTCGTCGGGGTTGTATTGTTTACCAAACCAACCCAATATTTTCACTTTCCATCTTTCATTCAGCAGGTACATGGCAGGCACCAGAATCAGTGTAAGGAAGGTAGAGAAGCCAAGACCGAATATCATGGTCCAGCTCAAAGGTCCCCAGAACGCTACGCTATCACCACCCAGATAAATATGCGGATTAAACTCGCTGAACAATTTGGCAAAGTCCATGTTCAGACCCACCGCCAATGGGATTAATCCAAGTATGGTGGCTCCTGCAGTCAGCAAAACCGGTGTCATCCTTGTGCGTCCGGCTTCAATGATGGCCTCATGCAATGGCACTCCCTTCGAGCGCAACAAGTCTGTAAATTCCACCAGCAATATTCCGTTTCTCACTACGATGCCGGCAAGGGCTACTACACCAATACCGGTCATAATCACAGAGAAATCCATATCAAAAATGGCAAATCCCAGCAGAACACCAATAATTGAAAAGAATATGGCAGTTAAAATCAGAATGGGTTTGCTGGTTGAATTAAACTGGGTTACTAGAATGAGAATAATCAGACCTATTGAAGCCAGCATGGCCATGCCCAGAAAGGATTGAGTCTCTTTTTGCTGTTCCTGTTCGCCGGTCATAATAATCTCCACCCCGTCCGGATTTTCAAAATTATCGATGGCTGACTGAACCTGATCGACTACCTCATTGGGTGCGTAACCCGGAAGTGCATTGCTGGCCAGGGTTATTACGCGTTTTTGGTTCAGTCGGTTTATGCCGCCATAAGTATTTCCATATTCAACGGTTGCAACGGAAGACAGCGGCACTTGCCTTAACATTCCGCCCATATTCATGTCGCGGTAAATGATTTTCATGTTCAACAGTGCGTCCAGATTGTTGGATTGTTCTTTGTTTACCCTCACCATAATGGGATAATCTTCGTTCTCATCCTTAAATTTACTGGCTTCAGCACCGAATATCGAATTTCTCAATGCCATGCCTATCTGGGCAGTAGAAATCCCTTGTCGGTTTGCCCTTTCACGGTCAATTTTGACAATAATTTCCGGCTTACTGCTAATAAAATCACTTTTGAGTTCTTCAACACCGGGAATCTGCAGGTTGTCGAGGTAGGTTTTTAAATTACCGGCGGTTTTTACGAGGGTATTAAATTCATCACCACGTATTTCTATATTAACAATTTTGCCTACCGGAGGACCGTTTCGTTCAGGTTCAACCACGATGTCTACGCCGGCTATGGGTTTTATGCCTTTGCGTATTTTTTCAAGCAGTTCCCGGGTGCTTTTACCGCCGCGTTTGCTAAATTCAACAAAGGCAACGGTAATTTTTCCTTTATTGCCGGCTACCGAACGATCACCACTGTTGGGATCTGTGGCCCCCACGGCTACGTTGGAAATAATACTTTCTACAACGGGATTCTTTTTGCCGGTTAAAGCAAATACATCATTTTCAATTCTTTTGACAATGCTATCTGTGAATTTGGCAGAAGTGCCCACCGGAGCAGTAATGTAAATGTAGGTGAAATTGGGTTCTGCCTGTGGGAAAAAGACAACACCGGGCTTTCGCAGTCCCGTGATGATAAAGGAAACAATCATCAAGACAAATGTACCCAGCAACAGCATTACAGGCCTTCTGCCCACGAGTGCCCAGGTAATAATTCTCTTGTAGGAATCCTGAACTCTTGGCCATGTTTTATGCTGGAAGCGATATATGACCCTTTTAAGCCAGAAGTGATGTATGGCATACAATAAGAACAGTACCACCATAAAATTACCCATTCCCAGGCCCCCTGTCAGGAATCCAAAAATAGTTAGCACTAAAAATACCAGCCCGGTCTTTTTAAATCCTTTGGTAATAGTGGGTTTTTTATCCGGGTCTTCTTCGCTGTGTGCCATAAAATCAACCGCAAAAACGGGATTAATAATGTAGGCAACCAGTAACGAAGCCAGTAAGGTAATAATTAACGTTACCGGCAGGTAGAACATAAATTTCCCAACAATTCCCTGCCAAAAGGCCAGGGGAACAAATGGAGCAAGGGTCGTAAGTGTTCCGCTCAGAACCGGCAGAAACACTTCACCGGCTGCTTTCTTGGCCGCAATTACAATTGGTACTTTACCTTTGCTTTGTGTGAAAATTCGATGGGTGTTTTCAATGACCACAATGGCATCATCCACCACAATACCCAGGGCAAGCAGAAAGCTGAATAAGACAATCATATTCAGACTGAAACCCAGTGTGGGCATAACCAGAAAGGCAAGAAACATGCTCAAAGGAACACTGAGACCAACAAAAATGGCATTGGTTGCACCCATGAAAAACATGAGAATAATCGTTACCAGTATAAACCCAATAATAATGGTGTTAATCAGGTCATGCAGTGTAATGCGCGTTTGCGTGCTTTGGTCTCCGGTAAAAACAACCTTTACATTTTCAGGGAAAACTTTGGTTTTGTATAGGTCATCAATAATGGCGTGGCATTTATCACTCGCCTCAATCAGGTTTTCTCCTGATCGTTTGATAATATTGAGGGTGATAACCGGGTTGCCTTCCAGTCTGGCATAACTTTCTTTTTCTGCGTAGGCATCTTTTACTTCAGCCACATCCCTCAGATAGAGTGTGGCACCTGCACCGCTGCGGATCACTATATTTTCAACATCGGATTTGGATTGAAATTCACCGCTTACACTGAGCGAGCGTTTCATGCGGTCAACGTCAATGTTACCGCCCGCTATTCGCATGTTCTCGAATTGTATGGCGCGGCTCACATCATCCAGTGCAAGGCCCGCTGCACCCATTTTAGCCAGGTCGAGGTTCACCTGAATTTCCCTGTCAAGTCCACCCACCATGTCAACGCGCGTGATTTCAGACAGACTTTCCATCCGGTCTTTGGCGGTTTCAGCATATTTTTTCAGGGTTGATAGATCATAATTACCGCTGATATTTACATACAGAATGGGCATATCACTGAAGTTTACTTCCATTACTGTAGGGTCTGTCTTCAGGTCATTGGGTAGCTCTGAACGGGCTTTGTCTACTTCGTCTTTTACTTTTCGTTTGGCTTCATCCACCTTAACGTCTGTATTGAATTCAACCGTAATGATTGAAAAATCCTGAATACTCTGGCTTTTTAATTTTTTAACTCCGCTAATCGATTTGATTTTCTTCTCGATGGGTTTTGTAATCAGGTTTTCAATGTCTTTGGGAGATGATCCGGGATAGATGGTCTGAACGTAAATGGTTGGGATTACGATATCCGGGAATTGCTCTTTAGGCAGTTTGATGTATGACAGAATGCCTGCCAAAGACAAAAAAATCGTGATAATATAGATGCTGGTTTTGTTGTCAATACTCCAGCTGGTGGGTTTAAACTCCTTAAATGGGTTCATATTGTGATTATTTGCCTGCAGTTTCTATAATCTGACCGTCATTTAATTCCTGGTAACCGGTCACAATGATTTCATCACCAATATTGATTCCTTCCAGTATTTCGGTCCTGAGTTCACCTGTCCGGCCAGTTTTTACGATTCGTTTAGATGCTATCGCCTTTCCTTTCTGCAGTGTTTTAACCATGACATATTTTTCATCAACGCCGGAAGTTATGGCATTGGTTGGGACCGTTATAGCGCTTTCACTGCGGTAATCCGCAATTTTTAATTTGGCCAGCATATTGGGTTTCACATCGCTAACGCCGTTAAGTCGTATTTCAATTTTAAAAGACCGGTTAAGTGGGTCTATTACTTTGGAAGCAAATGAAATGTTGCTTTCAATGGTTTTGTTAATATCGGTAAATACCACTTTCACCTTATCGCCTTTGTTGATTTTACCGGAATACGATTCTGAGACATCTGCCACTACTTTCAGGTTGCTAAGATTGAC
>CANMCY010000041.1 GCA_947496375.1 Flavobacteriales bacterium
CCGCCTGCAAAGTCGTATCCTCAACTTTTCACATATTGGCACATTGACCAAACCCGATAAACGCAACATCCTCAAATACGGATTTAGGATAAACCATGAACAAATACAGGACCGATATAAAGAATGGCGATACAACGACAGCGCCATGTACAATATTCCGCCTTTCGGATTTGCTACCGACAGCATCAAACTTGATGACCAGGTGAGCGCAAGGAATCAATTAAAAAGCATTAGAATTCAAGGTTTTATTCAAAACAAATTTCGGCTGGACAAACAGCGAAACATGTGGCTGAATGTGGGCCTTCGAAGTCAGTGGTGGCAGGTTAATAACCAGGCCTTCCTCACACCTCGCCTTCAGTTCAGTTGGGAACCCAACCGAAAAAAGAACTTATTATTACCGGATAGTCTTAAGAAAAAAGATATGATTGTGAAGCTGGCGGCAGGCGGGTATTTCCAGCAAGGTTTTTTTAGAGAATTACGGGGATTTAACGGGAACTTAAACCGAAACCTTCAGGCACAGAGGGCCTGGCATCTGGTGGCCGGCACCGACAGGTTTATCAATATGTGGAGTCGTAAATTCAAATTCACCACCGAAGCATATTACAAACACCTGGACAAACTCGTTCCCTACCTATACGACAACATCCGTGTTCGTTACTATGCCGAAAACAGCAGCACGGGCTACGCATGGGGAATAGACAATAGAATTAACGGGGAATTTATCAAAGGGCTTGAAAGCTGGTTTACCTTAAGTGTTCTCCAATCCCGCGAAAAGATTAGCTATATAAACAATAATGGAGAGCGAGTACAGAGCGATTGGCTTAGAAGACCCACTGACCGAAGGGTTAATTTTGCAGCCATGCTTCAGGATCAGTTGCCCGGCAATCCAAAAATAAGACTTAACCTTAACATGATTATCGGTACGGGCATGCCCTATTTTCTGGATGGCACGGGCCGTTATGCTTCCAGACCAAATACAATCCCTCCCTACCGAAGACTGGATATGGGTTTCAGCAAGGTAATGCTTAGCAGAAGCGATAAAAACCGGCCCAAGAGCGGCCCCTTAAAATCGATTAAAGAGACATGGATTAGCGTTGAAATTTTTAATGTTCTGGGCATAAACAACGTAATTTCCTATAACTGGGTAAAAGACATAGAAAACAATGTATATGGGGTTCCGGAATATCTTACGGGCAGGCGACTGAATGTCCGGCTCAGGGCGGAATTCTAAATAAAAAAGGCACCTGAAACAGGTGCCTTTTTATTCTCATTCATTTCCTGGTTTTTACTTTCCTGATTCCTGGCATTCCTTCAATTGCTGCTGAAGTAGATTAACCTGAGATTTCAATGCAGTCAGTTCGGATTGCATTGCGGTAATCTTCTTACCCAGTTCTGCATTGGTGCTTTCCAGTTTGTCGTAGGATGCCTGTAGTTCATCCAGTGATTTCTGCCTCGCTGCTACCTCTGCATTCAGTTCTGCGATGGTAATTTTCAGCTTGTCAATTTCTGCCTGCAGCTCTTTTTCCTTGCCGGTGCTGCCTGAGCAATTTTTAAGCTTTGACTCGCAATCGGACAACTTGGTTCTGAGTGCGGACAAATCCTTGGTACATGCCTGATATTCATCCATCAGTGAATTATAGGCACTTTCCTTCTGCTCATATTTTATTTTCAATTGGGCCAACGCATCCTCACAATCCTTGCAGTCTGAACCTTTGCCTTCACATTCTTTTAACTTGGCTTCCAGCTCGGAAATTTTCTTCTTGGAAGCATCCAGTTCAGACAAATACTGATCGCGTTGCTTTTTCACATTCGCCAGTTCAGCTTCCAGTTCAGCATTGCGCTTTTTAGCGATATCCAAATCGGCCTTGCACTTATTGAGCTCCTCAGTATTACCGCAGTTTTTAAGCTTTTCTTCCAATTCTGCAATTTTCAGTTTGAAAGGACCGCAATCGCCACTGTTTTTTAACAAGACCTCAAGTTCTGCAATGCGTTTTTTATCATCAGCTGCGGCTTTGCGACACGCATCCAGTTCCAGTTGCAGGGTTGCATTCTTTTTGATTTCAGCATCCAGTCTGACCTTGGTATCCGAAAGCTCTTTTTGAAGTGTTGAGGTTTTGAGCTTTTCGGCTGTAATTTGTGCCTCGAGCTGTTTTATTTTATTAAGACAATCCGCATTGGTTCCGGCACTGCCCAGCTTGCAATTGGCAAGTTCTATTTCAAGTACAGCCACCTTTTTCTTACCATCTGCAACCTCTGCTTCAAGCACAGCTACCCGCTTACGTGTGTTGTCCAGTTCTTTCTGAACCCCATCACAATCCTGTTTTTTCTTATCAAGCTCTGCCTGCAATCGGGCATTTCTTTCTCGCTCCACCGCCAGTAAAGAATCGCGTGATTTAACCTGCTTATCACAGGGATTGTTGTTGAGTTTCAATACTGCATTTTCGCGTTTCAACTTATCTACTTCTGCTGAAAGAATCGTATTTTTCTTTTTTAAGTCTTCGTTCTCAGCGGCTACTATTCCCTTATTACGGTTACACTCATCCAGCTGAATTCGCAACTTCGATAATTGATCACGTGTGGTCGCAAGTTGTTGTTTCACCACAATCAGCTCATCCTGACAGGGCTTACAGTTGGTTGATTTGGCATTAATTTCCAGTTCACGCTTGCGCAAGTCCTCCTCCTTGGCCTTAAGATCTGCCTCTTTTTTTCTCAGTTCCTCCTCTTTTTTCTTCAAATCGGGTGAAACCTCAAGGTTTTTGTATTTAACAACG
The DNA here is from genome assembly GCA_947496375.1 of Flavobacteriales bacterium. GTDB lineage: Bacteria > Bacteroidota > Bacteroidia > NS11-12g > UBA955 > RGEC01. Next base: position 2,772 of record CANMCY010000041.1, read on the forward strand.
GTATCCGTTTTACGGATTACTTCGGTCTTTCGGATGGTATCGCGCTTAATCACGGTTATGGTATCGCGTTTCCAGAATGTATCATTCTTCTGGACTGCTTTTCTGGCATTTTGAACCGAATCTTTATAATCCTTGGACTTATAATAAAGCCATCCACATGCTTCCAGTTTCAGCCGGATTCCAAAGTACACATTGGCGCCTGTATATTCTCCTTTGGAGGCGTACTTGACAATACCGCTCAGGTTATCTGTTCCAACAGTAAAAGGACCTAAACGACCATACACACCCAGGTTAAAATCGGTGTAATCGCGAGTAAGTGTTAAGGGTACACCAATTTCTGCATGTTCGGTTTCCCAACGCGGTATCACACTCAGGAAAGATGCCCTGCGCACACCCCAGGCATAGTTTCCTTTCATGCTGTGTGTCCAGTTCATTCCCAGGTAAAAATCACCGCGGTAACGGCGGTCAAACTGCACATTGAGAGCGGTTGGCGTTGTGGTGATGAAATTGTTGGCCGCATCAGCATTCAAACTATCATAGAAACCGATACTAACATTGTTTATGGGATCCTGCCCAAAACCCTGATAAGTATTAATTAGGTTCCTATTTTTATTCCATGTAGCCGAAACATCCTTATTGTTAATCATTCGACTTTGCCCACCGTACACAATGAAACCCAGATCGGTAAGACTGGCACCCAAACGCCATTTGTATTCATTATCATCTTCATCTATGCAGGTATACCAAGGATTATTATAGCGCTTGCGGCTTTGTTTGGGTCTGTTTTCGTACATAAAACCCAGATCGGCACCCAGTCCTGCGCCCTGAAGAAAATCAAACTTCATTCCGAAAGGGTTTGTGAGGGTTCGGGTAGCACTTTGATCCTCTGTGTGAAACCAGGTAGACTGTAAATCATTAAATTCAACCTGATTGCTGTTGTTGAAACGGTATGAGCCACCATTTACCCCAAGATGGCCGGCACCCATCCCCAACAGAATTTTACCCGTGGCACCCCACTTGGTAAAATGTTGTCCCTTGTCTCTGGTAACTGATGCGACTGAAAAAAACCATTCTTGCCATTTGTCCGTATTGATTGAAAATCTGGATAATTCGTAGTTTTTACCTAATTGAATGCCATTGGGGCCGGTAAAACCCTGCCCGGCAGAATCAAGTCCAAACCTGAACAGGTTACCGAGATTTTTATCCACTCCGGTAATGCTCATACCGGCCACCGATTTTATCCCGATGCCAATCGCCGTTCTTCGTGTAATCCGAAAATGCATGGAAGGTCCGTAGGTTTCATCCAGGTAATACAATTTCCAGTTATTGGTATTGGGGTTTAATGCGAGCCAGGAAGGGTTAAAATCCAATTTACCGGCATCATTTTTATACCGGTCGGGATAATTGCCTGCTCCCATTTGCCATAAGCTAATGGGCGCGGAATAGGTTAAGAAATTATTGGTAAAACCCACACCCGCTCCCCAGAAATTAAAGTAAAACCGATTTTTACTTGAATAGGTTTGAGCAGGGTTAAGGGAATAGGCATACGATGCGTTGTGATTGCCTATTTGTAATCCAATGGTTTGCTGAGCGCGTAGCTCAAAAATGGAAGTTAACGCCAACAGCAGTAGCGATTTTCGGGTAAGGTTGTTTTTCATAAGCTCCTCCTTGTATATTTAAATAGACACAAAAACCGTGCACTTTTTTAAACAGCGAGAGATATGATTATGCTTCTCCCTGATAAATTATGATTACAGTTCTTTGATGTACTCTTTTAATATAGCAAGACCAAAATTGTTCTCAAAGTTCATGGTAATTTCGGAAATGGCAAAATCTAAACTCATAAAACCCCTTAATCGCCTATAATCCACGGTTGAACGATGAATCATTGAATTTTACTAAGGGGCAGAAGTATCTTTGTTGTAGCATTCAATCACCCTCAACAATTATTATGGGATTTATCAAAAGTGTACTGGCCAGCATCCTCGGATTTTTCATCGGCATTGTGCTGATTATCGTGTTTTTTGCGGCCATTATTGGCAGCATTGCCGGGGGCATGGACAACATTCCCGAAGTTAAGAAAAATACCGTATTAGAACTTACCCTAAGTGGTGAAATCCCGGATCGTACTACAGAAGACCCCATTGCTGAAATCACCGATGACGGATTATCCTCCCTGGGTCTTAATTCCATTCTTTATGGACTGGACAAAGCTGCCAAAGACGATAAAATCAAGGGAGTCTATCTACGTGTGGATCTGTTTGCCGGTAGCATGGGAACTGCTGAGGAAATCAGGCAAAAACTGCTCGAATTCCGGAAATCCGGAAAGTTTGTGGTTGCCTACGGCGAAATATTTACTGACGCCGGCTATTACATAGCTTCCGCTTGCGATAAAATATACCTGAACCCGAAAGGGATTATTGAATTCAACGGATATGCCGGACAGACAGCGTTTTACAAAGGAATGTTTGATAAAATCGGTCTTGAGTTTGAGGTTTTTAAGGCAGGAAAATACAAAAGTGCCGTTGAGCCGTTTACACAGAATTCTATGAGCGATGCCAACCGTGAGCAGGTAAGAGAATACGTTTTTAGTCTGTTTGGCTACTGCATGAAAAACATAGCAAAGTCTCGCAGTATGGATTCGGCATACGTAGCAGAAGTGGCCAATCTGTTTAAGGCCAGAAATGGAAAGCTGGCCCTGCGGTACAAGCTCATTGATGCCTTGAAATACGAAGATGAAGCAGAAAACGAACTGGCACTGTTATCACAAGGCAGTGCCGATAACAAGCTCATCAAGTATGACTTTGACAAATATGCAAAAGGCAGCTGGAATGTGGGAAACGGAGAAGATAAAATCGCGTTGATTTATGCCTCAGGAGAAATCAACATGGGAAACAATGAAAGCGGCGACGGTATTGGCAGCACTTCATTGGCCGCTACCCTGAAGAAAGCCCGTCTGGATAGCCACGTTAAAGCAGTTGTACTTCGGGTAAACAGCCCCGGTGGAAGCAGCAATGCCAGCGACATCATTGCCAGAGAAATAGCGCTAATCAAAAAGACGAAGCCGGTTATTGCCAGCTTCGGCGGTGTGGCTGCCAGTGGTGGCTACTACATTGCCTGTCTGGCTGACAGCATTTTTGTGCAGCCAACCACCATTACCGGTAGTATTGGCGTATTTGCCATGATACCCAACACAGCCCGATTGTACAAAGAAAAACTGGGATTAAATTATGAAACCGTTCCAACCGGAGATTATGCTGTTACCTGGCGTCCGGATGCTCCGTTATCTGAAGGAATGCGCAGCTATTTTCAGGGGATGGTAAATGATATTTATGACGATTTCACGGGTATTGTAGCCCGGGGCAGAAAAATGGACACAGGCAGGGTAAAGCAACTGGCAGAAGGCCATGTATACACCGGAGTTTATGCTAAAAAGCTGCAGCTGGCAGATGAATATGGTGGCATACAAAGAGCCATACAAAGTGCGGCAACCAAGGCAGGAATAAAAAAATATCGTGTTGTTAGCATGCCAAAGCAAAAAACCACCCTGGAGTTATTATTTGGCAATAATGCAACCTCTCATGCAAATGAAAAACTGATGAAAGCCGAACTGGGTAGTTTGTATGCACCCTACGAAAACATTAAAAAAGTACTTAACAGCAACGGAGTTTATATGCGAATGCCATTCGACATTCAAATTCATTGATTCCATTAAATTAATATAAATACAATGGAAACTTTGCAAACCGCCTTGGTTTCCAAGGTTTTTTAAAGTAAATTTGCGCCGCATTTATGGAGGTTCGTGAACGAATACTGCAAGCCGCAGCCCGGCTTTTTATGGAGCTGGGGGTGAGAAGCGTATCCATGGACGATGTAGCCAAAGACCTTTCCATTTCTAAAAAAACCATTTATAAGCATTATCAGGATAAGAACCAGCTGGTTTTTGACACCATTTCCATGCACATTGCCGAAATGGAAACCAACACCACCCTTATCATGTCTGAAGAGGATAACCCCGTGCTGCAGATTGCAAAAATTGCAGACTTTGTACTTCAGATGAATAAAAACGTTCACCCTTCCGTACTTTTCGATTTGCAGAAATTCTATCCTGAAAGCTATTCTCACCTCATTGAGCATCGCAACAGGTATGCACTTCAAAGTGTCAATCAGAATCTGAAGAAAGGCATTGAACAGGGGTTATTCAGAAACGATATGAACAGACAGCGGGTAGCCCGCATTTACATATGTTTGATTTTCTCCATGTTCCAAAATACGCTTTTTGAAGGTGAAGAAAATCGGGATTTTCGTGATGAATATATCGAAACAATTAAGTATCACCTGCATGCCGTAACTACAGAAAAAGGCAAATCAACATTCAGTGAAATCAGCTGGTTACAGGCAAACCAAAATCATTAAAATGAATCTTGTAAAAATCATATTTCTCTCTGCCGCTTTCATAGCATCAGCGCCGGCCCTTACAGGCCAGGACACCTTAAAAATCACTCTTAACGATGCGCTAAACTATGCAGAAAAAAACAGTACTGCACTTCAGAATGCCAACACCGACATTGAAATAAGCAAACAACTGGTAAATCAGGTAACAGCTGCCGGGCTTCCACAGGTGGGCGTTAATGCCGGTTTCCTTCAGTATACACAAATACCCGGAAACTGGGTTAAAAACTTCTTCCCTAGCCCCGGTGCCCCCGATTACGTTTTTCTTCAGTTTCAACAGCCCATTGGTTCAAACGCTACCCTAAGTATGAATCAGCTCATATACAGCGGTACTTTTTTACTGGGACTGAAAGCGGCAAGAGAAGTGATGAACGTGAGCAGAACCATGGCCGCAAAAACCAAACAGGATGTAGCATTGAACGTTTCCAAGGCCTATTTAATGTCATTAACCCTGCAAAAAAACATGGCTTTACTCAACGGCAATATTGCATTGTTGGAAAAGAGCTTAAACGATGTGAAAGCCCTGAATAAAGAGGGTTTTGCCGAAAATCTTGATGTACAGCGTCTGGAATTCAGTCTCACTAATTTAAAAGTCCAGAAGGAAAAACTGCTACTGGGCATGTCGGCTTCGCTGAATATTTTAAAAATTCAAATGGGCATGCCCGTTCAGAATCCCATTGCACTGACAGATGATCTGGAAACACTGGATAAAACCATCCCGGCCGGAAACGAAACCTTTGATGTAAAAAACAGGATGGAATATCAACTGCTTAATCAAACACTTTCCATCAGTTTTCTGGAAGAAAAACGCTACAAGGTTGGTAAATTCCCCACACTTGTTGGATTTTTACAACATCAGCAAACCACACAGCGACCTGCATTCAACTTCTTCGAGTCTAACCTCACCCCCAACAACAATTGGGTTCCCAGTACCGCTTTTGGCTTAAACCTGAGTATGACGCTTTTTGACGGATTAAAATCCAAGGCCGCCATTGCCGAAGTTAAACTGCGCAGAAACAAAACCATGAACGATTTGAAAACCTTCCAGAACGCGGCCAACATGGAATATGAAAATGCGCTGAAAACCTATCAGACACAGCTAGAAATGGTGGCAGTTCAAAAGCAAAACGTACAATTGGCCAGCAACATATATGCCAGCACTGTTTTTAAGTATAAAGAAGGTGTTGGCAGCGCCCTTGAATTATTGCAGGCAGAAACTGATCTTAAAACCGGTCAGACAAATTATTTAAATGCCCTGTATGATCTGGTAATGGCCAAAATCGACCTTAAAAAAGCCCTTGGACAAGAAATTCTAAAACCCTAACTCAAACACATGAAAATACAATATTCTATACTGCTAACCATTGGGCTGCTTTTCGGCGCCTGCGGCGAAAAGAAGAGCAACGTACAACAAAAGCAAGAAGAGCTGGAAAAAATCAAAAAGCAAATTGCCGCCCTTCAGAATGAAGCAAAAAAACTGGAAGGTGAAATAGCGACACTGGAACCGTTGAAAGATAAAAGCAAATTGGTGGAAACAGAGACGATAGAAGCTGCTAATTTTGAATCCTACCTTAGCATTGAAGGTAAAGCCGACGCAGAACAAAGCACCATTGCAACGGCACAGCTACCGGGAACTGTAACACAGGTTTTGGTAAAACCAGGCGATGCTGTGGCTGCGGGTCAGGCCCTGGCCTACATGGATAACAGTACGCTCAGGCAAAGCCGTGGACAATTAGAGCAGCAGCTTTCATTTGCCACTACCCTATTTGAAAAACAAAAAAGACTGTGGCAGCAGGGTGTTGGCACTGAAATTCAATATCTGTCAGCAAAAAATCAAAAAGAAGCACTGGAAAAAAACCTGTCAACGCTGGATGCACAGCTATCCATGTATACCATAAAAGCCCCAATTAACGGAACGGTTGAAAGCGTTGACACCAAAATTGGTCAGGCAGCCGCTCCGGGCATTCCCATGTTCAAAGTTGTCAATCTTAGCAACCTGAAAGTAGTGGCAGATGTCTCAGAATCGTATTCCGGTAAAATCAACAAAGGCGATAAGGTGAGAGTGGTATTTACCGATATTAACAAAACCATTGAAAGCAACATTTCATTTGCTTCCAAGGTAATTGACCCACTTAACCGGTCCTTTAAAATTGAAATAAGACTTAACGGCGTTAGTGATGTGAAACCCAATATGCTGGCCAAATTAAAAATTGCGGATTATCGCAGTGAAAGCGCAGTAACGGTCCCGACCAATAGATCG
>CANMCY010000042.1 GCA_947496375.1 Flavobacteriales bacterium
CACATGATTTGCATTTTGATGGATGATAAATGTTCCCAATTCAAATAAGCAGTTGTCTATGCGATAATTTTTTAGTTTTTCATAGACTGATAATAGTGAATCAGTAACATTGTTTTTGGAATTCATAAATATATATGCCTTGCTAATCCAAAACCATTCCTGTCTATTTTCCTTTAGGGCGTCATTTTCATTTTTTTTGAACAGATGGTTGGCCTTGTCGGATTGATTTAGCTTGGCATAGTTCAATGCCATAAGGTGATTATTGAACATGTCAGTACCAATGTTATCAGGTTTAATCCGACTGCATAATTTTGCGAAATACAGCGATTTGTTAAAGTCTTCAAATTGATAATGCCCCAGAGCAAGTTGGTATAAAGAGTATTTTTTTAGTGGAAATTCATCATAGCTGCAGTTATTATATTTTTCGAAGGCCTGTTGCAAACAAAAAAGATATTTAGGCCAATTCTTTTTTTCATAGTAATAAAAACCTGTATTTATTTTTATCAAACAATAGGCCAATGGATATTCCAGTGCTTCAGCTCTGGCAGAAAGTTCATTGGAGGTACTTTCAATGGCCCTGTTATCCAGGCAGTTTAATCTGATTCCGTGTGAGTAGCTGATAACATCACAGTACAATTCTGAATATGTATCTCGATTTTTTGTAGCTTCTGTTTTAAAAGCAACAATCTGTTGACGAATTTTTACAATCCCAATTTTTTTATAGCTATTATCTGGATTCTGAAATTGTTGTCTGAAATAATTTAATAGTAAGTGATTTTTTTGAGGGTAATCTGTATGGAAAATTTGATCTTTATTGATGGCGCACCATACAGTATTTAGAAATGTGTTAAGAATTAAAATATGCAGGATTTTTCTCAGCCGACCAAAGTGCATGACGTGCAATTTAGCGGCATATTAAAAAAAAAGAGACAACTAAGTGTCTCTTTTTCGTTGCATTTGGAGAATTTATTTTCTAATCAACTGAACTTCGCACAGGATTTTTACCTGATCGGAGACCAGAAAACCTCCGGCTTCCAGCGGTGCATTCCAGGTAAGACCCCAGTCGCTGCGGCTGATGCTTCCTTCAAGACTAAAACCGGCTTTGGTGTTGCCCCAGGGATCTTTGGCAATTCCCTCGAAAGAAACTTTCATTTGTACAGGCTTGATTTCTCCTTTGATTTCCAGATCGCCGTTTAGTATATAGTTACCTTCAGCATTTTCCTCAAGTCCTGTGCTGCGGAAGGAAATGGTTGGATATTTTTCTGCGTCAAAAAAGTCTGCGCTCAGCAAATGACCGTCGCGTTGAGCATCTCCTGTATGGATAGAATTTACGTCTGCTGAAAATTGAATGGCAGCTTTTCCAAAATCTTCTCCCTGTGTTTCTACACTGGCTTCAAATTTATTGAATCCACCTGTAACGGTGGAAATCATAAGGTGTTTAATCTTAAACTGAATGTGGGAGTGACTGTTGTCGATGGCCCACAGGGTTTTTGCAGTGCTGGCTTGTTCTGTCATGGTTGTCTTTATTTATTGGTAAGTGCAAATATACACAATAAAATTTGTTTAAACAAATAAAATGACAAGAATGGGTTGGGCGCATGATTCATCAACAAAAAATTACCCGGAGGAGCAACTGATGCAAAATGCGTGTTAATTCGCAGAACCGATGGAAACCACCTTAAATCTGACATCGAAAATGCCCGGCACCGGAACCACCATATTCTCCGTTATGTCGGCGTTGGCAAACGAATACGGGGCTGTGAACCTGGCGCAGGGTTTCCCCGACTTTAATTGCCCCCAGAAGCTTATTGAGCTTGTGAATCATTATATGCAACAGGGAAAAAATCAGTATGCGCCAATGCCCGGAGTGCCTGAGCTGAGAAAGAAGATTGCAGAAAAAAACCTGAAATGCTATGGTACACAGTTTGACTGGCAATCGGAAGTTACGGTGGTAGGGGGGGCAACGCTCGCGTTGTTTTGTGCCATCAGTGCGGTGGTGAAAGAAAATGATGAAGTTATTGTAATAGAGCCGGCCTATGACAGCTATATTCCTGCCATCACCCTTAATGGTGGCAAACCGGTTTTCAGCAAACTGAAATATCCGTCATTTCAAATCGATTGGGAGGAAATCAAAAAGCTAATCAATTTCCGTACCCGTGCCATACTGATTAATTCGCCCCACAACCCTTGCGGGACAGTTCTTTCTGCCGACGATATGCGGCAACTAGAACGTTTGACGGAGAATACCGATATTGTCGTTATCAGCGATGAAGTGTATGAGCATATTTTGTTTGACGGGCTGAAACACCAGAGTGCCTGTATGTATCCGGGTTTGGTGACGCGTAGTTTCATCATATCTTCTTTTGGTAAAACCTACCACAATACGGGTTGGAAAATGGGCTATGTGCTGGCACCTGAGAAACTGACCGCTGAATTCAGGAAGATTTATCAATACGTGGCATTCAGCACCAGCACGCCTGTGCAATATGCTTTTGCCGATTTTTTGGAAGACGAGGCGCACTACCTTGCCCTGCCCAAATTTTATGAACAGAAGCGGGATTTTTTCAGAAACCTGATTGCAGGATCACGTTTTAATGTGCTTCCGTGCGCCGGTTCTTATTTTCAATTGCTTGGCTACGATAAAATTAGTCAGGATGATGATTATAGCTTGGCTGTGCGGCTTACCCGAGAAAATAAAATTGCCGGTGTGCCGATCAGTGTATTTTATCATGATAAAACTGACAACCGGGTACTAAGATTTTGTTTTGCCAAAAATGAGGAAACCCTCACCAAAGCGGCTGAAATATTATGCAGTCTTTAACAATACGCGCCATGCAATCCGATATTCTTTGGGAAAAACCTAAGGGCAATTTGGAAAAACTGACAACCCTGCTGAAGGACACAGAAGAAGGCGAACTAGTTGTATTGCCTGAAATGTTCGCCACCGGTTTCAGTATGCGGCCCATAGAAATAGCTCAGCCCATGGATGGAGAAATTGTTTCATGGATGAAAGAAAACAGCAAGGATAAGATGATTTGCGGTACTGTGGCCATTGTAGATGGAGGCAATTACTACAATCGTTTCCTGGCTTGCTACGGTGGTGATGTTGTTGCCCTATATGACAAGCGGCATCTATTCAGTTTTGCAGGCGAAGACAAGCACTATACTGAAGGAAAAACCTTAACTGTTTTTGAATACAAGGGTTGGAAAATCAAACCACTTATATGTTATGATTTACGTTTTCCGGTGTGGTGCAGAAATACGGTTGAGGCGGATTTAATGATTTTTTGTGCAAACTGGCCTGCAGTCAGGATCCAGGCCTGGAATTCATTATTGCCGGCCAGGGCTATTGAAAACCAGTGTTTTGTAGTGGGAGTAAACAGGGTAGGGGTTGACGGAACAGATAACCCACACAATGGAAATTCTCAGTTGCTAGATCCATTGGGCAACTGCCTATTAAATTTGGGTGAAAATGAAACCAATCAAACGGTAATTCTGGAAAAAGAAAAACTTCATTCAATCAGAATGAAGTTCCCTTTTCTGTCAGATGCGGATAAATTTACATTATCCGAATAATCTTATTTTTCCGAAAGGTTCTTACTGGTAATCGTAAAGTAAATCACACAATTTCACATCGAGAATTGCGCATACTTTTTTCATACGATCAACGGTCATTTTTTCCGGCATTTTTTCACACAGAGAATAGGACTGCTGCGTAATGTGTAATTTTTTTGCAATGTACTCCTGGCTAAATCCGCGAGTCGCACGGATAGATCTTATTTTTTCCGAGAGAGTAGGCTTGTTGCTGGCTTTCATCATTTTTTTATTTGCGGTGCAAAGTAATTATCACAATACAAGTATGTGTAGTACTTCACAATGCTTTGTTGTTTGCTATTTATTTTTTTATTTAACCACATGAAAACCAATCACATGGTATTTTTTACTTAAATTGTTATACGAATGTAGTGTGTTGATTTTGTTTTCCAAAAAATATTTTTATGATAATAATCAATGTTTAATTTTTTTCAGTCAATTACCACACCCCCTTTTTTCACTTCACCACCTGCAGCCATTAACAGATAACTTTTAATAAAAGGCCATAAATCTCCATCCATCACATGTTGGATGTTGCTGGTCTCTTCTCCCGTTCTAACATCTTTCACTAGTTTATACGGATGAAAAACATAGTTTCTGATTTGAGAACCCCATTCAATTTTCATTTTGGAATCTTCAATGGCGGCTCTGGCAGCGTTGCGTTTTTGTATTTCCATTTCATAAAGTCTGCTTTTCAGCATCTGCATGGCACGTTCTCGGTTTGCCAGCTGACTTCTTTCTACCTGACACACTACCACAATGCCTGTGGGGATGTGGGTGAGTTGCACCTTGGTTTCTACCTTGTTTACATTTTGGCCCCCGGCACCACCGCTTCGGCTGGTCTGTAATTCTACATCGGCCGGTTTGATGTCAATTTCTATGCTGTCATCCACCATGGGGTATACATATACACTGGCAAAAGAAGTGTGCCTTCGAGCATTGCTGTCAAACGGTGAAATACGCACCATGCGATGCACTCCGTTTTCTCCTTTGAGGTAGCCGAAGGCGAATGCTCCGTCTATTTCCAAACTCACACTTTTGATACCGGCTACTTCGCCATCGGTTCTTTCCAGCTCCGAAACTTTAAATCCGTTTTTTTCTGCCCACATCAGGTACATGCGTGTCAATATTTCTGCCCAGTCACAGCTTTCAGTTCCACCGGCGCCGGCATTGATTTCCATCACACAGCCCAGGTGGTCTTCTTCGCTTTGCAGCATGTTACGGAATTCCAGATCTTCTACGGTTTGGCAAAGAAAAGCATATTGTTTATCAACCTCCTCTGCAGTCGCTTCACCAGCTTCGGCAAATTCTACCAATATATCCAAATCGTCAAGTCCGGAAGTGCATGTTGAATAGGCATCTGTCCAGCTTTTCTTTTCTTTAAGTTTTTTCAGGTGCGCTTCTGCCTTTTTGGGGTCATCCCAAAAGCTGGGATCTAGGGTGCGTTCTTCTGCGTCTGCTATTTCGGCTATCTTTCTATCGATGTCAAAGATACCTCCTCAGGGCTTCTACACGGCCCCTTATATCTTTATGCTGATCAGTATTCATGAGGCAAAGATAATATAATTCATCGGTTTTAATTGGCTGCTGCTGCCCCTACGGCTTTTTGGTAAACCTCCAGACAACGTTTTCTGGCCAAATCATGCTCCACAATGGGTCTTGCGTATTGCAGGGTGTTCCATTCAGGCACCCAATGTTTAATGTACTTAAATTCCGGGTCAAACTTTAGGGTTTGCAGTGTGGGATTAAACACCCTGAAATAGGGAGCAGCGTCTACGCCGGATCCCGCGGCCCACTGCCAACCTCCATTATTGCTTGCTAGTTCAAAGTCGAGCAGATGCCGGGCAAACCAGGCTTCACCCCATCGCCAGTCAATGAGTAAATGTTTGGTTAGAAAACTTGCCACAATCATGCGAACCCTGTTGTGCATAAAGCCGGTGGCAAGGAGTTCGCGCATCCCGGCATCCACAATCGGATATCCCGTCTGTCCTTTACACCATTTATCGAAGTCTTCAGGATTGTTCCGCCATTCAATGCCGTCGTAACGGGGTTTGAAAGAATGGGTAACTACCTGAGGGAAATGCCATAAAATTTGCATGTAAAACTCACGCCAAATCAGTTCGTTGAGATATTTTTCAGACAATGTCATAGCCGTTTTTGCCAATTTGCGAATACTTACGGTGCCAAATCGCAAATGCAGACCCATCCGGCTTGTGCCCTGTATGGAGGGTATGTCGCGATCCTGTGCGTATTGTTTTATGATGTTTACATCAGGCACCTTGCCGGGGAAGTTAAATTCGGATTCTGAGAACCCCATTTCCGGGAGCGAAGGCATGCTATCGCATTGTTTCTTTATACTATTGTGCAGTTTATCTTCACAGGGAAATGAATTCAGCATCTCGGGTCTGAAATTGTTTTTCCAGCGCTTGCTGTAGGGAGTGTAAACCGTGTAGGGCTTACCATCATCCTTTACCACCTCCGAGCATTCAAAGATTACCTGGTCTTTAAACTGGTGGAAATTGCTACCGTAGTTAGCACAAAATTCAGCAATTTCCTGATCCCTTTGCAGTGCGTAGGGTTCATAATCTTTGTTGCTATATACATTTTTTACATTTCCGGATTTTAGCAATGTTTCCCATATCTCATGGGGTTTTCCATAATAGACGAACAAATCACTCCCTTGCGCCCATAGTTTATCTTTGATATCGCTGAGGATGCTATGTATAAATGGCACCCTGCGATCATGGGGATTATCCAGTTTATCCAGAATTTCCTTGTCAAAAATAAAAATGGGTTTTACAGGCAGACCGGATTCTAGCGCTTTCAATAGGCCGTGATTGTCATCCAGTCTGAGGTCTCGACGAAACCAGAAAATGTTGTGTTTAATGGGTAAAGATGTCATGAAGTGCTGTTTGCAAGGTCGGGTAATGATAACGAAATCCTGTGCCCAAAAGTTTTTCAGCACTTACAATCTGATTTACGCAGGCCAGAGTCCCCATTTCGCCCAGCATCGCTTTTAGTAGAAAAAAAGGAATATTCGGATGCAGTGATTTAATACCCCTTTCAAAATCTATTTTTTCCACCAATTGCTTCATGGATACATGCTCAGGGGCCACAGCGTTCCATACACCGGAAGCAGGTTGGTTCATCAAATGGAGGTAAATGCGACAAAGGTCTTGAATGTGTATCCAGCTGAGGCGATTGCTTGGATGCCCTGTGGTTGGGATGACCCTTATCCTTTCCGTCATGAGCATTTTCTTTAAAAAACCTTCGTTTTTTTCCAATATTACCGGGGTGCGGACTATTTGTGTGAGGCAGCCAGCTTTTTGCCATTCTTCTGCTACAGCTTCCCAGGCCCGGCAAACATGGGCCAAAAAATGATGTCCGGCACCATCGCTTTCGCGCCATAGCGTTGATGAAGGGTTGTCATAATAATCGGTTCCCGATGCGGTTACATAGGTTTTGGGCAGGTTTTTGAGTTCTTTCAGTTTTTTAAGAAGGAATCGGGAGGTTTCCGTGCGGCTCTCCAGTACTTCCGCTTTATATCGCTGATTCCAGCGATGGGCTCCTACATTGGCACCAGCCAGATGAATCACCACATCGATGGGTTGTGTAAGGTTTTCAGGAAATATTCCCCTTTTTATATCCCAGAAAAAAACTTTTTGTTTAACATTTTGTTTAATCTGAGAAGTGGTTAAAATCATTACATCCATGCCATTTTCCTTCAACATGGAAATAAGTTTTTTTCCAAGCATCCCGGTGCCTCCGGTAACTAAAATATTCATAATTCGATGAGTGCTAAAGAAACAAATAATGATCCAAATATGTTCGATCCCAAAAAATCTAAAAAAGATTATCGGGATAAATATTTCATTAAGGATATTGAGAACATCACAGGGATCAAAGCATATACCTTAAGAATCTGGGAACAGCGGTATGATATGCTTACACCCAAACGCACAGATACCAACATTCGTTACTATGAAGAAGATGACCTGAAATATCTGATGAATGTGAGTATTCTGAACGCAAACGGATTCAAAATCAGCAAAATTGCTAAGATGAGCAGGGAAGAGGTGCAAAGTCAGACCTTGTCCATCAGCGAAGGCAGCAGCAAATACGAAAATCAGATACAGGCCCTCACAACGGCTATGTTATCTTTTGACGAAAAGGAGTTTAATAAAATCCTAAGCATTAGCATATTGAAGGTGGGAATGGAAGAGACCGTTACGCAGATTATTTTTCCATTCATGCAGCACGTGGGTGTATTATGGTTAAGCGGCAGTATTCACGTGGCGCACGAGCATTTCATTACCAATATAATCAGGCAACGGATGTACGTTTCTTTGGACCAGATTAATCCCAATCCATCACCGCTGTCAAAAAAGTTTCTGCTATTCGTGCCCAATGGAGAAAATCACGATCTCAGTTTGCTGTTCGCGGCTTACATGCTGAAAACCAAAGGACAGCAGGTGATATATCTGGGTACATCCACGCCTTTGGAAGACTTAAATAAAGTATTCAAACTTCACAAACCCGATGCTGTTTTTTGCGCCATAACAGGCAGCAATTCACAGGTGCCTATTCAGGTATATGTTCATAGTTTACAAAGAACCTTCCCCGGTACCCCTGTTCTCTTGACCGGAAAGCAGGTAATTAGACGCAGGGATCTGAAATTGCCTCAGGGAATCAGGGTGGTGTCATCTCCCGATGAGTTTAACGACGCCATTGAAGAGATTACGGAACAAAACGGCTGATATCCGCTTCGGGGTGCAGCTTTTTCCCATGGCAAATAAAATCTGCCAACATAGGGGTTAACCAGGGAATCAGACTACTCCCTTTGCTTCCAAGCCCATTGTAAATATAAATCCCTTTATCGGAATGGTGTTCCCCAAGGTAAGGCCGTCTGCCTTCTACCGTGGGTCTTATCCCACGCCTGTGATGGATAAGCGTGAATGGGATGTTCGTCCACGACTGCAGCTGTTTAATCAGACTTTCAGCATCTTCAGGATTGGATGTTGTTTCCAGACTTCCTTTATGAAAGGTGCTGCCTGCAAGCCAGGTGCCGGTGCCATCGGGAACCAGCCAGGTGCGGTTTTTATAGAGTGCAGGGGGCAAAGCATCATGGAATGAAACAGTCAGTATGTCGCCGGCCGTGGGATGAAAGTGTAAGTGACTGAACCAGGGATTTTCCATAGCCCGAATTCCTTCGCAGAAAACGACCCCTTGGGTACTTTCACCGCAGTATTGCCAGTTTCCGGATTTCCCTTTAAG
>CANMCY010000043.1 GCA_947496375.1 Flavobacteriales bacterium
CTATACAAGAAATACTCTAACAAGTAAAAATAATAATTATTGCTAGTCTTACATCAAAAATTCCAGATACAATCAGACTCATTTTATCAAATGTAGTTTATCTAACAACAAAAAACCCCCTAACGGGGGCTTCTGGTGGTATCGGACGGAATCGAACCGCCGACACAAGGATTTTCAGTCCTTTGCTCTACCAACTGAGCTACGATACCTAATTCTGCCTGGCTTACGCCAAAAACAGGGTGCAAAAATAACACTTTTATACTTTACCTGCAAAAGCAATTGCAAAAATCATTGGCTAAGCCCCTCGCCTACCTGCACCATAAAGGGTATAAACGCCCGCCAACATGCAGAAAATACAGTCCCGGGCGAACATTCCGTAAGGTAATCATCAGCCCCGCATCCTCCGCCTGCAGATCCATGCCTATCACCCTGCCCTGTGGATCCATTAACTGCAAATCCTCTTGCACAACGCCCGTTACATACCAGCTCCCATCCGATGGATTGGGGAAGATATTCACAACCCCGGAATGCGGCTTCGCAATACCCATGGCAGGCTTACCCAATGGGGTTTTATAATCCTGGGAATTGTTGTTGTCCCAGCGCCCGCTGCCATTGTTAAACGCTGCACTGAAATTGAGGGTGGCATTGGCCGGGACAGTTACCGATGCCTCCCACTTGCCGTTCACTTTGCTCATATTGGCATCGCTGATGCCACCTACCGTCCAGTTATCCCAGCTGTAATGCATAACCACCTTGCTTTCCGTGACCAGAAATCCGTTGTAAATCACCTTCAGCGACTGGCCTGGCAAAGGATTCACGGGCACATACCCCACCGTAGCCGGCGCTGAACCCCCATTGCTGCCCCCTTGAAAATACCCATCGTTGAGGTTGCCTATGCGGCCCGGACCATTCAGCACATAAATACCGGCGCTGCTGGGTTCTACCGTAAAGCTTAAATTGCCACCATTAACAACCACTTCTTTGCCACTTATGGCATCGCGGTAAGTACCATTGGCCAATCCACTAAAATTAAAGCCCACAGCACCGTCCTTGGCCAAGCCTACCGCCACATCAGTGCCATTGTAACGGCGCACAAAGCCCACCCCATTGCCATCGGATGTGCCATCCCAGCGCCAGCTTCCTTTTTGCAGCGCAGGTACCGCCTTGCGAATGGCATTCAAACGCCGCAGGTGCTGATATATCTTATGGTTAGGGGCATAGACCATATCGTTGCCAAAATAGGCCCTGCCTGTAAGATCAATGGAATTATTGATATCGTTGGCACTGTGAATATCACAGTACGCACCTTTTTTAAACTGCATCTCCGTTCCGTAATACACGCAAGGCAAGCCACGCCAGGTATACATAAAGTTTAAGGCAGCAGCCAGGTTTTCCGGACTGCCATCATACCGGCGGTTCCAGTCGTTGTTGGGGCCAAAATCGTGATTGTCCAGAAACATCACATTGCTACTGGGGTCAGCATATAAATAATCATAGCGGTCGGCTGCTTTCGCGCCTACAAAAGATTCTCCCTTGCCAAACAAATGAAATGTGCCCATGGCGAAGAAATCCAGTACTGCAATGCCACTGTTGGCCGAACTGCCGGTTTTGCCACGCCAGGTGTACCAGTGGGGATTGATTTCCTCAATCTGATGCAGTTCATGGCGTTTTTGGGCCACTTCCGCAAACACCATCAGGTTGGGATTTACCTTTTTAAACGCATCCACAAACCACAGCACATCCCTTTTGGGCATGTGTTTTACAGCGTCCAGGCGCATGCCGTCGATGCCCATGTTAATAAACGTTTTATAGGCATTGAATAAATAATTGCGCACGCTATCTCCGGAGGTAAGAAAATCGGGGGTATCACCTGCCAAAGCCCGATAATACAGATTGGTAGTATCATCGTATCCCTGCGCAAAGCCATTGCCGGATTTATTGTACCATTTTGCATCACTAGTGCTCACATAGCTCTCCATACCGGGCCAGTTGAAGGCCGCCAAATTGCTGTTGTAAGGGGTCGGCATTTTGGCCAGGTTCGAGCGGCTCCAAATCTTTCCATCCAAGGGATTCGGCGTTATGCCATCGTACTGCCAATTGGGATTATCCAGTAGCTTATTGCCATTTCTATCTTTTCCCCAGGGCTGATTGGGATCGGTATTGTATTTAATCTCAGCAAGGCCTTTAATGCCATACCTTCCGGCATGGTTCAGCACCACATCCAGAAAGATTTTGATGCCTTTTGCATGGGCTGAATCAATGACGGTTTTAAAGGTATATCCTGGTGATTCCAGGCGCGGATCTACCCTGGTAAAATCCCATGCATGATAGCCGTGATAATCCAGCGGACTGCGGTTTTGCACGATGGGGGTAATCCAAATGGCCGTAAAACCCAGGTCTTTAATGTAGTCCAACTTACGCACCAGCCCTTTAAAATCACCTCTCCAGGTAACATCCTGCGTGTCTTTGATATTGTTGTTTGCGCCCTTATACCAAGAACACCATTCGGTAGGACGGTTATTAGTGGGGTCCCCATCGTAGAAACGGGAAGTGATGAGAAAATAAATACTTTCCTCACGTATGTCTTTTTGGGAAATTAACTTGATTGGCAGACATAAAGTCAGTATTAACGAGTAAATCAAATACCGTTTCATCGTTTCAAAAGTAAGAAAAACAGGCTTAGTGTCAAAGTGATACTAAGATAAAGAGATTTCTTTTGCCGCGCAATATATCACGCAAACCGCTCCAGCGTTTTGCGCATGTCATCCAGCCAGGCATCGCGCAGCAATGCCGGCTGCAACACCTGTACACGGCTGCCATAGCTGCGAATAAACATGTTCAACTCCTCAGACAAATGCACCCTAATTCTAACCCGCAATCCTGTTTTGGGATCATTTTCAAGAATCTCCTGCGTGGGGTGCAGGCCGGTTGACAATACGTAGGCAGTGCTTTCCGGGGCAAACTGCAACTCCACCGCCACGGGCTCGGCATGATTAACCACCGTAATCCCCATGGAATGGCTGAAATAGGATTCCGCATCAAATGCTTCCGCATATACATCGGTCGTGAGCATGGCTTCCGTAAATCGATCCAGCCCGTAATTGCGCACCTCATTTCTGTGCTCGGCAAAGGCCACCAAGTACCAGCGGTTTTTAAATTCCTTCAGCAAATACGGACGAATACGAAAGGACTCGCTTTCCTCACCCCCGAAGGGTTTGTACCGAACGGTCATTATCCTTTTTTGCAAAATCCCCTCCACCGCCTGCTCAAAAATGCCTTTCTCCGGCCACGCACCGGGCACTTCCAGCTGTATCACCTGTTGATTGAGCCACTTACCCGTGGCGGTACCCACGCGTATAATGCGCTCCAGTTGCTCTATAGGACGGTGAATTTCGGCCAGGTAGGGAACACCGCTAAACTGGTTTAAAATTCCTGCAGCGTACTTCAGCTTCTCAATATCCTCGCGGCTTATGGGCACCCCGGTGATGGAATAGTCAGAAGACTCGTAGTAATATCCCTTGTTTACCTTGTCATACGCAATGGGTGCCAGGTAACCCAGATCCTCATTATTCCGCATGTTGTTGATGTCTTCATCCAATGTGCGGTTGCCAATGCGGTATCCCAGGCGGTTTTCAATGGCATCCAACAATACCTCTTTACTAGGGAATGAGCGTCTCTTGAGCATTTCATCAATAATGCGGTATCGGCCAAGGGCGTCTTTGTTCACAGGCATAAAACGAAGGTAAAAAATATTTGTTACAAAAATGATAGATTTTAAAACGATTTTAAACTATGCCACGATGGATTTACGATGCTGTGCACGCAGCTAGCAGCTATCAGAAGTCTCCCGACTTCGGATAGCATATTTTGAATATCTAAAATATTAATTTTTGGCCTCAAACATAAGATTTGAGTATTTTTTATGTTTCAAACTTTTGAATATTATTTAATCAATACATATTAATCAAAGTATTAATTAATACTTTACATCTCTAACTTAACCAGCTGTATTTCGTTAAAATAAACTTTTCTTGGCTCAGTGCTGTTTAAATCTATCCATTGACAAATATATCCAACTTCTTCCCTACCTAATAATCTATTTTTAATCTTTATATTTTCAATTTTTGCAATAACCATAGAAGGCCCACCTGATTTCAATCTAACTATATCACCTGGAACATAAAGAGAGCATGTCTTTGTATTTATTCTTGTTTTAAAAGTAACTGTATTTTTATTAATCAGCAATAGCAAACCGAATATATTTAAGTAGACTAAAAAACTAATAAAAAAAATGAAAAGTTGTTTATAATCCCAATACTTATAGTAATAATGATTATTTTTATATAGAAAATCTACTAATGGCTCATTTAATAATGCAGAAAAAAGAATTCCACCTAAGAATATCACAACCAATCCTATTCGAGATATATTTCTGATAAAATACATATAACCAGAATCCTGACTCCTTAGATTCAAACAAAATAACACACAGGAAATAACACTAAAAAACATTTCCTCCAACATTATATCTTCACAAAAAGACTCAGTAAATAAAAACACAAAAACGAATAAAACTAAAACGCCCATAGCCGTTACTTTTAAATTGTGGTCATATTTAGTCTTTTCTTTTATAGGCAAGTTATCTTTATTACTTATTTTATCAAATGACTTTTCAGGAGCGCTTTTAAGTAAAACTCTCCAAATACCAGTTACAGCAGTAACACCTAAAAAAAGCAAAATTGACCCAACACTTCTGCCATTAGCAATTACAACCATAACGAATATCACTAAACATGAAAGGAGGATTGCTATTAATATCCTAAAAATTTGATTTTTAGGCTGCCAGAAGTTAGCTTTTTTATCCATATTTTTAACAAATTAATATCGTGAAAGTACAAAACCCATCACGAAGCACAATAAACTAATTCACAATTTATACTAATACGCATGCAGCATTCACATGCATCACGCTGACCATCATCATCCTTCCCCCCTTTGCTGCATTGTACTTTAGTGGTTTATTAAAAAAACCTATGCATCCCCACAAAGCTCCCAAAACCCTGGGTATTTTCATGAACCATACCCGCGCCCTGTTTTTTATTCCCGAAAACGGGCCTCAGCAACCTGCCCCCCTGGAATCGGGCATTGAAAACCGCCTGCGATATCCGGGCGAGACCCATCCCGGTGCCAATGTGGGAAATCTGCGCTCCACCAACAACGAATACAGCCGACACAACCGCGAAAAAAACCAGCTGAAACAATACCTGATATCCCTTTTAGAATACCTGGAACCCATGGATGCCGCATTGATATTGGGCCCTAAAATCTTGGTGAATCAGTTTAAAAATATCATCAACGGCGACAAACGCTTTGCCGGAAAGCAATTTCGCTTTGAGCAGCAGGATAAAATGACCACCGCGGAATTTCATGTAGAGGTGAAAAAGTTTGCCGCAACGTTGGTTACATAAGCGTTGCGTGCCAATTCCTTGTTACTTATTGCCCCCTGTTAATGTCCTTAAAAAAGACATTACATTTTTTCTTCCACCTTTTTGAGTAAAAAGGTGGAGCCAAAACCATTGACGGCCCAAGGCGCTTTCCTACTCACAGGGCTATCCCGCATAGCTCCCCGGCTTGCGCCCTCGCAGTCCACAACGTCGCGGAGGTTGGACTGCTCGGGTTTCGCCATGCTGCACGCGCTGCGGGCCGCCAAACCTGGGATAAATCAAGTGTTTGGGGAAACCAGTATGTTTAAAGCGGTTAATTCAATGTTAACTGGCCACTATTTATTGATTATCCGGCAATATTGCTATTTACTAGTTCGGCAGGATTTTTATTGCTTGGAAGGAAAAAATAGGAATAACGCCCATAGCCGCGAGTTTAAACCCGCGGCTATGGGCGTAAATAACAGCAATGGCGCCAAATCACAACCCCCAGGGATACGTCTCCGGCAACTGCAGTCCATCAGGCTCTATGTGCATACCATGCACGGCATGCGTTTTCTGGAAATACATAAACGCCTGATACCTTTCCGGAATGATGCTGGGCACATAATTTTTGGTTTCTTCACTGCCAGGTAAATACACCACGCCTATGGCCCTGTGGTTGATGCGTTTTTCAAAAAACTCGGTTTCGCGCAAATCATCGGAAAACACCATACAGTCAGTACCTACATGCTCTTGCAAAAATTGCTCCCAACTGCCTTTGCGTGCCGGTGGCATATCCATCTTAATGGGTTTTCCGCTCCATCGGTTGGAGGCCAGTACCCTGCCGCTATAGGAACCCATGCCCACGCTGAATACGCCCTGAGCATGAAACTGCTCATGCAGCAGCTGCCCAAGGTTAAGCATGCCGTCTTCGGTCATGTCCGTGGCACGTGCATCGCCAATATGGGTATTGTGGGCCCACACAATGGCCTTGGATTGCTTGCCATGAAATTTCAGCAGACGATCCAGCGTATCGGCCATGTGCAAATCGCGCAGGTTCCATGAAAGCGGACCGGCCTTTATCATGGCCCTGTAGTATTTCTCGGCATTGACCGTAATAACACCGTTTTGCTCGGCATTCAGCGGCGCTTCGGGGTCGGTGTTGTAACCTGACTGCTTGTTTCGGATGGCAGCCAGCAAGGCCACAGCTTCTTCCTCACAAGATTGGGTGAGGGCACCGTTGCGCACCGCATAGGATAATCCTTCCTGTGTTCCGTAGGGCTCAAAACACCGGAAAACCTTTTGCACGTGGCCATACGCTTCCCTGTCATTGGCTTTGAGGTACGCAGCCAGATACTCCAACGATTCCTGCAGACTGTATACATCCAGTCCGTAAAAACCGGCACTGTGTTTTTGATCCCTTCCATCGTTATAGCGGCGCAGCCATTCGGCAAATGCATCCGTCTCCCAGTTCGCCCACATCCATGTAGGCCAGCGATTAAAATTCTTCAGCACCTCTTTCGATTTTTTGGGTGTGCCTTTGTACCCTTTTACATAGCGGTTTAATTGGTAGGCATCAGGCCAGTCTGCTTCTGCTGCCACAAAGCTGAAATTCTTCTCTGAAATCAGCCGGCGGGTAATGTGGTTTCGCCATAAATAGAATTCATGGGTACCGTGGGTAGCTTCACCCAGCAACACAATGCGCGCATCGCCGATTTTATCCAGCAGCAGGTCCAGGTCTTCGGAATGTTGCAGCGACAGGGCCGCTGATTTCAATGTGCTAACAGCCTCTTCTTCGGCATGTGTGGAAAGCAGTTTTAGGTCTTGCATAGTGGAGGCAAAGCAAGCTTACAAAACAGCCCGAAATAATGCCCTTCATCATTCGCCATGCTGAAGTTAAACCCTTAATTAATTTGGAAATATCAGTTTTTTTTCGTATATTGATGAAACGAGCCAGGATTGATAAATCTACCTGATAATTGAAGCAAAATGCCAAAATGTTTGGCTTACCTTAATCTTTAAATACAGAAAGCGGTTAACCCAAAATAGCTACTTGCAGCTTACTTTTTATTTCCATCAGATGTTCAGCTGTCAATCCAACGGCGGCATGGGTAAGAATTACATGCTTCTTGAAGTACGCCGGCAATTCATTTAATGATTTATCATCATCCAGAATAATAAATTCACTGTCGATACCATGCGTTTCAAACCATTGCATTATCTC
>CANMCY010000044.1 GCA_947496375.1 Flavobacteriales bacterium
GCTGCCTCCCGTAGGAGTCTGGTCCGTGTCTCAGTACCAGTGTGGGGGATCATCCTCTCAGACCCCCTATACATCGTAGCCTTGGTGAGCCATTACCTCACCAACTAGCTAATGTACCGCATGCCCATCTTTTACCGCCGGAGCTTTAACTGCATCGAGATGCCTCATCACAGTGTTATGGGGGATTAATTCCGATTTCTCGGAGCTATACCCCAGTAAAAGGTAGGTTGCATACGTGTTACGCACCCGTGCGCCGGTCTCATATCGTATTGCTACAATATTTACCCCTCGACTTGCATGTATTAGGCCTGCCGCTAGCGTTCATCCTGAGCCAGGATCAAACTCTCCATAGTAAAAGATGTTTGATTCCCGACTTTCCCAAAGTATTTGGGCGACTCGCTATTCCTTACCAATCTTTCAAAGAACTTTATAAATCTGACCTAAGTCAATTTATTTCTGTTTTGTTTTCCCGAACGGGGCTGCAAAGGTACGACAAATATTTTAAAAGTCAAGAGAAATTTAAAATATTTTTTGAACTATCGCCACACAGTGTAGTCTTTTGTTCCAGAACGGGGTGCAAAGGTAAGAAGAATTTTCATACTTTCAACTATATCCATGTTTTTTTTTATTTTATTTTAGATTTCATGCAAAATCAACCAACACCTACGGCCAAAGCACTCCTGAACTCACGGTATCAGCAACGAAGCATCACCATAACTTAAAAAACGGTATTCCGAATCCAGGGCATGACCATAAATGCGGCGCCAATCTTCCGAAACAAATGCCGAAACCAGCGCCATGAGGGTAGAGCCCGGCTGATGAAAGTTGGTAACCAGCCCGCTGCATATTTTAAAATCAAATCCCGGCAGTATAAAAATTGAAGTGTTTCCTCCCAACGTGCCACCCAATTTATCTATGTAACACTGAAGTTCCGTAATCGCCTGTGTCCTGTCTATACCATTATATACAGGATTAAAACCTGCGTCTGCCGCAATTTCTGAAGGATTATCCATTCCCAGTATAATTCTTGCTCCTATATAGTAAAGACTTTCCAGCACACGCATGGTGGTGGTTCCGGATGCAACTATCATGGCCCCATCCCGAAGGTGCGCAGTAATTTCATTGAGCAGACCTGATGTGATGTAAAACTGTTCTCTGTGCATCTCATGCTCGGAAGCCAGTTCAGTCTTTACGGGTTTGAATGTTCCCGCCCCCACATGCAGGGTAAGATAACTGCGCTTGACACCTGCATTATCGAGATCATTTAGCACCCTTTCGGTAAAATGCAATGATGCTGTTGGAGCAGCAACTGCACCTGATACCTCCGCAAAAACTGTCTGGTATCTGTCCCGATCTTCCTCCGTCATTTTCCTCTTTATATAGGGCGGCAGTGGAACTTGTCCAAAAATCTCCAGTGCTTCGGGTATGGAATAGGGTTGGGAAACTTCGAGTTTTACAATATTATTTTCACGTTCGTGCCATGATACGGATAACTGTATCTCATGGTTTTGAGAACTTGTCGCTTTTAGTTGCTGTCCATCTTTAAATTTTCGCCTGTTCCCAACCATCACCTCCCAAATTGACCAGTCGCCGGACATGGGTTTCAACAAAAATAATTCAATGGCGG
This sequence comes from Flavobacteriales bacterium, assembly GCA_947496375.1. Taxonomy (GTDB): domain Bacteria; phylum Bacteroidota; class Bacteroidia; order NS11-12g; family UBA955; genus RGEC01. Next base: position 1,628 of record CANMCY010000044.1, read on the forward strand.
CACCATCTTCTCTAGGGAAAACAATCCGTGCAGGAATAACCCTGGTATTATTGCCAACCAGCAGACTGCCTGCCGGAATTAACTCCGGTAGGTTATAAAAATGATAATCCTGAATTATTCCGCTACTGTAATAAAGCAATTTCGATTGGTCACGCTCCGCCATCGGATACTCGGCGATGCACCGGTCAGGCAATTGATATTGCAAAGTTTGAAATAGGAAGGGCGGAATATGCGTCATAAATTCAAAACACCGGAAGCTAAAAGTTTGTTTAAAGCCATCTTTCGGTGGCTCAAGGTATTTTTCACTTCGGCACCCAGCTCGGCAAATGTTAATTCATACCCATCCGGTATAAAAACGGGATCATAACCAAACCCCTCACCTCCCCTTGGCTCTTCAATGATTATTCCATGAACCGTTCCTTCAAAAAACAACGGTTTTTGGTTGGCAATGTACAGACAGATGCAGGCCGTGAAATGAGCACGCTTATCTTCTTTTTCCTTCAATTCTGCCAGTAATTTGAATAGATTATCGCTGTCGCTGGCTTCTTCGCCGGCAAAACGTGCACTTTTCACCCCTGGAAGTCCGTTCAGTGCAGTTACACTAAGCCCTGAGTCATCAGCCAATACCGGCAATCCGGTAAATTCAGCGACGGCCTTGCATTTGATCAGGGCATTTTCTGCAAAAGTCACACCTACTTCATCCGGATTTACCTGACACATTATGTCACTCAGAGACAGGATTTCAACCTGTGAACCCAGGATTGAGCGCACCTCCTCCAACTTGTGCGGATTATTGGAAGCAAATACCCATGAAGGCTTCATTTGCGATCTCTGACGGTTCTTTGCTCAATGCGTTTTTCGTAGTTTGTTCCCTGAAAAATGCGGTGTACAAAAATGCCCGGTGTGTGAATCTGGTTTGGGTCTAGTTCACCCGCAGGTAGCAGTTCTTCAACTTCAGCGATGGTGATTTTTCCGGCAGATGCCATCATGGGGTTAAAGTTTCGGGCAGTATCTTTATAGATGAGATTTCCATGGGTATCTCCCTTCCATGCTTTAACAATGGCAAATTTCGCATCAAATGCATGTTCCATTAAGTACGTTTTGCCATTGAAAACCCGTGTTTCTTTCCCCTCAGCTACTTCAGTACCTACGCCGGCCGGTGTATAAAATGCAGGAATGCCTGAACCTGCTGCACGACAACGTTCTGCAAGCGTGCCCTGAGGGATAAGTTCTACTTCCAGTTCACCAGACAATAATTGTCTCTCAAACTCCTCATTTTCGCCAACATAAGAACTTATCATTTTTTTCACCTGTCGGTTATTCAGCAGAAGACCGATTCCGAAATCATCCACTCCTGCATTATTGGAAATACAGGTAAGGTCTTTTACCCCTTTGGCTACGAGTGCTGAAATACAATTTTCCGGAATCCCGCAAAGGCCAAAACCTCCCAGCATCAAAACATCTCCATCATGGATATCATCAATGGCTTCCGCCGCATTAGCAACTACTTTATTCATGTTATTGTTCCAGTTTAGCGGCCAGCCCCTGTTCGCACAGAGCCGAACAAACGGGCAGTAGATCTTCGAGTGCCCCGTGTTTGACAGGATATTTCCCTTTTTGATGCACAAACCACGCACATTGTTCTGCCTGAATTTCGTTATGACCGCAATATTGAACAAGACACGCTATAACCCAGTCAAACGTATTCACGTCGTCATTATACAAAACCACCGCCCAAGACTTATCGGTCAGTACTTCCTGATGTGTTTCAGGAAGCTCGAATGGTTTTCCATCAATGAATACCATAATTTTACTGTTGATAATGTCGTTTCAGAATCCGTGCCTTACTCTCACTGCCATTCAACAAGCGGTGTATATTTTTTCGGTGAGTGAGAATGACCAAAATAGCAGCACCTACACCAAAGGCAATAAACAGTGGTTCATGCCTTTTAAAAATCCAAACTAGCGAAATGGGAAACATTACAGCAGCGGAAATGCTGCTGAGACTTACAAATCTTGTTAGAAGCAGCATACAAATAAACATGATGAGACAAATCAATGCAGTTAGCCAATGAATGGCGATGAGCATACCAAATAATGTGGCAATGCCTTTCCCCCCCTTAAATCCGGCAAAAACCGGAAATAAATGACCCAGTACGGCGCTAAGGCCAAACATCAACTGAACATTTACAAACCAGGTTTTATGGATTACCGGATTAATTTCCGGAAGGAAATTCACCAGACAAGCCGCGGTAAAGCCCTTTACAACATCCATCGTCAGTACTCCTGCACCTGCTTTTTTACCCAGCACCCTGAAAGTATTGGTTGCACCTGCATTTCCACTGCCATGTTCGCGAACATCAATGCCAAAAAATGCTTCACCCACCCATACAGCACTTGGGATAGAACCCAATAAGTAAGCCAAAAATGCAAATAAGAGTATCTGTAATTCTATTGCCATTTTGAGATCTGTTATTCTGCAAAAATAGTTATAATTGAATAAATGTGCAGAATTGAGGTTGAACAAAATGCTATCAGAGCCTTCTTAGATACCGAAAAACTGCCACAACATGCATCCCCAGATGAATAGATAAAACTGCGAGAATGCACTCTGTTAGCCAGAACTCAGGGGGACGATAATCTTCTGAGCACATAAAACCTGAAAACATGATTATTATACAGATGAAGATATAGACTACGTATCTGTATAGAACATTTCTGACCTGCTGACCTTCTGCCTCCCTCATATTGTTGGGTATGGCAAAATTCGCTATTCGTATCCGGACTAAACAGCCCGTATGATGAGAGTCAGCTTATTAGCAGAATGGGAAGATACTGCCACCGTAGCGAGCTGAAGACCCCAGTTCTTCCTCAATGCGAAGCAACTGATTGTACTTTGCCATTCTGTCGCTGCGACTTGCGCTGCCGGTTTTAATTTGACCGCTGTTCATAGCCACTGCCAGATCAGCAATGGTGGCATCCTCCGTTTCACCGCTTCGATGGCTCATCACGTTTGTATATTTGTTTCGGGTGGCCAGCTGAATCGCATCCAGTGTTTCAGTGATGCTTCCTATCTGATTCACTTTAATCAAAATTGAATTGGCAATATGCTGATCGATCCCTTTTTGCAGGCGGTTTACATTGGTCACAAATAAATCATCTCCCACCAGCTGAATCTTTGAACCCAATTTTTCTGTTAGTAATTTCCAGCCGTTCCAATCGTCTTCAGCACAACCGTCTTCAATACTGATGATTGGATATTTCGCACACCAACCTGCCCAGTAATCTACCATTTCCTCACTGCTAAACCTGCGGCCATCTGACTTTTTGAAAATGTATAGGTTTTGCTCTTCACTGTAAAGCTCACTGGTGGCGGCATCCATAGCAACATACATATCCACTCCCGGTTTAAAACCTGCTTTTTCAATGGCTGTAAGAACGGTTTCAATAGCCTCTTCATTGCTTTGAATATTGGGGGCAAAACCGCCTTCATCTCCCACATTGGTGCTATATCCTTTTTCTTTCAGTACAGATTTAAGATGGTGAAAAACTTCAACCCCCATGCGCAGAGCATGGGAGAAATTATCTGCTTTCACCGGCATTACCATAAATTCCTGAAAATCAATTTTGTTGTCTGCGTGCGCGCCTCCATTGAGGATATTCATCATGGGAACGGGCAAAACATTGGCATTAGCTCCCCCCACATACCTGTATAAAGGCACACCTAATTCATCGGCGGCTGCGTGAGCAGCAGCCATAGAAACGGCAAGAATTGCGTTTGCGCCTAACTTTGATTTATTGGATGTGCCGTCAAGCGCTGACATCGCCTGATCTATTTCATTTTGCGCCGTTACCTCCATTCCTTCAATGGCATCTGCAATAATGTTATTTACATTATCAACGGCCTTTATCACACCCTTTCCCAGGTAAAGGTTTTTGTCATTGTCTCTTAATTCCGCGGCTTCATGTATTCCGGTGCTGGCACCACTGGGAACAGCAGCTCTTCCAAATCCTCCGTCTTCAGTAAAAACTTCGGCTTCAACGGTAGGATTGCCCCTGGAATCCAGAATCTGACGGGCATGTACATGTACGATGGCACTCATTATGCTTTTGGGTTAGGATTTATACTTCTCAATTAATGCAATAAACTGGTCAAAAAGATACATTGAATCATGCGGACCCGGAGAAGCTTCAGGGTGGTACTGCACGCTAAAGGCGGGCTTATCTTTTCGAGAAATTCCCTCTACACTGCTATCGTTGAGGTTTACATGAGTAAGTTCAACGAAATCCATGGCTTCTCCTTCAAATCTCACTGCAAAACCATGATTTTGACTGGTAATTTCACTTCTACCGGTAACCAGATTTTTCACAGGGTGATTCAATCCTCGGTGACCATGATGCATTTTATAGGTTGTCAGACCACTGGCAAGTGCCAGCAGCTGATGTCCGAGACAAATACCGAATGTAGGGATTCCTTTTTCAACCAGTTCGCGTACGCAGGCAATGGCATAATCCATACTGGCAGGGTCACCGGGACCATTACTTATCATGATGCCATCAGGATTCCAGGCCAATACTTCTTCCGAGCCAGTTTTAGCCGGAAAAACACCCACATAGCATCCACGCTCCAACAGGCAGCGGGCAATATTATTTTTGCTTCCGTAATCAAGCAAAGCAACCCGTAAAGGCGCATCTTCATTGCCAAGGGTATGAATAGAATCACAGCTAACTGTGCTGGCCAATTCGAGGCCCGACATATCGGGACATTCATTGAGTTTCTGCTTCAGCAATTCCACATCCTCTGTTTCACTGCTTATAATGGCATTCATAGCACCGGCATCGCGAATGTGTCGCACAATTTGCCGAGTATCTACATCAGCAATGCCCACAAGGTCATTTTCTGTAAAATAAGTGTCAAGACTGTAGGATTCCATTTTTCTGGAAAACTGCTGTGAGAACTTTTTGCACACCAAGCCTGCAATTTTGATAGAACCGCTTTCAACCTCAGCATCCCTGACACCATAATTTCCGATGTGATCACTGGTCATTACAAGTATTTGACCCGTATAGGAGGGATCTGTAAACACTTCCTGATAACCGGTCATGCCGGTATTAAAGCATATTTCACCTGTGGTGGTGCCTATTTTTCCGATGGCTGTGCCACGAAAAACTGAACCGTCTTGTAAGACTAGCAGAGCGGGGATTTTTGTAGAACTCACTTCAAGGGTTCAAATTTCGGTTAATTACATTAACCATTTATTCATTGTGGGTAAAATGTGACCATAATACTAATCCAAAGACTTTTTGGGGAATATGAATGATGAAATATAGGTTAACAACAAAATGCTTCCCAGGACCAAAAGTGCATGAACCTCATTAAATCCCAGCTGTTGCAGTTGCTTTTGAAAAATCATTTTCACTCCAATAAAGATAAGAATTAAGGACAGACCATACTGAAGGGTGCTGAGATTTTTAATACCGTGTCCAAGTAAAAAGAACAAACTTCGCAGACCCATAATGGCAAAAATGTTAGAAAAGAAGACGATGTATGGATCTCGGGTGATTCCAAAAATGGCAGGAACACTATCCACAGCGAAAAGCACATCGGTAAATTCTACCAAAACCAATACAACAAACAGAATGGTTGCATAGCGCTTTCCATTGTTGATGATGAAGAATTTTCCATTAGCATTATTATTACTGATAGGGAAAATGCGGGAAACCCATTTAATAACCCTATGATTTTCAGTATCCATTTTTTCTTCGCTATCTTTTGAAAACAACATTTTTAAACCGGTCATAATCAGAAAACCGCCAAAAACAAACATCATCCAATGAAACTGCCTTATCATCAGCCCACCCAAGAAAATGAACAAAAACCGCATGATTACAGCGCCAATCACACCCCAAACAAGTATCTTTTTTTGATCTGAATTACTGATTCCGAATGAACCAAAAATGAGAAGTATAACAAATAGATTATCTACGCTTAGGGA
>CANMCY010000045.1 GCA_947496375.1 Flavobacteriales bacterium
CTGTAATAACCGCTATCGGTTAAATATATATAAACATTTTCATGACGGTCATAAGATCCACTTAAATAATTATACCCTTCGGTTTCCATAATCATCGCTTGGGTGTTTTTTAAAATGGTATCTCCGATATACCTAAAGTTCTTAAATTGTTTGTCTTCATATTTGGCAACATCTGTCTGGTCATCATACCATTTTCTGCGATAAAACAATTGTACCTCATCGCCTTTCTGTATGTCAAATTTGGATGTAGCGGTATAGTTGTTTTTAAATCCGTTGGTGATAGCATTATAATTATCACCCATTAACTGTTTGGTATAGAACCGTCCATTGCTTGCCACAACCAGCGATTGCAGGTCCGGAATAATAATCAGGTAAATATCAGCACTGTCTTTCTGATAATACTTTCTGGGTGTTTTAATTGTTGGTTTCAAACTATCCCTGGGATAGCTGTTTCGTGTGTCAATAAATTCAAGTAAAATGGTGGATTGTTTATCGAAGATGATACCTGTCTGTTCGTTATTGATTAGATAATTTATTTTATGAATTGTGTTTCTCCTATAGTCCAGCAATGTATAGATGCTGTCTGCAAATGATTCGTAATACGTGTTCAATGTTTTATTTCCATCATAATCCGTGAAATCAGCCGTTTGAAATTTATGGTAAATTACATGATTTATGGTTGTATCAGCCAGGTCAGTTCTGGTTTGCAGTCCTATAATATCATTTTTATTTTCAATGTATGTGGCCCTAAAATAGATTTTACTATGGGCAAGTTCGCTGCGGGAAGATTGCGCAAAAGCGAACTGGCTATACAGCAATATTATTATTGTTGTTAGGAACCCTTTAATCATGTTATTTCTGCTAATATTGGCGGTAAAAGTATTTGCAGGTTAATGTTTTCAGTTTTCTAAATTGATTGATTCCAAAATCAATTCTGTCAGTATTTTTAAGTCTCCTTCAATTGTGCCTTTCATATACTTGTCATAAACATCTTTATTATCAGGTGGATTGAGGTTTAATGTTAATCCTTTTTCTAAAGCCAGCAGTCTTAAAAATTCTCTTTGTGTTCGTCCATTTCCTTCTCTAAATGGGTGCAAAAAGTTTATATTATCTAAAATTTCGGATAATTTAGAGGCTAATGCTTCCTTATTCAACTTTTCTATATTGCGATAGTCATTAATCAATGTGTCTATGTATTGAAAACCCATAGAAAATCGCTCTCCATTAAAAAATGGTTTCCCGTCCTTGTAAATATTAACAGTTCGGACTTTTCCCGCCCATGCATAAACATCCTGAAATAAATAATGATGAATTACCAGCAATGAATTTGAGTCCTTAATTTCTATAGGATTATCATATAATTGTTGTAATCTTTTTGTTACTGCACTACTTTCAACAAAAAGCAAAACATCAGGGTCTTTAATTCCCTGTAAGTTCTTTAAAATACCGGTTATAGGATCTGTGTAGGTTTGGTCTGGGTCTATGTATTTATAGGAATTACTATACATAAGACTTTTCTTGTGCAAACTTCACCAGTTCATTCAGTGAAATTTTTCCAGTTACATAATCTCTTATAATTTCAATTCCTTTAGGTGTTGGTTCAAATCCCTCAAACATATTACTGCCCAAAGCATGTGCTGTACTTTCCAATGTTTTTAAATCAGCGAATTTTACACCCATTATGGTAAGATTGGCTTTGTCGATATCAATGCTTTTAAACATATATTAGAAGGTAAATACCTTTATACGAAATTACAGTATTTAAACTTGATATTTTAAAAATAATTCTCCAAATGCTGCCCGAAGTCTCCCGACTTCGGGCAGCATACAATATGCAAAATGCACAAAAAAGGCGACCAATCGGCCGCCTTTTCTATGGTTTTTAATGGGTTTATAATCAGTCTCTGTCCTGCATGAACTTGAACTGCCTGGGCTCTTCGCCCACATAGATCTGGCGGGGACGGGCAATGGGCTGCTTTTCCCTGCGCATTTCCTGCCACTGGCTGATCCAGCCGGGCAGACGGCCCAGTGCAAATAGCACGGTGAAGAAATCGGTGGGGAAGCCCATAGCGCGATAAATGATGCCGCTGTAAAAGTCCACGTTGGGATACAACTTGCGCTCCACAAAATAAGGATCGGTGAGTGCCGCTTCTTCCAGCTTTTTGGCAATTTCCAGCACGGGGTCGTGCACGCCCAGTTTGTTCAACACATCATCGCAAGTTTTCTTGATGATTTTGGCGCGTGGGTCAAAGTTTTTGTAAACGCGGTGTCCGAAGCCCATCAAACGGAAGTTGTCGTTCTTGTCTTTGGCTTTATTCACCCATTTCTGCACATCGCCGCCATCCTGACGGATCAGTTCCAGCATTTCCAGCACCTCCTGGTTGGCCCCGCCATGCAGGGGACCCCACAGGGCGTTGATGCCCGCTCCGATGCTTGAATACAGGTTGGCCTGGCTGCTGCCCACCATACGCACGGTGCTGGCGCTGCAGTTTTGCTCGTGGTCGGCGTGCAGAATCAATAACTTATTCATGGCATCCACCACCACAGGATCGGGCGCATAATGGTCCATGGTCACCTGACCAAAGGTCATGTTCAGGTAGTTGGTCACGTAATCGAGGTTGTTTTTAGGATAAATGATGGGGTGCCCGCTGCGCTTTTTGTAGATCATGGCGCAGATGGTTGGCATTTTAGCCAGCAAGCGCAGCACGGTGCGGTTAACGGCATCCTCAGGTCTGTTTGGATTCAGGCTCTTCGGGTAAAACAAACTCAGTGCGCTGATCATGCTGCTCAGTTGTCCCATTGGGTGTGAACCGGTGGGGAATGCCTTAAACATGCCTTCCAGGCCTTCATTTACCAGGGTATGCTCACGGATGGCTTCGTCGAAGTCATGAAACTGTGCTTTGTTGGGTAGATCGCCGTGCAGCAACAGGTAGGCCACTTCAAGGAAGCTGGCCTTTTCTGCGAGGTCTTCAATGGCGTAACCACGATGGCGAAGAATGCCCAGTTCGCCATCCAGAAACGTAATGCTACTGGTGGTGGCACCGGTATTTTTGTAGCCGATATCCAGGGTGATGTAGCCGGTAAGATCCCTTAATTTGGCTATATCGATGGCTTTTTCACCTTCAGAACCTGTGATTACAGGCAATTCGTACTCTTTTCCTTCTAGAATAATTTTAGCAGTTTCGGACATCGTTAATCAGCTTCTTAGTATTTACCGCAAATCTAACTTTTGGGTTTGCATATTGCAAGAAAACACGGGCGATTTATGAGGATTTTTGCAATTCTTCAACAATACTTGCCATTCATTAACATCCATGTTAATTTAGAGGGTTGGGCCGTATCTTTGCCCAAAATCTATCACATCTGCATGCGGCCTGTTAAAATGCTTGACCTTCACGCCCAGTATCTGCGTTTTAAAGAGGAAATAGATGGTGCCATCTCCACAGTGCTGGAGCGTACGGATTTTATCAACGGACAGGATGTTAAGGAGTTTGAAAAGGAACTGGCGGCATACCACGGAACAGCCCATGCCATTGCCTGTGCCAATGGAACCGATGCCATACAGATAGCCCTGATGGCCATGGATTTGCCCGCAGGCAGCGAGGTGATTACACCCGGTTTTTCTTATGCGGCCATTGCTGAAATGTGCCATTTGTTGGGCCTCAGGCCAGTTTATTGTGATGTTAATCCCAACACCTACCTCATGGATGTTGGGCAGGTTGAGTCACTCATAACTCCCAATACCCGCGTGATTGCGCCTGTGCACCTGTTTGGGCAGGTTGCTCCCATGGAACCCGTTATGGCCCTGGCCCAAAAGCATAATTTGTATGTGCTGGAAGACAACGCTCAGGCCATTGGTGCCGAATATACTTTCTCCGATGGTACGGTTAAAAAAGCCGGTAGCATAGGGCATATCAGCACTACCTCTTTTTTCCCCAGTAAAAATCTGGGTTGTTACGGTGATGGCGGTGCCATCATCACAGGTGATGAGGGCCTGGCCAAGCGCTGCAAAATGATTGCCAACCACGGACAATCCGTAAAATATTACCACGAAATCATTGGCATGAACAGCCGCCTGGATACCTTGCAGGCAGCGATTTTGCGCGTTAAGCTGAGAAAACTGAATGGTTTTACCGCCGAAAGACAAGCCGCAGCTGCATCTTACGATGCTGCGCTGGGCGCTTGGCCTGGATTGCACATTCCTGCCAGGGCTCAGGGAAGTACCCATGTATTTCATCAATATTGCTTTGTGCTGGATACCCCGGAAATGCGCACAGGACTTCAGGATGCACTCAAAGAAAAGGGCATTCCCAGCATGATCTATTATCCGCAGCCCCTCTACAGGCAAAACGCCTACAGACAAGATATTTCGTTGCCGGTAACCGAATATTTGTGTGACCGCATCATGGCCCTGCCGATGGGCACAGACATGGATTCTGAGCAACTGGAATACATTACTTTCACTATTAATCAATATTTTAGCACTTTATTATGAATATAGCAGTCATAGGAACAGGATATGTTGGCCTGGTAAGCGGCACATGCTTTGCCGAAACCGGTAACAACGTCATCTGTGTTGACATTGATACCCAAAAGGTAGAAAAACTTAGCGCAGGGCAAATTACCATTTATGAGCCCGGTCTTGAAGTGATTTTTAAAAGAAACCTGAAGGAAGGCCGACTGAAATTTACCACCAGTCTGCAGGATGCCATTAAGGATTCGATGGTGATATTCCTTGCATTGCCAACCCCTCCGGGTGAAGATGGCAGCGCCGATTTAAGCTACGTACTGCATGTAGCCGATCAACTGGGCCATATGCTCACCGATTACAAGGTGATTGTAGACAAAAGCACCGTGCCTGTGGGTACGGCCGACAAGGTGAAAGCCGCCATAGCAAAACATTATACCGGTGAATTTGATGTGGTTTCAAACCCTGAATTCCTGCGTGAAGGTGTGGCGGTGGAAGACTTTATGAAGCCCGACCGTGTGGTAATTGGGGCGGAAAGCCAGCGTGCACGCGACGTGATGAACGAGCTGTATGCACCCTATGTGCGCCAGGGAAATCCGGTGCTGTTTATGGACACCCGCAGTGCGGAGCTCACCAAATACGCGGCCAACAG
>CANMCY010000046.1 GCA_947496375.1 Flavobacteriales bacterium
AGGCCGAGTAATCCGTTACCCTAAGATAGCAATGACAGTCATGCTTAGACTAGCTCTGCATGACAAGCCGCGATAGCCCGGGCTTTGGATGGTGGTATCCTCCCCCAACGGTTCACGAGGCCGCAGGCCGAGTAATCCGTTACCCTAAGATAGCAATGACAGTCATGCTTAGACTAGCTCTGCATGACAAGCCGCGATAGCACGGGCTTTGGATGGTGGTATCCTCCCCCAACGGTTCACGAGGCCGTAGGCCGAGTAATCCGTTACCCTAAGATAGCAATAACAGTCATGCTTCGACAAGCTCTGCATGACAAGTGTAACAAAAAAAGCCCCGAAACGGGGCTTTTTCATTCGTTTTTCTTTATTAATAATTAATGTGCAAATGCGGGCTGAAGCTCTGGAGCCGATCCCATAAATTTCAAATGCTTTACGTGGGATTTGATGGCGTCCAGGAAGGTTTTATGCTCCAGGAATGGAATACCATATTCAGCACAAGTTTCTCTCACTATTTTATTGATTGCAGGATAATGAACATGGCTAATTCTGGGAAACAAATGGTGCTCAACCTGAAAATTCAGTCCACCCAGGGCCCAGGTTAGGAATGCACTGTCTGTAGCAAAATCTGAAGTGGTTTTTACCTGATGTATCGCCCATTCATTCTCAATCACCTCTTTGTCATTGGTATAGGTAGGATTTACAAATTCTGTGTGGTCTACCACATGTGCCATTTGGAATACCACGGATAAAATCCATCCCAACAGGAAACAGGCAATAAAATATCCAAAGAAAATTTGCAGATAAGAATAGCTTGTGTGGGCCTTTATGTAATAAAAAGGCAAGCCAATGAAAAGCAAAAGGTGAACTATTTTACTGGCCACAAACAGGATACGCTGTCCTACAGTAAACTTGAATTTAGGGCTGTTAGGCGATATACGCTGATTGAGGAATTTTTTGGTGTCTTTGCTTATGATCCACATGAAGTAGAGACCCCCGTAAAGAAACACCCAGTAAATGTGTTGAAATTTGTGAAAACCGCGTTTTTTCTGGCCGTGGTGAAAGCGGAAAAACATCCCTGCGTCGAGGTCATCGTCCATGCCTTCCACATTGGTGTAGGTATGGTGGTTCACCACGTGCTTTTGTTTCCAGAAATAGGCATCTCCACCCAGGAAGTTCAGGGAATATGCCATGATGGTGTTAACCTTGGGGTTGCTGGAATAACTGTCGTGGCTACCGTCATGCATAATATTGAACCCGATTAACGCCATACTCACGCCGAATAAACAGCTGAGCAATAAGGCAAATCCTGCATTCTGGGGTGTAAAGAACACCAGCCATACGTACAATGACACAAACATGGAAATAATCACGAATGATTTGCCAATCAGCGCAGAATTTCCGTATGGAGTGGTATTATTGGCTTTAAAGTAGGCGTCGGTCTTTTGTTTCAGGGCGGCCATGAAACCGGTACCCTGATTTTGGAAAGTGATTGTTGACATATTAAGTTAAGATCAAAGTGAATGATTCTATAAAGGCAAAGATAATACGTTACAAGTGAATCGCGACAAAATAAAAATTACACAGCGATGGGTATTGTGAATAATCAATGTTTTATTACCCAAAATGCAACAAAGGCCGCAGTTTGCGGCCTTTGTCCTAAAAATAATACTTGTTGGAATTATCCTTTCATCACGCTGTCAAAGATGGCTTTGAAAGCGGCGGGGTCATTCATGGCGATGTCTGCAAGAACCTTGCGGTTAATTTCCAGTTTGCTGTTGTTGAGTTTACCCATGAACTGGCTGTAGCTGATACCGTTTTCGCGGCAAGCAGCGTTAATACGCACAATCCATAGAGAGCGAAACTCACGCTTTTTAACCTTACGGTCGCGGTAAGCATAGGTCCAGCCTTTCTCTACGGCATTTTTGGCTACGGTCCATACATTGGAGCGACGACCAAAATAACCTTTGGCGTGCTTCAGGATTTTCTTTCTGCGAGCCCTGCTCGCTACGTTGTTGACTGATCTTGGCATAGTATATTAGTTTAGTGGCTTTAGCGACGCATTTTCATGCATACTTTGGGAGCTACGGCCATGGTTTCTGTTTTATTTGCCCAGGCGAAGCATGAATTTAACATTGCTCATGTCGGCATCTGTTACGACAGCGTCATTTCCGAGGGCACGCTTACGCTTGGTGGCCTTTTTGGTAAGAATGTGATTCTTGAAAGCCTTGGCGCGTTTTACTTTTCCTGTGCCGGTTACTTTAAACCGCTTTTTGGCACTGGAATTGGTTTTCATTTTAGGCATATCTTTTTTCTTTTATTTTTTTCCTTTGGGTGCAAGAAGAATGGCAACTTTTTTCCCTTCTTCTTTGGGTTCCATTTCGAGTTTTGCCACGCCTTCTTCTATCAGCGCATTGGCAAAACGCATGAGCAAATCAACCCCACGTTGCTTGTAAATGATGGTTCTGCCCCTAAAAAAAACATAGGCCCTCACTTTGTTTCCTTCTCCAAGGAAAGTACGGGCATGTTTCAGTTTGAAGTCAACATCGTGGTCATCGGTATTGGGGCCGAAACGAATTTCTTTTACAAGCTGTTTGATGGCGTTGGCCTTGATTTCTTTCTGTTTCTTTTTTTGTTCGTATAGAAACTTCTTGTAATCTACCACCTTGCAAACAGGCGGTGTTGCAGTACCAGATATTTCTACCAGATCAACACCCTGCTCATAGGCCATCTCAATGGCTTTTGCAGTGGGATAAACCCCTTGCTCAACATTATCACCTACCAGACGCACCTCGGGAGCAACGATTTTTTCGTTGATACGGTGCAAATCCTCCTTTTTGCGGGGACCTCTGTTATAATGGCCTGGTGTACTCAATTTTCGGTGTTTTAAATTTTAGTTTCGCTGATTACCTGATCTGTGAAAGCCTGAAGCAACATACTTCCCAAGTCTCCACCGCCATGTTTTCTTACAGACACTTCACCGGCGGCGGCTTCTTTCTCGCCTACGATGAGCATGTAAGGGATTTTGGCGACTTCGGCATCCCGGATTTTTCGTCCGGCTTTCTCCGATCGTTCGTCAACGAAGGCGCGAATATCGGCCTTTTTTAGGAATTCTGCAACATGAATTGCATAATCTGTGAATTTATCGCTGATTGGAAGTACGGCCACCTGCCTGGGGGCGAGCCAAACCGGGAAATTTCCGGCGTAGTGTTCCAGAAGAAAACCAATGAAGCGCTCATGTGTACTCAAAGGTGCGCGGTGAATGATGATGGGACGTTCTCTCTCATTCTGATCGTTCACGAATGAAAGATCGAATCGTTCGGCCTGGGCAAAGTCAACCTGATTGGTAGCCAGGGTAAATTCCCTTCCAATGGCGCTCCACACCTGTATATCAATTTTAGGACCGTAAAATGCTGCTTCGTCCTCTACTTCCACGAACGGGATACCACTATTCACCAGTACATCCCGCACCATATTTTCAGTTTTCTCCCACAGTTCAGGATTGTTTATGTATTTCTGTCCCAGCTTGGCAGGATCGTGCTTGCTAAAGCGCATCCGGTATTTTTCGATTCCAAACACTTCAAAATAGCGCAGATACAATTCATTTACCGAACGAAATTCTTGCTCAAACTGGGCCTCGGTACAATAAATATGGGCATCATTCATCTGAAGACTGCGCACACGCATCAATCCGAACAGTTCACCGCTTTGTTCATAACGGTAGCAGGTGCCGTATTCGGCAAGGCGGATGGGCAACTCTTTGTACGAACGGGGCAATGCACCAAAAATCTTGTGGTGGTGCGGACAATTCATGGCTTTCAGGTAGTAGCGCTCACCATCCAGTTCCATGGCGGGGAACATGCTGTCCTTATAATAGGGCAGATGTCCGCTTTTCAAATACATGCTTTCCCTGGCTATGTGCGGGGTTTTCACCCTTTGATAACCGTGTTCCTTTTCAGTTTGCTTGGCGAATGTTTCCAGGGTTTCAATGATTTGAGCACCATTGGGCAGCCAAAGCGGCAGACCAGGCCCCACATCGTCATCGAAGGTGAATATTTCCAGTTCTTTTCCCAGTTTGCGGTGGTCACGCTTTTTGGCTTCCTCCAGCATCAGCAAATATTCATCTAGCTCTGATTTTTTGGGGAACGTGATGGCATAAACCCGGGTAAGCTGTTTGTTTTTTTCACTTCCCCGCCAATAGGCACCTGCGGTGGAAATGAGTTTAATGGCCTTGATAAAACCAGTATGCGGAATGTGCGGACCTCGGCATAAATCGGTGAAAGCGCCTTGTTCATAGAACGTAATTTCACCGTCATTTAAATCCTGCAGCAGTTCCAGTTTATAGGGATCTTGCTTGGTTGTAAAGTACTCTATGGCTGCCTGTTTGGGCATCTCACGGCGCACGAATGTGTTTTCCTGTTTTGCCAATTCATTCATTTTGGCTTCTACTTTGGCAAATTCCTCAGAAGAAAAAATGCGATCGCCAAAATCGATGTCGTAATAGAAACCATTCTCGATGGGCGGCCCAATTCCGAGTTTAATACCGGGATAGAGGGACTCCAGTGCTTCAGCCAGCAGGTGGGCAGAACTGTGCCAGAAGGTCTTTTTACCATCAGCATCATTCCATGTCAGCAATGCCAAAGAAGCATCTTCATTGATGGGCCTTGTGGCATCCCACACCTCACCGTTCACCTTTGCAGACAGCACATTACGGGCCAGTCCTTCACTGATACTTTTGGCAATTTCCAGGGCGGTGATACCGGCGGGATACGCTCTTACGGCACCATCGGGGAATGTAATATGGATTTGCATTGACAGGAAAAATTTGGGACCGCAAAATTAGTCATTATCGGCCGTGCAAACGAAGTTTGGCAAAAATTGCTGTTTTTATTGACAAATGAGATTAGAAGCATGTATATTTGCACCCCGGTTTGGTGAGGTGGGTGAGAGGCTGAAACCACCAGTTTGCTAAACTGACGTATGGGGTAACTCGTACCGCGGGTTCGAATCCCGCCCTCACCGCAAACAATGAAAGACCCCGCGAAAGCGGGGTTTTTTGTTGGAAAGCCGGCGAA
>CANMCY010000047.1 GCA_947496375.1 Flavobacteriales bacterium
ATGCTGAAGTTAAACCCTTAATTAATTTGGAAATATCAGTTTTTTTTCGTATATTGATGAAACGTGCCAGGATTGATAAATTTACCTGATAATTGAAGCACAATGCCAAAATGTTTGGCTTACCTTAATCTTAAAATACAGAAAGCGATTAACCCAAAACAGGTACTTGCAGCTTACTTTTTATTTCCATCAAATGTTCAGCTGTCAATCCAACGGCGGCATGGGTAAGAATTACACGCTTCTTGAAGCACGCCGGCAATTCATTTAATGATTTATCATCATCCAGAATAATAAATTCACTGTCGATACCATGCGTTTCAAACCATTGCATTATCTCATCTTTGCGACTCATACGGGTATCACTTTCTTCAAGTTTCGTAATCGAATTAGCCACAATTCCCCTTCTTTCTAGAATAAAATTCCACTCCTCTAAAGAATACCTGTTTCTATGAGATGTTGTTAGTACGATTACTGTTTCCTGGGTAATCACAGATTGAAGCACGGCTACAGCACTGTCACTGAATTTCATAAATCCGTCTTGAAGCAATGCAGGTCTCTCCCAGCTTTTGGCCGGAACCATCACACCATCTATATCCAAAAACAGATACACAATACAAATTTAGAGAATTAATTCAATAATTCATTCAATTTTTCAGTGCTTATTTCATTAAATTCAGCATCATACTGATTTAACATGGCTATTTTCGATTCTGTGTCCCAATCGTTCTGATCAAACTGTACCGCTGACCATTCATAAATCTCGGTTGCAGAAGTTTTATGTGAATGATGAATGTCCAGAGAAACTTTGGCAATAACCGAAGCCAGATAACGATGATGGCCGTCGATAATTATTCCACCATCCACTTTTATGGGCCTGAATTTAATACCTACCAGCATCTTCCGATAAATTCTTGCTATAATAGGAAAGCATAGTCTCGCATGCGAAGACTTGAGCCCTATGTGTTCTACCTTCACAAACTGGGTAACCCCTTCATAATCTATCATTTTTTAATATTTTTTCTACAATTTTACATCATTTTAATTTCCCTGACAACATTTGTTTTTCTTTTACCATGCAACAACATAATAGACATAAAATCCTCTAGAAATGCGATGTTTGCATGTTCAAATTATTACAGCGAAAAACCAGAAGCTTTAGAATAACCTACATGAAAATCACCACCCCCTACATACAACTGAATGCCCTGCTAAAACTGCTGGGATGGGTAGAAACCGGATCTGAAGCCAACAATGCCATCGACAGTGGCCTGGTGAAAGTAAACGGCTCCATCGAAACCCGCCGCCGCAACAAAATTTACCCCGGCATGACCGTTACTTTCCAAAATCAGCGCATTACCATCGAATAAGGGCGTTCACCCACCGATTTTTGCAATAAATCCACCCGCCTGCATTATCATTGCAACTTCTTTTATTATGAGAAAACACCTGATTCTACTTGCCTTATCTGCATGTATTGCAGCACCCGCATTCTCCCAGAAAAAAAAGGATAAAAATAAAAAAGGGGCTCCTACTGCCGCTGCTGAAACTCCCAAACCCAAGGAAGACAAGCCATCCATCGCTTCCAAAACCAAAAACTGCAAGCGTATACCCGGCCTTTTTACCCTGTTTAGGGACACCAATACCGGTAAATCCTACCTGCTGATTAAGAAAAACCAGCTGGATAAAGAATTTATTCACTTCACTTACACAGAAAATGGCGTTACCGATGCCGGTTTTCATCGTGGACAATTCCGCGGTAGCCGCATTTTCAAAATCAAAAAACACTTCGAATACATCGATTTTGAGCAGCAAAACACCGGCTTTTATTTTAACCCCAACAGCGAACTGAGCAAGAGCGCCAACGCCAACATCAGTCACAGTTCTCTCGCATACGAAAAAATCATGGCTTCGGATGAAAAAACCGGAGAATACCTCATTGATGCGGATGAATTGTTTCTTAGCGAAAAACTGCACCAGATCAAACCCAGCGGTTTTCCCGGAAATCCTATGGCATTTAACCTGGGTGGCCTTAGCCGTAGCAAAACCCGATACGAACAATTGAAAAACTACCCCATGAACACCGATCTGGTGGTACGCTATGTGTTCGAAAACCCTTACCCCATCAACGGAGGAAGCGAAGAGGTAACCGACGCCCGCGCCACCAATGTGGTAGTGCAGCACAGCTTAATTGAAATGCCTGCCGATGGTTACAAACCTCGTTTTGATGACCCCCGAATCGGTTATTTCTCGGATCAGGTGAATGATATGACCACCACAGCTGCCGTGAATTACCGCGACATGATACACCGCTGGGATTTGCGCAAGAAAGACCCTGCTGCCGCCAAAAGCGAGCCCGTAAAACCCATTGTATGGTGGATAGAAAATACCACCCCAAAAGAACTGCGGTCTACCATCAAAGCCGCCGGCGAGGCATGGAACAAGGCCTTCGAACCCCTGGGTTTCATCAATGCTGTTCAGGTGAAGGAGCAACCCGATACCGCAGACTGGGATGCCGGCGATATACGCTACAATGTGCTGCGCTGGACAAGCAGCCCCAATCCCCCGTTTGGCGGTTATGGTCCCAGCTTTGTCAACCCACGCACCGGAGAAATTTTGGGCGCTGACATCATGCTGGAATACGTATTTGTAACCAACCGTCTGGTGGCAGAAAAACTATTTGAAGTAAAAAAAGCGGATCAGCACTATTGCGAAGCCGGCCATAACATGCACAATGAAATGCTGCTGGGCGCGGAAACCCTGCGTGCAGCCGGTGCCTCTGAAATTGAAATCACCAAGCTGATTAACCAGAGTTTGCACTACCTGGTATTGCATGAAATGGGGCATACCCTGGGACTTCAACACAATATGAAGGCCAGTCAGCTGCTGAGCCCTTCACAACTGAAAGACAAGAACATTACCGCCAACAGTCTGATTGGCTCTGTCATGGATTATCCGGCCATCAACCTTAATGGGGATGTGAATGCGGTGGATTACTGCCAGACTGCCCCCGGTCCTTATGATATGTGGGCCATCGAATACGGCTATAGTCTTGCAATGGATGATGAAAAGACTGAAGGCGACCGGCTCGCTAAAATCCTTTCGCGCAGCGGTGAAAAAGAACTCACTTTTGGCAATGATGCCGACGACATGCGTGCACCCGGCAAAGCCATAGATCCACGCGTGATGGTGAATGACTTAAGCTCAGACGCCATTACTTACGGCATTGAGAGAATTGAAAAAGTGCAGTCGTTGATGCGTGGCCTGAAGAACCGCTACACCAGCGGTGTTAGCTGGCAGGAACTGCGCAATGCATACGGAAGTCTTTCCGGTGCGTATGGACAAATGGCAGGTATTATCAGCCGCTATGTGGGTGGGGTTTACGTGGAACGCGTGGCACCCGGCGCCAACAGCACCGCCCCTTACACACCTGTTGCCTATGCAGATCAGAAACGCGCCATGAATGCGCTGGCCAAATATGCGTTTGCTCCCAATGCCATGGAAATTCCCGCTGAAATAACGGCTTACCTGCAACCCCAACGCCGCGGTTACAATTTCTTTGGCACCACTGAAGACCCAAAATTCCACAGCCGTGTAGATGCGATGCAAAGCGGAGTGCTGGACCATCTGTTAAGCACAAGTACAATGCTTCGCTTAAGTGACAGCCGTCTGTACGGAAACAAATATAGTGTAGGCGAAATGCTGGGCGACCTGACCAAAGCCATATTTGATGAAGACCTGAATGGCAATGTAAATACCTTCCGTCAGGTGTTGCAAATCAACTATACCGAGCGCTTGATAGCCATCACAGGCCTGAAAGGCAATAGCCGCCATGATGAAATCAGCAAGGCCAGGGCCACTGCCCAGCTGCAGGAAATCTCCCGCAAGCTAAAAAGCAGTACCGGCGTGGACAAGGATGGTAAGGATCACCGCAATTACGTCCTCACCCTGATTGAAAAAGCGCTGGATGACTAATTTTCAGCCCAACTATAAACTTGCTGCCGTTGGCATGTTGCTGTTGGCCGCAGGCATTGCACTTGGGGCCTTTGGCGCGCATGGATTAAAGAACATAGCCACCGAAAAATATGTGGATGTTTTTGAAACCGGTGTGCGATATCAGGTTTATACCGCACTGGGGCTCATAGTGCTTTCCCTGTTTGGCGAAAAACTGTTCAGGCCTTCCTTGCTTATCATAGCCGGCATGTGGGTTTTTTCAGTGAGTTTGTACTTTCTGTCCCTTAATGAAACCTGGGGCAGCTCCCTGAAAAAACTAGGTGCAATTACCCCTATTGGGGGGCTGTTGATGATAGCCGGCTGGTGCTGGGCCGCAGTATTAACAGTGCGCATGGCAAGAAAAGCATGAGCAAAACCATCATTTTCATGCGTCATGGCAAAGCCGCTGACCAGGAAGACGCATTTAACGATTTTGAAAGGCCTCTGATAAACCGTGGACGCAAGGAAACGGAAGAAACGGC